>NZ_LMDO01000001.1:0-775511 GCF_001425105.1 Pseudomonas sp. Root401 | reverse complement strand
TGACCGCCCAATCCATCACCGGCATCGACCCGCAACGCATCGCCGCTTACCTGGCCCAGGCGGTGGCCACCTTGGTCGACGCCCTTGAACACGCCCCGGAACGCCTTGCCAGCCAGCTGGACGTGCTGCCCGCCAGCGAGCGGCAATTGCTGCTGACGGACTTCAACCGCACCACCAGCGACTTCGGCACCGCGCAACCGATCCATCACCTGTTCGAAASCCARGTCCAGGCCAACCCCGRCGCCGTGGCCCTGGTCTGCGAACAGCAGCAACTGACCTATCGCCAGCTCAATCGCCGCGCCAACCACCTGGCCCGGCAGTTGCTCGCCCTCGGCGTCGARCCCGACCAGCGCGTGGCCGTCTGTGCCGAGCGCAGCCTGGACATGATCGTCGGCCTGCTCGGCGTGCTCAAGGCCGGCGCCGCCTACGTGCCCATCGACCCGGCTCACCCCGCCGAACGCATGGCCTTCATGCTGCAGGACAGCCAGCCACGGGCGCTGTTGACCCAGTCGACCTTGTCCTTGCCGACCGGGGATTTGCCCGTGTTGTTGCTCGATAGTCAGGACTCGTTGCAGGCGGCRAATGACGCTGSGTTTGACATCAACCCRCAGATAAAAGACCTCACCGCCGAGCACCTGGCCTATGTGATCTACACCTCCGGTTCCACCGGCCAGTCCAAAGGCGTGATGGTCGAGCACCGTTCGGTGTTCAACTTCTGGCAAGTGCTGACCCGCACCACCCACCAGCATTGCCCGAGCCCGGCCACCGTGGCCCTGAACGCCGGGTTCTTCTTCGACATGTCGATCAAGGGCATCTCGCAGCTGTTCTCCGGCCACCGGCTGGTGATCATCCCGCAACTGATCCGCGCCAGCGGCCACGAGTTGCTGGACTTCCTCGAACAGCATCAGGTGCACGCCTTCGACTCCACGCCATCGCAACTGGACACCCTGCTCGCCGCCGGCCTGCTCGAACGCAGCCGCTACCAGCCGGTGAGCGTGCTGCTCGGTGGCGAGGCSATCAATGCCGCGACCTGGACGAAACTGCGCGACTGTCCGAGCATCCGTTTCTACAACATGTACGGCCCGACCGAATGCACGGTGGACGCCACCATCGACCTGATCCGCGACCTTGGCGAACGTCCGAGCATTGGCCGGCCGATTGCCAACGTCCAGGTGCACGTGCTCGATGCCCGCGGCGAACCGACGCCCTTGGGCGTGGCCGGTGAACTGCACATCGGTGGCGCCGGCGTGGCCCGGGGTTACCTGAACCGACCGGAGCTGAGCGCCGAGCGTTTCGTCGTCGATCCGTTCAGCAGCGAGCCGAACGCACGGCTGTACAAGACCGGTGACCTCGGNATCAATGCCGCGACCTGGACGAAACTGCGCGACTGTCCGAGCATCCGTTTCTACAACATGTACGGCCCGACCGAATGCACGGTGGACGCCACCATCGACTTGATCCGCGACCTGGGCGAACGCCCGAGCATTGGCCGGCCGATTGCCAACGTCCAGGTGCACGTGCTCGATCCCCGCGGCGAACCGACGCCGTTGGGCGTGGCCGGTGAACTGCACATCGGTGGCGCCGGCGTAGCCCGGGGTTACCTGAACCGACCGGAGCTGAGCGCCGAGCGTTTCGTCGTCGATCCGTTCAGCAGCGAGCCGAACGCACGGCTGTACAAGACCGGTGACCTCGGYCGYTGGCTGGCCGACGGCACGCTGGAATACCTGGGGCGCAATGACTTCCAGGTGAAGATCCGTGGCTTCCGCATCGAGTTGGGGGAGATTGAAAACGCCCTGGTGGCCTACCCGGGTATCCGCGAGGCCGTGGTGATCGCACGGGAGGACAGCCAAGGCGATTCGGACAGCAAGCGACTGGTCGCCTATGTCTGCGGCGAACCGGTCCCGGCCGAGCAGCTGCGCGGCGCGTTGTTGAGCGGCCTGCCGGAGTACATGGTGCCCAGCGCCTTCGTCCACCTCGATGCCCTGCCCCTGACCGCCAACGGCAAGCTCGACCGTCGCGCCCTGCCGGCCCCCGGCCAGGATTCGCTGGCCAGCAAAACCTACGAGGCGCCCCAGGGCGACACCGAAATCGCCATTGCCGAGATCTGGAAAGGTTTGCTGCACCTGGATCAGGTCGGCCGCCATGACGGTTTCCTCGAACTCGGCGGCCACTCGCTGCTGGCGGTGCAATTGCTGTCGCGGCTGCGCCGCAAGCTGGGCGCGCGGGTTACCCTGCGCGAACTGTTCGACGCGCCGACCGTGCGTGGCCTCGCCGCCCTGGTACACGCGGCCTCACCCACCGAGGCCGTGTCGATTCCCTTGGCCAATCGCGCCGGACGCCTGCCGCTGTCCTTCTCGCAACAGCGGTTGTGGTTCCTTGATCACCTGGACCACGCGGCGGGCGCGGCCTATCACCTGCCGCTGGTCTTGAGCCTGAAGGGAACGCTGGACAAAACGGCGTTGCAAGCGACCCTCGACCGCCTGGTGGCGCGTCATGAAACCTTGCGCACGCGGTTCGAGCTGGTGGACGACGAGCCCTTGCAAAAAATCGCGCCGGCCGACTACGGCTTCCGGCTGGAGCAACAGGACCTGCGCGCCGTCGCCCCCGCTGAACGCCAGGCCACGCTCGAACACCTCGGCCAGATCAACGCCACCCAGTTGTTCGACTTGCACAGCGGACCTCTGCTGCGCGGCCACCTGGTGCAATTGGCCGATGATGAACATGTACTGTTCATCACCTTGCATCACATCGTTTCCGACGGTTGGTCCAACAGCGTGCTGGCCCGCGAGGTCAGCGTGCTCTACAACGCCTTCACCCAAGGCCAGAAAGACCCGTTGCCGCCCCTGGCGTTGCAATACGTGGACTATGCCGCCTGGCAACGACAATCCCTTGAAGGCCCGGCGCTGCAAGCGCAAATCGACTTCTGGCGGCAACACCTGGAAGGCGCGCCCGTGCTGCTGAACCTGCCGCTGGATCGTCCGCGCCCGGCAATCCAGCGTTATACAGGCGGCATCATCGAGTGCAGCTTTTCGCCAGCCCTCAGCGCCGACCTGCGCGCGTTCAGCCAAGCCCGGGGCACCACGTTGTTCATGGTCCTGCTGGCGGGCTGGTCGGTGTTGATGAGCCATCTGAGCGGCCAACACGATGTGGTGGTCGGCACGCCGGTGGCCAACCGTCAGCGGCCGGAGCTGGAAGCGTTGATCGGTTTCTTCGCCAACACCCTGGCGTTGAGAGTCACCACCAAGCAAGACACTCGCGTCGACGAACTGCTGGTGCGAATCAAGGACCTGACCCTGGCCGCCTACAATCACCAGGACCTGCCTTTCGAACAGGTGGTGAGTGCCGTGCAACCGACACGGAGCATGAGCCACAGCCCGTTGTTCCAGGTGATGTTGAGCCTGGACAACACACCGCCGGCGCCGCTGCAATTGCCTGGGCTTGCGGTGCAAACCCTGGCAAGCCCGCATAACACCACGCAGTTCGACCTGTCACTGTCCCTGATCGACAATGGCGAGCGCATCGGTGGCAGCCTGCAATACGCCAACGACCTGTTCGACGTTGCCACCGTGCAGAACATCGCCGGACTCTTTGCCAGGGTCTTGGAAAACCTGGTGAGCGATCCACAGCAGTCCATCAGCCAGTTGTTGCAGAACACCCCGCCGCTGGTGCGCTCGGCGAAGGCCATCGTCCAGCCCGCCATCGTCGAAGACGGCCCTGCGCCGTTGCCTTACGAAGCGCCTCAAGGCGACACCGAGATCGCCATCGCGGCCCTCTGGCGGGACCTGTTCAAACAGGAGCGGATCAGCCGCCATGACGACTTCTTCAGCCTCGGCGGCATTTCGCTGATGGCGGTGCAAATGGCCTCTCGCCTGCGCAAAGTCCTCGGTAAACCGATCGCCGTGCGCGACCTGTTCGTCGAGCCGACCATCGCCGGTTTCGCCCGAACCCTCGATGGCCAGTCACGGCCCGGCGCCCAGCGCAATCTGGTGCCGATCCGCCGTACCGGTTCCCAGCGGCCGTTGTATCTGGTCCATCCTCTGGGCGGTGAGGTGCAATATGCGCGGGATCTGGCCCCGGTGCTCGATCCCCAGGTACCGGTCTATGGCTTGGCCGCCAGTGGCTTGGTGGCAGGCGAGGCACCGTTGTCCGATGTACCGGCCATTGCGACGCGTTACCTGACGGCCATCCGCCAGGTCCAGCCGCAAGGTCCGTACCGAATCGCCGGTTGGTCGGCCGGTGGCCTGATCGCCTATGAAATGGCGCGGCAACTACAGGCCGGTGGTGAAGTTGTAGAGTTCCTTGGCATCATCGATGCCTCGGCCCGCCCGGATCCGATGCCTGAGCAATCGATCAGTGAAGCGCAGTTCCTGATGGCCTGGCTGCCCGAGGGGATCGATCCTGATCTGCTTCGGCAACTGACGGCGCTGGCGGAACACGCCGCCATCGAAGCGATGCTGGCGCTGTGCATGACCCATCGCCTGCTACCGGAGGAGTTGCCCCACGACATCGACGCCGCCCTGCTGCGCATTCATCTGGAAGTGGCTTATCGGATGCGACTGGCCATCGGCGCCTACGTCAGCCCACCCAGCCCGCTCAAGGTGTCGCTGTTCACCGCGAGCGAACAGCAACGCAGCGACCCGACCCTGGGCTGGCGTGGGTTGCTGGCCGATCAGGTGAGCGTGACGGCACTGCCCGGCACCCACAACACACTGGTCAAGGCACCCCATGTGGCCAAGCTGGGTGAAGCGATTTCCCAGGCTTTGAAAGCCGTCACGGAGTCATAACAGCCCCGGGCTGTCCCGCGAGCGATTCGCTGGACAGCCCGAGATGTGGAAGGTGACCCATCGCCATCGCGAGCAGGCTCGCTCCCACAGGTTTCACTGCGGATCTGCGGGCTGGAATGTCCCTGCTTTCCGCTACAGACTTTTCCGACCTGCAAACGCCTAATACCCCTTCAAGCTGGATCGTGTCTTGTGGATGGACTCCGCAGACGCTGTTCGATTCCGCCGCCGATCAGGCCTGTTCACTCCGCATGATCAACCTAAAGGGAGCCTTTATGCATGTCATCATTACCGCCATCGGTTCAGCCGGTGACGTTCATCCCTTTATAGGGATCGGTCGCACACTCCAGGCACGCGGCCATCGGATAACCTTTTGCGCCAGCGCGGCATTTGCCCCGGTGATCGAGCGCTGCGGTTTCACTTTCCTACCCTTGGGTACCCGCGAAGAATATCAGGCCGTCATGGCCGACCCGGCGCTGTGGCACCCAAAGACATCGCTGCCGACCCTCTGGAAAACCATCGCCGGCACGTTGCGCGACCAGTATCGACTGCTGGAGCAAGCGTGTGATGACCAAACCGTCATGCTCGGTTCGTTGTGGGCGTTTTCCGCCCGCCTGTTGCAGGAAAGATACGGCATTCCCCTGGTCACGGGTCAGGTCACGCCGTCCGGCATCTGGTCGCCCCGTGCACAACCCATCAACTCACCGGGAAGAAACCTGCCGGGCTTTGTGCCGTACCCCCTGAGACGCCTGATCATGAGCGCCGTCGAGCACACCGTTCTCGATCGGACCATGAAGCCGGAGTTCGACAGCTTCCGCCGTGAATTGGGCATGCCGCCGGTCAAGCGCATTATCAGCCAGTGGATCTCCTCTCCCGACCGGGTGCTGGGGTTGTTTGCCGATTGGTACGCCCCGGTACAGCAGGACTGGCCTGCCCAGGCCGTACTGACCGGGTTCCCGTTATTCGATGATTCAGGTTTCCAGGAGCCGGATGCCCAGCTCGAAGACTTCCTGAACGAGGCCTCGCCGGTGGTGTTTACTCCGGGCTCGACCACCGTCGACGCCGACCATTATTTCGCCGCAGCGGCTCAAGCGTTGAAATCGATCAATCGCCGTGGCGTATTCCTGACCAGCCAACCGGTAGACCCAGCGTTGCTCACTGACGGCAGGATCCTGGTACGCCGCTACGTACCGATGAGTCGCATCCTGCCCCACTGTTCGGCCTTGGTGCACCATGCGGGCGTCGGGACCACGGCCCAGGCATTCGCCGCCGGGGTGCCGCAGATCGCCACGCCATTCGCCCACGACCAGTTCGACAATGCCGCGCGAATGGAGCGCCTGGGCTGCGGCTTGCGGGTTTTTCCTCCGGCCACCGGCGAGTCGCTGACCGCCGCCCTCGACAAGGTGTTGAGCAGCCAAGAGGTGCGCGCCCGTTGTGAGCGCTATCGCAAGCTAATGCCCAGTGGCGACAGCGCCTGCGAAGCGGCGGCGTTGCACATAGAGGCGCTCGCCCGCTCCGACACCTCCCGCGTCGCGTAATCACGAATTGATTGACGATTGACTCTGCGCTGCCAATGGCCTGGCCTCACGGCCTATTTTTTATTTGTTTCATCGGGCCAGCGGATCGGCCCACGGAGAACACCATGACCCAGACCCTGCCCGCATCGAGCGCAGAACGCGTACTTTACCCCCTCACCACCCCGCAACTGGATATCTGGCTGGACCAGGTGCTGCATGCCGACAGTCCGCTGTACAACATCGGCGGCTATGCGCGCATCAACGGCGCGATCGACGCCACGCTATTACAGGCGGCCTTCAATCAGGTCGTCAACGGCCACGATGCCCTGCGGATCCAGCTGGTGCCCGGCTCCAGCGAGCACCCGCTGCCGCGCCAACGCTTCCTGGGGCCGGTCGACGTCCCGCTGGCGGTACACGACGTGTCGGGGCATGCCGATCCAGAGGCCAGCGCATTGGCCTTGCTGCAGGCCAAGCTGCAAACCCCGTTTTCCTTTGACGATGGGCTGCTGATGCGCGCGGACCTGGTCAAGCTCCGGGAAAACCTGCACTACTGCTTCGTCAATTGCCATCACCTGATCATCGATGGCTGGTCCTTCGCCATGATCGGCCGAGCAGTCAGTCAGGCCTATACCGCACTGCACGACCAGGCGCAAAACGTGGCAACGGCACCGACCTACCAAGCCTATGTCGAGCAGCAAGCCGCCAACAAAGACTCGACTTCGTTCCAGCGCCAACGCCAATACTGGCTGGAGAAATACCGCACGCTGCCCGAGCCCCTGCTCACGCCACGTCACCCGGGTCGATTCGACCAGCGCCTGGCGCCCAGCCAGAACCATGCCTGGCGCTTGCCCCGGGCGCTTTACAACCGTCTTGGCGATAACGCGAAGGCCGCGGGCCAGGCGACGGTCTTCCACGTTATGCTCGGCGCGCTGTACAGCTACTTTGCGCGCACCGAGCAACGGGATGAAATCGTCATCGGCCTGCCCATCCTCAACCGCGCCAATGCCGCACACAAGGCCACGATGGGCTTGTTCGTCGGCATGAGTCCGGTACGCTTGAGCCTGGGCACCGACCTGAGTTTCAGCGAGCTGGTCGGCAAGATCGCCCTGACGCTCAAGCAGGATTACCGCTACCAACGCTTTCCGCTGAGCGAGCTCAACCGCGAACTCGGCTTGCAGAACCAGGGCCGGCGCCAGTTGTTCGACGTGGTGGTGTCCTACGAACAGGACCAGGACACCTGGTACGGGCCAGCGTCGGCACAGCCGGTCAAGCTCAGCAATGGCTACGAACAGATGCCATTGGCGATGCACGTGCGTGAGTCCGCGCCGCAAGACGATGTGTGGATGCACTTCATCTACAACGAGGCCTATTTCGACGCGCCGCAGATCGAGGCTTTGCAACAACGCTTCATGCACATCCTGGCGTGCGTGGCCGCTGATTTCGACGTGTCTGTCGCCGCCCTCGACCCGCTGCCGCCCACCGAGCATCAGATGCTGCAGGAATGGAATCGCACTGACGTCGACTACCCCAAGGATGTGCTGCTCCATCAATTGATCGAAGCCCAGGTCGTCGCGCGCCCCGAAGCGATCGCGGTGCGCTTCGCGGACCAGGCGCTGACTTACGACGCACTGAACCGCCGGGCCAATCGCCTAGCCCACGCCCTGCTGGAAAGCGGGCTGGGTCGGGACGACCGCGTGGCCATCTGCATGGACCGCAGCCTGGAAATGGTGGTCGGCTTGCTGGGCATTCTCAAGGCGGGGGCCGCCTACGTGCCGCTGGACCCAGGCTATCCGGCCGATCGCTTGCGCCACATGCTCAGCGACAGCGCGCCCAGTGCCCTGGTCACAAGCCACGAATTATTGGCGAGCCTGCCCGCCGTGACGATACCCGTACTGTGCCTGGATGCCGAGCCTGAAGCGCTGTCTCGACAACCGGAACACAACCCGGACGCCGCTGCGCTCGGCCTGACGCCTCGGCACTTGGCCTACGTGATCTACACCTCGGGCTCCACCGGTTTGCCCAAGGGTGTGATGAACCAGCACGACGGAGTCGTCAATCGCTTGCTCTGGGCCCGCGATGCCTATGGGATCGATGAACACAGCCGGATCCTGCAAAAGACCCCGTTCAGTTTCGATGTATCGGTCTGGGAGTTTTTCCTGCCATTGCTCAGCGGCGCACAGTTGATCGTCGCCGCCCCCGACGGGCACAAGGACCCGCGCTACTTGATGGACATCATGGCAAGCGCCGGCATCACACTGTTGCATTTTGTCCCGTCGATGTTGCAGGTCTTCCTCGACCAGGTTGAACCGCAGCGCCTGACGACACTCAAGCAGGTGCTGTGCAGCGGCGAGGCCTTGCCCCATTCCGTGCAGGCGCGCTTTTTCGAACGCTTGCCAATGGTGCAACTGCACAACCTCTACGGTCCCACCGAAGCGGCCATTGACGTGACGGCATGGCATTGCCAGCCCGATGCGCACGCCAGCATCGTCCCGATCGGCCGGCCGATCGCCAATATCCAGATGCACGTCCTCGATGCGAACCTGCAACTGCTGCCGCCGGGTGTGGCCGGCGAGCTGCACATCGGTGGCATCGGCGTCGCGCGGGGTTACCTGAACCGTCCCGAACTGACCGCTGAACGGTTTATCCAAGACCCCTTCCACAGCGATCCCCGAGCCCGGCTGTACAAGACCGGCGATCTCGGACGCTGGCTGCCCGATGGCAGCCTCGAATACCTCGGACGCAACGATTTCCAGGTGAAGATTCGTGGCCTGCGCATCGAATTGGGCGAGATCGAAGCCCACCTGCTCGCCTGTGAAGGTGTCAAGGACGTGGTCGTGATCGCCCGCCAGGAAGCCGGTGATGCCTACCTCAACGCCTATTGGGTGAGCGAGCCCGGAAGCTCGCCATCCCCGCAAGCGCTGCAGGAAACCTTGCGCCAGCAAGTGCCCGACTACATGGTGCCCAGGCACCTGGTCGAGCTTGGGCAGTTCCCGCTGAGTGTCAACGGCAAGCTCGACCGCAAAGCCCTGCCCGAGCCAACAGCCATCCAGGGCAGCGATACGACAGCGCCACGCACGGCGCTGGAGCAGACGCTCGCCGAGCTTTGGCGGGAAAACCTCAAGCGCCCGACGCTGGGTGTGCACGACAACTACTTCATGTTGGGTGGTGACTCCCTGAAAGTCATCCATTTGCAGATCCATGCTCGTGAACAAGGCATTGCGCTGACATTGGCACAGGTCTACCAGTACCCGACCATCGCCCAGTTGGCCGAGGTTCTGCAAGCCGGGAAAATGCCGGCAATCGAGTGCGAACCCCTGACCCATGTGAAAGCTTTCGCCCAGGTTCCGCCGGCGATTCGCCTGTCCAGCGAAGGCGTGTTCGATGACGTGTTTGCCGCTTCGCAGTTGCAAGTCGGGATGATTTATCACTCGATGATGCACCCGGACTCGGCGATCTATCACGACATCTTCCGCTACCGCTTGCGCCTGCATTGGGATGCGCCGGCCTGGAAGCAGGCCTGTGACGCCTTGATCCGGCGTCATCCGGCCTTGCGTATGTCGTTCGATATCGGCCACGCCGAAGTGCCTATGGCCCGGGTGCACTCGACAGTCGAGCCTCCCGTGCACGTCATCGATGCGCGCCCGCTGAGTCCCGAGGCCCGGGCCCAGGCCATTGCCGCCTACGTGGAGGAACGCAAGCGCTACCGCGAAGATTGGCAACGGGCACCGCTGTATCAGTTCTGCGTGTTCGTCGCGCAGGACGAAATCGACCTGGTCTTCAGCTTCCACCATGCGATTCTCGACGGCTGGAGCGTCGCCACCTTGATGCGCGACCTGATCACGCTCTACACCTCGGCGCCTGGCACCGACGCACTGCCTGCCCTGAGCACCACGCCGGCTGACTTCGTGGTCCTGGAGCAAGAGGCCACGGCAACGGATACCCACCGCCAGTTCTGGCGCGACTACTTGCACGAGGCCCCCGCCGCCGCCATGACCAGCTGGATTCACGCCGTGGCCCCGGACCCGACGCCGCACCGCTCGGCCTACCGGGAACTACCCGCCGCGGACCTGGCCCGCCTCGAAGCGTTCTGCCAGGCCCATGACCTGCCATTGCGCGCGGTCCTGCTGGCGGCCCACGGTTTCGCACAAGCGATCATGTCCAACCAAAAGGAAGTGCTGTGTGGCGTGATCAGCCATGGCCGACCGGCCTTCGAAGATGCCGCCTCGGTCCTGGGCCTGTTTCTCAACACCCTTCCGGTACGTTTCAGCAACCAGGGTCAAAGCTGGCTGGAGATGATCCGGGCAGCAATGGCCCAGGAACAGCAGGTGTTTGCCCATCGGCGTTATCCATTCGCGTTGATTCATCGCGAGACCGACGTCGCCTTGAACGTGGTGTTCAATTACGTCGACTTTTACGTGCTCAAGGACCTGCTGGCCCAAGGCGAAGAGATCCTTATTGATTGGGAAACGACAGAAGCGAGCAACTACGATTTGCTGACCACCTTGGGCCGCCACCCGTCCAACGGTTTGCTGATGCTGAAGATGGACTACCGCACCGCGCGAGTCGCTACGAGCCAGGTCGAGGCCTATGCCGATTACCTGCTGCGCACGCTGGAACTGATGATCGCCGCGCCTGAGGCTAAACCGGCCATACCGGCCTGGCTGCCGTCCGTGGAGCAAACCACACCAGAAGCCGCTACGATCTTGCCACACGACAACCTGTCAACCCTGTTGCTGAACGGTTTCGCGCGCCATGGCGAGCAGACCGCCGTGAGTCTTGGCCAGACTCGTCTTTCCTATCGCCAATTGCAGGACGCTTGCGCCCAACTGGTGAGCTGGTTGCACCGGCAGGGTATCGGACAAGGGGATCGGGTCGCGATCATGATGCCCCGCTCGCCCGACCTGATCGTCGCCTTGATCGGTGTCGTACAGGCCGGTGCCGCGTACGTTCCGATCGACCTGAGCTATCCGAACGAGCGCATCGAGCTGATTCTTGAAGACTCGCAGCCGCGCCTGGTGCTATTCGCCGATGCCTCGGCGAGCCTGGCGATGACCCTGGCAGGCCAGGTCGATACGCGCCATTGGGACAGCGTAGTGGCCGGCTTCGACGACAACCTGGCCCACGATCACCAACGGGTAGCGACCATTGCCGCAGGCGTTAGAGGGGAAGACAACGCCTACGTGCTCTACACCTCGGGCTCGACCGGCCGTCCCAAGGGCGTGGCCATGCCGCACCAAGCCCTGACCAATATGATCCTCTGGCAGAACCGCCAGCAGGCACAGGACGTCAGTGGGCTGAAGACGCTGCAATACGCGCCCATCTCGTTCGACGTTTCGTTCCAGGAAATTTTCTCGACCCTGTCCAGCGGGCATGAGCTGGTGATGATTGACGAAGGGCTGCGCTATGACTTCATCCGCTTGCTGAGGTTTATTGACGCGCATGCGGTGAATCGCCTGTTCCTGCCCTACGTCGCCTTCCAGGGTTTGGCCGAAATCGCCACACAGCTGGGTATCCACCCCGCCTCGCTGCGCCAGATCAACGTCGCCGGCGAGCAACTGAAAATCACCGCCGAAATCCGTGACCTGATCGATCGCCTCGGCGATTGCCGGGTCGAGAACCACTATGGCCCGACCGAGGCCCATGTGGTCACGAGCCTACGACTTGAAGGCCCCACGGCAAGCTGGCCGAGCATGCCGCCGATCGGCACGCCCATCGACGGAGTACGCATGCATATCCTCGACGCGACGGGCAATCCTTGCCCGGTCGGCGTGATGGGCGACCTGTTCATCGAAGGCGCCTGCCTTGCCAATGGCTACTGGAATCGCCCCGACTTGACCGACGAACGCTTTATCTATCGCCAGCTCGATGGCCAGACCCGCCGCTTGTATGAAACCGGCGACATCGGCTTCTACCTGCCCGGGGGCGACTTGGTATACCAGGGCCGTAGCGACGCCCAAGTCAAGATCCGGGGCTACCGCGTCGAGCTCGGCGAGATCGAAGTGGCCATGCTCGGCGCCGTCCGGTCCAGAGCCGACATCCAGCAGGTGGCGGTCATCGACAAGACGGCAACCGATGGCAGCCGTTACCTGGTGGGATTCGTCCAGGCCATGCCGGGCCGCGAGCCGGACCTGAATCAACTCAAGGCGCAAATGCGCCTGGCACTGCCCGACTACATGGTGCCGACCTCATTGGTCAGGATCGCGAAGCTACCGCTTGGCCCCACGGGCAAGATCGACCGTCAGCGCCTGCAGAAGATCCAAGTCCAGACCACCTTGCAGCGCCCCCTCATGGGCCCGCGCAATGCCATGGAGGATCTGCTGCAGGCCTACTGGCAGGAAACGTTGGACCTGGACAGCATCAGCATCCACGACAATTTCTTCGAGCTGGGGGGCAATTCGCTCAAGGCGGTACAACTGGTGGCCATGCTCGCCAAACATCAAGGCCTGGAACCTTCGCTGTCGGACTTTATCCAGGCGCCGACCATCGCCGAATTCGCCCAAGTGCTGCAACAGACCGAAACCGGACACCCCGACGCCGGCGCGCTGGTGGACTTCAAGAATGCCACGCGCGGGCCGACGTTGTTCTTGGTCCACCCCATCGGCGGGCATGTGCTTTGCTACGCGGCATTGGCGCGGGTACTCAAGGACCAGGTCCACCTGTATGCCCTGCAAGCGCCGGGGACCTGGGATGCCCGTGAACCGTTGCAATCGGTGCAGGCCCAGGCGGTGTACTACGCGGACGCCATCGAGCAGGTCGCCCCTGAAGGCCCCCTGAATATCGGCGGCTGGTCCTATGGCGGCGTCGTGGCGTATGAGCTGGCGAGCGAGTTGCAGCGGCGCGGACGGTGCCTGCATAACGTGTTCTTGCTGGACACCATCGTGCGTGTCAGGCAGGGCGAGGTCCAGATAGAACGCAGCGAGTTCATGAACTGGTTCATGTGGGAACTGCTCAGCGGCGACGGCCAGAAGGAGTACGCCTACCACGCCCTGGACTTCTCCTCCCAGGACGACCCACAGGCCTTCGCGGCGATCCGGCAGCACGGCATCGACCAGGGCATTTTCGACGAGACCATCACCCTGGCGACACTCGATCAGTTGTTCCGGGTGTTCCATGCCAACTGGCAAGGACTGCTGGACTATCGCTTCCCGCCCCTGGACCTGCCTATCACGCTGTTCGCGGCGGACGTCGAGCTGCCCGATGTGCTGCAAGCCCCTCATGAACTGGTGGGCACCGCCTTCCGTGACCCGTACCGCGGCTGGCGCTCGATTGCGCCGCATGTGCAGCGAGTCGCCGTGGAGGGTGACCATCTGACCATGATGCGCGAGCCGCACATCGAGCGAGTGGGCCAATGCATCCGGTCGCGGATGGATCTGGCCCGGGCCAGGAACGCCGAATCCATGAGCGCACTGGCTTAACCATGACCGCCGATCACGGGGCCGGTTTGACGGCCCCGCTTGACTCCATCGCCCGGTCGTTCCGGGCTCGATACAGGTGAAACAACATGACAGCACCCAGAAAAGCCATTGTCGCCGGCGCCGGCATCGGCGGGCTGACCGCCGCCATCGCGCTGCAGCGCGCGGGTTGGCAGGTCAGGGTCTTCGAGGCGGCCCAGACACTGCGCACCGGTGGCACCGGTTTGTCCGTCATGGCCAATGCCATGGCGGCGTTGCACTCGATTGACGCCCATGTCCCGGTGGAACAGGCCGGCCAGGTGATCCGCGACTTCTTCTTCAAGAAACACCAGGGCGATGCCATCACCCGCATGCCGATCCATGAGATCGGCGAACAGTTGGGCCATCCCAGTGTGAATATCCAGCGCCCACTGTTGCTACGTGCATTGGCGCAGCAGCTCGCACCCGACACTTTGACGACCGGGTTGCGCTGCACGGGGTATGACCAGCGCCCCGATGGCGTCGCGGTACGGTTCGAAGACGGCAGCCTCCAGGAAGCGGATCTGTTGATTGGCGCCGATGGCCTGAACTCGGTGATTCGCCAGCAGATGCTCGGCCAAACCCCAACCCGCCCATCGGGTTATGTCGCCTGGCTGGCGGTGGCGCCCTTCAGCCATCCGGTCATGACCGAAGGCTACGTGGCGCATTACTGGGGACGCGGCAAGCGCTTCGGGCTCTGCGATGTCGGGGACGGCCAAGCGTACTGGTGGGGCACCTGCAATCACAAAAACGCGGCGGACGCCGCCTTGAACATCAGCAAGCGGGAAGTGCTTGCGGCCTATGCCGGCTGGGCGCCGGAAGTGGTGGCGGTCATCGAGGCCACCCCCGAGAGTGCCCTACTGAAAATGCACGCCCGGGATCGCCATCCCGTCGAGCAATTCTGCGAGGGACACGTGGTGCTCTTGGGCGATGCGGCTCACCCCATGCTACCCAGCCTGGGCCAAGGTGCCGCACAGGCGATCGAGGATGCCGTGGTATTGGCCGATCGATTGGCGCAAACGCCGGACCTGCGCACCGCACTGCTGCATTACCAGGCCCATCGGCACCCCCGGGCCAACGGGATCGTCAATGCCGCGCGCTTCATGAGCGGCATCGAGCAAGCCGAGTCGACCCTCGCCTGCTGGCTGCGAGAATGGTATATGCGCCTGACACCGCAGAGCAGCTTGCGCAAAAAGAACATCGACATCCTCTCGTTCAAGCCCTGCGCATGAACCGCGCGAACGGCCGCTGAGCGACATGGGCTGGACGGCGTGGCCCCCCCTCCCGCTAGTCGCCCCCCTAAAGCGTCAATGACAAAAAGCGACTCCTATATAGACAAAAAGCGACACATACCGACAGAAAAATCGAGAAATGAGAAGTTTTCACCATAATGGGAATCCAGGTTCCGGACATGTCTGCCAGATACTTCCCACATTGATGATTCTGAAAAAAACAGGCATCCCGAAACCAGACCAAGAACACAACCTTTTGATTTAACTGGATATTTTTCCTGTAATCGCGCCAAAGCCTGGCCTCGCAGCAATCGTTGCCAGGGGAAGAACCTTTGGTCCAACGTGTTTTTTTGCTCGGAGGTATCACAAGCCAACACCCACTGACCGACCCGGAATGTCCCTGTTTTCCCTTACAGACTTTTCCTACATGGAAACGCCTAATAGCCCTACCGGCTAAACCGTTTAAGTCAATAGGTTCACAAGACCGGCATTGACTCCGAGTATCAAATCCAGAAGAGGCTTCAACTTCTCGAAGCAGTCGGATTTTTTCCGTCAACATCAGCGATGCGGAGCCTTTTCGAGTAAGCAGGAATAAGGACTATGAATCGACATGCGTGTATTGGGGGTGCAGAAAAATCGCACCTCTACGTAGAGCTAGGAAAGCTGATTTCAAGTGTCGGACACGAGAGTTTCTTGACCAACATGCACCAGATGATCGAGACATCAGTGCCTGTCAGTCGCCTCGAATTGAGTGAATGGACAGCCGACGACACCCAGTCGAGCGTCCTCGATGTACAACTGTTGGGGTATGCGGGTTCGGAAAAAAGCGCGCACATGCAATCCCCCTGCCCCACCACGGCAATACGGCGCAACGATCACCCCTTGGTGAAAAGAGTGCTGGAGGTGGATGACGCCCTGCTGATCCATCTGAACGCACGGATGAAGGACGAAAGAGGCAACGACTGCCTCGGTACGTCCCACCAGTGCATTCTGATTTCGCGCAAGGCCAATCGCCGCTGTGTGATTTCGTTGCAACGCCCCCAGGTACAGCGCGACTTTTCCCTCCAGGAACTGTCCTTTCTGAAATACCTTTCCGAAACGCTGCTGCCCTTGGCCGAGCGTCATGCGCACCTCAATCGCCAATGTTTCAAAGCTTCTGGCAGCGCTACGGGCCATCCGCTCGATGCCGCTGAACAGACCCAATTGCAGCGCGATTTCAATGATCGGTTGAGCCCCTGCGACGTGACCCTTTCGGTACGGGAAAAAGAGGTCTGCCTGGGCCTGCTGGCCGGGGGCACCGTGCCGGAGATCGCAGAAAAACTACAGGTCAAGAACAGCTCCATCGAAACCTACCTCAAGCGTGCCGCCGCCAAGCTGGGCGTGAGCGGGCGACATGGGCTGGCGAAATGGATGATCGGATCATGACGGCTCGCCGCGCACGGCCCGCCAGAACCCGCCTGCCTGCGCCAGTGGGGTCTGGGCAGGCACCACAGTGAGATAACAGGTCGATGCATAAACTCTTGAGCCCCCTGGCGGTCGCGGCATTCATGTTGGGCGGTTGCTCGCTGATCCCGGACTACCAACGCCCCGACTCACCGGTCGCCCGGCAGTATCCGCAAACCTCGGCCTATGCCCCGGCCTTGTCGGGGCCCCTGGCGGCCGAACAGGGTTGGCGTGACCTGTTCCAGGATCCGGTGTTGGCGCAACTGATCGAAAGTGCGCTGGTCAACAACCGCGACTTGCGCGTAGCGACCCTGAACGTCGAGGCTTACCAGGCGCAGTATCGGATCCAGCGGGCGGACCTCTTCCCGGCGATCAGTGCCAACGGCACCGGTTCGCGCCAGCGCCTGCCGGCCAGCCTCACCGGAACCGGCGACGCGGCCATCAGCCGTTCGTATTCGGCAACCCTGGGGATCAGTGCTTATGAGCTGGATCTGTTCGGGCGCATACGCAGCCTCAGCGACCAGGCATCGCTGATCTATCTGTCCAGCGAAGAAGCCCGCCGCAGTAGCCAATTGAGCCTGGTGGCCAGTGTGGCCAGTGCCTACCTGACCTGGCGAGCCGATCAGGAGTTGCTGGCGTTGACCCAAGACACGCTGCAGTCCTATGAGCAGAGCCTGCGCCTGACCGAACGCAGTAACCAGGTCGGCACCGCCTCGGCCTTGAACCTGAGCCAATCGCGCACCTCGGTGGAAAGCGCCAGGGCCAGCCTGGCCAAGTTCCAGCGCCAGGTCGCCCAGGACCTCAACAACCTCACGTTACTGGTCGGCACGTCGGTCGCCGATGACCTGCCCGGCCGCCCATTGTCATCGGACCTGCTCAGCGAAGTACCGGCGGGCCTGCCTTCAGACTTGCTGCAACGCCGGCCGGATATCCTGGAGGCCGAGTACCTGCTGCAATCGGCCAACGCCAACATCGGCGCGGCCCGTGCCGCGTTTTTCCCGAGCATCAGCCTGACCGCCAACGCGGGCAGTTCCAGCAACGAGCTGTCCGGGCTGTTCAAGGGCGGGTCGGGCAGCTGGACGTTTCAACCGCAGATCAATCTGCCGATTTTCAACGCCGGCAGCCTTCGGGCGAGCCTGAACTACTCGAAAATCCAGAAAGACATCCGTGTGTCGCAATACGAAAAAGCCATCCAGACCGCCTTCCAGGAAGTCTCCGATGGCCTGGCGGCACGCAAGACTTATAAAGACCAGTTGATCGCCCAGCGCGACCTGGTGCAAGCCAACCAGGATTACTACCGCCTGGCGGAGAGGCGCTATCGCATCGGCGTGGACAGCAGCCTGACGTTTCTCGATGCCCAACGCTCGCTGTTCAGCGCCCAGCAAACCCTGATCGTCGACCGGCTGTCGCAGCTGCTCGCCGAAGTCAACCTGTACAAGGCTCTGGGCGGGGGTTGGGTAGAACGCACAAGCAACGTGACTGTGAGGTGATTGCAGATGGGCACATTCGAACCCGGGACACTGGTGCGCCTACGCTCGGGAGGTAAGACGATGGTGGTCAAACATTCGTCGTCCATTTCCCAGATGCCGGATACATTGCTGCTCCTGTGCGAGTACCGGGCCAAGAATCGCCTGGTGCAGGGCTTCTATGCGACACGCGACCTCATCCCGGCCGCCGCCGGCTCGGATAACGAGCGATCGTAACGGGACGAAAGCCCCCTTGCCCCCGCTGGGCTGCTGTAGGAGGCTGCATAGGAGCTGTGTAGGAGCTGAACTGTGTAGGAGCTGTGTA
Organism: Pseudomonas sp. Root401; assembly: GCF_001425105.1. Taxonomy (NCBI): domain Bacteria; kingdom Pseudomonadati; phylum Pseudomonadota; class Gammaproteobacteria; order Pseudomonadales; family Pseudomonadaceae; genus Pseudomonas; species Pseudomonas sp. Root401. Next base: position 757,317 of record NZ_LMDO01000001.1, on the reverse strand, counting down.
GGAGCTGTGTAGGAGCTGTCGAGTGCAACGAGGCTGCGATCTTTCCACTGACAATTGAGTCGAGAGCGAAAGATCAAGATCAAGATCAAGATCAAGATCAAGATCAAGATCAAGATCAAGATCAAGATCAAGATCAAGATCAAGATCAAAGCTCCTACAGAACCCAGCGCGAGCTTGGGTTATCAGACCGTGCGCGAATACTGGACCGTCTGGCCCGCCCCCAAGTACGCGTCGAACGCCATGGCCACGTTGCGCATCATCAATTGCCCCTGGGGCAACAACACCAGCTCGTCGTCGCGAAGGTCCAGCAACCCGTCGCGCACCAGCTCCTGGAGTCGGTCCAGGGCATCGGCGAAGTACTCGGTAAATCGAATGCCGTGGGCGCTCTCGATCCGGCCGAAATCGATGCGCCCATGACACATCAGTTCGCTGATGACCTCGCGCCGCAGGCGATCATCGTCGCTCAGCCGATAACCGCGCTGCACCGCCAGCAAGCCTTGATCCAACCGGGCGTAATACTGGGAAAGCTCCTTGACGTTCTGGTTGTAGCTGTCGCCCACCTTGCCAATCGACGACACCCCCAGGCCGATCAGGTCGCAATCGGCGTGGGTGGAATAACCCTGGAAATTGCGCTGCAGGCTGCCCTGGGCGCGGGCGCGTACCAGTTCGTCATCCGGCAAGGCAAAGTGGTCCATGCCGATGTAGACGTAGCCGGCTTCAGTCAGGCGATTGATGGTCAGCTCCAGCAACTCCAGCTTGCGCTCTGGCGGCGGCATGTCTTCTGGCCGGATCATCCGCTGCGCCCGCACCCGTTGCGGCAGGTGGGCGTAACTGTAGGCCGCGATCCGGTCCGGACGCAGGGCGATGATCTTGCTCAAGGTGACATCGAAACTGGCGATGGTCTGCAAAGGCAGGCCATAGATCAGATCGACGCTGACCGACTTGAAGCGCGCCAGGCGCGCGGCTTCCACCAGCTCGACGACCTGGGCTTCGCTTTGCACTCGATTGACGGCAATCTGCACCTGGGCATCGAAATCCTGGACGCCAAAGCTCAGGCGGTTGAACCCCAGCTGGCGCAGGCCTTGGATCTGTTGCGCATCGATGGTCCGCGGATCGACCTCGATGGAAAACTCATGGGCGTCGCTGTCGTCCATGTCGAACGACTGGTGCAGGCAGTCCATCAGGTCGGCCAGTTGCTCATGGGTCAGGTAAGTTGGCGTGCCCCCACCCAGGTGCAACTGGGTCAGTTTGCGCGAGCGGTCGAACAAGGTCGCCTGCAGGGCAATTTCGCGCTTGAGATAGGTCAGGTATTCGACGGCACGATGGGTCTTGCGCGTGATGATCTTGTTGCATGCGCAGTAATAGCAGAGGCTCTGGCAGAACGGGATATGGATGTACACCGATAACGACTTGGGCTGCGGCGCCTGGTTGCTGCGTTGGGCAGCCTGCTGGTATTCGTCCATGGCAAAGGCCTGGTGGAACTGCGGCGCCGTCGGATAGGAGGTGTAGCGCGGCCCCGGGCGGTCGTATTTCTCCACCAGGGCACGATTGAAACCGGATGCAGCATTCATGATGGGTTCAACTTTTCAAAAGGGGGTGGGCCTGCGTCATCCAGTCCTGGGTCGAACAGATTGCAGATCGCATCGACGTTCAAGCGCCCGGCGGGCAGGATGCCGATAAACCGGCTCGACAGTTCAATCAATCCCTGGTCATGCAACGCTTCCAGCGACGGCCAGACAGACGCGAAATGCTCGCGAAACACCAGGCCGAAGCGTGCCTCGATGGCCGGGATATCCAGTTCCAGGTCACAGGACAGCTGCTCGGTCACGCATGCCTTGACCTGATCCTGCGCTTCACAGCGCCAGCCGCGATAGACCGGCAACTGCCCGGCGTCCAGCTGTTGGCAATACTGATGCAGGTCGTCGGTGTTCTGTACGTACAAGTGCTCGATCTGGGTGATGGCCGACAAACCGAAGCCCACGTGATCACAGCAACCGTGACGGGTAAACCCCTGGCAATTGCGATGCAGGCGTCCGTGCTCCTGGGCCACCGCCAGGTCATCGTCGGCCCTGACAAACTGGCCCAGGCCAATGTAGTGATAACCGGCGCCAATCAGTTGCTCGCAGCAGATCCGCCGCATGGCGTCCTTGTCGGCCGGGCTGCAAAAGGCACCGGCCACACCGGTGTTCTTCGAGCGATAACGATAAGGCGCGCGGGCATAGTCGAAAACGTGCAGCCGGTCCGGTTCCAGTTCGATCAGCGTCGCCAGCTTCAGGGCGAAACTGCTCGGCGTCTGCCAGGCATGACCGTAGCCCAGGTCAATGTTGATGGAGCGAAAACCAAACGTGCGCGCCGCATCGATCAACGAATGGATCGGGGCCGGATTCTGGTAACAATCGACCGACAGGTCGCTGTCGACGCCAATGTCGGGCACACCGATGCTGACATGGGTGAAACCCTGGTCACGGATCAGGCCCATGGTCGACCAATCCGTGTGGTGCAGGTCCACCTCGATGCTGTGGTCGCCGCCGTCGTATTCACTGAAGTCAAAGCGCTTGCGCAGGTCACTCATCAGCTTCTGCAGATGAGCGATCACCGGTGTGCCACCGGTCAGGCAAAACTGCTCGACGCGCCGCCCTGCGCCCAGGTGGCAACCGACCAACCCCATCTCATACGTCAGGCGTTGCATATAGCCCTCGATCTCACCGCAGCGGCAGTCGCTGGCCAGGGGCGAACACGACGCCAGCCGCAAGCGCGAAGGCAGGTGCACCGCCAGGGACAAGGGCCGTCGTTTCTGACGGCTGCTGCGCAACCCTCGAAGCAGGTCGAGCGAGCCGATGCCTGCGTGGAATCTACGTGTACCGACCGGACAATCGAAATCAGCCACCACAGGAGCACGTCCCGAGGGTCGCTCACCGAGGGTATGGAACGGGTCGAACATGACAATCTCCGAGTGGCTGTGCGCGAGCAGTTTGCGGGGTAACCCGCCGGGTCACCTTGACCTGTATCAAGCGCCTTGGAACCACGCGCCAGCGCTTACCAGGTGACGTAGAACATGGCCTTGGCCAGCAGCACGATCGCGACCATGTGCAGGAACACGCTGGTATGAATGATGTGCACGTAGCGGGCGTTCATGCGCCCGCTCCTGAACAGCCACATGGCCCAGAGGAAATGCCCCAGCACACTGCCCGCCAACAGAATCTTCAACCCCAGCAGCAAACCGAAGGATGACTGCAACGGCGACGACAGCACCGGCCAATAGCGCAGCCAGACCATGCCAATGCCCGCGCCGAACAGCACCAGCAGCACCCACGGCATCAACTGCCGGGCGCGTTGGCTGATGCCTTGCTCCAGCAGCACCATGACCTTGGTGGGCAGTTGCTTGCGAATGCTCTCCAGGAACAGGACTTCGAAGAAAACCGTGCCGATGAAAACCAGCGCGGCAAACAGGTGCAAGGTCAGAAACAGCGGATAACTCATGAGCTTCCTCAGTCGCCCTCTTCAGCGGGGCGATGGTTTATTCGAGGTTATCGCGCCATCCCCGAAGTGAGGTTGATGCCAATCAAGGAAACCGCACGGTGTCCCCTGTGGGAGCGAGCTTGCTCGCGATAACGTCGGTTCAGCTGCATCGATGTTGACTGGCGCACCGCTATCGCGAGCAAGCTCGCTCCCACAGGAAAGGGCATCGTCGGCGTTGAGAAAGCGTCAACAGAACGTTACTCCTGGGCAATCCCTACACAACCGCTGATCAGTTAGTCCGGCTTTTTGACACTTTCCCCGATATGCGGTCACAACTTTTGCGCTCCGCTGGGTCATAACACGAAGGTCGTCGATGGAATGTTGACGTCTACCGAGGTTTAAGCCTGATACGGAGATAAGCTCATGATTTTCAACGTACAAAATTTTGGCGCCAAAGGAGATGGCATCACCGACGACACGGCAGCCATCCAAAGTGCGATTGATGCGGCGGCCGCGGCCGGCGGTGGGCAGGTGTACATGCCGACCGGCACCTACATCGTTTCGGGGGGAGAGGAACCTTCCGATGGCTGCCTGATGCTCAAGAGCAATGTCTACCTGTACGGCGACGGCATGGGCGAGACCACGGTCAAGCTGGCCGACGGCTCCGATACCAAGATCACCGGGATCATCCGCTCGGCCTACGGCGAAGAAACCCACGACTTCGGCGTCAGCAACCTCACCATCGACGGCAACCGCGACAGCACCACCGGCAAGGTCGACGGCTGGTTCAACGGCTACATTCCCGGCGAAGAAGGCTACGACTCCAATGTCACCCTCGACAGCGTCGAGATCAAGGATTGCTCGGGGTACGGTTTCGACCCCCACGAGCAGACCGTCAACATGGTCATCAAGAACAGCGTGTCCCACGGCAACGGCCTGGACGGCTTCGTCGCCGACTTCCTCAGCGACAGCACCTTCGAAAACAACATCGCCTATAACAACGACCGCCATGGTTTCAACGTCGTCACCAGCACCCACGATTTCACCATGACCAATAACGTCGCCTACGACAATGGCGGCAATGGCATCGTGGTCCAGCGCGGCAGCGAGGACATCCCCTCGCCCAGCAACATCACCATCACCGGCGGCGAGGTGTATGGCAACGGTGCCGAAGGGGTGCTGATCAAGCTCTCCAGCGAAGTGACCGTCACCGGCGTCGACATCCACGACAACAGCAGCGCCGGGATCCGCATCTACGGCAGCAACCACGTCGAAATCATCGACAACACCCTCAACAACAACTCCCTGGGCGGTGCCGTACCGGAAATCATCATCCAGTCCTATGACGACACCCTGGGCGTGTCCGGCAAGTACTTCAACGGCAGCGACAACCTCATCCAGGGCAACATCATCAGCGGCAGCGACCTGTCGACCTATGGGGTGGCAGAGCGCAACGAAGACGGCACCGACCGCAACGCAATCATCGCCAACACCATCAGCCACACCAGCAAGGGCGCCACGTTGGTCTATGGCGACGGCAGCTACGTCAGTGCCACGGTGCCGATGACCACCGTGCAAGGTACGGCGGGCAACGACACCCTGCTCGGCAGCGCCGCCGCCGAGATTTTCTACGGTGGCGCCGGCAACGATACGATCAATGGCGCAGCCGGTAGCGACATCCTGGTCGGCGGCGCCGGCATCGACAAACTCACCGGTGGCACCGGTGCCGATACGTTCCGGTTCGTCGCCCAGTCGGACAGTTACCGCAACGCGACCACCAGCTTCGATGACACCATCACCGACTTCGACGTCACCCAGGACAAGATCGACCTCGCCGGCCTCGGTTTCACCGGCCTGGGCAATGGCCGTGGCGGCACCCTGCAAGTCAGCTACAACGCCACCAGCGACCGCACCTACATCAAGGACTTCGACGCCGACGCCAGCGGCAATCGCTTCGAGCTGATCCTCTCGGGCAACCTGGCCAGTACCCTGACCGCCAGTAACTTCATCTTCAATCGCGTCATCACCGGCACCAGCGGCAGCGACTCGCTGCTGGGTAGCGATGCAGCCGACACCCTGCTCGGCCTGGCGGGCAACGACAGCCTCAGCGGCGGCGCCGGCGACGACAAGCTCGACGGCGGTGCTGGCATGGACACCCTCACCGGTGGCGCCGGGGCGGACACCTTCGTGTTCTCCAACCGCCTGGACAGCTACCGCAACTACAACACCGGCGGCGCCAACCTCGGCGACCTGATCACCGATTTCGACATCAGCGCCGACAAGATCGACCTCTCGGCCATGGGCTTCACCGGCCTGGGGGACGGCAAGAACAACACCGTGTACCTGGTGCTCAACAGTGCCGGCACCAAGACCTACATCAAGTCCCTGGAAGCCGATGCCAATGGCAACCGCTTCGAAGTGGCGCTGGATGGCAATTACCTCAACACCCTGACCAGCGCCAACTTCGTCTTCGCCACCACCTCGCCGACCAACCAGGCGCCGGTACTGGCGACGCCGCTGCTCGATCAAAACGCGACCGAAAACACCCCGTTCAGCTACGTGGTGCCGGCCACCAGTTTCACCGATCCGGATAACGACAGCCTGAGCTACACCGCCAAACTCGCCAATGGCAGCGCCCTGCCAAGCTGGCTGCTCTTCGATGCCGCCACCCGCACCTTCAGCGGCACGCCACCCGCCACCGCGTCGGGCACCTATGCCATCCAGGTCACCGCGAGCGACGGCAGCAACGCCACCGTCAGCGACAGCTTTACCCTCGCCGTGCAGGACGTCCCCACCGCCATTGTGATCAATGGCACGCCGAACAACGACACGCTGACCGGCACCGCGGCCAATGAGCAATTGTACGGTGGCGCGGGCAACGACACCCTCAATGGCGGCGCCGGCAACGACATCCTGGTCGGCGGCACCGGGGTGGACAAGCTCACCGGCGGCACGGGGGCCGATGTGTTCCGCTACACCTCGAAACTCGACAGCTACCGCACCAGCTCCACCAGCGCCAGTGACCAGATCCTCGACTTCGACCTGACTGCAGACAAGATCGATGTCTCGGCGCTTGGCTATACCGGCCTGGGCAACGGGCTCAACGGCACCCTGCAGGTCACTTACAGTTCGTCGACCAACCGCACCTACCTCAAGGATCTGACGGTCGATGCCAACGGCAACCGGTTCGAGGTCTCGATGGCAGGCAACTTCGTCAGCAGCCTGACGGCCAGTCACTTTGTCTTCGCCGACCAGACCAACCCCACCAACGTGGCGCCAGTCGTGGCCACCCCGCTGCTGGACCAGAACGCCAGTGAAAGCACGCCGTTCAGCTACACCGTGGCCAGCAACAGTTTCACCGACGCCAACCAGGATGTGCTGACCTACACCGCGACCCTCGCCAACGGCAACGCCCTGCCCGCCTGGCTGAGTTTCAATGCCACCAGCCTGACCTTCAGCGGCACCCCGACCAGCACTGCGGCAGGCAACTACGACGTGCTGGTCAAGGCCACCGACCCATCGGGCGCCTCGGTCAGTGACAACTTCGCCCTGGTGGTGGCCGATGCGCCCGCCAACACCATCACCGGCACCAACAATGCCGAGACCCTCAACGGCACGACCGGCGCGGACCTGATCCTTGGCCTGGGCGGCAACGACACCATCAAGGCCGGCACCGGTGCGGACATCGTCGACGGCGGCGCCGGACGCGATTCGCTGTACGGCGGTGACGGTGCCGACACGTTCCGCTACAGCAACCTCTCCGACAGCTACCGCGACTACGACACCGGGGGTGTCACGGCCACCGACACGATTTATGACTTCACCGTCGGCGTCGACAAAATCGATGTCTCGGGGCTGGGCTTTCTCGGCCTCGGCGATGGCAGCAACGGCACGCTGTACATGACCCTGAATGCGGCTGGCGACAAGACTTACATCAAGTCCGCCGAAGCCGATGCCGACGGCAATCGCTTCGAGATCGCCCTCAACGGCAACTACCTCAACACCCTCACCGCCAGCGACTTCGTCTTCGGCGAGCGCGCCCAGCAGGACATCCTCTACCTGCCGACCCTCGGCCAATCCAATGCGCGCCTGCTGCGCATGACCGAGGACGACGACCAGTCCGGCACCTCGATGCTGGTCAATGACCTGGACCGCTACACCACCTATGACGTGCGCAGCCAGTTCACCGATGCCGACGGCAATGGCATCGACATCGCGGTGGGCGGCAGCACGGTCAACGGCCTCTCCACACTCAGCGCCGAGGAACTCCAGCTGTGCTGGTGGCTGACCGACACCAACCAACCCGGGGCGGCACTGTTGCGGGCGGTGACGTTGCTGCGCGACCAGCGCACCGAACTGCAGGCGATCGATAACGTCACCATGGGCATCATCTGGGGCCAGGGCGAGGAAGCCGCCCAGGAAATCGCCCGCGCCACCGACAAGGTAGCGGCTGCTGCGGCGTACAAGGCCGCGACTTTGAAGGTATTCGATTACTTGCATGCCCAGTTCGGCAATTTCAGCGTTTACTTGATGGAAACCGGTCATTACTCGGAGGACGCGGCCCGGGCCCGGGGTTATTCGGAAGAGAAGATCGCTTCCATCGTCGAGGGCGTCGGTTATGTCCGCGCCGTCCAGGAAGCCATCGCCGCCGAGCGCGCCGACGTCAAGCTGGCGGTGGACTACACCGACCTGCCCTTGCGCTACGAAGTCGACCCGCTGGTGTACCCCGATGACGTCTGGCACCTGCATGAGGAATCGGCGGAAATCGTCGGCCAACGCCTGGCGGACTACATTGCCGATGACTTGGGCTTCCAAGGCAATCCCAACGACAACAACAGCGTGCAGGACATTTTCGACAACGCCCAGAACCAGGGCGGGATGATCTCCGGTACCGACCAGGACGACACCCTGGTGGGCAGTTCGGGCAACGACACGCTGGACGGCGACCTGGGCGCCGACACCCTCACCGGTGGCGACGGCAACGACATCTACGTGGTCGACAATGCCTTCGACAGCGTGGTGGAAACCAACACCTCGACCGCGCAGATCGACACGGTGCAAGCCTCGGTGAGTTGGACCCTGGGTGCCAATCTGGAAAACCTGGTGCTCACCGGTGTGTCGGACATCGACGGCACCGGCAATGAACGGCGCAATTTCATCACCGGCAATACCGCCAACAACGTGCTCAACGGCGCCGCCGGGGCAGACAGCATGAGCGGCGCCGACGGGGACGACACTTACTTTGTCGACAATGCCGACGACAGTGTGATCGAGACCAGCACCAACGCAGTGACGGGCGGGATCGACGGTGTGCACAGCAGCCTGGCGGCCTATACCTTGGGCAACAACGTTGAGAACCTGTATGTCGATAGCACCGGCGCCGCCAATGGCACCGGCAACGCGCTGGACAATACGCTGTTCGCCGGCGCCGGCAACAATGTCCTGGATGGACGCGATGGCATTGATACGGCCAGTTTTGAACGCGCGCTGTCCAGCGTGACCGTCAACCTCTCGACGTCGGCGCAACAGAACACCGTGGGCTCCGGGCTCGACACTTTGAAGTTTATCGATAGCCTGAAGGGAAGCGCCTACGCCGACACGCTGTCGGGCAACAGCGCGGCGAACGTCCTCGACGGAGGGGCCGGCAACGATACGCTGGTGGGTGGTTCGGGCGATGACCGATTGATCGGCGGCGCAGGCACCGACAACCTCACCGGTGGCACGGGTGCGGACACCTACGCGTTTGGTGCGCTGTCGGACATGGGCGTCGGGGCGCTGCGCGATGTGATCAGCGGCTTCAAGAGCGCGGAGTTCGACAAGTTGGACCTCACCGGCCTGGACGCCAACCCGCTGACCGCCACAGTCGATGCCTTCACGTTCATCGGCAGCAACGCCTTCGACCCCACCAACGCCACCGGCCAGCTGCGCTTCGTCGATGGCATCCTCTCCGGCAGCACCAACGCCGACGCCACCCCCGAGTTCGAATTCGAACTGGTCGGCGTCAAGGAGCTGCACGCCAGCGACTTCACCGCCTGATTGCCCCCTGAGCAGGCTTGCCCGCAATACAGCATGGATGCTGACCGACCCACCGCTATCGCGAGCAAGCTTTGCTCCCACAGGGGATTTTTGTTGGCTGGGAAATCCCAGGCTGGCACCGATCCAAACCGTGGGAGCAAGGCTTGCTCGCGATGACGGCGGCACATCCAACATCAAGGCAGACTGACACACCGTTATCGCGAGCAAGCTTTGCTTCCACAGGGGATTTTTGTTGGCTGGGAAATCCCAGGCTGGCACCGATCCAAACCGTGGGAGCAAAGCTTGCTCGCGATGACGGAGGCACATCCAACATCAAGGCAGACTGACCCACCGCTATCGCGAGCAAGCTTTGCTCCCACAGGGGATTTTTGTTGGCAGGGAAATCCCAGGCTGGCACCGATCCAAACCGTGGGAGCAAAGCTTGTTTGCGATGACGGCGGACATCCAACATCAAGGCAGACTGACACACCGCTATCGCGAGCAAGCTTTGCTCCCACAGGGGATTTTTGTTGGNAAAGCTTGTTTGCGATGACGGCGGACATCCAACATCAAGGCAGACTGACACACCGCTATCGCGAGCAAGCTTTGCTCCCACAGGGGATTTTTGTTGGCTGGGAAATCCCAGGCTGGCACTGATCCAAACTGTGGGAGCAAAGCTTGTTTGCGATGACGGCGGACATCCAACATCAAGGCAGACTGACACACCGCTATCGCGAGCAAGCTTTGCTCCCACAGGGGATTTNGAGCAAGCTTTGCTTCCACAGGGGATTTTTGTTGGCTGGGAAATCCCAGGCTGGCACCGATCCAAACCGTGGGAGCAAAGCTTGTTTGCGATGACGGCGGACATCCAACATCAAGGCAGACTGACACACCGCTATCGCGAGCAAGCTTTGCTCCCACAGGGGATTTTTGTTGGCAGGGAAATCGCAGGCTGGCACCGATCCAAACCGTGGGAGCAAAGCTTGCTTGCGATGACGGCGGACATCCAACATCAAGGCAGACTGACACACCGTTATCGCGAGCAAGCTTTGCTCCCACTGGGATTTATGTTGGCAAGGAAATCGCAGGCTGGCACCGATCCAAACTGTGGGAGCAAAGCTTGCTCGCGATGACGGCGGACATCCAACATCAAGGCAGACTGACACACCGCTATCGCGAGCAAACTTTGCTCNNNNACGGCGGACATCCAACATCAAGGCAGACTGACCCACCGCTATCGCGAGCAAGCTTTGCTCCCACAGGGGATTTTTGTTGGAAGGGAAATCGCAGGCTGGCACCGATCCAAACYGTGGGAGCAAAGCTTGCTCGCGATGACGGCGGACATCCAACATCAAGGCAGACTGACCCACCGCTATCGCGAGCAAGCTTTGCTCCCACAGGGGATTTTTGTTGGAAGGGAAATCGCAGGCTGACACCGATCCAAACTGTGGGAGCAAAGCTTGCTCGCGATGACGGCGGACATCCAACATCAAGGCAGACTGACACACCGCTATCGCGAGCAAACTTTGCTCCCACAGGGGATTTTTGTTGGCAGGGAAATCCCAGGCTGGCACCGATCCAAACCGTGGGAGCAAAGCTTGCTCGCGATGACGGCGGCACATCCAACATCAAGGCAGACTGACCCACCGCTATCGCGAGCAAGCTTTGCTCCCACAGGGGATTTTTGTTGGGAATGCATCCCGTGACGCTCTGCGTCACACTCCAGAAGCGGAACGCGGAGCGTCCCTGGCGACATTCCCACGCAGGAGCGTGGGAACGATCGATATGTNTGGGAATGCATCCCGTGACGCTCTGCGTCACACTCCAGAAGCGGAACGCGGAGCGTCCCTGGCGACATTCCCACGCAGGAGCGTGGGAACGATCGATATGTGTTTCAGCCTTAAAAATCGCATGGTTGCAATTTGTTCCATGAGAGCTTGCTCCCGCTCGGCTGCGCTGTAGGAGCTGTGTAGGAGCTGACGAGTGCAACGAGGCTGCGATCTTGTCCCAGACAATTGAGTCCCAAGCGAAAGATCAAGATCAAAAGATCGCAGGCTTGTAGGAGCTGACGAGTGCAACGAGGCTGCGATCTTGTCCCAGACAATTGAGTCCCAAGCGAAAGATCAAGATCAAAAGATCGCAGGCTTCGCCAGCTCCTACAGCCCCAGCGGGAGTAAGCTCCCCCGCCACAGGGGTAAGTGCAAACTTGAACCCTGGATTGTCTAGAACAAACTCTGCACCTGCTCCAGCACCGCGCGGTTCATCTGGCCGGTGTGGGTGTGCAGGCTCACATAACTCTGCAGCATGTCGAGCTTGGTGTTGAGCAGGTCTCGACGGGCCTGGAACAGCCGTTGCTGCGCGTCAAGAATATCCACCGTGGAGCGCACGCCGCCCTGGAAGCCTTTTTCCGTCGAGATCAGTGCTCGCTGATTGGACTCCACCGCCCGCTGCATGGCCTTGCTCTTGGCAAACCCGGCGACGACGCCCAGGTAGTCGGCCTCGATATCCTCGGCCAGTTGCTGGCGTTGCACGTCGTAGTCGGACTGGGCGCCGGCCAGTTGCGCTTCGGCCTTGGCCACCGAGGCCCGTACCGCCCCGCCGCGATACAACGGAATATCCAATTGCACACCCACGTAGTAGGTGTCCTGGCGCGGGTCGAGCTCCTGGTATTGACGGGTTTCCCGGCGGGTCAACTGGGTGGTCAACGACAAGGTTGGATAATGCCCGGCGCGCTGGCTGTCGGCCTGGGCCTCGGCCACTTTCACCGCCGCCAGCCGAGCGGCCAGTTCGGGGCTGGCTTCACGGGCAATCGCCGTCCAGTACGGCAAGTCCTGCTCCGGCGGGATCGGGCTACCGGCGGCCAATTCTTCGCGCATCGGCTGGATGTCCTCGATGGGCACGCTGGCACGCCCGGACAAGGCCCGCAACGCCGCCACGCGACGCGCATGGGCTTCAGCCTCCTGGGCTTGCACCAGGTCGAGCCGCGCCTGGGCTTCGTCGATATCGGTGATCGAGCCTTGGCCGCCCTCATAAAGCTTTTTGCTCTGGATGACCAAGCCTTGGATGGCCGCCTTTTGCTGCTGGATCAACTTGATCTCGTTCTCGGCCCGGGCGACGTCGAAATACCCCTTCGCCACCCGGTCATACAGGGTCTGGCCGGCCACATCGAACACCGTGGTACCCAGTTGACCGCGCGCCTTGCCCTCCTGATACGCCGCCCAGCGGGCCTTGTCGTAGAGCGGTTGTTGCGCCGCCAGGGTGACGTTGTTCGCCTGGTAATCGTTGCTGTTGACGTAGGTGCTGTCGTCACCGCCATCGGTTCGCCCGCCGTAGCCGTAGCGCGAGCTCAGCGACACCTGCGGGTAAAGGCCGCCACGCCCGATGTCCTCTTCATGCCGCGAAGCTTCAAAGGCGTGGGCCGCCGATTGCACGGTCGGATCGTTGAGGCGCGAGGCATCGTAGGCGGCGGTCAGGCTCAGCCCCCCCTCAGCGGCCCACCCCGGATTGAACGCCGCCCAACCCGCACACAGGCTCAGCAACACACGCAAACGGTAGCGGTAACGATCGACCATGCTCATTCCTCCTTGAAGGCTGCAAGCAAGCGTTCACGCAAAGGCTTCATCAGGTAATTCATCAAGGTGCGCTCGCCCGTCACCACCGTGACGTCGGCGAGCATGCCCGGGCGCACCAGCAGGCCGGCGCTCTGCAACGCAACCACGGTGTCGGCGGGAATCTCGACCTTGGCGGAGAAGTACGGTTGGTGTGTCTGCTCATCGATCAACTGGTCCGCCGACACCGTCGTCACCGTGCCGGTAACCGTCGGCGTATCCACCCGTTGCAGCGCGGTGAAATGCACATGCACCGGCAGGCCCGGGCGCAGTTTGTTGGCCATCAGCGGCTCGAAACGCGCGGTGATCGCCATCGGTGCATCCAGCGGCACCACCTGCATCAGGGTCTGGCCGGCCTGCACCACGCCGCCGACGGTATGAATGCTCACGTCCATGACCTGCCCGGCCACCGGCGCACGGATCGCACCGTTGTCGACTTCAAACTGCAAGGCGCAAATCTGATCGGCATAACCGGCAGCCTCGGCCGAGACTTCGCTGAGCTGGGTTTCGGCATCGCGGCGGAACTCCTGCTGCGCCTGCAAAGCCTTGAGCCGGCTTTCATTGATCGCCTGACGAGTCCTGCCGACATCACCCACACCAGAGGCGATCTGCCCCGCCAACTGGGCCGCGTTACGCTCGGCCTCGAAGAGTTTGTTGCGCGGAACGTAGCCTTCCCGGGCCAAATCGCGCAGGCCTTCAAGCTCCTGCTGCTGGAAGCGCATCTGCGCGTCGTAGTTGCGCTTGACGCCTTCGTAGCCAAGCAATTGCTGCTGCAAGGCCGCGGCTTCGTGCTCGATGATCTGCAAGCGGCTGCCCAGCTCCGCGCGACGGGTGAAGAACAACTGGCTCTGCAAGGCCATGGCCGCCTTGACTCGCGGTTCGTCGGCGTGGGCCAGCAGTTCCGCGGGCCATTGGATCTCGGCGTTGCCCAGGCGCTCGGCAATCAAGCGCGCCTCGATGCTGCGGTCATTGAGGAGCTTGCCCAGGGTCACGTCCAGTTGCGACTGCGCCTGCACCGTATTGAGCTGCACGAGCAATTGCCCTTGGGTGACGCGGTCGCCATCGCTGACCAGCAGTTTTTCCACCACGCCGCCGACCAGCGACTGCACCGCCTTGCGCTCCCCCGCCACCACCACGGTGCCGCTGCCTACCACCCCCTGGTCGAGCGGCGCCAGGCAGGCCCAGAGCAGGAAACCACCCAGCGTCAGGACCAGGAATCCCACGCCATAACGCGCCGCGCTTCCGGCGTCGGTACTGGCGCTGGGCAGCGTCGTGGTGCTGCGCACGCTCAGCCCTTGCTCGCTGTACGCTTGTGCCCCTGGAGTCAGATCACGCATCGCCGCCCGCCTCCCTGACCGCGGCCGGTCTCGGCCCCGGCATCAATGCCTTGAGCACCCGGTCCCGTGGGCCGAACGCTTGTTGAGTACCGTCCTTGAGCACCAGGATGTGATCGACCACCGCCAGCACACTGGGGCGGTGAGTAATCAACACCACGGTGCTGCCGGCCGCCTTGAGCGCACTGATAGCCTGCACCAGCGCCAGCTCACCGGCGTCATCGAGATTGGAGTTGGGCTCATCGAGCACGATCAGCGATGGCCGTCCGTAGAGCGCGCGAGCCAGGCCCAGGCGTTGTTTTTGCCCACCGGACAAGCCAAGCCCACCAGGGCCCAACGGCGTGTCGTAGCCCTTGGGAAAGCGCAGGATCATTTCGTGGATGCCGGCATGACGCCCGGCGGCGATGATCTTGTCGGCGTCCTGCTCACCGAAGCGGGCGATGTTGTCGGCGACCGTGCCATCGAACAACTCGATGTCCTGTGGCAGGTATCCAAGGTACGGCCCCAGGGCGTCGTGGGACCACTGGCTGATCTCGGCATCGTCCAGGCGCACCGACCCGCCCATGGCCGGCCAGACCCCGACCAAGGCGCGCGCCAGTGTCGATTTACCACTGGCGCTGGGCCCGACCACCGCAAGCACATCGCCCTTGGCGAGGCTGAAATTGATCCCGCGCAGGATCGGCTGCGAAGCACCTGGCGGACCGACATACAACTGTTCCAGGCGCACCGCGCCGGTGGGCGGTGGCAACGGCATGCGCAGACGCTCACGCGGATGCTGGGCCAGCAATTGACTCAGGCGCTGGTAGCTCTGGCGTCCGGCGTTGAACTGCTTCCACGAGCCGATGGCGATTTCCACGGGCGCCAGGGCTCGCCCCAGCAACAGCGACATCGCAATCATCATGCCCGCCGACAGTTGGCCTTCGAGCACCAGCAAAGCGCCCAGCCCCAGCGCCAGGGACTGCCCGGAGATCCGCACGAAACGGGTCGTCGAGGTGATACGCGCGCTCCGGTCGCTGGCATGGGCCTGGGCGGCAATGATCCGTTGCTGCAACAGGCTCCAGCGCTGACGCAACGGCCCGAGCATGCCCAGGGCCTGGATGACTTCGGCATTGTGCAGCGTGCTGTTCACATAGATCGACGACTGCACCCCCAGTCGATTGGCCTCCCCCAGGGGCGCTCGCGTCGCCAGTTCTCCCCACAGCGCCAGGCCGATCAGCACCAGGGCCAACACCAGTGTCAGCACGCCGAACCAGGGGTGAAAGATGAACGCCACCAGCAGGAAGATCGGCAGCCAGGGTGCATCGAGCAAGGCGATCAGGCCCTGCCCGGTAATCAACTGGCGCAGCGTCGCCAGGTCGGTGAGCACTTGCGCCGGGTTGGCGTTGTGCTCGCGCAGGCTGCGAGCGAAGGCGGCGTCGAAAATCCGCTCGCCCAAGGCTTCGTCCAGCCCCGCGCTCATGCGAATCATCACCTCGCCACGGACCCACTCGATCAGGGCACTGAACATGAACAGCCCCACGGCCATCAAGGTGAGCATGAACAAGGTGGTTTCGTTGCGGCTGGTCAAGACCCGGTCGTAGACCTGCATCATGTACAGCGACGGCACCAGCACCAACAGATTGATCACGCCACTGAACAATGCCAGCGCCCAGAACACCCGGCGGTAGCTCAATAAGGCAGCATCAATGTCATGACGCGGATCGAGTAGAAACCCCATGGGAAATCGCCTGCAAGAGAAATGGTCGGTCCAGGACGCAATCCATCGCAAGGCTCTTTTTCCCGAGAGTGATCGAGAAAAAACTATCCAGCTGGCGCGCTGTTATCAGGGGCGATCCTCATCCCTACAGGCGCCAATTACTGACAACGCAGCCGCGGGTTAGTGCCGGTTTGCAGGGGTGTGCTTGCAAGTGGGTGACAGGCGGACGGGCCGCGCTTCGAGACGAAGCTTATTGCCTCTCGAATGGGCCTGAAAAGCGGTTTTGTTGACGCCAGTAACGTGGCGTCAACAGGGTAAAAACAGCACGGCTAGCCGAGGGAAACGACCCGCTCAGGCTGGGGCGAATGCCGCGACGTCACCAGGCCGATAAAGGAAATGACCAGCGCCAGGCCCAGGGTGGTACTGACCTCACTGCGGTGCTCGGGCGTGATCATCATGACCGCCAGCGCAGCCGAGATGAACACGATGACCAACCAGGTCAGCCAGGGGAACAGCCACATGCGAAAAGGCAGCTCGATATTCTGCCGTTGCAACATCCGGCGCATGCGCAGCTGCGAGATGGCGATCACCAGATACACCAGCAACGCGATGGCGCCGGAGCTGGCGAGTAGAAATTGGAACAGGCCGGCGGGCATGAAGTAACTGAACAACGTGACGCCCGCGCCCAGCACGGTACTGGCAATCACCGCGGACCTTGGGACACCGGCCGAAGACGTGACCTTCAAGGTCTTAGGCGCATCGCCGCGACGCCCCAGGGAGTACAACATCCGCGAAGCGATGTAGATCGAGGAGTTCATGCAACTGGCCACGGCGATCAGCACCACCACATCCACCAGGAATTTGGCGTGGGGAATGTTCATCAGCTCCAGCGCTCGCTGGTAGGAACCCACTGAAGCCAGGAGTGGATCGTTCCAAGGCACGACGGAAATGACCACGAAGATCGACAGCAGGTAGAACACACCGATGCGCCAGATCACCGAACGGGTGGCCTTGGCAATGTTCTGCGCAGGGTTATCGGATTCGGCAGCAGCGATGGTCACCGCCTCCGTACCGATGAAGCTGAACATGATGGTAATGAACGCGCCCACCACCGCCGACAGACCGTTGGGGGCAAACCCGCCATGCTCCTCCATCAAGCGACTCAGGCCGCTGGCCTCACGCTCGGGAATCCACCCCATCAGCACCGCAAAACCCAGGGAGATGAAACCGATGATCGCCACGACCTTGGCCATGGCGAACCAGAACTCGAACTCGCCGTATTTGGACACACTGAACAGATTCGTCACCGCCAGTAGAACGATCGACACCGAGGCGAACAGCCAGGCATCGACGGCGGGAAACCATTGGTTCAACACATGGCCGGCGGCCAACGCTTCGATGGGAATCACCAGCACCCAGAACCACCAGTAGAGCCAACCAATGGTAAAGCCTGCCCAGCGTCCGATGGCCTGGTCGGCATAGGTAGAGAAGGAGCCGGTGTCCGGATTGGCAACCGCCATCTCGCCCAGCATGCGCATGACCAGGACCACCAACAGCCCGGAGAACAGGTAGGCCAGCATGACGGCCGGGCCGGCGGCGGCAATGGCATGGCCCGATCCCACGAACAGACCCGCACCGATGATTCCGGCAATGGACAGCATGGTGACGTGACGAGGCTTGAAGCCCTGTGCCAAATGGCCGTTCGAATCCTTGAAGCTGGGGCTGGTCATTTTCTTATTCTCTTGTGATCGAACATTGAGACGCGCGCAGGGGCAGTCGGTGCTCTGGTATTCCCGCCCCTCCTGGAAGCGGTACCTCTTGGTCGGGTTGATCCACCCTGGGCGAACGTGCGCACTTGCGGTGAAAAGTCGCGCCACGTTACCTGTCTTCCCTCCCGAGTCAGTTACCTGAACGCGCCATCTCTGTGCCTGATTTCGCCAAGTGGGGCATGGCGTTTTGCCGCTTGCCAGGTGTCTGGATCGCGGTATTCAGCCGCGTCCTTGAGGGGAGCCATGAAATAAACCCTTTAAAAACTTTACTGGGTTAAGTATTTTGCGTGATGCACTGGGCGCTATTGCATGCCTGTCAGTTCCTGTGGGAGCGAGCCTGCTCGCGAATGCGGAGTGTCAATCACATCAATGTTGGCTGACTCATCGCAATCGCGAGCAGGCTCGCTCCCACAGGTTGATTTCCAACTGGCTGGCATTACGCCGTTCGCCCTTTATTATTTCAACGACAAGGACCTCCCGTGAGCGGACTGCGTGAACGTCAAAAAGCCGAACGCCGCCAAGCCATCAGCAAGGCGGCGGTCGAACTGTTCGAGCGCCAGGGTTTCCAGAACACCACCATCGAACAGATCGCCAACCAGGCCGGCGTATCGGCGCCTACCGTCTTCAAGTACTTCGGCAACAAGCAGGAGATCATCCTGGAGATCCTGCACGACGCCGACCAGCGGGCACTCACGGACACCCGCAGCCAGATGCCTGAAATCGAGGACCCGGTCGAGGCGCTGTGTTATCTGGAGCGATTGTTGACCGGCTACGCGCTGGAGGTCATGCATCCGAGCCTTTGGCGCGAGTTGCTGCCGCTGATTCTGTTTGGCAGCGACAACGGGCTGCCCGAGGGTTATCGCGCCATGAACGATGCGCTCAGGGCCGAAATCAGTGGGCTGATCAGGGAATTGCAAGAGGCCGGAAAGCTGCGCGCCGACCTCGACGTCGACCTCGCCGCCTTCCTGTTGAACGACTATTCGCACTTGCAGCTGTTCAGGTTGGTCAACCAGGAACAGCCGGACATCGAGGCACACTCCACCCAGGTCCGGCGTATCACCGAATTGCTCTTCCTGGGCATGCGCGCCTGAGTGAACACCCCACCGATACGGACCCGGCGCCGCAACACCGGGTCACACTGATCAGCGATGCGTCTTGATGCTGGTCCAGGTGCGGGTGCGGATCCGCTCCACCGCCGCCGGCACCGGTTCCAAGGCGAACAGCGTCTTGCGCGCCTCGTCCGGTATATACATGGCGGGGTTGTTGCGAATTTCAGCATTGACCAGTGCCGTAGCTTCCTTGTTCGGGTTGGGGTAACCGATCTTGTTGCTGATCCGGGCAATGACATCGGGACGCAAGATGTAGTTGATGAACGCGTAGGCCTCTTGGGTATGAGGGGCGTTGGTGGGCACCATCATGACGTCCGACCACATCGGCGCGCCCTCCTTGGGCAGCGCCATTTCCACCTTGACCCCCTTCCCTGCGTCCTGGGCCAGTCGTTTGGCCAGGGCCACCCCACCGGACCAACCCACCCCGACACAGATCTCGCCGTTGGCCAAGTCCATGCCGTAGCGCGACGAATTGAAGTAAGTGATATACGGCCGAACCTTGAGCATGGCCGCCTGCGCCTTTGCGTAGTCCTCACGCTTCTGGCTGTTGGGGTCCAGACCTTCGTAGTGCAAGGCGATGGGCACGATCTCGTTGGCGGCGTCGAGCAGTCCCACACCGCAACTGGCCAGCTTGGCCATGTTCTCTTCCTTGAAAAGGATGTCCCAGGTGTTCATTTGCACATCGGCGCCCAGCACCTGGCGCACCTTGTCGACGTTGTAGCCGATCAGCGTCGTGCCCCACAGGTACGGCGCCGCATAGCGGTTACCTGGATCACCCACCGCCTCCAGGGACTTCATGAACTCGGGGTCCAGATGCTGCCAGTTCGGCAATTGGCTGCGGTCCAGGGGTTGGACGGCACCAGCGGCAATCAGGTGGCTGACGTTGGAACTGCTCGGGTAGACCACGTCATACCCGGAGTTGCCAGTCAGCAGCTTGGACTCCAAGGTCTCGACGCTGTCGAAGACGTCGTAGATGGGACGGATGCCGGTTTCCTCCTGGAAACTCTTGAGGATTTCTGGCGGCAGGTACTCGATCCAATTGTAGATTCGCACCGTCCGCTCTTCGGCCAGGCTTGCGCCACTGACCAGCATCGAAACGACAGCGCCCAGCAAGGTGTTGCGCAAATACATGCTCATGATCAAACACTCCAGCGCGGCCGCGAAGGCTCGCGGCACTTAATAGCGGTAGGTGAAGTAGAGTTCCAGCGCGCTGAATTTCCGGTCGTCGCCGAAGACTTGCTTGGCCGCTGCCATGGGCTTGACCCAGTTATAGGACAGCGAGGTGGACAGCGACTTCGAAGGCGCCCAATCCAGGAAGACTACACTCTCGTCGGCAAACCGTTTGTCGCTGACGGCGGTGCCCATGTAGTTTTTTTCGTCGAGCCAGAACTGGTAGTGGATCGCACCGAGCGTAAGGGTTTCGTTGAGGTGGGTCTTGAGGGAGAACTGCTGGACGTTTTCGTTGCTGTTGAACAGCAGGTAGTTGCCGACGACATCGCCGATCAGCCAGGTGCTCCAGTCGACGAAGCCCTTGCTCAACGGATCCCAGGCTTTCTGTCGGTTGTCGGTGAGGTTGTCGTCGCCGGAAAAGCTCGCGTAGCGGTAGCCGATCACCGGGGTCAACGGCAGCGTGCTGAAAGTGTAATCCGCCTGGCCGTACCAGGCCTTGGCGTCGTAATCCACGCCTTCGCCGCTGCCTCGCTCCAGGGCATATTCGGCATTCAGGGTCAGGTCCGCGATGCCCGGGAGCTTGGCGTTCAAGGCCCTGACGTTGTACACCAGCATGCCATCGCGGCGACGCGGCAATGTGCTGCCCTTGGGGCCCATGGCCTTGACCTTCAACGCGGTGGCGCCCAGCGTCACCTGGTCGTCGAGGTTGTAGTCCAGGTTCGCGCCGCTCATGCGGAAATCACCCAGGTCACTGTCGGTGCCCAGGCTGAAGCCCTGGACCTTCAACGCGCCGTGGTCCCAGGCGACCACCGCCGAATCCTTGAAGGCGGTGCGCGGGGCGAGCCAGTAGGCCCCGTCGTTCAATTGGTCGAGGTTGCCATCCATCACGATGAAACCGTTGCCGATCATATAATTCTGGCGACCGCCCGTGACCGTCCACTCCCCGGCCCGGAAACCGCCATAGAACTCTTCGGTCGACAGCTTGCCGTCGGAACTGCGGGTGAAGCCACCGGCATCGCCGTCACCGAAGGTGGTCGCCCCCACCAGGGAGCCGCCGGCCAACAGGCTGAAATCCGGCTGCACGGCATATTCCAACTTGACGCCCGGCTTGACGTAGAACTCCTGCCAGTCGATTTTCGTGCCGCGATTCTTGCCGCTGCGCATGTCCACCACGCCGCCGCCAAAGTTGACGTTGCGGGTAGACAGGACTGCGCCACCGGCCGTTAAGTTGACCTCGCCCTTGAGGTTGCCCTCCTCGAAGGTGTAGCCCGCCCAGGCAACCTGGGCGGTCAAGGGTAACCCGAGCACGAGGAACGTTCGGGACAAACGCATCATGGAAACCATATGGAGCTCCTGTGTGATTATTGTTGTTACAGGGCAGTAAATGGCGGCGCAAAACCGCGCCAACACCTGGTGGGGCCAGGTGAGCGGAACGAAATTCTTGTGTTTATCGGATGAAGTCAGGGCGTCAGTTGCGCCGCGATGGCACGCAACATACGCACGCTATCGCCGTCGAATGGGCTGACGGCTTCGCCCAGGGACGACTGCTTGACGATCACCACGCCGGACGGTTTGTCGATGAACAGGTATTGACCGTGGATGCCACCGGCCATGAGCGCCTGGCTGTGGTCGTTGAACACATACCACTGGCTGCGGTAGGACGCGCCTGGGGTCCAGCTCGAAAAGTCGGGGGATGCAGCGTAGATCGCCGGGTCGGCTCCGGCGGCGATACCGGCCAGCACCTCGGCCGAGAGCAGTTGTGTCCCACCCTGGCGGCCATCGTTGGCCAGCAGGCGACCGAAGCGCGCCATGTCACGCAAGGTCGCACTGAAACCGGCACCGGCGACGCTGCGGCCCCAGGGATCCGCCAGGAAGTAGCCGTCACGCTCACAGCCCAACTGGCTCCAGATCTCTTGCAGTAACTGATGACAGGCCTTGCCTGACGCCCGCTCCATGACCCAGGCCAACGCCTCGGTGGTGGCCGTCACGTAATGGAAAAAGCCGCCGTGACTGCCGCGTTTTCTCAGTGAGGGCAAATACTGATACAGGGATTCGAAGGTCGCATACTGCGCTGGCGCCGGCTGGAAACCGCAGGCGTAACCGTATTGGGAGCTCTCTGAATCCGGGTCCTCATAGACCTCGCTGTAATCGACGGCCACCGCCATGTCGAACAACTGGCGCACGGTGGCATCGGCAAACGCGCTGCCCGCCAACTCCGGTACGTAATGCTTGGCCGTCAACGTAGGGTCCAGCAAGCCTTCGCAGACCAGTTGCTCGCCCAAGGCACCGATCAGCGACTTGGTCACCGAAAACATGATGTGTCGGTCCTGGGGACGCTGGCCGTTGAAGTAGCGCTCAAACAGCACGGTGTCGCCCTGCAAGACCAGGAAAGCATCGGTCTGGCTGGCGACCAGGTGATCGATCACGCTGATGCTCAAGCCACACTCGCTGTCGAAGTGCAGCTCATCCAGCGGCTGGAGCGCCTGCTTGAACGCGCTGACCGGCCCACTGCCGGCCTGCACATCGATGGAAGGACGCAAGCGCGCCAGGTTGCGGAAACCCCATTGGTTGAACGGCGGGCTCATCCAGTTGTGCCAGGTGACGCGGCGCTGGGGTTCGGCGGGAAAGCCTTGCATGAGTGAAGGTGCCAGGCGTGCGTCAAATGGCGATTCGTGAGTCTCGACGTAAAGACTGGCCAGTGAAGGCACGGTGTTCTGATTCATCGGGTTGCCCCTGCAAAATGACTCTGCGTGAAAGCAGATGCAGGGAAATAATTACCCGATGTTATTTTTTAGTCAATAAAACTTTTTATCGTCATTCAATTAATTTCGTTAACGGCGACATGACCAATAGATCTGTGCTGAATTCTGGGACGAAAGCCCTAAGAAAATAACTAAAAGTTATTTGTTGTCTGTTTTTTAGATCACTTAGATTAAGCCTTAAGCCCAATGGCTTCGCGGTACTGCCTCAAGAACGTTGGCAATTACCCCTCCTCAGTCACGGCAAATCTCATTAACGGGCCACCGTCATGCAGCTTCTAACACTTCCTCCCTCCCCCGGCCTGGCCACCTCGATTCGTGCCACGGCCCAGGTCTTCGAAGACCCCACCTCCCGCGCTTTGCTGGCTCACCTGCAGCAAGTCGCGCCCAGTGACGCCAGCGTGCTGATCATCGGCCAGACCGGGACCGGCAAGGAACTGGTGGCGCGCCACGTACACAACCTCAGCGCCCGTCGCCACAAACCGTTTGTTGCGGTCAACTGCGGGGCGTTTTCCGAAACCCTGGTGGAGGCCGAGTTGTTCGGCCATGAAAAAGGCGCGTTCACCGGCGCACTGACGGCCAAGGCCGGTTGGTTCGAGGAAGCGGACGGCGGGACGTTGTTCCTGGATGAAATCGGTGATTTGCCGTTGCCGATCCAGGTCAAGTTGCTCCGGGTGCTACAGGAGCGCGAGGTGGTCCGGCTGGGTTCGCGCAAGAGCATCAAGATCAATGTGCGCGTGTTGGCGGCCACCAACGTGCAGTTGGAAAAAGCCATTAATGCCGGGCACTTTCGCGAAGACCTCTATTACCGCCTGAATGTGGTGAGCCTGGTGCTCAAGCCGCTGCGCGAACGCCCCGGTGACATCCTGCCGCTGATCCGCCACTTCATTGCCGAGTACAGCCGCAGGCTCGGGCACGGCGAGGTGACGCTGGATGCCCAGGCCCAGCGCAAATTGCTCGACTATTCCTGGCCGGGGAACATCCGCGAGCTGGAAAATGTCATCCACCACACCCTGTTGATTTGCCGTAACAACGTGATCGGCGTGCAGGACCTGCACCTGTCGAACTTGCGTATCGAACGCCAGGACAACCCACCACAATCGCCCCCTCAAAGCGCAGAGGCGCTCTTGCACAAAGCCTTCGAGAAACTGCTCGAGCAAGAACATGGCGACTTGTATGAAAAGGTCGAGGCCGAGCTGTTGCGCACCGCCTACCGCTACGCCAATTGCAATCAGGTCCACACCGCCAGCCTGCTGGGCCTGAGCCGCAATGTCACCCGCACGTTGCTGATCAGGATTGGCGAGCTGGTGGTCAATCGACGCCGCCCGGCACTGGACACCCGGGATGGCCGGGATGGCCGGGTGGTCAACCTGTCGACCTGAGCCCCAAAGGCTCCCGCTGGCCCCTGGGATCTCTGATCGTTCCCACGCTCCCGCGTGGGAATGTCTCCAGGGACGCTCCGCGTTCCACTTCTGGAGTGTGACGCAGAGCATCACGGGATGCGTTCCCACGCAGGAGCGTGGGAACGATCATGCTCCCTGGCCTCTCGTCCGCGCTCCCAGGTAGAAACCCTGCAGATCACTGCGAGCCGCCAGTTGTTCGGCGCTGCCTTCACTGACCACACGACCACTTTCCAACACGTAGCCATAGTGGGCGTAACGTAGGGCGACGTTGATGTTCTGTTCGGCGATCAGGAAACCGACGCCGTCGTGCTGATTAAGCTGGCGCACGATCTCGAAGATTTCCTCGACGATCTGCGGCGCCAGGCCCATCGACGGCTCGTCGAGCAAGACCAGTTGCGGCTTGGCCATCAGCGCACGGCCTATCGCGATCATCTGTTGCTCACCGCCCGAGGTGTAGCCGGCCAGGCTTTTGCGCCGCAGTTTCAGGCGCGGAAAATGGCCGTAGACCAATTCCAGGTCAGCCAGCAACTGGCGCCGTTTTGGTCACCACTTTGCGTTGCTCCAATTCACGCACCAGCGGCAGCACCTTGCGGCCGAAATACTCGACTTCTTCCTGGAAGTGCAGAAACCCGGCGAGCACCAGATCCACACCCACGGCCTTGAGCGCGACGATGCGTTCGGCGATCTGTTGCGGTGTGCCGATCAGGTTGGTCTTGAAGCCATCGTTGTACTGCACCAGGTCCTCGAAGCTGGACTTGGCCCAATTGCCCTCGCCTTCCGGGCTGGACTTGCCGGCCTGCTTCGCCGCATCGCCAAAGGCATTGACGGCCTCGGGATCGGCCTGGTCGATGATCTGGGCAAGGACCGCCCGCGCCTCTTCTTCGGTGTCGCGAGCAATAACGAAGGCGTTTACACCAACCTTGACCTTGTGATTGCTGGCCGCGGCTTTTGCCTGGAGGTCATTGATCTGCGCCTTGACGCCTTCCACGGTATTGCCGTTGGTGAAGTACCAGTCCGATACCCGGGCCGCCATGTCCCGCGCCGCCCGCGAGCTGCCGCCCTGGAAAATCTCCGGGTGCTGCTGCAGTGGTTTTGGCTTGAGGGTGTAGTCGTGGAAGCGGTAGAAGTCACCGCGCAAGGTGAAATTGTCCGTGGTCCAGATGCCCTTCAGCGCGGTGATGAACTCCTCGGAACGGCGATAGCGCTCATCGTGCTCCAACCATGGCTCGCCAATGGCGGTGAACTCGCCCTTGAACCATCCCGACACGATGTTGACCGCTACCCGGCCGCCGGTCAGGTGATCGATGGTTGCGATCTGCTTGGCCAATACCGACGGCGTCCACGGCCCAGGCAAAACCGCTGCGATGACTTTCAGGCGCGTGGTGGCGGCCAGCAAGGCATGACTGAACGCCACGGACTCATGCTGGTATTCGGCACCGTAACCGGCGGTAAAGCGCACTTGGGACAGGGCGTAGTCGAAGCCGGCCGCTTCAGCGATCTGGGCCAGCTTGCGGTTGTAGTCGATGCCCCAGTCGGTGCGTTGCTCGATTTTGCTGACCACCAGCCCGCCACTGACGTTGGGCACCCAGTAGGCAAATTTGATCGTGTCCTGGCTCATTGCATGTACTCCACGGCTCGTTTTGAAAGGAAGAGATTGATCAGGCGGCACTGGCGTCGCGTCGAACGCTCGGGACCAGGCTCAGCAACGCCGCCTCGACGGCGCGCTCGATACGCTCCAGCACCTCAGCGTCTGCACAAGATGTAGAGCAGCAACCGTGCCATCCTTATATTTCGTTAATAATCAATGCATTAGGAACAGTTCAGAATCACTGCACTGTCGCTCGACGGACAAGCTGTTGCTCCGCTGTTGCTTGGCGAACACCTGGCATGTCGATGCCCGTCGCAGCAAGTGTTGCCGGGCGCACAGTGGTGCAACAGATTGTCCACAGCAGGGACAGCCTTTCGCTGATGAGCGCTGTACAGCCCCCGTATTTACGGGCGTTGGGGCCTGGGCATGGACCGTGCAATGGCCGTTGGCACTGGCAGGTGCCCCCTGCCGGCCCACTCGCCATCTAGAAGGAACATCACCATGACCGCACAGCAACAACACCTGCCACCGATCCTTTCCACCGGCACCGACTATGAGCCCCTGGCCGAACGCTTTCGGCCGATCTTTGCACGCATCCAGGCCGGCGCCCTGGAGCGTGAGCAGACGCGCAGCCTGCCTTTTGAACAGGTGAAATGGTTGAAGGAAGCAGGCTTTGGTGCCATTCGCGTACCGGTCGAATATGGTGGCGCCGGGGCTTCGTTGCCGCAGCTGTTGCAACTGCTGATCGAACTGGCCGAAGCCGATTCCAACCTGCCCCAGGCGCTGCGCGGGCACTTCGCATTTGTCGAGGACCGTCTCAACGCCCACGCCAGCAGCCCACAAGACGTCTGGTTCAAGCGCTTCGTCGAGGGTGAACTGGTGGGCAATGCCTGGACGGAAGTCGGCGCCGTGAAAATCGGCGACGTCGGCACCCGGGTTTCCCGGCAAGGCAATCAATGGGTGGTTAATGGCACCAAGTACTACAGCACCGGCAGTATCTTCGCCGACTGGATCGACGTGTATGCCCAACGCGACGACAACGGCGCCGACGTGATTGCCGCCGTGCGCGTGCGCCAGCCGGGCGTCAAGCAAAGCGATGACTGGGACGGTTTTGGCCAACGCACCACCGGCAGCGGCACGTCGCTGTTCGAGAATGCGTTGGTCGAGACGGAAAACCTCATCGACTTCTCCACCCGTTTCAAATACCAGACCGCGTTTTATCAACTGGTCTTGCTGGCCGTGCTGACCGGTGCCGGCCGCGCTGCGGTTCATGACATCACCGAGCAAGTACGCAAACGCACGCGGGTCTTCAGCACCGGCAATGCCAGCGAAGTGAGCCAGGATGTGCAGGTGCAGCAAGTGGTCGGTAGGGCTTCGGCCCAGGTCTATGCCGCCGAAGCCACCGCCCTGCGAGCCGCGAGCGCCTCCCAACGCGCCTACGAAAGCCGCTTCAGTCAGAACGACGAGACCGAACACACCACCAACATCGCCGCCGAACTGGAATCGGCCCAGGCCCAGGTGGTCATCTGCGACCTGGTGCTACGCGCCACCAGCGACCTGTTCAATGCCCTTGGTGCCTCGGCCACCAGCACCAGCAAGGCCCTCGACCGCCACTGGCGCAACGCCCGCACCGCCGCTTCCCACAATCCGCTGATCTACAAGGAGCGCATTATTGGTGATTGGGAAATCAATGGTACGGAACCGCCGTATGTCTGGCAGATTGGCGGGGGGGCCAAGCAGGGGTGAGTGCTTGGGGTCCGTGTGTATATCCGTTGGCATTGCTCCGTGGGAGCAAAGCTTGCTCGCGATGGCGGTGGCTCAGTCGATGAAAATGTTGAATGTGCCGGCCTCTTCGCACGCAGGCTCGCACACAGGGGATTTGGGTGTTCATGAGTTTTGTGTTCACCGCAGGCCCATTGTGGGAGCGGGCCTGCTCGCGATGAAGATGTTGGATGGGCAGGCCTCTTCGCGAGCAAGCCCGCTCCCACAGGTTTTGCGGTGTACATGAGTTTTATGTCTGCTGAAGATCCAGTGTGCGAGCTTGCTCGCGATGGCAAAGGCTCAGCCACATAGATGCTGGCATGTGTCCCACTCTTGCTCTTGCCCTTGCTTTGGACTTTGATTTTGATCTGGGGCGCCCCATTAACCACGCTGGCCGAACGCAGGCATTGCGCAGTGGGCATCCCGGCATGGATGCCGGGATAGCCGCGCTGGGCCATGGATGGCCCTCCGCGGCGGCCCACGGAGCAATGCCTTCGTTCGGGCATGCCGAGCCTAAGCGAGGCACCAAGTGGTGGGGCAAGAGCGTTTTGCTTAC
Source organism: Pseudomonas sp. Root401 (assembly GCF_001425105.1). Classification (NCBI taxonomy): domain Bacteria; kingdom Pseudomonadati; phylum Pseudomonadota; class Gammaproteobacteria; order Pseudomonadales; family Pseudomonadaceae; genus Pseudomonas; species Pseudomonas sp. Root401. The sequence goes on along the minus strand of NZ_LMDO01000001.1, from coordinate 729,090 downwards.
TTTTGCGCTGTTCAAAAGTGAGCCCCCGTTCAGGGCGGAACCCTAAGTCGCCGTTACCGCAGAAACGGATATACACACCAACCAATCCAAAAAACGATGAACGATCTGCCCCAACGCAAACACATGAGACCAAGCACAAAAAGGATCAACTAGCTGACGACCAAAACACACCGCATAATCGATCTACCCCCATCCACCCGAAGGGTCGCTGAAGATGACAGTTATCCATAAGGCCGCTCAGATAGGATACTCAGCAGAAGCCAGCACCTATACCCAAGGGCGCCCAGACTACCCAAGCGAAATACAGGCATGGCTCAGCAGCGCGCTGGAAATCAGCCCAGGATCGACAGTCATTGAATTAGGAGCCGGTACCGGTAAGTTCACTCGCCTGCTGGACTCAATGACGATCAATACCATCGCCATCGAACCGGTCGAGGCGATGCGAATCGAATTTGCCAAGCATCTGCCGAACACCAGGATTTTGGAGGGAACGGCCGAATCCATTCCCCTCGAGGCAGGGGCGGCGCAGGCGCTCGTATGCGCCCAAGCCTTCCACTGGTTCGCGAATGAAACCGCGCTCCAAGAGATTCACCGAGTACTCAAACCGGGCGGCCGGCTCGGCCTGATCTGGAACGTGCGTGATGAGTCAGTGGACTGGGTGGCAGACATCACCAAAATCATCACCCCCTTCGAAGGCGATACCCCACGCTTTCATACTGGAAACTGGCGACGCCCCTTCAACGGACGTTACTTCTCGGAGCCCGAACTGACCTGTTTTAGTTACACCCACGCAGGCAGCCCCGAGACGGTCATCCTGGAACGCTTTCTGTCAGTGAGCTTCATCGCAGCGCTGCCTGACGCAGAGAAAAAACAGGTAGCGGATCAACTACGGGCCTTGATTCAGACCCATCCGGCGCTGCGCGGGCGCAAACACATTGAGTTCCCTTATCAGACCCACGCTTATTCATGTCGCCGCCTGGATTGAATCACGACTCCATCACCCCAGCAGGAACTCGTACCTGATGCCCTCAAAACACTGGCATCATGCCTTTTTCCTTGCACTCATGGAGTGACTGTGACGAATCTTTGTGCCGCCCCTGAGTTTGCTTCCGCCGCCACTTTACCGCCCTACCGCTTCTTTCCCCGGCTCGGGATGTTTGTACTTGCGACCCTGATAGTCTTCCTGGCAGCAGTGCCCGAAGTCCTTTTCATACCCGCAGACATGCAGGCCTACCTGACGTTCACGACCACCTCGGGTATCACCGCGCTCGTTCTCCTCGCTCTCTTCGTCCTGCAGTACCGCGCCGATGCGCGTACTCAATGGCATGGTCATTACATACGCAAACCCCTGCGGTGGGGCGCGCTTGGCATCGTTGGGTCCTACCTGTTTTTCGGGGTCGCCATATTCGTGCTGGGGTTGCCGCGAGAAGTGTTCATGGCCGAGCTACTGGACGGGCTCAACCATTGGCAGGCCACGATCAAGATCGCCTCGCTGATCGTGCTGCCACCCATCGCCGAAGAACTGTTTTTCCGCCATTACATGCTGCGACTGTTTCCCTACGAGAACAGCCGTGCCTGGACATGGATCGCGATCATCGTTACGTCAGCCATCTTCGCCGGCATGCACATCCAATACGGGAACTGGATAACCGTCGCGCTGATCTTCGCCTGTGGAGGCGTATTCGCCATTGCGAGAGTGGTCAGCGGTGGCCTGCTGGTGCCGGTGCTCCTGCACTCGCTGGCCGAAATGGTTGCACTGACCACTGACAAGTCTTTCTCGTTGATGGGGCTTTACGGCTGAGCCAGCGGTGCCAGGCCAGAGCCCTTTATGGCACCTGAACCTCGACTCGCGGCAGAGGAAGCTCGCCCAGCGGCGAGTAATGCATGGTCAGGACCGCCCATCTCAGCCCCTCCACGCCTGGCACGGCGCCGGATGCCTTGGATGAATGCTCGACGTAGCCGGCATATTCCTCGACGTACTGGAGATGCTTTTCCCAACGCGCCTGGTCAAAGTTCACGCCAAAGATAATGACGCTGCCCGTTGCCACCTTTTCCGCCTGGGCTTTCAAGCGGGTCATGTACCAATAGTCTCTGGCCGCACTGTCGAACATCTTGCCTTGGTTGGCATTGGCGAAGGGGGTCTTGAGTTCAATGAAGTGAAAGCGCTTTTCATCCTGGTCGCGGATCCACAGGTCGCATTGCTTGGTGACGATATCCATCTGCGACCAACGCTGATCAAGCGCCACCTTGTACTCGACCCCCACATCGGCCAGCTCGCGGTCGGGGCCACGAAGCCCACGGACATGGATCAACCAGAAATAGAACTCGAATTTCAGCCAGCCCTCGAAACCGTTAGCCAAGGCACTGATGGATGACGGCAGGTATTTACGGTCCTCCTTCCACGATTGCATGAAATCGTGAAACGCTGACGCGACGTCAGGGATTCCGGGCATGGGTCACTTCCTTGTATCGATCTGAGGGGTTTCGGCATAGTGCCATCACCGTCCTGATGGCTACAATGCCAGGCTATGATTTCGCAAACCTCAGCACCTCAAACAAGGGCAACCATGAACGCTCACGCAACGTGCCTCGGACTGTCTGCCTTGACGCTCGCCTTCCTGAGTGGGCCCGTCCAGGCCTCGACGTGGCAGATCTGCCACCTGGAGCTGCGTATCGTCGAGGTCCTGAAACAACCCTACCCACAGCTGCGGGCGCAGATCGTGAAAGCCAGGCCGAAATCCGCCTCGGTGGAGTGCCCCGCGCAAGGCTCATCGCTCACCTTCACCCCGGAAACCCAGGACTATCAAGCCACGCTGCCCCGCCGGCAATGGCCCCGGAAAGGACAGTCGCTACAGGTCGACTACCGCTACCTGGATGGCGTCTGTAAAGGTGACGGCAACTCATATGCGTGTCGTATCAAGCACTACCCGGTGGTGGGTCGATAATCAGGCGCCTGGAGACCGTGGCATTTAGCTGATGACCTCATCGCGAGCAAGCTCGCTCCCACAAAAGGGCCTTGCGCAACCTCCTGTGGGAGCGAGCTTGCTCGCGATGACGTCGGCACAGCCAACCGCAATGCAACTCAAGCCAACAGCTCAGTGATCCAGCGGGCCTGCCTGGCTATGTCTTGCAGCTTCTCTTCCGGCACGGCTTGCCGCGCCTTGGCGAAGCTGGTGAGGGTCTTTTGCTTCTGGCGCAGCAGGCGCTGCCACTTGGCCAGGAAGACCGGGGTGCGGGCTTGCAGCTGCAGCGGGCCGAAGTACAGCTCCTCGGCGGTGTACGTCACCGGCCCGGCGCGCTCGGCGACGATGATCTCGTAGTAGAAACGGTTTTCCCGCAGCACTTCCTCGCAGAGGATGCGGTAGTCATTCTCCATCAGCCATTGGCGCAGCGGTTGCTCGCCGCCGTTGGGTTGCAGAATCAGGCGTTCCTGACCACTCAACCGCGCTTTGCCGCTGTCCAGGATGTCGCGGATCGTCTCGCCGCCCATGCCACAGAGGCTGATCGCCGTGATCCCGTCTTCCGGCTCGATCGCCGCCAGGCCATTGGCCAGGCGCACGCTGATCTGCTGTTCCAGGCCATTCTCGCCAACGGTGCGTTCGGCGGCGCGAAACGGCGTCAGCGCCACCTCGCCCGCCACCGCCATCGCGATGGCGCCACGGCGCAGCAAGGCCACCGGCAGGTAAGCGTGATCCGAGCCGATGTCGGCCAGGCGCGCACCTGCCGGCATATGCGCCGCCACGCGCTCCAGGCGCATGGACAAGGTCTGTTCGTTCAACTGCAATTCCCTGGATTAATCGTAGAACGGCTCAACCGCCGTCCGACTGCCGACAAAAAAGCTGTCCGCGACCAACCGCAGCGGCTGCAAGTCCATGTCGCTGGTTTGGTCGGCAATCAGTTGCTGAAAATGTCGATACACCGCCGCGTACTCGCCTTCCTCGGAAACAGCCTGGCCCACGCCGTCGATGCTCAACAGTGCGCCACCGTTGTCCAGGCGCAGAACGCCTTCGGCGCAGCGAATCTCGATGCTCCAGAGTTCGTCATGACCATGGTCGAAATCGAATTCCGCACGAATATCGAGGTGGCGCGCGTCGGCCATCTTGATGCTGGCGGCAATCGGCGACTGGCAGTTGTCCGGCACGCGCAACTCGGCGGACTCCACGAACAGCGGCAACGCCAGCAGATGAGTCACAATCGACAAGGCATTGATACCCGGATCGAAGACGCCCAGGCCACCGGGTTGCCAGATCCATGCCTGGCCGGGGTGCCACTTGCGCACGTCTTCCTTCCAGTCGATCTGCACGCTCTGCAAAGTGCGACTCGCCAACCAGTCACGGGCGGCTGCGATGCCCGGCGCGTAACGCGAATGCCAGGCGAACAGGCCGCTGACGCCTTGCTCGCGGACCTGCTCCACCAATGCCATGGCTTCACCCAGCGTGGCGCACGGCGGTTTTTCCACCAGCACGTGTTTGCCTGCCGCCAGCGCCTGTTGCACCAGGGCAAATCGACCTTGTGGCGGTGTGCAAAACGCAATGGCATCGACCTGCGGACCGTTTTCGAGCAGTTCGCCCAGGGACCGGAAGTTCTCCACCCCGGCGCAAGGCTGCCCTTGGGTGGCGACAGCCACCAGTTGGAACGCGGGGTTGGCGTGGATGGCTGGAACATGTTGATCCTGGGCAATCTTGCCGTAGCCCACCAGCCCGAGACGAATCGGTTGCATCGATGACTCCTGATTTTTGTACTTGTGATCGGCCAGCAAACTAGACGCAAATCGCCCGGCGGACAATGGGGGCCGTGCAGTCTCTATACGATTGTCCTGCGCAATTGGGCAACAGCCGTGCCGCAAAGACCTCAGCTGCGCCGCGGCTCACTGGCTGCCGTCACGACGTTGGTCACCCGACCAAAGAAAGGTTCGAGTCGCTCCCGCGGCGCATCGTGCTCCACCACCAGGGTGGCGACCTCTTCGCAGGCGGCCACCTGATAGTGGGCAACGCTGGACAGCTTTTCATTGGTCACCGCCGCGATCACCTGCCCGCTTGCCGCGACCACCGCGCGCTTGAACTCCGCGTCATCCAGGCCGAACGCCGTGACGCCATTGTCCGGGTCGATGGCACAGGCACCGAGAAAGCACACATCAAAACTGAACTGGCGCAATTGCTGGACAGCCGTCAGCCCGATCACACCACCCGCGTTTGGACTCAAGCGGCCACCCAGCAGGATGACCTCAGCGCGGGGCAGCTTCATCAACTGAACCGCAATCAGCGGCGAATTGGTGGTGAGGGTCAGCTTTAATTGCGGATCAATGGCGCAGGCCACGGCCAGGTTGGTCGACCCGGCGTCGATGAAGACGTGCTGGCCCGCGCGCAGCAGCGCAGCGGCCGCTTGGCCGAGACTGCCCTTGCGCGCCGGGTCTTTGCGCACGCGTACGTCCAACGGCCCTTCGGCAGCGGGCAAGAGTATCGCGCCGCCATAAACGCGCTTGCACACCCCCGCCGCTGCCAATGCGCCCAGATCACGCCGTATCGAGTGCTCGGACACATTGAATTCGCTGGCCAAGTCGGCCGCGATCACCCGGCCATACCGGGCAAGACGCTGGCTGATCAATTGCTGGCGTTCGCCGGGGAACGCTTCGTGAGGAGAAGTCATGATGCTACAACCTGCATAAACGAGCACTAATGATCACAATCGAGCAAATAGTGCCGCTTATGCAGCGAGGCGTCAAACCCGCTCGTTCAAGCGGGCAGCCAAACATCAGAGGTCATGCGGCCCCAGGGACATTCGTGCCCATACCCAGGGGCAGGAAAGGTTGAATCTCGTCGATTTCCTCGGCACTGAGGCGTAGCTGTGCGCCGGCAATCAGTCCATCGACCTGCGCGGGACGGCGGGCGCCGACGATGGCACCGGTCACCACCGGCTTGCGCAGCACCCAGGCGATGGCCACTGCCGCCGCGCTCACCCCGTGCCGTTCGCCGATACCGGCCAAGACCTCGACCAGCGCCAGGTTCGCACTCAAGCGCGGCTCCTGGAAGTCCGCGCTGCGGGCCTTGCGCCAATCGTCATCGGGCAATTGGGCGATGCGCTCGCGCGTCATGCTCCCGGAAAGCAGTCCCGATTGAAGGGTGGAATAGGCCAGGACACCCACCCCCGCCTTCTCGCAGAATGGCAGGACGTCTTGCTCGATGTCTCGCATCAGGGCGGAATAAGGCGGCTGGAGTGAGACGATCTCGGTCACCGCCTGGGCCCGCTGGAGTTGCGCAACGTCAAAATTGGAGACGCCGATAGCGCGAATTTTTCCCTGTTCGCGGGCGGTGGCCAACGCCGAAAGCGCACTCTCGATTCCTTCACTGCTGCCGTCGGCAGGAAAGGCCGGCCAGTGGATCTGATAAAGATCGATGGTCTCGACTTGCAGCCGGCGCAAGCTTGCCTCGACCTCGGCAAGCAGCGATTGCGGCGCCAGCGAGTGCGAGATCGCTTTGGTGACCGGGTCCCAGACCAGACTGCCCTTGGTGAATACCAACGGCCGCCGTGAAGCCGGCACCCGACGCAACAGTTGCCCAACCAGTTGCTCGGCGTGGCCCAAGCCATAAACCGCCGCGGTATCGATCCAGTTCACACCGCGCTCGACGGCATATTCCAGGGCGCCCAGGCTGTCCTTGTCGTCCTGCGCGCCCCAACTGTATTCCCAGCCGGTACCAGCAATGGCCCAGGTTCCCAGGCCAATAGGCGAAATCAGAAGATCCGATGATCCAAGACGATTCTTTTGCATAGCGAGTTCTCCACAGATGATGGTGGCCAGTATCCGCGAGCGATCTCATGACGATAAGATGGGTAATCTTATTTGAACTACTGAACAGTATTCATGAGTCAGCACCCCGATCTTTCCGAGCTGGATGCCTTTGCCGCCGTCGCTCGCCATCGCAGCTTTCGCAAGGCTGCCGACGAGCGTGGCGTTTCGGCGTCTGCCTTGAGTCACGCGATGCGTGCACTGGAAGCACGCCTGGGTGTCAGGCTGCTCAATCGAACCACGCGCAGCGTTACCCCGACCGAGGCCGGCCACCAGCTATTGGCGACGCTGGCCCCGACCCTGCAGCAGGTTGCCGATGCGCTGGCGCAACTGACCTCGATGCAGGAAGTGCCCGCCGGCAAGCTTCGCCTCAACGTGGCGCGTCCGGCGGCGCGTGCGGTATTTGCGAAAATGCTCGCGCCATTCGTGGCCAGGTATCCACGTATTCAACTGGACCTGGTCACCGATGATGGCTTGACCGATATCGTGAACGGCGGGTTTGACGCGGGTGTGCGCTTTGGCGAAAGCCTGGCCGGCGACATGATCGCCGTCCCTGTCGGCCCCCCTCAATCGTTCGTGACCGTCGCTTCACAGGCTTATCTGGCCGCAAAGGGGATCATCCAGGCTCCACGGGACTTGCTCAACCATGCCTGCATCGCCCGACGTTTTCCCAGCGGCAAACTCTATGCCTGGGAGTATCAGGCAGAAGGGCAACCGATCCGCTTGTCCGTCACCGGCCCGCTCATTCTTGAAGACGATGCGCTGATGATCCAGGCGGCAAAAGATGGCGCCGGGATTGCCTATGTCTACGAGGAACTGGTGCGCGATGACATCCGCAATGGGCAACTCACGGAACTGCTTACACAATGGAAAGCGCCGCCAAGCCGGTTTTTTCTCTACTACCCCAGCCGACGCCATGTGCCACCGGCCCTGAAAGCGCTCATCGAGTTCATCCGGGCAGATGACTGGCCAACCTGAAACCGGCAGGCAAAAAAAAGCCCCGCGACCGAATACGGTGCGGGGCAAGGAATTGGTTGGTTGCGGCCAACCAAAGGAGCACAGTGAAAAACGTTTACGGGCCGGTCAGATGCATTCCTGTGCGGCGCGTTCAAAACTCGAAGGCAGGAGGTTGGAGGCCAGCAAATGTCGCTCGTAGATGAACACCTTGCCGCCGCTGCCAGCCTTGTAGGCTTCCAGCACGTTGTCCGCCGAGACTTTGCTCGGCACCACGATGCGGTAGCTGCGCTGGGTCTGCGAGACCATCGGGTTCAAGGCATTGCCCTGCAATTTCGGTATGACGCATTCAGCGTACTGGGCCGGTGTCTTGCTGGTCTGCAAGGTCAGGGTCGGGTCGTTCGGTGCCGAGGCACAACCGGCCAGCAACAACGGGGAAAACGCCAGGGGAAGCAAAAATAAAGGGCGCATGGGTGGGGTCCTGAAAATAAAAATAATGGGCTGCGTGTTCGATGGCGCTGATTTTCCAACGATTGTCGGCAAAGCAGAACTTGCATTTCGTAATGGTCACTATTACTCCTAGCAATAGTTGCAAGCCGAGAAAGATTGATGAGGTATAGCCATGAGAACGTTTGATCTGATTCGCGACGCGGTATTGCCCGACTTCCGTGAGCGGGTGGCTGATTACCTGATCCAGTACGAAAGCGTGCTGTTGAGCAGCACCGAACCCGACCCGGAGCTCAGGCGCGCCACGGCCAATCAACTACGCGGCTATTTGCGCGGGCTGAACACCACTCGGGTACTGGGCATGGCGGATTGGGAGGAGCTGGATCGGCGGGTGGTGAATACGTGGCTTTAGCGCCCGGCCAAGGACAGGCCGGACTTCCAGGAATGTGTTCGACTCATTGTGGCGAGGGAGCTTGCTCCCGCTGGACTGCGCTGTAGGAGCTGCCGAAGGCTCAGGCCGCGTTCGGACGATCTCTTGATCTTTCACTTGTGGCTCAAATGTCTGGGAAAGATCGCAGCCTCGCTTCGCTCGACAGCTCCTACAGGCCCAACGCTCGCTTGCGCCCTGTTCAGCAACCGTTGCACCCACGCGGCATCCTGGTCATTGATCACCCCATAGCGGTTCGGCGGTAGAAAATTCCAGTGATGGGCGGCCTCGTCCAGGCGCTTGAGTTCATCGACAGTCAGCCAGTACGGCGTCTCCACCAATGGCATCGGCCCACCGTCGAAACGCCGGCCCAGTTGCAGGTTCGTGCCGGGGGCGAAAGCGATCGCCAGTTGCTGGCGGGGTTGCAACAGCTTGTCCGGTGCAGGCATTTGCCCTTCCCGTCCGTAGCTGAAGTCGCCCGAAAACTGCTCCTTGAGCACCAGCCAGTGCCCCGCCGCGGTCCGGGCCAGGATCCATTGCGATACACCGCTGTCTTGCACGTACTTCACCTTGCCGTCGGACCATTGCATGAGGGTATTGCAATCCGGGTCATAGTCGTTGGACCACAGGCTGATGCCGCAGATAAGGGTATGGTGTTCGAGCTCCACCAGCCCTTGGTCGGGCATCGATAGCCAATAACGCTTGGTCGGGTCGCGCTTATCGCGCAAGTAGTTATGCAGGACCCAGGCAGCCATGAACAGCAAGGTGACGAGCGCAAGCCAGCCAAGGGAATCCCCGACGATTCGGTCAAGGTCGACGCCTGGGGCGGATAACCCTTGATAGACCAGCAGCCCCAGCAAAAAAGCGATGCCCGGCAGCACCGGCCCCAGGCACAACGGCGGCACCAGCACCACGATCCAGCTGAAGCGATGCATGGCAGCACGCTCACGCGCCCAGGCCTGCTCCTGGGCAAGCATCGGCACCTGCTCCCGGGGGCCGATGGCAGGATCGGGGGTCTGGAAGCGTGTGAACAGGTTGTAGATGTCATCGCTCATGGATCGGATCATGCCCTTGAAGTCATCATGTTCGAGTTCCCCTTCGGGACGCCCTTGACGCTGGAACACGCGTATTATCCGGGTAACCAGGCGCCATGTAGACACCCATTCATGTCCATCTCCCAAACTCGCCCCACACCCGCGCCCTTGCTCAAGCCAGGCGAGACAGTGGTCCTGTTCGACGGCGTTTGTAAACTGTGCAATGGCTGGGCAAAGTTCCTGATCCGCCATGACCACGCCCGCCGCGTGCGGTTGGCCTCCGTACAGTCGCCCGAAGGGCAAGCCCTACTTGCCTGGGCGGGCCTGCCCTTACAGCAGTTCGACACCATGGCCGTGGTTCGCGATCAGCATTACTGGGTGCGTTCGGATGCGATTTTTGAAGTCGTAGCGCTGCTGCCCTGGATCTGGCGCCCGGTGAAACTGCTTCGCTACGTTCCCCGCGCGCTTCGGGACTGGGCCTATGATCGCATTGCCCTGAATCGTTATCGGCTGTTTGGCAAATACGACGTGTGCCTTTTACCGAGCCCGGATCATGAGCGGCGTTTCTTGACGGCTCCAACGCCTGGGAGCAATCCGGTGGAACGGATTGGTACTTAGCCCAGCGGGGCCGCAACGCTCACACCGCCCGAACGCCTTGCAAAGCTGGGTTCTGTAGGAGCTGCCGAAGGCTGCGATCTTTTGATCTTGATCTTGATCTTGATCTTGATCTTGATCTTTCGCTTTTGACTCAATTGTCTGGGACAAGATCGCAGCCTCGTTGCACTCGACAGCTCCTACACAGCTCCTACACAGCTCCTACACAACTCCTACGACAACTCCTACATCGCCGCATTGGCCCCCTGCTGGTACTCCCGAGGCGTGCAGCCGAACTCGCGGCGAAACACGGTGTGCAGGTATTGCGCCGATTTGAAGCCGCAATTCTGGGCGATGTCGGCAATCGGCGAATTGGTGTTTTCCAGTCCGTTGGCGGCGGCGGCCAGTTTGAAGCGCAGGATTTCGTCGTGGACGCTGCAACCGCGCTCCTTGCGAAAATGCGATTCCAGCGATGAGCGCGACACTCCCACATAGGCCGCCACCTGGGCTGTCTTGATGCCCTGGCAGGCGTATTGGCGGATGAAGAGCAGTGCCTGCATGACATAAGGGTTGCCCAACGGTTGATGCAGGCTCGATACCTGCACATTGATCGCGTCAGGCGGGACCAGAATCTGCGTGCCGGTGGACGGCATGCCGTGCAGCATTTGATGGAGCAGGCGCGCGGCGGTGCGGCCCATGGTTTCGGTGCCCTGGATCACCGAGCTCAGCGGCACCCGCGTCAGGCTGCGGGTCAGGGGGTCGTTGTCGATGCCGATCAACGCCACTTCCTCCGGCACGGCGATCCCGGCGGTCAGGCAGGCTTGCAGCAGCTGCCGGGCGCGGGCATCGCTGACGGCGATGATGCCAATGGGTTTGGGCAGGCTTTGCAGCCAGGCGATCTGCTGTTCGACGGCGCTGTCCCACAGCGGTGCGCTGGTACCCATGCCGCGATAGACCTCGGCGTGCAGGCCATCGCGCTGCACCAGCCGGCGAAAGGCTTTTTCCCGTTCCTGGGCCCAGCGATTGGCTTGTGCTTCAGGCAGGCTGAAACAGGCAAAACGCGTCAATCCGGCCTCGATCAAGTGCTCGTAGGCCAATGTCATCAACGCATCATTGTCGGTGGCGACATAGGGAATGCCCTTCGGGTAGGCGCGTTCATCCTGATAGGAGCCGCCCACCGCCACCACCGGCAGCTTGATCCCGGCCAGCGCTTCGCCAATCAGCGGGTCGTCAAAGTCGGCAATGATCCCATCGCCCTGCCAGCGTTCGATGCCTTTCAAGCGACAGAGAAAATCTTCCTCGAGGAACAAGTCCCAGGACGCGCGCGTGCTGCTCAGGTAGTTGCCGATGCCGCTGATGATGCCGCGGTCGTAGATCTTGCTGCCGTTGAACAACAGTGCAATGCGGTGAACGGGCGGGACGGTTTTCATTGGTTTAACCCTGGGCCGATGCACACAGACTAGGCGCGCAAGCAGCGAACCTCAATACTCAAAATCGAACTGCTCGTTGGTGATTTTCATAATCAGCAGCCACAGGGCCGGCGTTAGTATCGAGACACCGCCAAGAATAAAAAGGAACTCGCCCATGTCGTACTTCCCCGCTGTCGACAAGATTCGCTACGAGGGCCCCGCCAGCGACTCGCCGCTTGCCTTCCGTCACTATGACGCCAATAAGCTGGTGCTCGGCAAGCCCATGCGCGAGCACCTGCGCATGGCGGTCTGCTACTGGCATACCTTCGTCTGGCCGGGGTCGGATGTGTTTGGTGCCGGCACATTCAAGCGCCCGTGGCAGCACGCCGGGGATCCGATGGAAGTGGCCATCGGCAAGGCCGAAGCGGCTTTCGAGTTCTTCTCCAAGCTGGGCATCGACTACTACTGCTTCCACGACACCGATGTCGCCCCGGAAGGCAGTTCGCTCAAAGAGTACCGCGAACACTTCGCCCAGATGGTCGACCATCTGGAGCGCCATCAGGAAGAGACCGGGATCAAGCTGCTGTGGGGCACCGCCAACTGCTTCAGCAACCCGCGTTTTGCCGCCGGCGCCGCCAGCAACCCGAACCCGGAGGTGTTCGCCTGCGCCGCCGCCCAAGTGTTCAGCGCCATGAACGCCACCCTGCGCCTCAAAGGCTCCAACTACGTGTTGTGGGGCGGCCGTGAAGGTTACGAAACCCTGCTCAACACCGACTTGAAGCGCGAGCGCGAACAGCTGGGCCGCTTCATGCGCATGGTGGTCGAGCACAAGCATAAAATCGGCTTCAAGGGCGACCTGCTGATCGAGCCCAAGCCCCAGGAACCGACCAAGCACCAGTACGATTACGACAGCGCCACGGTGTTCGGCTTCCTGCAGCAGTTCGGCCTGGAAAACGAGATCAAGGTCAACATCGAAGCCAACCACGCGACCCTGGCCGGGCACAGTTTCCATCACGAGATCGCCACGGCCGTCTCCCTGGGCATCTTCGGCAGCATCGACGCCAACCGTGGCGATCCGCAGAACGGCTGGGACACCGACCAGTTCCCCAACAGCGTCGAGGAAATGACCCTGGCCACCTATGAAATCCTCAAGGCCGGCGGTTTCAGCAATGGCGGGTTCAACTTCGATTCCAAGGTCCGGCGCCAGAGCCTGGACGATATCGACCTGTTCCACGGCCACGTCGCCGCCATGGACGTCCTCGCCCTCGCCCTGGAACGCGCGGCGGCCATGGTGCAGAACGATCAATTGCAAGCCTTCAAGGACCAGCGCTACGCCGGCTGGCAGCAACCATTTGGCAAAGCGGTACTGGCCGGTGACTTCAGCCTTGAATCACTGGCCGAGCATGCCTTCACCAACGAGCTGAATCCCCAAGCCGTCAGCGGCCGCCAAGAGATGCTCGAAAACGTGGTCAATCGGTTCATCTACCCCTGACAACGGGCAATGGCCGGGGCACAGGGGCTGTTACATTCGCGCGACAAATCTGTGCCCACGGCGCGCTGCAACGCTCTACAGTTCTATCCGGTATCACGCTCATCGTCAGGCAGTGTCTTTCAAACAACAATAAAAGGACGCACCACATGAATACATTCAAACGTACCCTGCTCGCCGGCGCCCTCGCCCTGCTCTCGCTTCCGGTCATGGCCGATGCGGCCCATCCGAAAATCGGTTTTTCCATCGATGACCTGCGCCTGGAACGCTGGTCGCGCGACCGTGACTACTTTGTCGCGGCGGCGGAAAAACTCGACGCCAAGGTCTTTGTCCAGTCGGCCGATGCCAACGAGCAGAAGCAGATCTCGCAGATCGAAAACCTGATCTCCCGTGGCGTCGATGTGATCGTCATCGTGCCATTCAACGCCACCGTGCTGACCAACGCCGTCGCCGAAGCCAAGAAGGCCGGGATCAAGGTCGTGTCCTACGACCGACTGATCCTCAACGCCGATATCGACGCCTACATTTCCTTCGATAACGAAAAGGTCGGCGAGATGCAGGCCAGCGGCGTGCTGAAGGCCGCGCCCAAGGGCAACTACTTCCTGCTCGGTGGCGCCCCGACGGACAACAACGCCAAGGTCCTGCGCGAAGGCCAGATGAAGGTGTTGCAACCGGCCATCGACAAGGGCGACATCAAGATCGTCGGCCAGCAGTGGGTGAAGGAATGGAACCCCACCGAAGCCCTGAGCATCGTGGAAAACGCCCTGACCCGGAACAACAACAAGATCGATGGCATCGTCGCCTCCAACGACGCCACCGCCGGCGGCGCCATCCAGGCCCTGGCCGCCCAGAAAATGGCCGGCAAGGTGCCGATCTCGGGCCAGGACGCCGACCTGGCAGCGGTCAAACGGGTGATCGATGGCACCCAGACCATGACCGTCTACAAGCCGCTGAAACTGATCGCCTCCGAAGCCGCCAAGCTCTCGGTGCAACTGGCGCGCAACGAGAAGCCGACCTTCAGCTCGCAATACGACAATGGCAGCAAGAAAGTCGACACCATCCTGCTCACCCCCACGCCGTTGACCAAGGACAACATCGACCTGCTGGAAAAGGACGGGTTCTACACCAAGGCGCAGATCGCCGGGCAGTGATCTGACCAGGCAATCAAGCGGTGGGACCTGTGGGAGCGAGCCTGCTCGCGATATCGGTGGTTCAGCTTGCATCAATGTTGGATGTGCTGCCGCCATCGCGAGCAGGTTCGCTCCCACAGGGGCTCTGCTTGACCGACCGGCATCGGCGGCCACAGTAACCCCACCCGCCAATGTGTGAGCCCTTTTTCATGAGTCCTTGCCATGTCCGACTACCTGCTGCAAATGAACGGCATCGTCAAAACCTTTGGCGGTGTCAAAGCCCTGAACGGCATCGACATCAAGGTCAGGCCGGGTGAGTGTGTCGGCCTGTGCGGTGAGAACGGCGCCGGCAAATCCACGCTGATGAAGGTGCTGTCGGCGGTCTATCCCTACGGCACTTGGGAGGGTGAAATTGTTTGGGACGGCCAGCCGCTCAAGGCGCAGTCCATCAGCGAAACCGAAGCCGCCGGGATCGTCATCATTCACCAGGAGCTGACCCTGGTCCCCGACTTGTCGGTGGCTGAAAACATCTTCATGGGCCACGAACTCACGCTGCCCGGCGGGCGCATGAACTACCCGGCGATGATCCACCGCGCCGAAGCCCTGATGCGCGAACTCAAAGTGCCGGACATGAACGTCTCGCTGCCGGTTTCGCAGTACGGCGGTGGCTACCAGCAACTGGTGGAAATCGCCAAGGCGCTGAACAAGCAGGCGCGGCTGTTGATCCTCGATGAGCCCTCCTCGGCCCTGACTCGTTCGGAAATCGAGGTGCTGCTGGACATCATCCGCGACCTCAAGACCAAAGGCGTCGCCTGCGTCTACATCTCCCACAAGCTCGATGAAGTGGCCGCCGTCTGCGACACCATCTCGGTGATCCGCGATGGCAAACACATCGCTACCACCGCCATGGCGGACATGAGCATCCCGAAGATCATCACCCAGATGGTCGGACGGGAAATGAGCAACCTCTACCCCACCGAACCCCACGACATCGGCGAGGTGATTTTCGAGGCGCGCCACGTCACCTGCTACGACGTCGACAACCCCAAGCGCAAACGGGTCGACGACATTTCATTCGTCCTCAAGCGCGGGGAAATCCTCGGCATCGCCGGGCTGGTCGGCGCCGGTCGCACGGAACTCGTCTCGGCGCTGTTCGGCGCCTACCCCGGCCGCTACGAAGGAGAAGTCTGGCTGGGCGGCCAACAAATCGACACGCGCACGCCGCTCAAGTCGATCCGTGCCGGCCTGTGCATGGTCCCCGAAGACCGCAAGCGCCAAGGCATCATTCCGGACCTGGGGGTGGGCCAGAACATCACCCTGGCGGTGCTGGACAATTATTCGAAACTGACGCGCATCGACGCCGAAGCCGAACTGGGCAGCATCGACAAGGAAATCGCGCGCATGCACCTCAAGACTGCGAGCCCGTTCCTGCCGATCACCAGCCTCTCCGGTGGCAACCAGCAAAAAGCCGTGCTGGCGAAAATGCTTCTGACCAAACCCCGCGTGCTGATTCTCGATGAACCGACCCGGGGTGTGGACGTCGGTGCCAAGTACGAGATCTACAAATTGATGGGCGCGCTGGCGGCCGAAGGCGTGTCGATCATCATGGTGTCCTCGGAACTGGCCGAAGTATTGGGGGTTTCCGACCGCGTCCTGGTGATCGGCGAAGGTCAGTTGCGCGGCGACTTCATCAACCACGAACTGACCCAGGAACAGGTGCTCGCCGCCGCGCTCAGCCATCCCGATGGCCATAACAATAATGATCGGAAGTCCGCGTAGATGAATCAGGTCAAACAGCTGTTTTCCCGCTACAAAATGCTCGCGCTGGTGATCGCCGTGGCGCTGATCTGGCTGTTCTTCAGTTGGCAGACCGACGGCGGATTCTTGACCCCGCGCAACCTCTCCAACCTGCTGCGGCAAATGTCCATCACCGGGATCCTTGCCTGCGGCATGGTGCTGGTGATCATCAGCGGCGAAATCGATTTGTCGGTGGGTTCGTTGCTTGGGCTATTGGGTGGCCTGGCGGCGATTCTCGATGTGGTCTATCACATCCCGTTGCTGGCGAACCTGAGCCTGGTGGCCCTGTGCGGCTTGGTGATCGGCTTGGGCAACGGCTACATGACCGCCTACCTGCGTATCCCGTCGTTCATCGTCGGCCTGGGTGGCATGCTCGCGTTTCGCGGCGTCCTGCTGGGGGTGACCGGCGGCACCACCATTGCCCCGGTGTCACCGGAACTGGTCTACGTTGGCCAGGGTTACTTGCCGCACACGGTCGGGACCGGGCTCGGCATCCTGCTGTTCGCCCTGACGCTGTTCCTGACCTGGAAACAGCGACGCAACCGCGCGCTCCATGGCCTCGCAGCTCACTCCCTGGTGCGTGACGTATTGCGCGTGGTGGTGATCGGCGCGGTGCTGGCCGGGTTTGTCTATACCCTCAACAGCTACGACGGCATCCCGGTGCCGGTGCTGCTCCTGTTGATCCTGCTGGGCGTATTCAGCTACGTCACCAGCCAGACCGTGTTCGGCCGCCGCGTCTATTCGGTAGGCAGCAACATGGAAGCCACGCGCCTGTCCGGCATCAACGTACAGGCGGTGAAGCTGTGGATCTTCGGCATCATGGGCGTGATGTGCGCCCTCGCCGGCGTGGTCAACACCGCACGCCTGGCCGCCGGTTCACCCTCGGCCGGCAACATGGGCGAACTCGACGCCATCGCCGCCTGCTTCATCGGCGGCACCTCCATGCGCGGCGGCTCCGGCACGGTCTACGGCGCCCTCCTCGGCGCACTGGTCATCACCAGCCTGGACAACGGCATGTCCATGCTCGACGTCGACAGCTACTGGCAGATGATCGTCAAAGGCAGCATTCTGGTGCTGGCGGTGTGGGTGGATGTGAGTACGCGGACAGGGCGGCGTTGAGGAAGCTCATCATTTGCTGGCAGACGCCATCAGCACGCCGAAACCCAGGAAGCTGATGCCCGACAGTTTGCCGACCATCCTGGCGCCCTGGCTCGACGAGAGCCAGCCCCTGGCGCCATTGGCCATCAGCGCATAACCGGAATGCACCAGGACGACAAGCACGCTATAGGACGACACCAGCAAGAAGAACTGGCTGTAGTAATCACCCGCCGGCTTGATGAACTGGGGGAACACGGCCAGGAAGAAAAACCCGGCCTTGGGGTTGAGCAACTGGATCGACAGCGCCTCGCCGAATCGCCGCCATGGGCGCGTGGACGTGCCCGTGAGTTCGGGCACGAAGCGTTGGGTGCGCCACATCTTGATGCCCAGGTACAACAAGTACAGCGCGCCGATGTATTTCAAAAGCGTGAAGGCCGTCGCCGAGGCGGCCAGGATCAACCCCAAGCTGCTGGCGCAGATACCCGCCACGATAAACGCGCCCGACGCGATCCCGAAGATGCCCGGCAGCGCACCGCGCCAGCCATGGCGCAAGGCATTGGAAATCGTCAGCACCACACCGGGGCCCGGGCTGAGCACCGTCAGGGTCGCCAGGATCAGAAAAAGTCCGTAACCGGCCATGCATCACTCCACATTGAAGGCGAATTGCTGTGGGCTTCAGGGTGGCGTGGCACCGGGACGCTGACAAACGCTTTAATTGCACTGCATATGTGACTAAATTAGACACATGATCGCCAACCTCCCCCCGTTGAACGCCGTCCGCGCCTTCGCCGCTGCCGCTCGCCACCAGAGTTTCAGCCGCGCCGCCGAAGAACTGCACGTCAGCCACAGTGCCGTCAGCCGCCACGTAAAGTTGCTCGAAGAGCGCTTGGGCGTGCTGCTGTTCGAACGTCGAACCCGCCAGTCCTTGCTCACACCGGCCGGCCGGGCTTTCTACGAACAGGTCAGCGAGGCCCTGACCCAGATCGCCAACGCCGCCACCGCACTGACACGCAGTGCTGCCCAGCGCAAAGTGACCATCAACGTGCGCCCCTCCTTCGCGGTGCGCTGGCTGATCCCGCGACTGCCCGACTTCATGGCGCTCCATCCAGGCATCAAGCCCGACGTCGTCACCAGCACCCGGCCTCCCGATCCATCACGGGAAACGTTCGACGTGGTCATCCGTCGCGGACACACCGGCTGGTCGCCCCATGTACAGCCCACGGTGCTGCTGGAAGACGACCTGCTGCTGGTCGCCGCCCCGTCGTTGCTGCAAAGCGCTCCATTGGAAAACGTCCACAACCTGGCCCGGCACACCTTATTGTCGGGCAGGACGCGCAGCAGCGATTGGCAAGACTGGGCGGAACACGCTGGGATCGAGCCATTGAACAACTCGCCGACCCTGCAATTCGATCACATGCACCTCGTGCTGCAGGCCGCCGTCGATGGACTGGGCGTGGCGTTGTGTCCGGCTTCGCTGCTGGGCAGGGATTTGTCCAACGGGCGCCTGACCTGTCCACTGCCGTCGTTGCGCCTGCCGCTAGTCCACTATTACTACGGGGTGTCCGGGGATGCGGTGGCTGAGACGCAGGTTTTTGTTGATTGGTTGTTTTCTCAGGTCCAGCAGAATTGGGATGGACGGGGTTTCAGTCATTCAGATCCAGTTAGCAGTGCTGCAAATAGCCAGACGCATCCAGGGTAAAGGTTAAAAAACGTAGCGCTCGACAAAAGACGGGATGACATTGGTCATAAGGTAAATCGTCGAACGGTGCCCAGAAGAACTCAAAGGCAAGACCGCCGCCGTCACACGTGTTGTATGTCCATTGCTCGGGGAGTGCGATCCTTGGGTCACATAGATGAAACGACCATACTTGGGCAAGATAATCAGCGTCCCAGCATCCGAGATCGGCCGAGACTGTCGCGCAGTCGATGCCAGCCTCCTCATTCAGCTCTCGCAGTGCGGCCTGCCGGGCAGACTCACCGGCCTCAATCGTGCCCTTCACAATTTGCACACCTGCCAACGGATGACGGAACAACAAGATTCGCGGCGGGTGAGAATGGGAAAGAATGATGGGACAAGCTTTGTTTGGACGCATCATGTTTTCCAGCGAGAAGGCCAGGTTGCTTAAGGCTTCTCAAGCAATGTCGGCTCAACGCAATCCGACAAAACTAGCCATTCAAAGCTGGTTTCGCGGTAGCTGTGCTGTTGTTTGTGAGGTGTGAAATCAGTATCAAGAGTGGCTACGGCAACCGATATCCACTCTGGAAACGCACCGTGAGGGTCAGACCAAAACAAGCTTGAACCGCAGCCCCCGCAGAACTGCCGTTTGACGCCAGTTTCGGATTCATACAACCTGAGCACGTTTCCATTTGCCGAGATTTGCAGTGATGCAGCCGGAACGCTGGCATAGGTTGCGAACGCAGCACCATGAGCTTTCTGGCAGCGCCTGCAATGGCAATGAGTCAACGCCTTGAGCTTTGCCGAAATTTCGTAACGTATCTCGCCGCATAGGCAGCTTCCGTGGTGACTTTCATTCATCCTTGACGCTCTGTTTAAACTTGGGCTGGGACTCTAGCGCAATGATCGCTGAGGGCCAACACATTGGGCAAGAATGTCCGAGAGCCTAGGTCGAAGCGATGCCGATGTCTAAGCCCCTGAGCCGCTTTGCCCTCAACTTCCAACAACCGCTTCCGAATCAGTAACTTTAATCCAGTGATTGAATCAACACGAGAACTGACGGTACGGCAACTGCTAGAACTTCCTTCAGCGATTCTGCAACTGGAGGCAGAATCTGTTACAGAGGGTTTTAGGTTTCTTACTCGCTTGATCGCCGATTGGAGAAACGGGTCCAATCGATTCGATCAACCTGGAGAGTGCTTTCTAGGAGTCTTCGACAACGGGCAACTGATTGCTGTTGGCGGACTTTCATGTGATCCCTATGTCGCCCCGAGTGTCGGGAGGTTGCGAAGGGTATATGTCACGCGAACCTCAAGGGGCCTGAAGGTGGGCAGGTTTTTGGTGGAGCATCTCTTGGAACATGCGGCATCACGGTTCCAAGCGGTGCGCCTGTCTACAGACACACCAGAGGGCGCAGCCTTTTACCTGCGCTGCGGATTTCGGCCGGTAGAAGATGATTTTGCGACCCATGTCATATCATTTTCAGATGTTAGGTAATCAGGACGAAAACACGCAGGCTCATTTGCCGCGTTGGAACAGCCGGAGTTGTTGGCGGAAGATATCAGGGCTTTTTTTCGCGGCTGTCGCTAGAAAAATCTGAAGATACTCGCCGCAAGCCTCCTGTAGGAGCACTGTTCCTGTGGGAGCAAGGCTTGCCCGCGATGAAGACGACGCGGTCTTCCGGGGAACCGAGGTGTCTGCATCGCGAGCAAGCTTTGCTCCCACAGAAAGCCATGCACTCCAGTGGTAGCGGCAAAAATCGGTCCGAAAATCTCGTAGGAATTTACCTCTGTGGCGAGGGGATTTATCCCCGCTGGGCTGCGAAGCGGCCCCAAACCAGGCACCTCTTTTCGCCAGGTACTCCGCAGGTACCGGTTTTGCGACTGCTGCGCAGCCGAGCGGGAGCAAGCTCCCTCGCCACAGGTGGAGCGTGCGTCCTACAGGTCGGTTGTGGGTGCCGGGATCGACTTCTATAGTTGGGTCGTCGCTGGCTTTGGCCGGTGGCTGGGTTTCGCAGCCCGCGTGAACAAATCTGAATACCGTCAAATGAAATTCAGGCAAACTTGCCCGCGTTCATTTTATGGCGGTTGTGCGCGGGAGACTTTCGGGTCTGCCGAGTTTTTGGATTGGTTCCTCGGTCTGCGAACCCTCGCGCAACTGCCACCCATTTGATTCGCAGCAAAAAGGTGGCGATTCTTTCTATCGAATGAGTGCAACCTTATGACAACGAATCAACCATCCAGCCGCTTCACCCCTCTCACCCAAACCGCCACCACCCACCCCGTCCTGCTGATCGACACCCAATCCCCACTCCCCGAACTCCACGCTTGCGCCAGCGAACGCCTGCACGCCACGCTCGATTACCTGACCTTGGTGGCGTGCAGCAGCCTGCGTGATTCGGCATCGAGCGACATCAACACCATCACCAACGTCGCCCGGATCCTGGTGCAGGATGTGGCGGATGTGTTTGGCGTGATCGAACAGCGCGGGCTCGAAGGCTAAACCGTTGAGACGGCGACGGCACAATTGATCGTTCCCACGCTCYGCGTGGGCATGCATCCTGTGACGCTCTGCGTCACCCTCCAGAAGCGGAACGCGGAGCGTCCCTGGCGGCATTCCCACGCGGANNNNCGCGTGGGCATGCATCCTGTGACGCTCTGCGTCACCCTCCAGAAGCGGAACGCGGAGCGTCCCTGGCGGCATTCCCACGCGGAGCGTGAGGAACGATCTCCACAGCCCCCGCRACCYGATCGTTCCCACGCTCYGCGTGGGCATGCATCCTGTGACGCTCTGCGTCACCCTCCAGAAGCGGAACGCGGAGCGTCCCTGGCGGCATTCCCACGCGGAGCGTGGGCATGCATCCTGTGACGCTCTGCGTCACCCTCCAGAAGCGGAACGCGGAGCGTCCCTGGCGGCATTCCCACGCGGAGCGTGAGGAACGATCTTCCACAGGCCCCGCAACCTGATCGTACCCACGCAGGAGCGTGGGAACGATCGACGGCTTTCGCAAGCAGGTGACATACCCGCTTGCCAAACCTGACGACCGGACGCTACTGTCAGGACCATGAACCTGCCGCAGATCGCCTCGACCACCACAACCACGACCGCCAAGGCGGGTCGTGAGGTGTCGTGAGCCAATAACACACGTATCTCAAAGGCCCGCCAGTGATGGTAAGGGCCTTTTCTTTTGCCCTTGCGTCGCTGGCCCACACGCAAGGAAAGCACCATGCACGCTCTGTTGATTGTCGATATGCAAGTTGGGTTGTTTCACGGCCCGGATAAACCCTGGGCCGGCGAAGCGTTGCTGGACACATTGAATGGCTTGCTGCTCAAGGCCCGAAGGGCTGGCGCACCGGTTTTCCTGGCTCGCCACGTAGGCCCTCCTGGCTCGCCCATCGAGCCTGCAAGCCCGCTGACGCAACTGGTGCAGGAACTGCAGTTGGAGGGTGATGAAGTCATCTTCGAAAAAAGTCGCCCCAACGCCTTCACCCAGACAGGCCTGGCAGAGCGGCTAAAGGCTTGCGCTGCTGAAGGCCTGGTCATCACCGGTATGAAAACCCAGTATTGTATCGACAGCACCTGCCGAGCCGCTCGGGACCTGGGGTTCGACGCGGTCCTGATCGCCGACGGTCATAGCTGTTCCGACACGCCTGAATTGAAGGCAGAAATGATCGTCGCCCATCACAACGCAACCCTGGCAGGCGCCTTCTGTCGTGTCGTTCGCGCTGAAGACTGGTGCTTCTAAACTCCATCAGAAGATCGGCTCGAGTCGGGCCGGTCTGTTCAACAAGCGGAGCTCACTGCATGGCCCCATTACAACCCTCGGAATGTACCGGCATGGAGGACATCCGACGCGAAATCGATGCCCTCGACCAAGCGGTCATCACGCTGCTGGGCAAGCGCTATCAATACGTGCTTGCGGCCTCTAAATTCAAGACCTCGGCAGCTTCGGTGCAGGCACCGGAGCGTTTCAAGGCCATGCTGGCGACACGACGCGTGTGGGCCGAGGCCGAAGGCTTGAACCCGGATGCCATCGAGAAGATGTACAGCGACCTGGTGCATCACTTCATTGCCGAAGAGATGAAGCGCTGGACGGCGAATCAGTCCCACAACTGAACCGCGGTCGATAATGGCTCCCATCCTCCGCAGGATCAGAAGCAGTCACCGACAACGGTTGTGCGCCTTTGTCCATTGATGCCCTCAGAAAACAACCAAGAGACCATTAAGAGATCGACCACGACAAAGGTAAATCAAAGCCTTGGTTGTGCTGCGCTTTGTTCCGTTTCGCCAGCGTCAATAATTGGAAATTTGACACTACAAAGCCATCACCTATCGTTCCTCCCGAGACCGCACCCAGGGACCGGGTGGCCCGGACACCCTTTGCAAGGGCGGTCGTCAATGCCATTACCCTCAAGGAGCAACAACATGTCTGGAGCGACCCAAACCATTGATGTGCTCGTCAACGTTGACGCCGATTACCTGCTCGCCCACCCCAACGACGTAGGCGGCGCGATTGCCATGCTGGTGACCCGCGGTGCCGTCGACAGCCATGCCAACACCAATGCCGGCGAAGGCGAAGGCGGCAACGAGTTGTGGTTCGACGTAAACCCTGGTGACAACATTCGCTGGCGCGCCACCACGCTGTCGCGCAACTTCGACCGCATCGCATTGATCAAGGACATCGAGATCGGCGACCCCCACCAGGGCGGTGATTACAAGGGCACCATTTCGAAACCTAACTCTTTCAACATCCCCGGTGTGGTGCCCTATCTGAACAAGGCTGCTCCCGGCGGTATTTCCAAAACCGATGTGATGTACACCATGTGGCAATCGACGGCGCTGAGCGCAGGAAAGCTCTGGTACAAAATCTACTTCGTTCTGCTGGATCGTGACCTGAACCAGATTGGCCCGACCAACACTTGGGACCCGTACGTCACCGTCAATTGACTGTTCGCTGAGTTGTAAACAACCCTGGCCGGCTTGCTATTCGCCATGACGATGCCGGCCAGGGTTGCCTATCGAAGCACTTGCGCTCCCCTCTTCAACTCATGGCAACATCTCAAAGGCCGCAGTCTGGGTCACCGGGATCATCTTCCCGGGCGTGGTCACCACCAATTGATACTTGCCAGCAAGCAAAGTGTTTGCGGGATAACTGAAGCACGACACGCTGGAGGTGGATTTACCCGGAACAATAGCCACGCTCTTGATCGGCGTAGGCTCAGCAGCCTCGTTCAATTGATAGAACGAATATTGGGGGTTGCTGACCGGCTTGGCGTGGGTAAGGCAAAACGAGTCGTTCTTGGCTGAAGGCGCGAATCGACCCTTGGCATCCAGGGGGGAAACGAACGTTATCCCACTCCGGCTCTCTTGCTCGGCCTGCTGGGCAGCATCCAGGGCCGTCCGCGCACGTTCATAGTCGGCACTCTTCAACAGCGCACTCGTCTCTTGCCTGTTGATGTATTGGACGGCTTTCTCTGCCTCGATCAACGCACGTCGCCGCCCCCAGAGCACGTCATCGCCACCCTTGCGGACCGCAAACGACACCCAGGTCTTGTCCAGGAACGTCTCGTTCTTGCCGCGCTGTTGCAGTCCGTGATTGGCGTACTCGATCTCTCCAGCCTGGATGTCCTCCAACGACGTACCGTCTGGCGTGTCAGTCCAACCGCGCCGCATGGCGGTAGGCACCAGCATCAGCGTATCCCCCAGCCAAGCCAGCGGGTTCTCTTTATTGCCACGATTCGTCAAATAGAAATAGCAGTTGGTGGGCGCACAGCGCTCCTGGTTGATCAGCACGTAATTCCCAGGCCTGAGCGCCAAGACCGAACCGTTATCTTCCACTGCCTCATCGTCGGGGCCAGCCACCAGATCCACGTCGATCTGCAGAACAATGTCGTCTTTGTTGAGGGCCAGCAGACTCTTGGCGACTTCTTTGGCAAATACTTGCTCAGCAGCTGTTATCGGGTTGGCCAGGGACAATGTCTTGCTGGCCGAGCCGATAAAGTCGAGAAATGCAGCGGAGTCTTCGTTCTCGCCCTGGTCGTATTCCAGGACAGTCAATTTCATCGACAGGTGATCGGACTCAAGCTTTTTGGGGCCGTACAACAATTTATTCAGCAGGTTCGGCTTGGCGTTGTCGGCGACCCCGAGATAAGGCCCGAGTACTTTGGTCACCGTTTCGCTTTTATTCTCGCCACCCACTTCGGTGAACTCGGCAACGATCACGACTTCGTTCACCCCACCGAGATCCTTGAGGTACTTAAAGTAAGCATCCGTCAAATAGACAGCGAACACATCGCCACCGTTGCCGTTGCTGTCAGGTTTACGAATAGCGCCAGCTTTATCGGCGCTGAAGATGTCACCATCGATGCGCAGGCGCTCGGCTTTCAAATCGCGGATGGCGTCCTGGAATTCTTTTCTTGCTTGCTGCGTTTGTGCATCGGCAGCAGCGAGGTCGGCGGAGGTCGCCCCTTTTTTCACAAGGGCAGCGTGGGCCTGCTGGGCTTGTTGCCACTTGAGCTTTAGTGCTGCCGCCTCTTCGAACTGCTTATCGACGACGGTCGAAGGACGAGCAGATTGAACCTTGAAAAGATGCGCCGTCCCTGTTGGAGCGGCGCAACCCGTGATGAAGAGCGACAATCCGCATACCAATGCGAATCGAGTGCTGAAGGCTGCGCGCAACGCCTTCGCTACCTGAACCGGTGCGTTTTCGGTGAACATCCCTTTCCCCTAGTCGTTGCTGGCACAATGCCTTGTCTCGGAGATTAGGGCAGCCACCTGATAAGCGCAACGCAGATAACTTGACGCCAGTAAACCGCGCTAGGTCGTCCCCTCCGGCTCCGTCAGCGCCTCCAGCACCAGGGGGTGCAGGACAGCCCCCGGATGCATCTGCTGCCAATCCTGCAATTGCCGGCGCATGCCCGGCGTCCAGAAGCTCTTGA
This sequence comes from Pseudomonas sp. Root401, assembly GCF_001425105.1. Taxonomy (NCBI): domain Bacteria; kingdom Pseudomonadati; phylum Pseudomonadota; class Gammaproteobacteria; order Pseudomonadales; family Pseudomonadaceae; genus Pseudomonas; species Pseudomonas sp. Root401. Next base: position 703,314 of record NZ_LMDO01000001.1, on the reverse strand, counting down.
TGTGCTGGCGCACGCCATTCACCGCCAATGTGTGATCCGGCTCGGTGGCGAAGTACTGGGCGATCTGGTTGGCCATCTTGATCAAGCTGTCAGAGCTCATCGACGCACCTCGGCTTTCTCGGCATGGCGACGTTCCCTGAGCAAGCGGCTTTGTTCATCACTGAACGCCTGGTAGCGCTTCTGCCATTCCGAAGGCTGGCTGACCCGCACGATCTCGACCGCCGTCACCTTGTATTCCGGGCAGTTGGTGGCCCAATCGGAGTTGTCGGTGGTGATCACGTTGGCGCCCGATTCAGGGAAGTGGAACGTGGTGTAGACCACGCCCGGTGCCACCCGCTCGGTCACCTTCGCGCGCAGTACCGTCTGCCCGGCACGACTGCCGATACCCACCCAGTCTTCGTCGACGATCCCGCGGTTCTCGGCGTCGGTTGGGTGAATCTCCAACCGGTCCTCCTCGTGCCAGGCCACGTTGTCGGTACGCCGGGTCTGGGCGCCGACGTTGTACTGGCTGAGGATGCGTCCGGTGGTCAGCAGCAGCGGGTAGCGGCCGTTGACCTTCTCATCGGTGGGCACGTAGCCGGTGAGCATGAAGCGCCCTTTGCCGCGTACGAACTGGTCGATGTGCATGGTCGGCGTGCCGTCCGGTGCGGCATCGTTGCAAGGCCATTGCAGGCTGCCGTGACGATCCAGTTCGGCGTAGCTGACGCGGGTAAACGTCGGCGTCAGGCGGGCGATTTCATCCATGATTTCCGAAGGATGGTTGTAGTGCATCTTGTAGCCCAGGGCGTCGGCCAGGGCGATGGTGGCTTCCCAGTCGGCCTTGCCGGCCAGCGGGTCCATCACCTTGCGAACGCGGGAGATGCGGCGTTCGGCGTTGGTGAAGGTGCCGTCCTTCTCAAGGAACGAGCTGCCCGGCAGGAACACGTGGGCGAACTTGGCCGTCTCGTTGAGGAAGATGTCCTGGACGATCACGCATTCCAAAGCGGACAACGCGGCCGTCACATGCTGGGTGTTGGGGTCGCTCTGGGCGATGTCCTCGCCTTGGCAATAAAGCGCCTTGAAGGTGCCGTCCAGGGCCGCCTCGAACATGTTCGGGATACGCAGGCCCGGGTCGGGTTGCAGGGTGACGTTCCACGCCTGTTCGAACTCGGCGCGTACGGTTTCGTTGGAAATGTGCCGATAGCCCGGCAGCTCGTGGGGGAACGAGCCCATGTCGCAGGAGCCCTGGACGTTGTTCTGTCCACGCAGCGGGTTAACCCCGACACCTTCGCGACCGATGTTGCCGGTGGCCATGGCCAGGTTGGCGATGCCCATGACCGAGGTGCTGCCCTGGCTGTGCTCGGTGACGCCGAGGCCGTAGTAGATGGCCGCGTTGCCGCCGGTGGCGTAGAGCCGTGCGGCGGCGCGGATCTGCTCGGCAGGCACGCCACACACCGGGCCCAGGACCTCGGGGGAGTTTTCCGGCAGGCTGACGAAATCGCGCCAGCGAGCGAAGTCCGCCGCCTCGCAGCGTGCCTCGACAAAAGGCTGGTCAATCAAGCCCTCGGTGGCAATCACATGACCCAACGCGTTGAGCATTGCCACGTTGGTGCCCGGACGCAGTTGCAGGTGCAGCTCGGCACGGGCGTGAGGTGAATCCACCAGGTCGATGCGCCGTGGATCGATGACGATCAGCCGTGCGCCCTGGCGCAGGCGGCGCTTGAGCTGGGAGCCGAACACCGGGTGCGCGTCAGTGGGGTTGGCGCCCATCACCAGGATGACGTCGGCTTTCATCACCGAGTCGAAGTTCTGGGTACCAGCGGATTCGCCCAAAGTCTGCTTGAGGCCGTAACCGGTAGGCGAATGGCAGACGCGGGCACAGGTGTCGACGTTGTTGTTGCCGAACGCGGTGCGCACCAGTTTCTGCACCAGGTAGGTTTCTTCGTTGGTGCAGCGGCTGGAGGTGATGCCGCCGATGGAGTCGCGCCCGTACTTGAGCTGGATCCGGCGCAATTCGCTGGCGGCGTAAGTGACCGCCTCGTCCCAACTGACTTCCTGCCACGGGTCGTCGATGTGCTTGCGGATCATCGGCTTGGTGATGCGGTCCGGGTGCGTGGCGTAGCCCCAGGCGAAGCGGCCCTTGACGCAGGAGTGGCCGTGGTTGGCCTGGCCGTTCTTGTCCGGGACCATGCGCACCAGTTGTTCGCCTTTCATCTCGGCGCGGAACGAGCAACCCACACCGCAGTAGGCGCAAGTGGTGATGACGCTGCGCTCCGGCTGGCCGATCTCCACGACGCTCTTGTCGATCAGGGTCGCCGTCGGACATGCCTGCACGCAGGCGCCGCAGGACACGCATTCGGAATCGAGGAAGTTGTCACCGCCGGCCGCCGCCACTCGAGAGTCAAAACCGCGTCCGGTGATCGTCAGGGCGAAGGTGCCCTGGATTTCCTCGCAGGCACGCACGCAGCGGTTGCAGACGATGCACTTGCTCGGGTCGTACTCGAAATAGGGGTTGGAAACGTCCTTGGCTTCATCCAGGTGATTGGCGCCTTCGTAGCCGTAGCGCACTTCGCGCAGGCCCACCTGCCCCGCCACGGTCTGCAATTCGCAGTTGCCATTGGCCGAGCATGTCAGGCAGTCCAGCGGGTGGTCGGAAATGTACAGCTCCATCACGTTGCGTCGCAGCGTGGCGAGCTTGGAGGTTTGCGTGCGAACCACCATGCCTTCGGTTACCGGGGTGGTGCAGGACGCGGGATAGCCGCGCATGCCATCGATCTCCACCAGGCACATGCGGCAGGAGCCGAACGCCTCCAGGCTGTCGGTGGCGCAGAGTTTGGGAATGGTGGTGCCGAGCAAGGCCGCGGCACGCATGACCGAGGTGCCGGAGGCGACGCTGATTTCTCGGCCGTCGATGGTCAGGCTGACCTGCACGTCGCTTTCGCGCGCCGGGGTGCCCAGGTCGATATCGCTGCGGGGATCGAAGATGTTGATCATTGGTCGGCCTCCGTGGTCGCCAGACCGAAGTCGGCGGGGAAATACTTGAGGGCACTGGCGACAGGGTAGGACGTCATCCCACCGAGGGCACAGAGCGAACCGTATTGCAGGGTGTCGCACAGGTCCTGCAACAGCAGGGCCTGTTCCTGGCGAGCACCGGCTTCGGTGCTGGCGATCAAGCGATCCACCACTTCCACCCCACGGGTGGAGCCGATCCGGCACGGCGTGCACTTGCCGCAGGATTCCTCGGCGCAGAACTGCAAGGCGAACCGGGCCATCTGGGCCATGTCCAGGCTGTCGTCGGCGACCACCACGCCACCGTGGCCAAGCATCGCGCCCATGGCGGCGAACGCTTCGTAGTCCAGCGGTGTATCGAATTGCGCAGGCGGCACCCAGGCACCCAACGGCCCGCCCACTTGCGCGGCCTTCAGGGGCCGACCGCTGGCGGTACCGCCGCCATAGCCTTCCACCAGTTCACGCAGGCTCAGGCCGAAGGCGCGCTCCACCAGACCGCCCTGACGGACGTTGCCGGCCAGTTGGAACGGCATCGTGCCCAGGGAGCGGCCCATGCCGAAGTCGCGATAGAACTGCGCGCCCTTCTCCAGGATGATCGGCACCGAGGCCAGGGTCACCACGTTGTGCACCAGCGTCGGCAGCCCGAACAGGCCTTGAATCGCCGGCAGTGGCGGTTTGGCGCGAACCGTGCCGCGCTTGCCCTCGAGGGATTCCAGCAGTGCGGTTTCTTCGCCACAGATATAGGCGCCGGCCCCGACACGCACCTCAATGTCGAAGGCGCAGCCGCTACCGCTCACGTTCGCCCCCAGATAGCCGGCGCCGCGAGCAATGCGCAGCGCTTCGTTCAGCGTACTGATGGCGGCCGGGTATTCCGAACGCACGTAGATGTAGCCCATCGTCGCGCCTACGGCGACGCCAGCGATGATCATGCCTTCGATCAGCAGGAAAGGGTCGCCTTCCATCAACATGCGGTCGGCGAAGGTGCCGGAGTCGCCTTCATCGGCGTTACACACCACATACTTCTGTGCACCCACGGCATCACGCACCGTGCGCCACTTGATGCCCGCCGGGAACGCCGCCCCGCCCCGCCCGCGCAGGCCGGAATCCAGCACGCTGGCGACCACGTCGGCGCCATCCATCTGGATGGACCGGGTCAGGCCCAGGAAGCCGCCCCGGGCACAGTAGTCGTCCAGGGACAGCGGCTGCGTGATGCCGGCGCGCGCGAACAGCAGGCGCTGCTGGCTCTTGAGATAGGGAATCTCCTCCACCGGCCCCAGGGCCAGCGGATGGCTGCCGGGATCGCCTGCCAGCGCATCCAGCAAGCCCGGCACATCGGCCGGTGTGACAGGGCCAAAGCCCAGCCGGACGCCGGCGCTTTCAAGCTCCACCAGCGGTTCCAGCCAATAGAGGCCACGGGAACTGGTGCGCAACACCGTCAATGGCAGCTGTCGGCGCTCAGCCTCACGGGCCAACGCATCGGCCACCTTGTCCGCGCCCACGGCACGGGCTACCGAATCGCGGGGGATACAGAGCGTCAGCATGCGCCCTCCTCCATGCAGTCATTGACCAACTGACGCAGACGCTCGGGCGTGATCCGCGCATGCAACTCCCCATCCAGCTCCAGGGCCGGCGAGCAGACGCAGGCACCCAGGCAATAGACTGGCCGCAGGCTGATGCTCCCATCGGCGCTGGTGCCGTGATCGTCCAGCGCCAATTGCTCGCGCAACTGCGCAGCCAGGGTCTCGGCGCCCATGCTCTTGCAGGACTCGGCCCGGCACAGGCGCAAGGTATGGCGCGCCGGCGGCGTGGTGCGGAAATCGTGGTAGAAGCTGATGACCCCGCGCACTTCAGCCTGGCTGAGGTTGAGGGCGTGGGCGATCTCCGGGACGGCGCTGTCGGGGACATACCCGCAGCCTGCCTGGATGGCATGGAGAATAGGCAGCAGGGCACCGGGGGTGTCCTTTTCGCGCGCAAGCACGCTATGGATCAACGGCAGGTGAAGCGTCTCATCGGGCATAAACGTACCTCGGCATCTCGAACGCCACCGCCGCATAGCGGCAGCCGTCCGGAGTCTTGGCTTGGGCGTGCGGCCCACGTCACGGTCGCGTGGCACATCCGATCGCCATTCTCGCTCTCCGGCCAGGTGTCTTTGGCGCACCTGGTCCGGGGCATCCTCACAGCTTGCCACTCCCGGGGGTTGGCGATTGCACATGGACGACGAAACGTGTTCTGAAAGCGACTAGACGTGAAAAGTTGTCCTACGCCGCGGGAAGTCAAATACACAAGTGATTGTAGGCGACGCGCAGCGATCGGTGGCTATTGGCCGTTTTCCTGACTGCCAGCGTGGCGAGTGCTTTGCTGGATCACAACACAAGGTTACAAACACAATATATATGTATCGTTTTCACAGCGTAGTACCGAGAGATCATTAAGGGAGTTTAAAACCTAAAAACCGCAAGGACGCCCAATGTCACCCAAAATACTCGCCTCATACTCTCTGTCACTCTCACTGCTTGCCACCAGTTTTAACACAACAGCAGAGGAATATTATTGGCATATTCAACCGGAAGCTTGGAATTGGCACGGACCACAGAAAAATCATCTATCCCCAGAACTAGCCTGTCGTTTTTTGCACGAAAACACTGACTACGAAATGTATGAATACGGCTCTGCCACTCCCACTTCAAAGGAAAACCAATGGACCTGTAACCTTTTCTATGGCAACGTCCCCGATGACAATCTAGCCATATCGATATACAGGTATCGCAACTCATGCGAAGGCGGGAAATCTTTTAATAAATTTACCGAACAATGCGAAGCCCAAGGGGTGGACAATAGCTGCCCTTCAAGCCTCACGGGAAATCCGATAAATTTCGCAACAGGCTATAAAATACAACTCGAAAATGACTACTCTGTTTCGAACTCACATTCAGCTTTAAATCCACTCGAATTTTCAAAGTCCTACAGAAGCGCCGATGGAGCATGGCGACATGGTTATTCATCCTGGCTAAGCTTCGAAGAGAACCTGATCACGCTTGTTCATCATAATGGAAATCTCTCCTATTTCGAAAAGGAAGGTGCGTCGTATAAGGGTAAGCCACCAGAAACAGGCAAGCTCACCCGCCTGTCCAACCGCTGGAGCTATCATGCCTCCAACAACCAGGTGCTTGAGTTTGACAGCGACGGAAGGCTCATAGCGCTTATCAAATCAGGGATCGCATTAAACATCACATACTTAAATACCGTTGCAACTGTCACTGATGGCTTTGGCAACACCTTAACGTTTACCGAGGACGTAAAGAAGCAACCTCTTACCGTCACAGCGGACAACGTAAACATTAGCTACATCTATAATAATTACAAACAACTTACTTCAATGACCAAAAACTATCCAAACCACACTGAAAACAAACAATACCTCTATCAAGACCCCAACGACAGCAGACTGCTGACCGGCATTATCGATGAACGCGGGGTGCGTTACGCCACATGGACCTATGATGAACAAGGACGCGCCATTTCAGGTGAGCACGCTGCTGGAGCTGAAAAAGTCCTGGTCAGCTACAACAGCGATGGATCGTCCACGGTCACTAACGCGTTGGGCAAGCAGACGCACTATCAATTTGAATTGATTCAAAACATCAAACGCATCAAATCCATTACAGGGTTTCCATCGACCAACTGTCCCGATAGCAACTCAAGTTTCACTTACGACACCCGCGGTCTGCTGACAACAAAAACAGACAACAACGGCAATATAACCACCTACCTCTACAACGACCGTGGCCTGGAAACCTCTCGCACGGAAGCGAGCGGCACTTCTCAAGCGAGAACGACCACCACCGAATGGCACCCGACGCTGTATTCCCTAGTGCGCATCAACGAACCGGATCGCTCCATTCACTACACCTACGACACTCAAGGGCGCCAACTCAGTAAAACAATCATTTCACGTTAATTCAGAAGGATCTGAATATGAACACATTGACATGCAAGGTTGCTCTGCTCGCCCTCGCTATGGGCGGAACCATTACCACACTTCCTCTTTGCCAAGCTGCCGAACGTGGCTGGTCGTTCACCTACAATACCCAGGGGCAGCTGGAGTCGTCAGATGGGCCCCGAACAGATGTAAGTGACATTACCCGCTATGAATACGATACCAAAGGACACCTAGCACGCATTATCAACGCGCTCGGTCACACCACCACATTTTCCAACTTTGACACCGCCGGCAGCCCTAAGACAGTTGTCGATGCCAATGGTGTTATTACAAACCTGACCTATGCACCACAAGGCTGGCTGAGGTCGTTGAGTACCGCTACCGGCACTGTTCGCCTTGAGCACAATGCCGTGGGCGACATCACCAAGATCATTCGTGCAGACAATAGCTGGTCGACTTACACATGGGACGACGCAAGGCGGCTCATCCGATTGACCAATAACGCAGAGGAACAGATCGAATTTGATCTCGACCCGATGGGGAACCGGGCTGCAGTACGGATCAAGGACAAGACCGGTAAGCTGACCAAACAACATCAATGGGTGTATGACGAACTGGGTCGCTTGCTGCGCTCAGTGGGTGCGGCCGGCCAGACAAGCCGGACACTGTACGACCTCAACGATAATCCGATCGCGCTCACCACCCCCCGCAATCACAGCCATCAACGGGCCTTTGACTCACTGAACCGTTTGGTGACGAATACTGACCCGCTTAATGGCATCACTCAACTTGAGTACGACGTTCAAGATAACCTCACGCAAGTCCGCGACCCACGTGGTGTAACCACTCAATATCAATACGACGGCCTGGGAAACCTGACGCGAGTGAACAGCCCTGACAGCGGAGCCACTCACTACCAGCACGATGCCGCAGGCAACGTAACGCAACAGGTGGACGCGCGTGGTGTGGTCACGACTTTTACCTACGACGCGCTCAATCGCCTGACCGCCCGCCGCTATCCGACGAACCCGGCACTGGACGTTCAGTTCCACTACGATTCGATTGCCGCCGGTAACAAAGGCATCGGCCGACTGACAGCCGTGGAGGACGTCAACGGGGTGCTGAATTACACCTACGACGCCCAAGGCAACGTTACAGCCCAGCGGCAGACAGCGCCCGCAAACACAGCGACTCAGCCAGAACGAATAGGTTACGGATACGATGCAGCCAATCGATTGAGCAGGATCGATTATCCAACAGGTTTCAGCGTCGTCTACTCGCGCAACATCGCCGGAGAGATCAGCCAAGTGCAGGTCCGGCGCGGCACGGGGCAGCCGACCGCGTTCGCCAGCAACATCACGTATCAACCTTTCGGTTCGCTTAAAAACCTGACCTGGGCCAACGGGACTACGCTTCAACGTACCTACGATCTGGACTACCGACTTACCGCTCAAACCGTTGCAGGCCAGAGCAACGCCTATACCTACGACGGCCAGGGAAACATGACTCAAATGCAACGCGACTCAGTCGACAACCATGGCTACAGCTATGACCCGCTGGATCGCCTGATTGGAGAATCTACTGCTTTCAAACGGATGACTTACGTTTATGACCCCGCGGGTAACCGCACCCGAAAAGCACTCAGCACGTTGATTGACGGCGAGTTGCGTGTCACCGCTGGCACGTCTTATCAGTATGGGGCGAGCAACAATCGGTTGACGCAGGCAGGCACCCACTCGGTAGACTTCGACGCGGCAGGCAACCTGACCGCAGACCGCGCCAATCGTCAGTTTTACTACGACGAGCAGAATCGCCTGAGCAAAGTGAAAATCAAGGGTGCTGTCAAGGCTCGGTTCCGCTACAACGCTTTCGGCCAACGAACCAAAAAAATCACCTCTCAAGGCACTACAACATTTATCTACGGGTTGAGTGGCGAACTTCTTGGCGAGCACGTATTCGATAACCAAGACAAGAAGCTGAGAAGTCAGTTTTATATCTGGCTCGACGGGGTGCCCTTGGGCGGGATCAGTGTGAGCTACGGTACAACGGGCGCGCCAGCAAACAGCGCCGCGTTCTACCTCCATAGCGACCACCTCAACACACCGCGAATCGCAACGAACGCGGCGCGAACCAAGGTATGGGAGTGGGTTTCCGATGCATTTGGTACAAAGCAAGCCAGCGGACAACTGGAAATCAACCTGCGATTTCCCGGTCAGTACTACGATGTCGAAACTGGACTCCACTACAACTATTTTCGTGATTACGACCCGAAAACTGGACGCTATATGCAGAGCGATCCGATTGGGCTCAATGGTGGCCTTAATACCTATGGGTACGTAGAGGGGAACCCAATTTCCAAGTTCGATTTCTGGGGGCTGCAATCAGCATTCCCAAGAGTCGGCGGTATGAGTGCGGATCAACTTTCTAACTACGGGAAAGCGCAATCTACTATGAGTTCACCCACAGTTCAGGCTGCACAAGCAAGGGGAGCCTCAACATGGCAGAATCTTTATGCACCAGATTATGTCTCTGCCGAGGCAAGTGTTTATATGATGACATGCAGCGTGACTTACACCAGATATGGTGACGGATTTTGTGGCTGCGGTATTACACGCGGATACCCGAGCAGTGGGTTTGGCATAAATGCATCAGCTGGTTTTCTTCTATCCCCGCTCATGCCATCAAAACCTCAGCTGAATGACTATTTGACTGGCCATGGAGCATCGGCTAGCTATTACTACGGTTTTGGCGGTGCTTTTGCTGGAAACGCTGCCGGCGCAGCAGTAAATGTCGGAGTTGGGATTGGTGGTGGTGCGGCAACTCCTGGGGCAGTTAACAGCCAGATAAACAAATAATGAAGCACAAAGCAAACCACCTCATCCTGTCGGCCAAGGCCATTCTTGCCTTGATTATCCTATCCACTATTTTTTACTGGACTACAAGTCAAAGAGAGCAAAAAAATAGCTACGTGGGGATTTCAGTCCTTATTCGTGAAGTTGAGAAAGTACGCCCTCCTAGTGGTGCTGTACTCATAAACGAATGGAGCAATCACAAGATGAGCACAGCAATAGTTTCAAAACGATATAAGACCGCGCTGACTCAAAGCCAAATTTTCGATTATTACAAATCAGGTCTCGAGTCAACTGGATGGAGTCGTATAGATGGTAGTGGTCTCATCAGTGAGTACTGCAAGGGGGTATTGCGTGCAGGGGTTGAGTTCAACCCCGACATAGGCTTCTACACATTCTCTATAACTTGGCGGCAGCGGATTGCAGCCAAATGCGGCACTTAATTTAATGTAAAAACCAGCAACCTGCGACAAGAATGTAGCTTTGCGATGCTCATTGCATCGAAACAGCTTTGCGCTCCCCCTTCAAGCCAAACGGACTAAACGACAGACATTAAACAAATGAAAACCATTACTTCTCATACCAATTACTCGAACAGATTGAAATAGTTAAATGTTTGGATGGCGGCGGCCGTTGGAACCATGAAAAAAGCGGGTGCGAGCACAAATAAAAAATGGAATTAACATTTTAAACATGACGACTTATTTGTACGCTACTAAACGTTACGGTTTGCGCCAAGCCGTAACATTCCTTCAATAGCTAGTGTGAACTGCCCCTCCGCCAGAGCAAAGTGTGGCCGTGACTGGAAAGATAATATTCCGAGCGGAGAAATCGTATGGACACATACGCAGCCAAGGGCAACAATCCTCCTGAAACCGCCCCCAAAACTGCATGACATTTCTTAACAATGGAATCTTAAGGACAGAGACTAGCTCTGAAGGTGCATACTATTAATACCATTCTTAAACTGTCGAAAACATCAGCAGCACTGATTGCTCTGGTGACTGTGGTTTTTGCTACCATTGGACTCAGATACCAAGAACCCGTGAACATTGAACGGGCTTGCGAGGACTCTCCACCCCTGCTAATAAACAACTTCAATAGCTGCAGCTTTGTTGATCAGACTTTGAACCTCCTTGAAATAGAAGGCTACAAGCCTGTAATTCTAGAAAATTCAGAAAAAAACAGTGGTCTTTTGCGAAAAAATTCTCTTTAAAAATATTTGAAGTACACAACTACAAAATAGATAGCAGCACCGTCCCTGCGCAATTCAGCTTTATAAATGGACGATTATTTGCCATCTCCTACTTTCCGAAAGCATCAGACACGGTATTCGAAAGGCATCCAGCAAGTAAATCCGAGACACTGACTGTAAAACACCTGACCAACCACCAAGGATTTAAATACATATCATGGTCAAACAATCACCTTGAAATTTATATCACTTGGTGGATATCGAGATTCTCATAAGGGCTAGCATGTGAATTGCTGAGCGTTACGGCTTGCCCCAAGCCGTAACGTTTTTTAGAGGTATTTTGAGCGCCCGATTTCGATTCCGAACATGCTGACCAGAATACCCACACCGAAATGAACCCCGTGAAGAAAATCCGACATGGACGACGAAACGTGTTCTGAAGCGACTTTTTGAAAGCCTTACCCGTGAATCAACGTTTGCCTGAACTAGTAGACATGCGTTGGATCCGCTTATTTGAACCGTCGCTCGCCCTTAATCGGCTTGGCGCAACGCATTGGCGACCAATGTAAACGCAGGCGAGGGTTGCCGCCGGCTGGGATAGTACAAATAGTAGCCTGAAAACGGCGGACACCAATCTTCCAGCACGCGCACCAGCCGGCCTTCTTGCAGGTACGGTTCAAACTCTTCTTCTGGCAGGTACGCAACGCCCAGCCCGGCCACTGCCGCCTGCACGATATGAGTGGACGTGTTGAAAATCAGCTGGCCGTCAACTCGCACGTTCACCTGTTTGCCTCGCCGCTCAAAGTCCCAGACATAGAGCCCGCCTGATGTCTGCATGCGCTGGTTGATACAGCGATGGCTCATCAGGTCGCGCGGGGCCTTGGGAATGGCGTGGGCAGCGAAGTACGCTTGCGAAGCGACGACAGCCATCCGCAATGGAGGGCCTATCGGAACGGCAACCATGTCTTTGTCGATGGTATCGCCCAGGCGCACACCAGCATCAAACCGATCCGCCACGATGTCTCGAAAGCCGTAACACACGTCAAATTCAACGTTTACATCCGGGTAGTCGTGCAGCAACCCGGCAAGTTTGGGGAGCAAGGTCGTGCGCAAGACATGATCGCCGCAGGTGATGCGTACCGTACCTGCGGGCTTGTCGCGCATTTCCGTCAGCATATCCAGCTCCGCTTCTATTTCATCGAAGCGATTGCCTATTGCTTGCAGCAGCCGTTCGCCCGCGACGGTCGGCGAAACGCTGCGAGTGGTCCGCGTCAATAAGCGGATCTGCAAGCGTGCTTCCAGGCCATTGATTGCCTGGCTCAGTGCAGATTGTGTGACACCCAATGCCCCGGCAGCGCGCGTGAAGCTGCCTTCGCGCGCGACCGTGACGAAAGACAGCAGGTCATTGAGATTTCTTTTGATCATGGAGAAACGCATCTAAGCCAATTGATTAGCCATTCTTATAGCCTTGTTAAGCATTCATTAGCTAGTCGCGTGACTGTCCGTCGCTCACCATGTTCCCCATGAACAGGAATGAAAGCAGAACTGCGATGAGGGCGACCTGGCTTGGTTTGCTGGCTTCGATGCTCGTGCTCGGCAGCTATTCGACAATGAATGAAGCCGCATCGGCATCTTCGCTAACGGAGAACACTGGCATGTGGATGACCGTCGGGGAACAACGCGTCGCCATCACCCTGGCCGACAACGCAGCTGCCCGCGCGCTCGTCGCGTTATTGCCACTGACGTTGGACATGAGTGATCTCAACCGCAATGAAAAGTACGCAACCCTTCCCCAAGCGCTACCTGCCAAAGCAAACCAGCCGGGAACGATCCGCAATGGCGACCTGATGCTGTACGGCTCGGACACCTTGGTCGTCTTTTACACGAACTTCAACTCTACCTACGCCTACACCCGTCTGGGGCAAGTGGATGACACCGCGAAACTGGCTCAAGCGCTGGGTCGGCGGAGTGTGCAAGTGACGTTTTCCAAAAACTGATTACTCCGCATCGACAGGATTCCCAATGAAAAAGATCATCGTTTTATTAACCCTTCTTATCAGTTCGCTCTCAGCAATAGGAGCCGATATGTCCAACGGCGCAGATAACTTCTATACCAGCGACGACGTGACCGTACAGAAGGTCAATTTCAAGAACCAGTATCAAATGAACGTAGCCGGCAATCTGTTCATCCCGAAAAAACTCAATGGCAAGACAAGGAATCCGGCAATTGTCGTAGGCCACCCGATGGGCGCAGTGAAGGAACAGAGCGCCAATCTCTATGCCACGAAAATGGCGGAAAGAGGCTTCGTGACCCTTTCCCTGGACTTGTCATTCTGGGGCGAAAGCGAGGGGCAGCCGCGCAATGCAGTCTCGCCGGATATCTATGCCGAAGACTTCAGCGCAGCGGTGGACTTTCTCAGCGCCCAGCCTTTTGTCGATAAAGAGCGGATTGGCGCAATCGGCATCTGCGGCAGTGGCAGCTTTGTTATCAGTGCAGCCAAGATTGACCCACGCATGAAAGCCATTGCAACGGTGAGCATGTATGACATGGGTGCCGTCAATCGCAACGGATTGAAGCACTCCCAAACGCTTGAACAGCGCCGGGCGATCATCGCGCAGGCCACACAGCAGCGTAATGTGGAGTTCGCGGGCGGTGAAACGCTTTACACCAGCGGTACGGTGCATCAGTTGGATGAAAACACCCATCCTATCCAACGTGAGTTCTATGACTTCTACCGCACCCCCCGCGGTGAGTTCACGCCATCGAGCTCGTCCAAAGACCTGACCACGCACCCGACGCTGACAAGCAACATCAAGTTCATGAATTTCTACCCGCTCAATGACATCGAGACCATTTCGCCTCATCCGATGTTATTCATTGCTGGCGCCGATGCGCACTCCAGGGAGTTCAGCGAGGAGGCTTACAAGCTCGCCGGTCAACCCAAGGAACTTGTCATCATTCCTGGGGCAGGCCATGTCGATCTTTATGATCGGGTCAACCTCATTCCGTTCGATAAGCTGACGAGCTTCTTCCAGAGCAATCTGAAGTGACAAAGGGACTGGTTTCTTCACGGAGTTCCGGGGGAACACGGAAACAGGAACGCCGATTTGCCAGATATGTTCGTGCGAGCAAATATACCTGACAAAACCGGCGCAATTGGGCTGAGTCAGACAGGCGTTTCTAGCGCAGCACTCATCGCGTCAGCCGAGTAGTCAAGAGCGGTTTCGCCCCGGCAGCATCCGGGCCAGGGTATTGTCACGCACCCAGTAATGATGAAACAGACCCGCCGCCGCATGCAGGCCGATGAGCCAGTAGCCACTGCTGCCGAGCAATTCGTGCCAATACTTGAGCTGTTTGGCCAAATCGGGATCCACCGCCACGGGGGCCGGCAAGAAGAACCCGAAATACGGCATGGGCTTACCTCCGGCGGCCAGCATTAGCCAGGCCAGCACCGGTGTCGCGATCATCAAGCCATACAGGGCCGCATGCATCAGGTGGGAAATACCCGTCTGCCAGGCCGGCAGCGCGGGAGTGACTGGCGGGCGCGGTGTCAAGCGCCCGAACAGGCGGACCCAAACCAGTGCAAAAATGCTCAACCCGAAGAGCCCGTGCAACCCCAGGAACAGGCTTCGCCCGGTGCTGCCACGGGGCAACAGCCCCTTGATTTCAATGCAGGCATACACACCAACGAACAGCGCCAGCATCAGCCAGTGCAGGGTGATCGACAGTTTTCCATAACGGTTTACGGCAACATCGCGGGTCATAACACGCCTCGTGAAAGTCTGACGGCTGCCGACTCATTCGCCAGCCTCGATCCGGTCGCTGGGAACCGATGCTGCCAACTTGCAGGCAAAGTCTTAAGGCAGTCTGAAGACCGACATTTCAAGACGCTTTTTTTTTTACCTTTAGACGTTGTACCAAGTGCAAACCCGCGATCACCTCCAGAGCTCATGGGAAGCATTCGCCAGTCTCGAGACAACTCTGCGCGCACTCACACGCCACGAACAACCAAAGCAGGAAGATAGCGACGGCCTGTTGCCGCCGCTAAGTGTCCAAACTTCGGTCTGCTCCAAAATCTCCAAAGCATCATCCACCTCAATACCTAGGTGTGATCTCTCTGTAGGTTGTTCACTCGGGGCTTTTCCGGGAAATTGGGGGTGCGAACCAAACCAAGCACCCGGAGGCCCCGAGTGAACGCTCATAAAAATGCCCGATTAACCGTTTCCGGTCGAGCCCTTCTTGTTCAACGAATCTTTAAGGAAGGCCAGAGACCTGTTGAGGTAGTTCAGTCTCAAGGAGTCAGTGTTCGCACTGCCTACAAGTGACTTAATCGCTATCGAGCTGAAGGCGAGGAAGGACTGCAGACTTGCAGGAAATTCTGGGTGGTGGATTCGACACCCGGGCTACCAGCTGCAAATGCACTGTTAACGGCAAGGGCGAGCAGTCCGGCTGTGAGTGTGCGCGACAGTTTCATGATTCAAGCTCCTGGGCTATGGGCTGGGTCAGTTGGTAGCGGTGATGTTGGGGTGGATATCGCTTCTGCAGAGGCCCAGAGGGGCCTCTGCGATCTCTTGAGTGAGACATGAAAGTTAGGGTCAAGGCTCGCGTGAGGGCTCCTACCCTGATGCCAAAACTGGCCATCAGTTAATGTGTCGGCGCCGTATCAGTTCGTACAACCATTCCCCATTACGTGGTATTCCATGATGTGCCGGTCGCCCTTGGAGTCGTCGTAAGTTAAATGCATCGGCACTACAGCACAGACATTGGGTATCTCACTGATCGCCACTACGTGCGCGATATCCAGATTCTGAGAATACTGATAGGGCTCGACTGTAACCTGTGCAGTCTGAGTATCTTGCTCATCGGCCATAGCGACAGAACCGATGCAGCCGAGGAGGAAAACGAATAACAGTTTCATAGCAATCACCTGTATTGAGGGCGTGAGAAGTCCGAGACACTCAAGCCGTGCCCAGACGTAATGAAAGTTCGGGGGTGTAGCCCGGCGCCGTCAGACGCCGGGCGGAGTTACATCAGAAAGGCTTGGTAGGCAGGTACTTGCCGTCCAGGGTGATCACAGCGCGGTGGCCGCCGTCTGGATCTTCAACTTTCTTGATGTCCAGCTTGAAGTTAATGGCACTGATGATGCCGTCGCCGAACTTTTCGTGAACCAGCGCTTTGAGGGTGGTGCCGTATACCGACATCATTTCGTAGAAGCGGTAGATGGTCGGGTCGCTTGGTACGCCGTCGAAAAAGCTGCCGCGAATGGGCATCGATTGCAGCAGAGCGACTTGATCAGCACTGAGGTCGAGCTTCTTGCCCACGACATTCGCGGCGTTAGAGGGCAGCGGGTGCTGGCCAAGCAGGGCTGCGGTGACGAAGGCTTCGGACAGGCCGGTGCCATCAACGATCTCGGCGAAAGACAGGTCTTTGCGGGCCTTGGCCAAAATGATGACTTCGGTCAGTTCCTGGCGAGCGGTACGGGTGGCTTGAGTCTGGATCATGATGAATCTCCTGGGTAGGTAAAGGGGCTGATACGGGTTTCAGGCGATGTGCCTGGCTTGTGAGGAAACAGCGCGAACTTCAGGGTTTTCTGCGAGGGATACAAAGGTCCCTGTACGGCCATCGAAGGCGTCGATACGGCCGGTCTCGATGTCATAGATCCAGCCATGCAGGGTCACGCGGCCTTCTTCAAGCGCCAGGCGAACGGAAGGGTGGGTCTGGATGTTGGCCAGTTGGGCGATAACGTTTTCGCGCACCATGGACGAAACTTTGCTCGGTTGATCAGGGTGTTTGCGAGCTTCGTTAACCACCTTCGCCGAGTCGGCGTAGCGCAACCAGCCGGCCACTGCGGGCATGTGGTCGAGGCATTTACAGGTGGCAATGGCAGTCATTGCGCCGCAGTCGGAGTGGCCGCAGATCACGATGTCGGCGACGTTGAGTCCGGCCACCGCATATTCGACAGAAGCCGAAACACCGCCTGGCTCCGGGCCATACGACGGCACGATGTTGCCGGCATTACGGATGACAAACAGGTCGCCCGGTTCGCGTTGGGTGACCAGTTCCGGTACCAGTCGGCTGTCAGAGCAGGAGATGAACAGAGCTTTCGGGCTCTGCTGATTGGCCAGGTCCTTGAACAGTTTGACGCGCTCAGGGAAGGCATTTTTTTGAAATTTCAGAAAACCGTCGATGATCGCTTTCATGGTTGCTGTCTCAATGTTCGCTGGGTGTGGAACAAAGATTAAGCAACGCATTACATTAGGTAAAAGTCTCATTTATTATGGATTGGATCAGATTACCTTATGGGTTAAAACATGCTTGCTCGCCACATCCAGTATTTCCTCGCGGTTGCAGAACATCTCAGTTTCACTAAAGCTGCCGCAGCGCTGCACGTCTCTCAGCCGGCCCTTTCACAGCAGGTAAAGCAGTTGGAAGAAATCCTTGGAGCCCAGTTGTTTGACCGCTCAGGACGCACAACGCGATTGACTGACGCTGGAGATGCCTATCTTCTTTATGCGCGCCGTGCTTATCAGGAGCTGCGGGCAGCTAAAAGCGCCATTCATGATGTGAGCGACCTCACCCGCGGCTCATTGCGCGTAGCAGTAACACCAACGTTCACGGCCTATCTGGTAGGGCCGCTGATAGAGGCATTTCACTCCCGATACCCTAAAATCACCTTCAACCTGAAAGAGATCTCCCAGGAGCGGATTGAGGAGCTGCTTTTGGCAGGAGAACTGGACGTTGGAATCGCGTTCGATGAAATAAATACATCGGACATTGATGCGATCCCTTTGCTGAACGAAACCCTCGCCTTAGTGGTGAGCCGTAGGCACCCTCTGGCCGAGGAGCGGTCCATTGGATTGCAGGGCCTCAGCGCTGAGTCTCTGATTCTGCTCAGTACAGATTTTGCCACCCGCGAACAAATCGACCGTTACTGCCGTCAACACGCTATTCGCCCTCATGTGCAAATGGAGGCCAATGCTCTTGGGGCCGTGATCGAAATCGTCCGCCGCACTAATCTCTCGACCTTATTGCCTGCCAAAATCGCGTCGGCCTACGACGACCTGGTGGCCATCACTTTGGAGCCAGAACGCCTGCAGCGAACCGCCGTCCTTATGCGACGCAAAGACGCTTTTCAGAGCGCAGCAGCACAAATTTTTATTGAACTGGCTAAGGAAGTATCCAGTGAACTGGACGAGTGAGATGGCGCACAACTCACATTACGCATTCACCGGCGACGCTACCAGTACGAAAATCGACTGATTGTTGTCGGGACAGTTGAGGGGCTCTCGGAGGCTGATAGCTCTATGCCGTGCTCAGGGGATGAAAACGGGGCTGGCGGACTACTTCGCCGTGATAGCGAAGTCACGTAGCGGGAGGGAGTCATCATTGGCACCCTTAGTCGCCAAAGGCGCGCGGTCATGCCAATAAAAACTGGTATATCGATATACGGATATTACGAAACAAAAACCCGATCCTTTACGAATAAAGGACCAGGTTCAGTATGGCTTACAGGCCCAGTTCTGTCAGACTTGGGTGATCATCAGGGCGGCGACCCAGAGGCCAGAAAAATTTACGTTCACTTTCTTTGATGGGCATGTCATTGACGCAAGCAAAGCGACGCTGCATCAGACCATCCGCTTCAAATTCCCAGTTTTCGTTACCGTAAGAGCGGAACCAGTTACCTGAGTCGTCATGCCACTCGTAAGCATAGCGTACGGCGATGCGGTTGTCGGTGAAGGCCCAGAGCTCTTTGATCAGGCGATAATCGAGCTCTTTTTTCCATTTGCGAGTGAGAAACCCTCTGGCTTCTTCCCGATTGGTAGCGAATTCAGCGCGGTTACGCCATTTGGTATCCAGTGTATAGGCGAGCGAGACTTTCTCAGCGTCGCGGCTGTTCCAGCCATCTTCAGCGAGTCGGACTTTCTCAATCGCCGTTTCACGAGTGAAAGGAGGAAGTGGCGGACGAACTTTTGCATTAGACATGGTGGTGCCTCCAAATTAAGTGGACAAATCAACAAAGTTAGTATTCGTTAGACTAGGCCGATGCAGTTAGACCTAGCTTGAGCGATATCTCATATGCTTTAAGCGACGGCTGAAAGAGCGCAGCCGACAGCCACCGCTAATGGCAGAAACACAATTCTTACACCAACGGCTTATCCGAAAGCTTGATTCATTGCAGCGTTTACAGACCCAGATCACTCAGGCTTGGATGATCGTCAGGGCGGCGACCCAGTGGCCAGAAAAACTTACGCTCGCTTTCCTTGATCGGCATGTCATTAACACAGGCGAATCGACGCTGCATCAAACCGTCAGCTTCAAATTCCCAGTTTTCATTGCCGTAGGAGCGGAACCAGTTACCAGAATCATCGTGCCATTCGTAGGCGTAACGGACGGCGATGCGATTGTCGGTGAAGGCCCAAAGCTCTTTGATCAGGCGATAATCGAGCTCTTTTTTCCATTTGCGAGTGAGGAATCCTTTGGCTTCCTCGCGATTGGTAGCAAACTCAGCACGATTACGCCATTTGGTATCTAGCGTATAGGCAAGCGAAACTTTTTCTGCATCTCGGCTATTCCAGCCATCTTCAGCGAGTCGAACCTTTTCAATCGCCGATTCGCGAGTGAAAGGAGGAAGTGGCGGTCGAGCTTGTTCGTTAGACATGTTGGTGCCTCCAATATTTGGATAACTTCATTTAGGTTAGTACTTCTAAAGTTTCACGCGCTTGGGCGATGCACTTCTTTAAGCAAAATTACAGCAACTTCTCTTGCGCTATCTAGGGCTGTGTAGTCACCCATTACGCGGGCCACGGTTATCGCCCCTTCAATCAGTACAAAAAACTGTTTAGCCAGGGACTTCGGGTCTTCGACATCTAATTGGCAGGCCAACTCCAACGTATAATCGAGTAGCTTTTGTTTATGCAGCTTTGCGATATGACGAATAGGATCATCTACGTCGCCAACCTCCCCGGCCGTATTAATGAATGCGCATCCCCGAAAACCGTCTGACATAAACCAACTCTTGAGTACAGAAAAAATACTAATAATACGGTCGTGCGGAGTGTCCGCCTTTTCGCATTCGCTTCTGAACCACTGCATCCAGCGTACATCGCGCGCATTTAATGCCGCTGCCGCTATATCGTCTTTGTTCGCAAAATAGCGGTAAATACTTTTACGCGCTACGCCGGAAGTTTTTACCAAAAGGTCCATGCCAGTGGCGTGAATACCATTTTCGTAAATCAGCATCTCGGCAGTGGCCAAGATTTTTTCGCGTGTGTCGGTCATTTGCTTTTCCATGTAGCCAGAGTAGAACGATCGTTCTCCCTGGTCAAGCTTCTCAAAAAATTATTTTTGGCTGCGGGTTGGCGGTGGGGGTTCAGTGGGATCGCGCGTGCAGGTCTGTTCGGCCCCCATATCTTTCTCAACACCTTGCCGGTGCGGTCATCAGCCTTGGCCGCGTAAAAACTGGCACCAAATGCCGTTGGCGTGTTCAAAAGCGCGGTGAGTTGGACTTTCCTCAATAGCGGCTGGTCCTCTGTTTCCGTCAGTCGAATGTCCATGATCTACCCTGAAAGACTAGCTTCACCTCAACTCCTTAAAAGGTAGAGTAGAGGGAACCAGGTTTCGGCCGTTCTCTGCCGATCATGGTTACAAAGCGTGCTGGTCAGATCGAATGCAAGCGGATGGTCAAGTGGAGTGCAATTTCGCAGCTATGCTTTCTACGGATAGATGCGTCCGGGAAGCGACCATCTGCTGCTTAATATCAAGGAGGATTCCATGATGCGGGAAGCAACCACCGGACTCGAAAAACAGATAGAGATCGCTACAAAACTACTTTCCCTGTCGGCAAAAATCGGATTACTGATTGGCGGCACGTGCATCGTCAGTTATTTATTGAGCAACGGTCATTACCCGCAAGGCGTATCCGTTGGAGACAGTTTGTTGTTTCTGGTCACGGCGTTTTGCTTCGGACTGGTTTGTGTTTACTTTTCAGTCTCCGTCACGGCTGTCGGGATATTACTTTCGCCGTTCTTCATACCCGTGCTGAGAAGCTTCGTCTGGCTACATGGAAAAATCACCGATAAAAAACCCATACTGGAATTCAAACGACCAAAAATAACCTTCCTCTCGGTATTTTTTGGAATATTCGGCGCGGTGACCATTTATTTCCTTACTCATAAAAGCCCCTTGGAACACATTCAGCTCATCCTTCTGCCCATTTTTCAGTACATCGTTTACTCCGCCTATCTGGAGCAGAACAAGAAAATAAAAGCAGCGCAGCCATCGGCACCTGAAGTCGTCGATTCCGAGCATCCTGACCAGAATCCTCACGCCGAAATGAAACCCTTGAAGAGAACCAGGGCAGTGATCGTTGGGGTCATCCTCCTGACGCCCCTTCTCATGGGGGGCGTGACTTCGGACTTGTTGCAAGTGGCCATGAGCTTCGCGCAAATACGTATAGAAAGGGCAACGATTCTGGTGAAACCGCCTTACGCCAATCTATTGCCTGCCCCCAGGGATTCCCCGCTGGAAAATTACAAAAAATTTGAAAATGCGACGGTGATTTTCCGAGGCATTGGCAATTCGACGCTCATTGAAATGCACGCCGGGGAAACGGCGATCCGGTTGGAGATCCCGAATGACTCGATCATTATCGAGCGCCGTGTGAAGCCGCAAAGATGAGGAAAAATCCTGAGAAAACGGAAAGCTGATACCATCCGGAAAATTGACAGGCTGAGCAGAACACCATGAATCGCCGCAAGAAAATAAACCAGTTGTTAAAGGCTAACGCCAAAAAAGCCAGCGCCAAGCTGGCTCCCAAAAACAAGACTCAATACATCAGCAAAGCCGACCGACTGAAGCTGGCGGCAGAAGCCAGCGACGCCCCCATCACGCCCCCGGAAAGCTGATCCAGGTCGCTGAAGCTCCATGCTCAGGCCGTTTTGCACGTTAACCAGGCGCTCCAGAAAAGACTGCTGAAGAACCGGGTAGCACTGCCGAATCCTGTATCATTCAACAGTTTTTGAACCGCCGCCTCGGAATGTGGAGGGTCGGCGCCTTGAAGAATCTTGCCAAGCTTGACCGTCACTTCTTCCGGGCTGGCGCCATGCTGTCGCCACCGTTGCCCCCAGGCCGCGAGGAGTAGCGGCTGGCTGGCATACGCATAGTGGTTCCCGGCGACAATCAGCGGCGCTCCCGGCTTTAGATGTGCCTGGATGGACCGTAATATTTTCAACTTGGCTTCATCCCCTTCGAGATGATGGAGTACACCGATCAAGGTGGCAGCATCGTACGACCCGTTGGCGACCAGGTCTTCAACATGCCCAAGATGCATGGCGGTTCTTTCAAGCAAGTTGTTTGCGGCTAATTGCTGCTTCGCGGCCTCCAGCATAGGCTCGGACGGATCGACGGCAGTGAAGCGCCAACCCGGCTCCAGCTTGGCCATTGCAATGATCTCTTGCGCCGTACCGCCGGCGCCCACCACCAGTATTTTCGCCGAGCCCACATTCCCAAGGGTCGCCGCCAGCATGCACGCCGCCAGGTCCTGGCAGGCGTCGTATCCAGCGAGCGCAATGCGGCTCTGCCGGCCGTACTCGTTGGCCCGTGAAGTATCAAATTTTTCCGCTGAATTGAACGAGGATGATTTCAAGGCGCAGCTCTCCGTGTCCTGAAGTCAAGCTACGCCTCGCTTAGAGATAATAAAAATTCATTAATTTTATGCATAGCATTCCCACAAGGAATATCGGCTTGCATCGGCAGAATTTTGCTCGGTCAGCCAATTGCGGCTTGCGATGAACATATGGAAATACGAATATACTTCTTTCCATATGTTCTGGACCGAATTGGAGCTGTGTAATGACTGAGTTCTCCAGCGAAACCCCGCATGACTTCCCAAATCTTGACCTGTCACTCTTCGACGTACCAACAGCGGAAAAACTCGCAAAGAGCGCAGAACCCGAACATAAACCGCGCATACTTTTGCTGTACGGATCAACCCGCGAGCGCTCTTTCAGTCAGCTGCTGACCCGCGAAGCGGCCCGCCTGTTGGAACTCATGGGCGCCGAAACCGCAATCTTCGACCCGTCCGGATTGCCACTGCCGGACGATGCGCCCGTCGATCACCCCAAGGTGCAGGAACTGCGCGACTTGGTGATGTGGTCGGAGGGCCAGGTCTGGTGCTCGCCGGAACGCCACGGCTCGATGTCGGCGGTGTTCAAGGCGCAGATCGACTGGATCCCGCTCGCACTGGGCGCGGTTCGGCCTTCCCAAGGCAAGACATTGGCGGTGATGCAGGTATGCGGCGGCTCACAATCCTTCAACACGGTGAACCAACTCCGCGTGCTCGGTCGCTGGATGCGCATGGTCACGATCCCCAATCAATCCTCCGTCCCCAAAGCCTTCCTTGAATTCGACGAAGCCGGGCGCATGAAGCCGTCGTCCTATTACGACCGGGTCGTCGATGTCATGGAGGAACTGATGAAGTTCACCTTGCTGGTACGCGGCAGAGAAGCCTATTTGGTAGACCGCTACTCCGAGCGCAAGGAAAGCGCCGAAGCGCTCTCCAAACGCGTTAACCAGAGGTCTATCTAGGTGCAGCGATAGTGATAGGTTCTCGGTGTGTGCTGTAGGAATTTAACGGACGTAAGCTGCTTTCACATCGGCCTCGTCCTGAAGGGCAGCTACGGCCAATGAAGCAATCCAGACCACCGAAACCCCGTAATTGAGTCGCTGGTACAGGCCGAACAAATGACCGTCGGCCAATGCCGTCGCCATCAGCATAACCGTCACGATGGCCAGGACTACGCAGATCGCCGAGAACATTGCGAACCTGGCAGATGAAAGCAGCGACTTGCCAAGGAACGTCCACAGCGCCCCCGCCAGGGTGAGCGAGATGAACATCACCAGCCCCGCAAGATTGTGGCTCTGTTGCGAGACGGACGGTTGAACCGGCGCACAGCCTTGATCGCAGGAAAAATAGCCGGCCATAAAGCTTGCCAAGCCATGGATGAGAATCAGTGCAGCACTAAGCAAGGCCATCGGCGACGCCTTGAACAGTCTCGCCACGCCTATTGCGAAAAGCACGAACATCACGCCCAGCGGAAAATTGTTCACCCAGGCAGAGAAGCTGTGGGTTGGAGCTCCAACAGCGCCTAGTTGGCTCATGGCTTGATCCAGATGGCTGTAGCCTGGGTAGGCCCGCGCAGTCAGCGCAACACCCAAAAGCAGCCAGAATGGAATCAATATTCCGGAACCTAGCAAGGCACGATCAATGGTTTTCATGTTGTGACACTCCGTGTCGTTGTGATGTCCGTTTGTGGGGTGATGTGAAATCTGGCATTGATTCAAGCATCCACCCGCTCAATCAAGAACAGGGCGCAGGAAACTACGCTCATAACTCAGAATGAATCGTTGTTCCGTCGCCTGAGTCACCAATTCAACGCACTCTGGATCCTGTGCGGCTTTCCTTCGATAATTTTCGTAGTCGGCCAGGCTGGCAAAGCTGAACAGGCAGTAAGCGATGTTATTGGCGCCTTCGGCGGGAAGAAAGTAGCCATGATGGACTCCACCCATTCGGGTCACCACTTCAATCCATTGGCGCGAGTAGCTCTCGAAAGCTGGGATCTGGTAGGGGTCAATGACGTACCTGACATGGCAAGTAATCATGGGCTCAATCCTTTGAGAACTGGAAAAAACGGATTCTACACAGGATACGAGGCCTGTCGTCGATGATTGCCATTAGCCGGACAGCTTCGTTGCCCGCTCCATCTCATCACCCAGGATCGAAACACCATGGATGAACGCCAAGCAACCATCAAGAACAAGATCCACGCCGTGGTGAGGAGCAGCGAATCCGACGAGATCACCTATCGATCAGAGTGGCTCGGCTACCTGCCCTTCCCGGTTTTTCAATGGATTGAATATCAGGGTAAAAGCTTTTCCAGCGACTTCCCCTTTGATTGGACCCTTGAGGATCTGGTGAGTCTTGAGCGCACAGGGTTCTTGGAAACACTGGAAACTTACGAAAACCCGGAAGACCATTTCGATCGGGATATCAGGTATCGCGTTCATGTTGGGCGCGGGTAACGGTTGGCTGGAAAAATGGAAAACTCGAGGAAAGGAAATGGGCATTCTTGATCGCTTGTTCGGCGGCCGTTTTACGCTGCCGCCACCGGAGGAAACGACTGTCAGCGACGCGGCGATCATGCGGGAGCTGCATCCCTATCGCTCCGGGCTCAAGGCATTTGCTCAAGCCATATTGGCCCGGCTGCCGGAAGACGAGCGCGCCAGGCTGGTCCGGCGCGTGCTGCGCATCTACGGCTCGGGCCAGGAACCAGCCTCGGCGCTGGTGGAAGGATTGCTGGATACAGACCGGGGCCAGAAGCTCGAACACTTGGCTTTGCTCGGCGTCGACTGGAGAGGCTTTGATGGTTTCGAATACCTGGCGCCCTACCTTGTTAGCGCCAGCGGGGTGAAAGAGGCTTACGCCTATCGGCACGAGGGCACGCTATCGATGTCGGAAACGCTGGCCAGTTTCGATCAGTGGCTGGCGGCGTTCGACAAGCGCTACCTGCACCTGGACTCCGGTGGCGACGAATATGTGGGGTTCATCGCCGATGCCGACCAGGTTGAAGCCATGATCGAGCTTGCGCGGCAGGCAGGTCTTGCAGTGCGCCTCGATAGCTTCTGAACGAAGAGGCGTCATCGCTGGGTAGCGTTATCCCGCTGAACGAAGCGAGCAACGTAACAGTCGGAGCAACAAGACCCTCGGCAAAGAAACCTGGCTCATGCCCCTACGATCCGCTGCCCTCGCTACGTTGTTCACTTTTGCTGCCAGCACGGCAGCCGCTGTGCCTGAACCGCTGCGCCTGGAAAGCCTGAAACGCTGCGGCGACCTGCTACAAAGCCAGCAGCAGGACTGGTGCCTGACCGTACGCGGACTGGGCAACGCAACGCCGCAACTGAAACTGGGCGCAAAGGTGATACCCGCAGACAAGGTCCAGCGCGAAGGAGAAAGCCTGCGCTTGCGCCTGGACAGCGCCGACTACCAGAGCGGCCCGCTCTGGCTGCAGGACGGCCCACGCGCCAGCAATGCCGCCTGGCTGACCTTGCGCAACAGTCACGTACTGGCCGCCGGAGCGGACGAAGTAGCGAAGAACATGGATGGCCTGACCACCTACGTCGACCTGGTCAGCGTGCTGATCGAAGAAGACCGTGATGGCCGCCAGGAAACCGAGCGCCTGGCCCACAAGTACGGGGCAACGGTGGTCGGCAGCATCGCGCCGCTGAACCTGTATCAACTTCGCCTGCCGGCCAAGGACTTGGTGCAGCGCGACGCGCTGGTGCTGCGCCTGGGCAGCGAGACCAGCGTGGACGCCGTGGTCATCGAAGAGTCCTCGGCCGAAGAAGCCGAGCAAGCCGCAGCCCATCCTGAAGAACCGAAGAAGCCAGCCCTGGACTCCGATGAATGGGCCGCGAATCGCTTTCTCGACGCGGTGAATTATTACCAACGACGCATCCCCGGACGACAGCCGCCCATCCAGCCGCAACCGGTGCGCATCGGCCTGATCGAGCGCGATGTGGATTTCGACACGACGGACTTTGCAGACTACCTCGGCGCCTGCTCACCGCCGCGCACCTGCGTCTACGCCCGCGATGCAGACAAACCGGACAACCACGGCACGACCGTCGCCGGCATCCTCGCCGCGCGCTGGGACGACAGCGGCAACACTGGTTTTCTCCGCGGGCTGGACAAAACCAGCGGCGGTTTCGAAGTCATCGTCGAACGTAATTCCGATGCCGGGATCACCGCCAACATCGCCGCCTCCGTCAACCTCGTGGAGGACGGTGTACGCGTACTCAACTGGAGCTGGGGCATCCACCGCGTCGGCGCCAAAGACGTCAAAGGCGATGACGTCGATTCGCTGCTGCGCTCGGGCATCGCCATGGGCGGGTACGAGGAGTTGCTGGAGGAGTTTTTCCTCTGGCTGCGCAAGGAACACCCCGACGTCATCGTGGTGAACTCCGCCGGCAATGGCGCTTCGTTCTCGGGCAGCGACGAATACCGCCTGCCCTCCTCCTTCATCACCGAACAATTGCTGGTGGTCGGCGGGCACCAGCGCAGCGAACACACCGGTGTCGCCGTCGACGACCCGGCCTACGCGGTCAAGCGCAGCTCCTCGAACATCGACATGCGCGTCGACATCACCGCCGCCGCTTGCGCACATGCCTCGACGACCAACGCCGGCCAGCAAGGCGCAGTGCATTGCGGCACGTCCTACGCCACGCCCATGGTCGCGGGACTGCTGGCGGCGATGCTGTCCATCAACCCGCAACTGCAACCCGAGCAACTGCGCATGCTGCTACGCCGCAGCGCCATGACCATCGGCGACAATCACGACTTCGAACAGATGGACGCCGAAGACCTCACCGCGCCCATCCTGCCGTCGGAGCGCCGCTACCAACTCAACGACAAAGACGTCGGCCGCTCGGCGCGGCTGGACATGCAAAAGGCCCTGGACCTGGCCGCACAAAGCCGCGACCGCGTGCGTTGAAAACCAAGGTCACGTCTAACTCAAGACGATGTCTGCCTTGCGCGGGCAAAACCACCCATGCATCAGCCCCGCCTGGTAGAACTGTACCGGCGCCTCGAACCCAGCGGTCTCGATGAGACCGGCGACCTGCTGTGTCGGCAGGATAGCCACGTCTCGGGCGTAGGCGGCACGAGCTTTCAGCAGCATTTCCGGCTGTACGCCTGCAGAGGACATCAGCGTCATCCAGTTGCGCAGTAGCGCCTCATAGGCAGGTGATTCGGTATCAGCGGCGAGGTCGGCGTTTGCCAGTATTCCATCCGGCTTGAGCCGGCTAGCGATCTCGTGGAAGAACGCTATGCGGGCTTGTGGCTCGAGCAAAAATTGAGACACCAGAAAACAGGTAGCGCCGTCGTGGTCAGGCTCGGCAGGCAGCGCGTCAAGGTAACCATGGTGAAAGCTGCAACGCGAAAGGAAGCCTTCTTGTACCGCTTTCTGCCGGCAGATATCGAGCATGGCGTCCGAGGGGTCAACGGCGGTGAAATGCCAGCCGGGGTTCTGCTTGGCCAGGTGGGCCAGTTCCGCACCGGTGCCCACACCGACACAGAGTATCCGGGCATTCTCCGGTAAGTCAGCGAACACCGCGTCGAGCAGGGTGTACAGGGCGTCACGAATGGGCGCCATTCCCGCCCATTGTTTGTCGTAGCTGGCGGCCTGCTGATCGAACAAGGCCTTGAGTTCTTCATTGCGCATGGAGGGCACCTTCCTTTGCGTCGTGACGGGCTGAAGCCGCGATGGATGTGGCTACGCTTTGAGTATCCCATGGCTGTCAAGCCCCACCGGTTGTTCGGTAGGTGGACTGCACCAGCCCCGAAGGAAAGCTGCGGCTGGATATCAGTTTCAAAGCCACATCCCGCTCAAGCCCGCCGAACAACGGCCGCCCCGAGCCGATCAACACGGGAACGGTGGTGATCACCATATCGGTGACCAACCCCTCGCGCAGGAACGACTGCACCACCCGCCCGCCATCCACATAGACCCGCTGCACGCCTTGGCTCGCCAGCTCCGTCATCAAATCCTCGGGGGCCAGATTGGAGAAACGCAGCTTGCCCTTCAACGCCTCGGGCACCGGCGAATCGGCCAACTGTTCGGACAATACCACCACGGGCCGGTCGTAGAACCAGGTGTCGAAGGTCAGCACTTTTTCATAGCTCCCGCGCCCCATCACGATCACGTCCTTGTCGGCGATGAAGGCTGAGTAGCCGTGATCTTCGGAGGGGTCGTCGCGTTGTAGAAGCCAGTCGATGTCACCGTCGGGGCGAGCGATGAAGCCATCCAGGCTGGTGGCGATGAAGACGTGGGCGGTGGGCATTTTTGAGGGTTCCTTGTTGTTTTGCTTGAGCACCAATGCAAGACCATCAACGCCGATTATGGAAATGAAAGTAGCGGCCGCATTCGCGAACGCCACTTTCATCACGTATCAGTCAAGCGTTCTTAGCGCGTGCCTCCATGGGCCTTTTCGGCGTTGAAACCATCGAAGTTATCGAAGACACCCATGAAGCCGGGAACGGTCAACGCTCGCGCCCAGTCGCGCTGGAGTTCGCAGTACATCTGCACGCGGCTGATGAGCTTCGCGCCCGCCTGTTCCATTCGGCGCAACGCCGCCTCGTGCGCGGCCAGTGACGTGCCGCCGACCGCATCGACTGGCACATAGACTTCATAACCTTCCTGAATCGCGTCGAGTACCGGGAACGTCAGGCATGCTTCGGTCCAGAGCGCAGTCATGATGAGCTTCCTGCGGCCGATCGCTTTGACCGCCTGCTTGAACTCTGTGTCTTCCCAGCTGTTGATCGAGGTGCGGTCATAGGTTGGTAGATGGCCGAGCACGTCCTGCAGTTCCTGGATCGGTGGTTTGTTGCGGCCGGTCGCGACGTTGACGGTCGAGTGAATAATCGGAAGATTGTAATTGACCGCCGCCTTGGCGACGCTCGTTATGTTGAAGACGAGCTCGTCACGGGACATCGAGCGAATCGAGGAGACCTGGATCGGCTGGTAGTCGATGATGATCAATGCCGAGTTCTCGGGGGACAGGAGTTGGTCGGTCTGCGGGTTGCGGATATTCTCGCTTGCCATTGGCAAATCCTTTTATGGGTAATCCACGCTTGTGGGAGAAATGATTTTCCGGGAGACATGCACCAGCGGCGACGTTGCCCGGAAGCAGCATTGTGCTGTTCCCCTATTCGGTGCAGTAGTAGCATTGCGAGGCGAGCTGTGTCGCAAAATGGGGAACGCCGGAATGGACATTGAAGAGCTGCAGACCTTCGTCGAAGTGGCTGATGCGGGGGGCATTTCACCTGCCGCGCTTCGGCTTGGCGTGTCCAAATCGATCGTCAGTCGCAGGCTCGTTCGGCTTGAAACGGAACTTGGCGTCCAGCTGCTTGCACGATCCACACGCGGGGCGGCTCTCACTGAAGCCGGGGCTACGTTCCGCGACTATGCCGCCAGAGTCTGCGCCGAGATCGACATAGCCAAGGAAACGATCCTGCCCGCCGGAGCCCTTCGTGGCCGTTTGCGAGTCGCCGTACCACTCTCTTTCGGCCCGACGCATTTCGCGCCCGTGCTCGCGGAAATGGCACGACGCCACCCCCAGCTTCATATCCAGACCTGCTACAGCGATCGTTTCGTTGACCTCATCACGGAGGGTTACGATTGTGCGATACGGGTTGGCTACCTTCAGGACTCCAACTTGATCGCAAGGCGCATCGGCCCGATCTATGGGAAGCTCCTCGCCAGTCCGGACTACATCAAGGCGCACGGATCACCTGAGACGCCGGAGGAGATTGTCGCCCATCAGGCCCTGATGCAGAGCACCGAAGCCTGGCAATTCATGGATGGGGACAAGATCATCACGGTTCGTCCGCAGGGCCGCTTCAAGGCCGACAACGGCATCGCGTTAGTCGCTGCGGCAACAGCAGGCCTTGGAATCGCTTACCTGCCCGATTGCCTCACCTTTGAACATGTGGCCTCGGGGGCACTGGTGCCGATCATGACGCGTCATCCACCGCCCCCGGCAGGTGCCTATGTCATCCGCCCGTCAGGCCAGCATCCCGCACGCAAGATAAGGGTCCTCACCGAACTCCTGATCGAGTACTTCGGCGACTCTCCACACCTTGCGGCGCTGCCGCCGGTCTGAGGCATGACAGCGACCACAATGCTCGTCGTGACTCGACTCATCGAACAACCCGGTTCGTTGCATCAATGAGGTCTGCCTTACCTCCGGCAGCGAGGGCGCTGAAGCAGGCATCCATGGTAATCGCGGCAGGCAGAAATCGGCCATGTGCAGTCAGTGGTTACCACGACTTTGAGCTTGAAAAAGTGTCAACCCAAACGTTTTTCAAAGTAGACACGATCAAATCCATCCTCCGAGCGCCGCTGGACTTCGACGTAACCAAGTCGAGGATAAATTGACAGATTGTCGGTCATCTTCACATTCGTATAGAGACAAACGCTACCAAAGCCCAAGCGCGTCGCCTGCGCCTCGCAAAATTGAATGAGTGCTTTGCCGATCCCTTTCCCACGACCTGCTTTGGACACGGCTACATTTTCGAGAAACATCTGCTGACCCACAGGAAAGAAGACGATGAAGCCTCGCAATTCGTCTTGTTCTCCGATTGAAAGGTGCACAAAACCGGCTGCAATCTGAGCACTGAAATCCGCTAACATCGGTGCAGGCTTTCGTCCTATTACCGAAACATACGGGGCATACGCTTGCTCGGCACAAGCACGCACTGCTACTTCATCGTCTGCAACTGCTTGGCGGATCATTTGTATTTCGCCCATGGTAAATCCTGACGAATGTCTGTGTGATGTCGGCTCGGGAAGACAGTAAAGGCATCCGACCGACGCTGCGATATGATCGTTTGTGGCCGCAGAATAACCCGCGCAGACCGCTCTGCGGCATAGGCAAGCTCTTCGATGTGCGCCTATAGAGTGATCCGTAGCGAAGGCAGTTCGTAAGGTCACCAGAGTCGATTGCAGTCACTTGTGACAGGCAGCAATCGGCCAAAAACTGGCGCTCAGTAACATCAATGTAATGGTCTGTCCCCCTTAGCGACAACACAGACAACCGCTGACCACCGGCTGATCAGGGTCATTCTCAAGAAATGTGACCACGACTTCCATGCCCGTCCGAGGCGGCCCCATCTCACAACTCCAATCGGCGGTTCCCTTCAGCCAACAATGACTCTTGTCGTCAAATCTATCTTCGCGGTCCCAGGGGAACTTGACCTTGATCCGACCGCAGCGCCGATCGCTCTGGATGCCCTCGCCTTCTAGAGCGACGACTACAGCGGACTGGAGGCTTGGTACCTGAGGTTTCTTGTGAGCCAACGGCGGACGATATGAAACATTCCACGGAAGAACGACAAAGCGATTGCGGTAACCCTGATGAAAGTCATCTTCGTTTCCAGTGTTGTCAGTGGCGACGTTCTCACCCAATACCTGTGGTTGCCGGCCTTCGTGGATGACCTGGGTCATTAGCCATAGGGTGTTCCACTCTTGGCGCGGATGGCCTGAGATTTCCAGCACATGGCCGCTGACTAACCGAGCCTGGTCACTTTGCCCCTCGGCTTGTCGATAGGCCGCATGGCGGCGCTCCATAGTCCGAAGACGTATCTGCTTGCCGTGCTCATGACCGGTGAAACGCTCCGGTCTGTCATCTTTTTCAATGTCCAGCTGTTGCTCGAAATCATAATTGCGCGGCGAGATACGACTGGTGAACTGTCCCAGACGCAGGTTGATGCGTTTGATCAATGGCTCGTTGGCCACCCTATCGCTCTCATGCTTATAAGCAGTGGGTTGGCCAATACTGGGAAAAACCGACTGATCATCGCCAAAGACCAGCACGTGGCCTTGAGTGCTGTGCTGGAAGTGAAAGTGGATACCCTCTTCTTCGCACAAGCGCTGAATGAAGTGCAAATCCGTTTCGTCGTACTGGGTACAGTAGTCACGCTCGGGGTAGGTCGCCCCCAGATGAAACCGATAGGCATCGCCCAGAATGCCGTGCTCTTCCAGTATCAAGGCGACGATTTTCGGCACCGAGAACTGTTGATAGATCCTCTGGTTGATGCGATGGCGCAAGTAGGACAGGTGCGGTACGAGGGCCAGCCTGTAGCGCGTCAAACGCTCACCGTTACTGCTTTGAGCGATGTGGTAGACCCGCCCATGAATGCCGTTGCCCTTCGAGTCGAAGGTCAGAAAAGCCTCTACGTCGAAGAGGTTTTCGAGATCCAGGTCAGACCGCTCGCTAACAAATTCCACATTGAAGAGGTAAGGCCTGCTGATTGCCTCTTCTCCAGTGAATGCGAGCACTTGAAAATCGTGCTCAAAACCGTCGATGGTCAAACTGAAGTGCGTTTGATTGGCTGGGCTGAACATCCGCTGTTCTCTTCTTACATAAGGCGGCGCAAAGGACCGGAAGCCCCCAAGCAATACTGGGCTGGTGGATTAACAGGTACTAACCCACCCGCCCAGCGTCCCTGTATCTCGGCGTTTGCGTCTTACTTTCCAGACATACAAATCAAGTCAGATCAGATCAGATCAGACACCACTCTTCACTTTGGTCCAGACCCGCGTGCGAATCCGCTCCAACTTCAATGGCAGTGGCTCAAGTGGAATAAGTGTTGCGACCGTTTTTTTGTCTGGATAAATCCAAGGATTGTCTCGCAGCTTCTGCTCGACGAACTCGGTGGCATCTTTATTGGCGTTTGGGTATAGCGTGTGGTTTGAGGTCTTGGCGATAATTTCTGGTCGCATCATATAATTAATGAACGCCATACCTTCTTTGGGATGAGGAGCATCTTTCAGCAAAACCAGATTCTCCGACCAGGACAGCGCTCCTTCGCGAGGCAGGCTGTAGGCGATCTTGCGCCCCGTATTGGCCTTCTCGTTGATGGCCTGTGCAGCAAGGGCACCATTAGCCCATCCCACAACTGCACAAATATTGCCGTCAGCCAGGTCGGCGTCGATTCTGGATGAGTCGAAATAGAGGACATAAGGACGGATTTTCAACAGCAAGGCCTGAGCTTTCTGGTAATCCTCCGGGTTCTTGCTGTTGCTGGGGAGTCCAAGGTAATTCAACGCAATGGAAATGATCTCACTTGGAGAGTCAAGCATTGCCACACCACACGACTGGAGCTTACTAATGTTTTCTTCTTTGAAAATCAGGTCCCAACTATTCACCGGAGCATTATCACCCAACGCGCCCCTGACTTTGTCAACGTCATAACCAATGCCGGTAGTGCCCCATAGGTAAGGTACGGCGTAGCGGTTACCAGGGTCATTGACCGCGAGCTGGGCCAAGAGCTCAGGATCGATATGTGAAAAGTTACTCAGTTGACTACGATCCAACGGCTGGAGGACTCCCGCCTGGATCAGGCTGGGCAACACATTGGAGGTCGCCACAACCACGTCATACCCGGTGCGCCCGGCCATGACCTTGCTCTGCATGATTTCGGCGCTGTCGAACGCATCCATATGCACGCTCGTGCCAGTTTCCTGTTCAAACTCCTTTGGCGTCTCCGGCGCAAGCAACCCGAACCAGTTATACAGATACATCCCGGGCTCTACAGCCGCTACTGATGTGCTTATCCCTGCACAGAGAAGCGAGGCGGAAAAAATGGTTCGCAAATGTGACTTTCTCATGCAACATCCTTGTCAAGACGATATGCCCTCATGGCTATCGTAAACCCTGGCAGCGAATATACCGGGTGTTACCGAATAGTAAATACCTACGAATACTTACCTTTGACCTGCGAATCCCTAACCCTAAAGGGGTAGAAAATGCCGTTTGACCTCCACAGCCTGGCTTGGCATCGATCGATTGGGAAGCTGATCATGCAGCTGAACCGTCCAGATTTCTGGAGTTCACTTGTTCGCACATTAAATGAATATGTACAGATCGATAATTGGGTTGTATTGATTTTCAGCAATCAACACGTGCAGGTCGTTAGCCTTCCTGAAGTAGCCGATGCGGAAGAAGTCGACGCATTCGTTCATCGCTACGTGAAAGGTCTTTACTTGCTGGACCCGTTTTATATAGCTAATCGAGAAAACCCGCAAACTGGTTTCTTCCACCTATTGGACATTGCACCGGAATACTTTCTTGAAACCGAGTACTACCACAAGTATTTTGCACAATACATCTCCATGGATGAGGCACAGTACAATGTCCAGCTCGACCCCGACAGAACGTTGTGCATTTCTATTGGCAGCAAAGTCCGTTTCAACCAAGAACAGATAACCATGCTTGACATCATCAAGCCGTGGGTAACCGCATTGATGCATCAGCGCATGGGTTTTGAAATTGATGTAGAGAAAACCCTGACTGAGCCGCCTCTGTGGCCGGAAACGGTCAATCAGCTTGGCACACAAATAACAGCACGCGAGAGTGACGTGCTCCGTTTATTGCTCAGCGGCTTCTCCAATAAAGAGATAGCCGGAAAGCTGTCCCTCTCGGCGGAGACCATAAAAGTTCACCGCCGCAACATTTACGCAAAATTAAATATCAAGTCACAATCTGAGCTGTTTGCTCGATTCTTCATGCCCAAACAAAATACTCCCGCTACCCATTAAAGTCAGGGCATCAGGCCGATTTGCGCGGTCATGCGCCTGCAAGCATCAAGTCCAGATTCTGCACCGCCGCGCCAGCGGCGCCCTTCCCAAGATTGTCAAACACCGCAGCCAGCAAAACCTGCCCGGTCTCATCATTCTCAAACACCGACAATCGCAAATCATCGGTTCCGTTAAGCGCTTGAGGATCAAGGGACGTCAACTCTTTAGCTTCCTGCATCGACATCACCTGTACATGGCTCGCATCGGCGTAGTGCTGCATCAGACAGGCATGCAACTGCACCGCGCTCACGCCTGGCGCCAACAACCGGGTTTGCAAGGGTATGGTCAGCACGATCCCCTGCCGAAAAGCGCCATAGGCCGGCACAAACATCGGCCGCTCCGTCAGCCCGCTTTGCTGCTGAATCTCCGGAACATGCTTGTGTGCCAGTCCCAGCCCATAGACCTGAAATGCCGACGCCTGCGCTGCGCCCGCACCCTCATGCTCTTCCACGCCGGTCCGTCCTTTTCCGGAATAACCCGACACGGCATGAATGCTCATCGGGTAATCCCTGGGCACCAATCCGGCCTCCAGCAATGGGCGCAGCAACCCGATCGCCCCCGTTGGGTAGCAACCGGGATTGCTGACCCGACGCGCGGCGGCGATGCGTTGGGCCTGTTGCGGATTCATCTCTGCGAAACCATAGGTCCAGTCTGGGTGGGTGCGGTGCGCCGAACTCGCATCGATCACCCGAACGGCGGAGTTTTCGATGGTCGCTACAGCGTCGCGGGCGGCTTGGTCGGGCAAGCAGAGAATCGCGATGTCGCAGTGGTTGATGGCTTCGGCG
Source organism: Pseudomonas sp. Root401 (assembly GCF_001425105.1). Lineage (NCBI taxonomy): Bacteria > Pseudomonadati > Pseudomonadota > Gammaproteobacteria > Pseudomonadales > Pseudomonadaceae > Pseudomonas > Pseudomonas sp. Root401. The sequence continues at coordinate 667,362 of NZ_LMDO01000001.1, read as the reverse complement.
CGACGTTGCGAATCCTTGCGATGTTCGGGGCTGAGTGTGAAAAGCCGCAGATCGCTGCGCTCGCGCAGACGTTGATGGATTTGCAGCCCGGTGGTGCCTTGGTCGCCATCGATGAATACAAGGGGACTTGCCATGGAATGCTCTCGGACATTGGAAATCAGGAGCTCCAATGTTCAGCGAGACGCTAAGATAGGAAAAGTTGAATTTATAAACACTCAGATTCAGTTTTTCTGAACAAGGATTCCTTTATGCGGGAAATCAGCCTGGACCGTCTGCGCACATTGGTGGCGATTGCCGACCTCGGGTCGTTTGCCGAGGCGGCGCGTGTGCTGCACCTTGCGCCACCCACCGTCAGCCTGCATATCGCCGACCTGGAGTCGCGGGTGGGCGGCAAGCTGTTGTCGCGCACACGTGGGCGCGTTCAGCCCTCAGCGATAGGGAACACACTGGTGGAGCGCGCGCGGCGTCTGTTGGCGGATGCGGAGCAGGCGCTTGAAGACGTGGAGCGTCAGGTACAGGGATTGGCCGGGCGAGTGCGGCTAGGCGCCTCCACGGGGGCCATCGCCCAGTTGCTACCGAACGCTTTGGAAACACTGAGCCAACGCCACCCCGCGATCGATGTGCAGGTCGCGGTGCTCACCTCCCAGGAAACCTTGAAGAGGCTTGCCGAAGGCTCCTTGGAGATTGGCTTGGTCGCACTGCCACAGCCGCCGGTGAAGGGCCTGCGGATCGAGCCGTGGCGACGGGACCCGGTCATGGCGTTCCTGCCGGCTCGCTGGGAGCCCCCGAAGGTTGTGACCCCCGCTTGGTTGGCCGCTCAGCCGTTGATATTGAATGACGCCACCACACGTCTTTCGCGCTTGACGGCGGAGTGGTTCGCCAGTGATGGGCAGCAGCCTGCGCCGCGCATTCAACTGAACTACAACGACGCGATCAAAAGCCTGGTGGCGGCGGGATATGGTGCGACGCTGTTGCCCCATGAGGCGGCCACGCCATTGCTCGATAACAGGATCGTCATGCGGCCATTAAAGCCCTTATTGTGGCGTCAACTGGGTATTGCCCACCGCAGTCAGGAGATCGAACGACCTACGCAACATGTGCTGGATGTGTTGTGGGAGTTGAGCGCGGAGTGATTTTGTCTGGGCATGAGGTATTCTGCGCGGCGTAAAACACGATCCAGGTCTGCGGCGTACAACCGATTGTCACGTCCCCTTGATCGATCTAAAAGCGGCGCACCAGGAGATCTGCATGTTGTTTGGACATCGGTTCGAGCGCACCGCGCAGGATGACCTGCACATCCACTCGCGCAATCTGGTGCAGAGCGCCTTCGTGCTGCTGACCGGCGCGCTAGCCTTCATCTTGCCGGTGGCGTTCGCCGTGTTTGTGACCTCTGATGAAGGCTCGCCCCTGACTGACCTGGATCCGCTGACTTCACTGCTGATCGTGCTCGGGCTGCTGCTGATTCCTGCACTCGGCCTCCTCCTGATGGTGTACACCGGCATCCGCGAGACCTTGCTGTTATCGCGACGCGACGGTGAAGGCAAGCGCCGCACCCGAAACTTTTTTGGGCGCCGCGAGCGTGTGCATTCGGTGTTTAGAATCGATACCCCAAAATGCCTCGAACTTCGCCACCACCCGGATGCCAAGCCGGCCTACACCCAACTGTGGCTGGTGATGCGCGATGGCACCGAGCACCGCCTGACGACCGACAACGTTCCGGTGGTACCGGGAAGTCAATGCACCAACGTATGGCTGCGTGAGCTGGCCGACTACCTGAACGTGGCAGTGCCCACCGAAGTCGTGGTGGGCTCGGCGGCGGGTGTGAAGAAGGCAACCTACAAGCCTGCTCCAGCCCCAACCAGCGGTAAAGCGGTGAGGGAAGCCAGGCAGCGCAAAGCCAAGGGGCTCACGCCTTCCCATCAGGTCACCGAAAAACTCGGCACGCCCGCACGCGCCCTGCTCCTTCTAATGGGTGTTTTCCTGGCACTATTGGAGCTGAGTCGCGTCATCGCATTGGTGCCCGCTCTGTTTGCCGGGCGGCTGCGTGTTGGCGGTCGAACGGGCACGACAACCTTCTACTGGGCCGAGCAACCGCTCACCTTCTCATTCAACATGCTGGTGGGCATGGCCGAGGTGTTGATCATCGGATTCATCGCCTGGGGTTGTCTGCGCATGGCGATCCGGGGCCGGATGAGCTCCAATCCCTGAGGGCGGTCAATTCGACCACTGCTCGGTCAGAAACGGTGAGCAGGACGCTGTCCCGTCAATATGGTAGACCCTCGGTTCTTCCGAAAAATAGTCCTCCAAACCCATCATGAACATCCGATGGTCTTCACTCTCTTCGAAACCCGGCGTGTGATCCTCGAGCGATTGCCATCGCACGATCAGGTTGAATTGTTGGGGGGACTCAATCCCTTGCGCTAGCAGGTGACCGCAGTAACCCTTTGCGCGGGTGAGCAAAGGAGCGACCTCGGCAAATGCACGCCTGAACATTTCAATGCGTTCTTTGTGAATGGGGAGCAGAGCGATCTCATAAATCATGGCGTTCCTCGAGCATGACTTGAACGGTTAACAGTACGCACTTACGAGATGAGCGATGGCTCGACTGCTATCGCGATTTTTCCTCGAACGCCGTTGTTGGGACTCTCCAACCGGGCATGGGCGAGCGCAATGTCGGCAAGCGAATAGACGGCGCCAACATGTGGCCGCAGCTGACCTCGCTCGACCAATGCGCTCAACTCATCGAGCTTGCCGCGGTTCTGTCTTGTGAAAACGAAGTGATAACTCGCGTTCTTGCCCCAGGCCTGAACAACGTTTTGTGGCTGTGCAATGTCCACGATCGTGACAACGCGGCCAAGCTGTGCCAGCGCGTCGGGGCTGCGCGACAAGGTATTGCCGCCGATGGTGTCGAACACAACATCAACGCCGCGGCCACCCGTTTCCCGCATGATGGCGTCGACGTAATCCTCCTTTTCATAGTCGATGACCACGTCGGCCCCCAGACTTCGCACGAACTCAGCGTTTATCTCGCGCACGGTCGTGAACACCCGTGCCCCCATGGCTTTTGCCATCTGGATCGCCACATGACCGACGCCTCCCGCTCCGCCGTGGATCAGAATGCTTTCCCCCACTCTGAGCGCCGCACGCACGATCAATGCTTCCCACACCGTCCCGCCAACCAAACTCAGGCTCGCCGCCTCTAGATGGCTTAGCGAGGGGGGCTTCTTCCCAATGATGCTTTCAGCAGCAACGTGGTACTCGGCATAACTGCCTGGCCCGTCAAATATTTGCGGGGTGTACCAGACTTCGTCTCCTGGGGCGAAGGTTGTCACGCCTGGCCCAACTTCTTCGACGACGCCCGATACATCGTGTCCGGTAATGGCCGGCAGTTGCACCAGGTCGGGATAATCGCCGCGTCGAACCTGGTAATCCAACGGATTGATGGAGGTTGCGTGTACCCGGACCAGGACTTGTCCGGTGTGCGGCACAGGCTTGGGCACATCGCGGAGTTCGAACGATCCCGACCCGCCGAATGATTTAAGTACCATTGCTTTCATCGTAAAATCCTCGAATCTACAAAAAGGAATATCGAGATATCTCGATATACTACGGTAAAAAATTACAGCTCTTTCCCTATGACCTCGGCAAGCGCCCTGATGGTTGCTTCATTGCGCTTGTAGTAGGTCCACTGACCGATGCGCCGGACTTCGACCAAGCCCACTCGTTGCAGCGTTGCAAGGTAACCAGACACCGTTGACTGCGACAGTCCGATACCTTCTTGAATACTGCTGACGCAGACACCCACCGTGAGAACGTCACCTTCATCCTGTGGAGGGAAGTTCTTTGCGGGATCCTTCAAGCCTTTCAAGATTTGCAGGCGTGTAGGGTTTGAGAGTGCTTTGAATATTTCGATCAATTCCATGCCTCGAGAATATCGAGATTTTTCGATATGTCAATACGTAGCTTAGCTCCCCTCACGGCAACCCGATATCTTGAGCAGCATGCCAATAGAACCATACCCACCACTCCACATAACCCTCAAAGCCACCTTTAAATGGCAGAATCTCCTCAATTGATCGTTTTGGAGACCACCATGCTTCGCGTGTTTGAACAAAGACTCGACCCCTTCCCACCCGACGAGGTTCCGCCGCCACCCCAAGGCCTGGCGCGGTTTCTGTGGGCGTGCACACGGGGCGCCCGCGGTTACATCCTTGCGTTTGCGCTGCTCAGCGCAGCTGTGTCGATCTACGAAGCCTGGCTGTTTTCCTTCCTCGGTCAGGTCGTGGATCTGCTCTCAACCTGGCAAGCCGGTGGTGAGGCGGCGGCGCAGGAAAGTCGCGTGCTGTGGGGCATGGGCATCGTCATGGTGGCCAGCATCGGGCTGGTGGCTTTGCGAACCATGGTGCAGCACCAGGTATTGGCGATCAATCTGCCGTTGCGGCTGCGTTGGGACTTCCACCGCCTGATGCTGCGGCAGAGCCTTTCGTTCTTTTCCGATGAGTTCTCCGGCCGGGTCACCACCAAGGTGATGCAGACTGCGCTGGCCGTGCGCGACGTGCTGTTCACCCTGATCGAGATCGCACCCGGCATCGGTGTGTACTTCATTGCGATCATCGCATTGGCCGGCGGCTTCGCCCTGAAACTGATGCTGCCGTTCATTGCCTGGATCGTGTTGTTCGGGCTGGCCATGCTCTACTTCGTGCCCCGCTTGGGGAAAGTCGGGCAGGAACAGGCCCATGCGCGCTCCTCGATGACCGGACGTATCTCGGACGCCTACACCAACATCACCACCGTGAAGCTGTTCTCCCATTCCAACCGCGAAGCGCACTTCGCGCGCGCAGCCATGGAGGACTTCAAGCAGACCGGCTTTCGCCAGATGCGCCTGGTCAGCCAATTCGAAATCGTCAACCAAGCGTTGGTGGTGGGGTTGATCATGGCTGCAGGCGGTTATGCCCTTTGGCTGTGGCACCAGGGCGACGTCGGCGCCGGTGCTGTGGCGGCGATTACCGCCATGGCGTTGCGTATCAACGGCATGTCGCACTGGATCATGTGGCAAATGACCTCGCTGTTCGAGAGCATCGGCACCGTGCAGGACGGCATGGCCACCCTGACCCGCGGCCCCAAGGTGCAGGACGCGCCGGACGCCGGGGTGCTGGTGACCTCCGGCGGAGCCGTCACCTTCGACGATGTGAGCTTCAACTACAACGGTGAACGCCAGGTGCTCGATGGCCTGAGCCTGGACATTCGCCCGGGCGAGAAAATCGGCCTGGTAGGCCGCTCCGGCGCGGGCAAATCCACGCTCATCAACTTGCTGCTGCGCTTCTATGATGTCGACAGCGGGCAGATCCGCATTGACGGGCAAGACATCGCGCGCGTGACGCAAGACAGCCTGCGCAGCGCCATCGGCATGGTCACCCAGGATACGTCCCTGCTGCACCGCTCCATTCGCGACAACATCGCCTACGGCCGCCCCGATGCGAACGACGCACAAATCCGCCGCGCCGCGGCCAATGCCCAGGCCGATGAGTTCATCAGCCAACTGAGTGACCGCCAAGGTCACAGCGGCTACGACACCTTGGTGGGCGAGCGCGGCATCAAGCTGTCGGGCGGTCAGCGCCAACGCATCGCGATTGCCCGAGTGATGCTCAAGAACGCCCCGATCCTGCTCCTCGACGAGGCGACCAGCGCGCTGGATTCGGAAGTCGAAGTGGCCATCCAGGAAAGCCTCGATGAAATGATGCAGGGCAAAACCGTCATCGCCATCGCCCATCGGCTGTCCACGATCGCGGCGATGGATCGACTGATTGTCATGGATGATGGGCGCATTATTGAACAGGGTACTCACGCTGAATTGCTCGCCAAGAACGGTATTTATGCGCGGCTGTGGCACCATCAGAGTGGCGGGTTCCTGGGTGAGGATCGGGGGGTGGGCGAGGCGATGGATCAGGTGTGAGCGTGAAGGGCCTGGGGTGATCTGCAAGTGGGTGTTTTGGGTCGGAAGCTTGTCCTTCACAACGGGCAGCTTTCGGCCAAAAGCAGCCGTTTGGAATAGACTGCTTCCGACCAATTTGGACTTAGTACGCCAATTTGCGCTGCTAGGTTCGCAGCCAATAGTAGAGGTCGAACTTCGACTTCATGTGTTGAGGATGCTGGTTGTCGGAGTCGGGATCTGGAATGGCGACTCGGCGAGTCCAGAGTGGGAACCACTCACCATCCCGCATATCGCTATCGCTAACCATTCGCACATTCTTCAACATGGTTCGCTCGCAGGCACCGAATTGGACGAAATTGACCTGCGCCTCGATCAAGCTACATCTATTCGGTCCATCCACCTGGTGAGGGTAATAGAGTTGGAACACGTCATCCTCCCAGAAGCAAATTGGGCAAATGTCGTATGACCCTGGGTGTTCCTCGAAGACTGCATATCCGCAGCATGGGCAGGTAAACATCAGTTTTCACTTATGGGTGGCAGTCTATTCTTGGTCGATTTTAGCCACATGCTGAACGGTTGCAATGGGTCGGTGGCTGCCCTTAATGACAGGCCGCAACCGGCCAAAAAGAGACAGTGGACATTACCCACGCCAAGGCGCTAGCGTCAGCCCCTTCAATTCGAGGGCTACACCATGGATGCTATTGCCGACTACTCAAATGAACACCATCGCCGTTGCGTCGTGGAACTCTGGGAAACCGTATTCGGTTATGAAACCGCGCATAACACCCCCAGCTTGGCTATCGACAAAAAACTGGCCGCAGCGGATGGCCTTTTCTTTGTGGCCCCGTCAGGACATGAAGTTGTTGGCACCGTTCTCGCCGGATACGACGGCCATCGTGGATGGTTGTACTCGGTGGCGGTGCACCCGTCGCACCGCAGAAAAGGCATAGGGATGAGTCTAGTCCGTCATGCAGAGGATGCTCTGACCGCGCGAGGCTGCATGAAAATCAACCTGCAAATCGTCAGCTCAAATGAAAGTGTCAAAACCTTCTACGAATCTCTGGGCTACTCGACCGAGCCGCGAATCAGTATGGGCAAAAAGATCGAATCGAATATCGAGATGCCGGAAGAGCAGGCTTGGTAAACGTCCGCTTCGGGTCAGAAGCAGCCCTTCGCTTCCGACCCGATCCATCTTGGGAAAAATGGAATCTATTCCACCGGACGCTTATCTAGGGTCGATGACATCCAGCGCCCGGTTTGCCAATAGCTGACCCAGCTCGATCAACTGCTGCAGCCCTAGTGCAACATGCCGTCGAGAATCCTCCAGATCGAACGCTAAATCGTTGGCCATGGCATTGGCAGAGGCCAAGGTTTCGCTGAGGTTGGCCAACAGGCTTTCCGCATCGACGCCCTCCACGACGGTGAATAGCTGGTCCGGAGGTGGCTTCTTGTCAGGCTGGGCGGGTTTGGGGTTCAGATAGGAATCGATGACACGTTCGGCGTTGGCATCGGCCGCGATGTCCAGGTGCAGCGGTGGAACGGGTGGGTCTGGGATGAGTTTGTCCATATGGACCTCCTAACGTCAGTCGGATCCGCCACTGTTCGCGACTAAACGAAGTGGGGTGGCGGCTGTGCGCAGGTTAGTCGACCGGGACGTTAGGAAACCGGCGCACCCTAAAGTGCCCTGCGCACAGCCACCATAAAATCAGCGAGAAAACCGTAGCCTGACTTCAAGGGGACCTTGCGCCTAACGAAATACCGAGCGACTAAACCCGACCGCTGAATTGGCAGCGGTGGACAAAGACTAGGCACCGGAATCAGCAGGCGCAAGAGGCTGGAATTTTCTAGGAAATGTCCTGCAAGTCAATGGGGAATATTCGTTCCGTCGATTCCTACGACACGCTCGTTCAACCATTCCCCCACCGAAGCGCGACGCGACGGGTGCGATGTGATTGGAAGACGGTGGCGGGCGCAAGCTGCGGAACAAATAAAAAATGAGCGATCTTGATCGCCCATTCAATTCAGGTGCTAAGGCAAATTTGCGACAGGAATACGTTCCTGTGCCTGGGTGACATCGTAGACATGCTGCTCACAACGATCACCCACAAACTTTGGCAACATCCCCCAGGACGTGCCCAACCCAAACACCTGGCTGTGGCCGCTCAGGTATTTGGTCAGGCCATGATCGAAATGTCTGCACAAGCCAGCGGCACGGGAACTGATGCACCGGTGCCCCTTTTAAGATCTTGCCCAGCATCAGGCTCCTGAACGAATGCGCTCGACCAGACGCGCCTGGAGTGCTTCCAGCTCCTCGGGATCGGCCTTGCCCCTGCCATGTATACCGGGTGCTTCACCGTCCCAGCGAGGAATGATGTGCATGTGAATGTGATAGACCGTTTGCCCGGCCACAGCACCATTGAACTGCGCGACCTGGACCCCGTCCGGCTGCAATTCGTCCACGATGATCCGCGTCAGGCGCTGCACGGCAGACATCATCGCACCCAGGACGGCGGGCTCGACCTCGAGGATATTTCGCGCCTGGGAGGCTTGGGGAATGACCAGGACATGCCCGCGCGATTGGGGGAAGAGATCCAGGAAGGCCAATACATCGGCGTCTTCGTAAATCTTGTAGCACGGCGCATCGCCGCGAAGGATCAGCGCAAAAATGTTCTGCGGATCGTAATGACCGTGGAGACTCATGATCACTCCTTGAATGGGTTTGGAGAGGTAGGTGGGTTGCTGGTAAGAGATTTAGCACAGTCCAGGGGCAACGTCTTGTCGAGGGCTGCTTGAACACCGGGACTGGGCTTGCTGGGGAGGGGGTGGATCAGTGGGGATCGGTGCTGAATGTCGGGCCGCCATCGCGAGCAGGCTCGCTCCCACAGGGGGATTTGTGGAGGTCACTCAATCACAGCCCACCGCCGATCCATTGTGGGAGCGGGCTTGCTCGCGAAGGCGGCGGACCTGTCGGCATCGTAGTTGATTGACCCACCGCTTTCGCGAGCCCGCTCCCACAGGGGACTTGTGGTGATTACCCACTTACAAGTCCACCGCTACCCCATTGTGGGAGCGAGCCTGTTCGCGATGGTGGCGGGTCAGTTGGCATCGGTGTTGGATGCCAAGCCGCTTTCGCGGGCCTCCGTCAGCGTAACGGCAATTTTCTGCTGCAACTCACTTTGCGAAAACGGCTTGTGCAGGACCGGGCACCCGGCGTATTCGGCTGGCAGCCCTCTGGCGCCGTATCCGGTGCTGAACAGGAAGGGAATATGGCGACCGCGAAGGATTTCGGCCACCGGAAAAACCCGCTCGCCAGCCAGGTTGACGTCGAGGATCGCCAGATCAACCTGCACCGAGCCGGCCATGTCACGTGCCGCAGCGAGCCGGGCGACTGAGGCCACCACTTCGCATCCGAACTCCTCCAGCATGTCCTCGATCAACAGGGCAACCGCGCCTTCGTCCTCGACGACCAGCACCCTGACGCCAACAAATGGGGTCATGCCCCGGTCACCCCAATCAGGAACGAAAAGCGGCAGCAAACGCCTTCTGGAGCGTAGGTGAGATCGAACTTGCCGGCCAAGTCGCGCTCGATGCAGCGCCTCATCAAGCGCGAACCCAGCCCTTCCCGTTCCGGCGGTGACACAGGCGGCCCTCCTTGTTCGCGCCAGTCGAGGGTCAGCAACGTTCCGTCCACCTGGGTCTGCAGGTGCCAGGTGACGGCAAGCGTCCCGCTCTCGACCGACATCGAGCCATATTTCAGCGCGTTGATCGCCAATTCATTGAGGGTCATCGTAAGGTTGAGCGCCACGCGAGTGCCGACGTCCACAGAAGGGCCTTCAATCACGATGCGGCCAGGCTCATGCCCAAACACCGGCATCAGCACCTCGGGGGCCAGGGTGTCGAGCGGCGTCTGCCCCCAATGCCGCTTCGTCAAGAGATCGTGTGCCCGCGACAACGCCAGGAGCCTTGCCTCGAAACGCCTGTAGCCGTCTTTCGCATCCTCTGCGTTGCGTGCCGTCTGGGCGGCCAGCGATTGCACCGTGGCCAGGGTGTTCTTGACCCGGTGATTGAGCTCATCGATCAGCGTCTTCTGCCGGTTTTCCGCCTGCTTTCGCTCGGAGATATCCACCAGCATGTTGATAGCGCCCACCAGGTTTCCATCGGCATCATGCAAGGGCGTGGGAAAAGGCGTGAACGGAACGCGGCTACCGTCCGGCCGCTCTGCAATTGCCTCGACGCCGCGAATCGGCCGGTTTTCCTTCAGGGCCACCGCCATCGGGCATTGGTCGTGGGGCAGGAAACTGCCGTCCGTGTTGAACAGTTTCCAGGTCACGCACCACTGGTCGCCCAGCCGAGGGGTGCGCCCGGACAGTTCGACAGCGGCGCGATTGTAGAAGGTGATGCGGCCATCGGCGTCAGTGGTGTACACCGCGGCAGGCAACGCCTCGAGAAGATTGCGCATGTGCCGTTCGCTTTCGCGGACCTGGTTTTCCATCCGCCGCGCCAGCGTGACGTCCTGCAGCACTCGCACGCCATAACGAAACGTACCGCTGGCGTCCCTCACCGAGGAACTGTGGATGTCGAGGTAAACGACCTCGCCATCGGGCTTCAAGGCGCGTTTGCGCAGCACGTAGTTATCAAGTTCACCGGCCACCTGGCGGGCGTACAACCCCGCGTCCTGCGGGATGCAATCGGGGTGGGTATAGTCCAGGAATGTCATCGACAGAAGCTCTTCCCGCGAGCGACCCAGCATGTTGCACAGGGCATCGTTGACGCGGAGCAAGCGACCGTCGACGTCGGCCTCGGCAATACCGATGGTCGCCGCCTCGTAGGTCGCCGAAAGCCGGTCATCGCTGTCCTGGCGCGCCGCCTCGGCTGCATGGATACAGCTCCTGTCGAGGGTGAAGCAGCGCGTATTGAAGAGTTTTCCGTCTTCGAACCGGCCATTGGAAGTGATCATGACATGCTTGATCGAGCCGTCCTTTGCCCTCAGTCGCGCTGGATAGCTTTCCAGGCAGTCGCCGCTGCCCAGCTTGGTGAGGATGTCGCCAATGACCGGCTCGTCGAGGTGAAATTCGGTGATGTGGCGGCCAATGTACTCGTCGGCTGAATAGCCCAGCAGCGTCAGCTCCGCCTTGTTGGCGCGCAGGATAATGCCCTCGCCACTGACGATATGCAGGCCCACCGCGCTGTTTTCGAAAAAGTCTTCCAGGTCGGCGCTCTTGCGCCGAAGCTCTGCGGCCATGGCGTGGTGCGCCGAGACGTCCTGGAAGCAGTTGATCACCCCTTGAATGACACCCCGCCAATCCCTGAGGGCGCGAATGTTCATCAGCGCCACGAACCGCGAGCCGTCCGGGCGCTCGATGAGCACTTCCTGATTGCGCGAGGCAATGCCGGTATTGAGTGCCGAGGCTGTCGGGCAGTGTTCGAATGCCAGCGGCGTACCGTCAGTCAGGAACAGTCGATGGGCGCCGCAGAAACGATCACCGTTCTCACCAAGTGCCGGCGTCCTTCCCCACAGCTCGGCCGCCTCGCTGTTGTATCTGACGAGCCATCCCTGGCGATCACAGAGGTACACCGCACCAGGAATGGCATCGAGTGCGCTCGTCCCCATGGCGATCAAGCTCTCGTACTCGCTTGGCGCACGGGTTTCCCTGGATAGCTCTTCAATGTTCGACATCAGTCATCCTCAAACCGCCTGGCTGAAACCTTTCACAGGGCATCAATGGAGTCTAGATCCCTATTCACCGGGCGAGTTCAGGAAAACTCGACGTCACAAGCCTCGTGCCTCAAAACTTGAACAGTGCCTGGGGTGCCTGGACCATTAACGCCCGCCTAAGTGGCGCCGAACATTCCAACGCACGCAACTGAGCCATGACTGTTTCGAAACCGACATGTTCTTCATGCTGCGTGTGCGGCCAGTCGCTGCCCCACACCAGGCGCTCGGGGCCAAAGCTGTGTTCCAGCGACGTTAACGAGGCACGAGCGAATTCAAGATTCCGCGGCGCCGTAGCGCCCAATCGATAGATGCCGGACACCTTCATCCACACCTGCCCGCCCTGCCCCAGTTCCAGCAATTGGGCAAAGCCAGGTTGATCCAGCCCCAAACGCGCATCCGGACGACCGAAGTGATCGACCACCAGTTTGATGCCCAATGGCAACAGTTGTCCTATCAGCCCCGGCAAGTCCACCAGGTTGGCATGCAACTCGACATGCCAATCCAGCTCTGCGATGTGGCCCAAAAAGCCTTTCCAGGTAGGGTCGCGAAAATCAGGTAAAGCTTGGCCCATCAGGTTCAAGCGAACACCGACCACGCCCAACCGGGCCATGTCGTCCAGCTCGACTCGGCTGACGTCTCGCGCCACCACCACGACCCCACGCAATTGCTCTGGCGCTTGCCGTAGCGCGGCCAGCAAGTAGCGGTTATCCGTGCCGAGAAAACTTGGCTGCACCAACACGCCGTGGCTCAAGCCGTGGGCATGCAACTGGCCCAGGTACTGGGCGAGCGTGGCGTCGTAGTCAGGTGTGTAGCGCCGGACAGCCGCCAGTTCCAACTCGCGGCTGAATACGTGGGCGTGACAGTCAATGCCGGTGATCGGCGTAGTACGGGTATCAACCATGGGTTTCATCTATCGAAATAAGGGAAATCAGGCTCGGGCGCCCTGACCGTCACTCTCCACCGCAGGCGCCGATGCAGCAGTGGCTTCCAGGCTGCGACCGCGGGTTTCCGGCAGGCAAAGCGCCGCGATCACCGCCACGCCGTAGGCAATCCCGGCGTCGATGCCAATGGCCGAGCCCAAGGACATGGAGTCGCTCATGTGCCCGACCAGGAACGGAAACACCGCCGAAAGCACCCGGCCGAAGTTGTAGCAGAACCCCACGCCGGCGCCGCGGACATCCGCCGGGTACAACTCGTTGAAAAACGCCCCGAGGCTCGCCGGAATACCCGCAGCGAAGAAGCCGAGCGGGAAACCCAGGAACAGCATCTGCGTGTTACTCAACGGCAGGAACACATAACACTGCACGGTCACCACGCAGCACAGCGCGAACAGCACGATGTTCTTGCGACGGCCTATACGATCGATCAACAGGCCACTGACCACGCAGCCGCACCAGAAGGCGAAGATGATCACCGCCAGGTAGCCACCGGAGTTGAGCACCGACAGGTTGCGCTCGGTCTTGAGGAAGGTTGGCAGCCACGTCATCACCGCGTGGTAACCGCCGTGCGCCCCCAGCCCCAACAGCCCGCCAAACAAAGTCACGCGCAGCAGCTCGGGGCGAAAGATACCGCTCAGGGATTTGAAGAAACTTTGCGGGATGACGTTGGCTTTTTGCAGGCGCTGGAAGCTATCGGGTTCCTCAACGTTGCGCCGTACCCAGATGATCAGGAACGACGGCAGCAGGCCCACGATGAACATCACCCGCCAGGCCATGTCTTGCGGCACAAGGGAGTAGATCAGCGTGAAGACGCCGACCGCCAGTCCCCAACCCACCGCCCAGGCGCTTTGTACCGTGCCCATGACCTTGCCGCGGTATTTGGGGTTGATGGTCTCGGCCATCAATACCGCACCGGCGGCCCATTCACCGCCGATGCCGAAGCCCTGCAGCGCCTTGACGATCAACAACGAGTGGAAGCCGGTGACGAACGCCGACAGGAAGGTAAAAAAGGAAAACCACAGGATCATCCATTGCAGCGTGCGCACCCGTCCGTAACGGTCCGACAGCGTCCCGCCGACCCAGCCACCAATGGCCGAAGTGACCAGGGTCACGCCGCTGACCAGCCCGGCATCGCCCTTGGTCAGGGCGAACGCGGCGATCAACGCCGGTATCGCCAGGCCGAACATCTGTACTTCCAGCGCGTCGAGCGACCATCCGCCGAAACAGGCCCAAAACGTTTTACGCTCCCGCGCAGTGACTTGGCGATACCAGCTGAACATGATTCTTATCCTTGTAAGTGGAACGAAAGGCAGCCGAGAGCGAACCGCGCCGCTACAGGGCCAGTCATGGCAAACAAAACGATAAGGGCTGCGGCGACCGACTCGCCGCTAACCCGGTGGGGTCAGCGGATTTCCACGCTGTAGCGGAAGTGTTCGGCATGCCCGCGCGAGCGTCGCCACTCCAGGGGATTGCCGGCGTAGTCCCGCGCCAGACGCTCGATCACCACCACCGGACTGTTGACCGGCACCTGCAGCAGCCGCGCGTACACCTCATTCACCGATTCAGCGGTGAGGGTTTCTTCGGCAGAGGCGACCACCTGACCGCAGGTTTCTTCATAGATGGGATAAAGCAGCGGTCCCTTTTGACTCAGGTCGATCTCGAGCAAGGGTTGGAAACGGCTGCGGGGCAGCCAGATTTCTTCGGCGAGCACCGGCGCCACATCCAGCAGACGCACCCGCACGATGCGAATCACCGGCGCATCCGCTGGCAACCCCAGCGCCTGGGCCACCGCCGAAGGCGCGACCACAGGTTCCACGGACAGGATCCGGCTCTCGGGAACCCGGCGTTCGCCTGAAGCGCTTTGAAAGCGGAAAAACCGGAACAGCGACGACTGGAATTGCGGCCGGCGAATGAAGGTGCCGCGCCCCTGCTGGCGCTCCAGGACGCCCTCGCTGACCAGCGCATCGATGGCCTTGCGCACCGTGCCGGTAGACAACTGGTATTCGGCCGAGAGTACCGCCTCAGTAGGAATCGCCTCCCCCGGACGCCAGCGGTTATTGGCGATCTGTTCAGCCAATTGGTCGCGTAAACGTTGATACAGCGGCAGGCGGACATCACTGGAGAGAGATTTCATTGACCTTATTCACCTTGTTATCTAGTCATATATATGAATATGGACGCGAGTATTTGCTCAAGGTCGATTGCTTGTCAAGAATGCTCAGGCTAGCTGGCTGACGAATGGCCGGTGGCGGCGGTGGCAAGCGGTAGCCGGACCCGCACCTCGAACCCCTCCTGCCGGTCTTTTGCCGGGGACAGCAGTTCGATTCGCCCATTGATCCCCTGCACGATCGTCTTGACGATCGCCAACCCCAATCCCGACCCACTGGTTTGGCTCTGGCCGCGCACGAAACGTTCGGTCAGGTGCTGCAGGACGGCCACCGGCACCACCGGTCCGGCATTGATCACCCGCAGCAGTGCCTGGTCCGTGAGGGTGACTTCGATGGGTTGATCCATCGCGCCGTACTTCAATGCGTTCTCGATCAGATTGCGCAACAGAATGCCGAAGGCGTCCGGGTCGACGGTCGAATACACATGGGCCTGGGCAGGAAGTTGCAGCGCGATCCGGCGGGTGCTGTTGTGCCGCCACTCGTCCACCACGTGGGCCAACAATGGGACCAGATCCTGGGGCGTTTGCGAGAGCAGTCCGCCCCCTTCAGCCTTGGCCAATTGCATGAGTTTTTCCGATAACCGGGCCAATTCGCGCAAAGCGCTTTCGATCTTTTTCGCACGCAAACGCAACGGACCTTCAGGGGCCTCCTGGTACAGCCGCTGGACTTGCGCCAATGTCGCGGCCAAGGGTGTACGCAACTCATGTGCGCTATTGGCGGTGAAGCTGCGCTCGGCCTCCAGGGCCTTGCGCAAGCGCTCCAGCAGGCGGTTTACCGCATCCGCCAAGGGGTTGATTTCTGCCGGCAGGCGCGACACCTTGATCGGCGACAGATCCCCCACGCCACGGGCCTCTACCGCGTACCGATAGGCCAGCACGCTACCCAGGCTCATGCGCACCAATAGCCAGGTCCCCAGCAGGCTGATGGGGACCAGCGCCAATAACGGCCACAACAAGGTAAACAAGGCCTGTCGTGCGGCCTCGCGGCGATGGCGCAACGGCTCGGCGACTTCGATGAATAGCGTCTCACGCAGCGCACTGGCGCCATACAGACGGTACTTTCCAATCGTGGAGAACCCCTCAGCCGGGTGTTTGCTGAAGATCTGCGGGTTGGCATCGTGGGACTGCATCAGGACCTTGCCTGCGGCATCGCGCACCAGATAAGTCAGGTGCTCCTTGTGCATCTTCAGGGTGGCTACCTGTTGCACCTCCCCCGGGTTTTCCCGGTTGCTGATTTCCAGCACGGCCAGGGGCAGGATGCGTTGGGCGGTCTCCTCCAGTGCGCTGTCAAAGGCCTCGTTCAGCTCATGTTGCACCCCGCGCCAAGTGCCGATGGTCGCCATTAGCCAGAGCAACGTCATGCCCAGCGTCAGTCCCAGGCCCAGACGTTTTTGCAGGCTGAAGGTCGTCTTCATACCGACACCATCCGGTAACCCATGCCCCGCACGGTTTCAATCAGGTCGCGCCCGAGTTTCTTGCGCAATCGACTGATATAGACCTCGATCGTGTTGCTTTCGATTTCGGCGCCGAAAGCGTACAGCCGATCTTCGAGTTGCCCCTTGGACAGCAGCGCGCCGGGACGCTGGATGAATGCCTCCAACAGCGCCCATTCCCGGGCCGTGAGTTCCACGGCCACACCGGCCCGCTGCAACGTACGGGCCGTCATATCGACGTGCAGCTCACCAAGCCTGATCTGGGGATTGGGGTTGCCGCTGTAACGACGGGCCACCGCAGCCACACGGGCCGACAGTTCAAACAGATCGAAGGGTTTGACCAAGTAATCGTCGGCGCCGGCATTGAGGCCGGCGATTCGATCAGAGATCTGGTCCTGGGCCGTCAGGATGATCACCGCCGTCGCGTCACCTGCACTGCGCCGCTGACGCAGGAAATCCAGCCCTCGACCGTCCGGCAACATCAAGTCAAGCAGGATCAGATCATAAGCGGTGGTGCTCACGTTGCTGCGTGCATGGGCAAGGTTCTGCACCCAATCAACGGCATGGCCGTCATCGGCGATCTGCTCGCGCACCGCCTCCCCCAACCTTGGCGAGTCCTCAACCAATAAAACCCGCATCGGGCAGCTCCTGTCATCGTGGTTTGCCGCACCTTAGCGGCCTTACCTGACGTGAATCTGAAGATTCAGCTGGCTGTCAGGAATGCCCCGTAGGGTATGCCCACGACGAAACCCCGGCAGGAGACAGATCATGAAATCAGGTTTTATTGCCAGCACTGCGCTGATAAGTGTGCTGGCCAACGGTTACGCCTTGGCCGATGACGACTGCAGCGAACCGGTCAATGACTGGCAACCACGGGAAACCCTGCGCCTGCAGGTGGAACAGCGGTACGGCTGGAAGGTGCAGCGCATCAAGGTCGACGACGGCTGCTACAAGCTCAAGGGCCTGGACCGCCAGGGCAATGTCATCGAAGCCCGCTACACACCGGCGTCGCTGCACCTGCGCGAGCTCGAGATCTACTTCCGGGACGATGACGATGCCAGCGCTTACCTCGCCCCTGCGCCCGCGCCGTGACATTTCGACGCGTTGATCCTGCCGTTCAGGTTGCTGTCAGCAAGCAGGTCCAGGCTCTCGCCCCAACGATCAAAAGGACAACCCCCATGAAAAAAATCATCGCTGCAACCTGCCTCGCCGGCGCCATCATCCTGCCGGGGCTGGCTCAGGCCCGTGAAGTAACCCTCACGACCCAGCTCAAGCGCTACAGCGGCAACGATGCGTACCTGGCGATCTACGTCACCGACGCCAGCGGCCAGTACCAGAAAACCCTCTGGGTGGCCGGCAAAAAGGCCAAGTACTACAAGCACCTGGCCGACTGGGCCCGCGGAAGCAAGCTGAGCCCCAGCGAGTACGACGGCGTCAGCGGCGCCAGCGTTGGCAGCGGCGACACCCTCAAAGTCAGCGTCGAGCTGGCAGACACCCTGATCGATGCCGGGTATCAGATCCGTATCGATAGCGCCGTCGAGGATAAGCGTGATGCCCGGGCCGACGTCAGCGTGCCATTGACCCGCGAAGGCGCAGGCAAGCCGGCGGCCGGTAATACCTACGTCGAATCCTTTACTTACGATTTGTAGCATCTATCTGTTCGGAGGCCGAACATGCTTCGCCAGCTCCACTCCCTGCCCGGTCTGATCGCCGCCCTGTTGGTCATGCTCTTGGCCATCAGCGGCGCGACGTTGTCTATCGATCCGGCCCTTGAACGCCTGAACAACACGTCCACTGCGATTGGGCAAGTCAATGTCGGCCAGTTGGCCGGACGTGTTGCCAGTCACTTTCCGGGCGTGGAGCAGATCCAGCGCACCGCGTCCGGGACCGTCATTGTCTACTTCAATCAGGACGGCCGGGTCGGGGCCGAAAAGGTCGACCCACTGACCGGGCGAGGCCTGGCCCCCTACGAACCCTCCGCTTTCTCACGCTGGATGAAAGACCTGCACCGCTCGCTGTTTCTTGGCACACCGGGCCACGGGGTGTCAGGCGTCGGCGCGCTGTTCATGCTGATGCTGTCGGTGTCCGGGGCACTGCTGCTGGTTCGGCGGGTCGGCGGCTGGCGCAACCTGCTGCGGCCATTGCGGGGCGACTTCAGCCAGCGCTGGCACGCAGAGGTCGGTCGCTTCGCGTTGCTTGGGCTGCTGTTATCGGCACTGAGCGGGCTCTACATGTGCGCCACGACCTTCGACTTCATCGCCGATGGCAGTCAGAGCGAACCTGCATTCCCCGACCACATCAGCGCGGGCTCGGCCTCGCCCGTGGCGAGCCTGCAAGCTTTGCAGGCCACCGATCTGACTGATCTGCGCGAGCTCGTCTACCCCAGCCCGAATAATCCGCAAGACGTGTTTTCCCTGCGCACGGCCCAGGGCGACGGCTACGTGGACCCGGTCAGCGGCGCCCTGTTGTCCTATCAAGCTCACGACTCGATGGGCAACGTCTACGAGTTGGTCTATCAGTTGCACACCGGTGAAGGACTCTGGTGGCTGGGCCTGTTGCTGGGCCTCTGTGCCCTCGGCGTGCCCGTGATGAGCATCACCGGCATCCTGATCTGGTGGCGTCGCCGCCAGGCCGGGCCGAATATCCGCCACAACAGCGCTGCGCAATCCGCCGACACCGTTATCCTGGTCGGCAGCGAAACCAACAGCACCTGGGGCTTTGCCAACACCTTGCATGAAGCCTTGCATCAAGCCGGCCACCGCGTTCACAGCGCGGCAATGAATCAATACGCCAACGACTACGGCAACGCTCAACGCGTGTTCATCCTCACCGCGACCCACGGTGACGGCAATGCCCCGGCCTCGGCTTCGCAGTTCCTGGCACGGCTGGCCGAAGCCGGCCTGAAACCTGGCCAGCCGTTTGCCGTGCTGGGTTTTGGTGACCGGCAGTTTACGCAGTTCTGTCAGTTTGCCCATCAGGTACAGGAAGCCTTGTTGCAGGCCGGTGGCACGCCGTTGATGGAGTTGGAAACCATCAACCGCCAATCCCCCCAGGCGTTTTCTCGCTGGGGTCACGCCTTGGGTGAAGTGCTGGGGCAAGACCTGACGCTGGTCCATACCGCATCGCATCCACAGACCCATCAACTGATCCTGAACGAGCGCATTGCCTATGGTGAACAGGTCGGCGCGCCCACCCACGTGCTGCGGTTCAAAGCCTCAGGGACATTACCGGCCTTTGAAGCCGGTGATCTGGTCGGCATCCTGCCCCCTGGCAACCCTCTCCCGCGGTTCTACTCGCTGGCCAGCAGCTCACAGGACGGCGTGCTGGAGATCTGCGTACGCAAACACAAAGGAGGTCTGTGCTCATCATTCCTTCACAGCGTGGAGATCGGGGCGACCATCGACGCCTTTATCCAACCGAATCCACAATTTCGCCCGGCGTCGGGGGCGCACCCAGTGATCCTGATCGGCGCCGGTACCGGCATCGGCCCGCTGGCCGGTTTTATCCGCAACAACAAGGCCCACCACCCCATGCACTTGTATTGGGGCGGGCGTAATCCGGCCTCGGACTTCCTCTACGAAACCGAGCTCAACCATTACCTGGCTGACCGGCGCCTGACGGCATTGCACGCGGCCTTTTCCCAGGTAACGGACCGTTCCTACGTGCAAGACCGGCTGATCAGCGACGCCCTGATGTTGCGTCGGCTGATTGAGAAAGGCGCCCAGGTATTGGTGTGCGGCGGTCGCGAGATGGCCAAGGGGGTAATGCTGGCCCTGGACGAAGTACTGGCACCGCTGAACCTGAATGTGCGGACCCTCAAGGCACAAGGACGCTATCGTGAAGACGTCTACTGAATTGCAACGCTACAGCCTGAGCGGCGAAACCATGGGCACGCGCTATACCGCCCTGTTCTATGCCGGAACCGAACTCGACACCCGCCCGATCAGTCACAGCCTGGCGCATGCCGTGGGCCGGGTGGACCAGCAAATGTCGACCTGGAAAGCCGATTCGGATCTCAATCGCCTCAACAACGCACCGTTGCAGGAATGGATAGCGCTGCCCGAGGAACTGACCGCGGTATTGTCTGCGGCGCTGCGCGTCAGCCGGCAATCGGGCGGCGCCTTCGACATCGCCGTTGGTGATCTGGTGGACGCCTGGGGCTTCGGTCCCGGCGAGCTGTCCATCACCGAACCGGCGCTCGATGGATTGCCTGCGCCAACTCGACGCTCGACCAGTGCAGCGCTGGTCGTTGATTCACAACGCAACCAGGTGCGCAAACAGGCACCGCTTAACCTCAACTTGAACGGCATTGCCAAAGGTTTTGGTGTCGATGAGCTGGCCCGCTGCCTGGACAGGTTTGGCATCGCGCGCTACCTGGTAGGCATCGACGGCGAGATGCGCGCCCGCGGCAGCAAACCTGATGGGCAGCCCTGGGTCGTGGCCATGGAAAAACCCCGTCGGGGCGTGCGTGAGGTCATGGGTGTGATGGAACTCAGCGACGCCGCCATCGCCACCTCCGGGGATTATCGACACTGGGTCGACGTCTGTGGGCAATCCTTCGCCCACACAATGAACCCGGCCACCGGCGCCCCCCTGTGCAACCCGCTCGCAGCCGTCACGGTGGTGTCGACTTCATGCATGCTCGCCGACGCCTGGGCCACAGCGCTGATGGTACTGGGCGAAACCCAAGGCCCCCGCCTGGCACAAGAACGCGGGATGGACGCATTGTTCGTCGTGCGCGACGGTTTGCAGCTCAAGGAAATATCCATAGTCGGCGGACAGTTGCAGGCTCAGGTCCAAACGCGCTGATGCCGACGCTCGGGTGTTGAGTCAGAAGAACGGCCACTCATGCACCAGCCGGAGAAGGTCATCATGCACCCGCCTCACAACGCAAAACCTGCAGCCATGTGCTGAGGGAGTGCAGCGTCCGGCGCGGTACCTGAACGCTGCCCCCTGTGGGAGCAAAGCTTGCTCGCGATAGGGCCAAAACAGCTGAACGCAATTAACAACGTTTAACTCGCGCGCGCGCGTCCCACGCCCAAGAATGAAGCTCTTGTCTTCCTGGCGCGAAAGCCCTCCTTCGCCCGCCCAATGTCACATGGAAATGAAGCATGTTGCCTGCACCACACCACTCAACCACCGCCCTGAAACCGCTCTGGCTGCTTGCCCTGCTCACCGGCAGCGCCGCACCAGCGATGGCAGCGGAACTCGCGCAAAGCACGCCTGGTTTTCTCGACGGGGCGACGCAGCAAGTCCTCAGCCGCAACTTCTACCTCAACAATGACTATCGCACCGCGACCCCGGCAGGCAAAAGCTACAAACAGGAATGGGCCCAGGGCTTCATCGCCTCGTTCGAGTCCGGCTTCACCCCTGGCACGATCGGCGTAGGCATCGATGCCCATGCGTTCCTGGGGTTGAAACTGGACGGCGGCAAGGGGCATTCCGGAACGGGATTATTGCCGCTGGATGAGAACGGGCGAAGCGAGGACCACTACTCCAGCGCCGGCGGCGCGCTGAAATTCAACACCTCACGCACCACCCTGGCGGTCGGCGAAATGACCGTGCAGAGCCCGGTATTCGACACCGCAGACAAGCGCCTGCAACCCGAATACGCCAGCGGCCTGCTGCTCTCCAGCCGCGAGTTCGAAGGGATCGACCTGCAGGCGGGCCACTTCAGTGCGTTCAAGAATCAGGACGCCTCGACCAGCAAGGGTGACTTTTCCGGGTATGGGGCGACGACGCGCAACGGCGCCATCGACTTCATCGGCGCCGACCTGTTCACCGGCCAAGCCCTGGGCGGCGCACTCTACTCCTCCGAACTGAGCGACACCTGGCGCCAGTACTATGCCAACCTGCATGCCACCCTTGGCGAACTGTTCCTCGACGGCAACCTGTATCACACCCGCGACTATGGCAAGGCCAACGCCGGGGCCATCGACACCACGGCCTATAGCCTGAGTGGCAAATACCGGCTCAATGCCCAGGCGTTCACCCTGGCCTATCAGAAAATCAACGGCGACACGCCCTTCGATTTCGTCGGCGGCGACTCCATCTACCTGGCCAACTCGATCAAATATGCCGACTTCAACGGCCCGGGCGAGCGCTCATGGCAAGCGCGCTACGACCTTGACCTGGGCACCTTGGGCATCCCCGGCCTGAGCTTCATGGCCCGCTATGTGACTGGACGCGGGATAGACGGCAGCCATGCCCCCCAAGGCGGTGCCTACAACCCGTTCGATAGCGACACGGGCACTTACAGTCCGCAACAAGGCACTGGCGGACGCCATTGGGAGCGCGACCTGGACCTGCATTACATCGTGCAGTCAGGCCCGGCCAAGGACCTGTCGCTGCAACTGTCCCATGTCACCCATCGCGCCAATAGCAGCCAGGGCGGCGATGACATCGACCGGCTGTATATCGTCATCCAGTACCCCCTCAAGCTGGGGCCGTTCTGACCCTGCCACAACGGATACCCAATACTTTATCCGTCATGGCGGCTTCAACGGTTTAACCGCGACTGACCGAAGTCGGTCTGACGATCACTTCCCAGTTCACCTTCAAGCCAGTCGAGCAGCGCGCTTACCTCAACCCGACCTTCCCCGCCCGGCCGGCTGAATACCGATATCGCATCAGGCAAAGGGACGCTTTCTGCGCAAGGTCTCACCAACGCACCGCTCTCAAGCAGCCCTTGGGCGGTGCGCCGCCACCCCAACGCGATGCCATGCCCCTCGACCGCCGCCTGGAGCATCAAGGGGTAGCTATCGAACACCGAGCCCTTGGGAGAGTTGTCAAACGACTGTCCAAACGCCTGGAACCAAGCACCCCACTGCATCCAATGAGGCGGCGTAGCGTGATAGTGCAAAAGGGTGTGGGACTTCAGGTCACGGACTTGCAACACTTCGTGGGTACGCAGGTAATGAGGACTGCATACGGGAAACACTTCATCAGCGGCGGTAAACATCAAGCCATGGACGCCGCTGGGCCGTCCCGTGCTTTGCAGGGCCACGTCAAAATGCTCATTGAACTCAGTCAGCGGCCCGGTAGATGTGGCCACCTGGATCTCGATTTCCGGGTATCGCTGGTGGAACGTCGAGAGCCGCGGCATCAACCAGTAGAACGCTTCGCATAATTGGCACAGCAAAACGACGCGGTTTTTACCTGGCGATTGACGAAGGCTGACAGCACTGGCACTGATACTTTGCAACGCGTTACTCACCACACGTCCCAACTCACGCCCTTGCTGGGTCAGGAAAACGGCGCGGTTACGACGGCAGAAAAGTTTCAGCCCCAAGTCCTCTTCGAGCCCACGGATCTGCCGACTGATCGCCGCTTGGGTGATGTGCAGCTCCTCGGCGGCCTTGGAAAAACTCTCCAGGCGCGCAGCCGCTTCGAAGGGCAACAAGCTGGCAAGCGGCGGCAATGTTTTTCCAAGGGTATTCATAATCAGAGGTAATGCATCCAAGGCCGAGAACTCGTTTGTAGCATAGCTGCGACGCTGTGCAACATGCGCTCAATGCCTTAAGGATATGCATGAATGCCCAATGCCTACTCGAACACCCTCGCCGGCGTGAGCCTTGCCGTCGTCGCGACACTGAGCTGGGCATTGAATTTCATTGCGCCTTACGTCGTCGGTGCCTACACGATCCACGATTTGATGATCATACGGTTCCTGATCGCCGGGGCGCTGGGTGTGGCTGTCGTGATGGGCTATCGAACCCAGCTTCGGCGTATGCATCGCAGCCAACTGCTACTTGGCGCAAGCCTGGGGGTCATCGGGTACCTCGGCTACAGCAGTTGCATTGCCGCAGGCGTCATGTTTGCCGGGCCGGTACTGACCCCGGCGTTTATTGGCATGGTGCCGGTCCTGCAGGCACTGCTCGGCAACGCTACCCACAAAACCCTCCCATGGCGAAGGCTGGCGATACCGCTGGTTTTTTTAACGGGAGGGCTATTGCTATCGAACATCAGCAGCATCCAGCAGCCCCTGAGCGACGACGGCTCATGGTTGACGGGCGTGTTTTTCTCGATCGGTGCGGTGCTCTTGTGGCTCGTATTCAGTTGGTTGAACCAGGGCGCCTTGGTCAACCTGTCGGCCAGCGTTTCGCGGGCCTGGACCGGCCTCATGATGGTCGGCGCAAGGATCGGCACCTTGTGCTTGTTACCGGCGGCGCAGGCGTTTGACCTTCTCAAGCTGCCAAGCCTGGGTTTCAGTGTTTCCCTGGCGGGACACCTGTACGCCTGGGGTCTTGTGATTGCGCTGATGTCGTCAGTCATCGGGGCCTGGGCGTGGAACGCGGCGTCCCGTCGCCTTCCCATGGTGCTTTCCGGGCAGTTGATAGCCCTGGAATCACTATTTGCCACACTACTGGGCCTGTTGTTTCATCAGCGGCTGCCAACGCTTCTAGAAGCGTCCGGTCTTACTGGCGTGCTGGCGGGGGTGGTGATGGCAGTTCGTATCATCCTGACGTCCACTGTCCCCGATAGAAATGCCTCCTTCATCCGCTGATTACTTGCGCGTGGCCCACTCTGATTTTTGTCAACTGCATGGCTCGTCCGACGCCCTCACCGCGCTGACTTGAACCTAGTTGATTTAGCTCAATGTCTTTGCAGCCCTCAGGCGTAGAAAAAACAAACCAGGGAGCCTGATATCTCCCCGACCATTTATGCACGGCCATCCGAGGCCTTTTATTGAGTCGAGGCCATGAAAAAAACCCACCAATGGAACCTGTCCTACTTCTTCATTGCACTGGCCGTGTTCAGCCTGGTGCAGTTCCTGTTTTTCGAACGCCCCGCGGTGCAGGTCATCCCCTATAGCCAGTTCCTACAGCTGTTGAGCAATCAGAAGGTCAGCGATTTACGCGTCGAAAAAGAACACATCAGCGGCAAATTGCAGGAACCGATTGAGGGTCACAACCTGTTCTCGACCGTACGGGTCGATCCGGCTCTGGCAACGGACCTTGCCCAATCAGGTGTCGGTTTTACAGGCATCAACGAAAACACTTTTTTGAACGGCTTGCTGGGCTGGCTGCTGCCCTTCGTGCTGATCATGGTGGTCTGGCATTTCCTGTTTCGTGGGTTGGCGGAAAAACAGGGCATGGGTGGCTTGATGAACATCGGCAAGTCCCGCGCCAAGGTGTTCGTCGAACGCGATACCGGGGTGACCTTTGCCGACGTCGCCGGCATCGACGAAGCCAAGGCCGAGTTGGTGGAAATTGTCTCCTTTCTCAAGGACAAGGCGAAATATGCGCGCCTGGGCGCACACATCCCCAAGGGGACGTTACTGGTCGGCCCGCCGGGCACCGGCAAGACCCTGGTCGCCAAGGCCATCGCCGGAGAGGCCGGCGTGCCCTTCTTCTCGATATCGGGGTCGGAATTCGTCGAGATGTTCGTCGGTGTTGGTGCCGCTCGCGTGCATGACTTGTTCGAACAGGCCCGGCAGGCCGCGCCCTGCATCATTTTTATCGATGAGCTCGATGCGCTGGGCAAAATGCGCGGCGTCGGCGCCTTCGGGGGCAATGACGAGAAAGAACAAACCCTCAACCAATTGCTGGCAGAGCTCGATGGGTTCGACCCGCGTGAGGGTGTCGTGCTGCTCGCGGCGACCAACCGCCCCGAGGTACTGGACCCGGCGCTGTTGCGAGCCGGCCGGATCGACCGACAGATTCTGATCGATCGCCCCGACCGTAAAGGCCGGCAGGCGATCCTCAAGGTCCACCTGCAGAAAATCGTCACCGGCCAGGACCTCGATAGCGAGCGTATCGCCGACATCACCACCGGTTTTACTGGCGCTGACCTGGCCAACCTGGTCAACGAGGCCGCCATCATCGCCACTCGACGGGGTGCCGAAACGGTCAGCCTCGACGACTTCACCGCGGCCGTGGAGCGCATCGTTGCCGGGATCGAACGCAAGAGCAGCCTGCTGCACCCCGATGAACGCCAAGTGGTGGCCTACCACGAAATGGGCCATGCACTGGCGGCCAGCAACCTGCCAGACATGGACCCGGTCCATAAGGTCTCGATCGTGCCGCGTGCCATTGGCTCGCTGGGCTATACCCTGCAGCGACCGACGGAAGATCATTTTCTTGTCAGCTACCAGATGCTCAAGGACCGCATGGTCGTCCTGATGGCGGGACGTGCCGCCGAATGCCTGGCCTATGGCCAAGTCTCGACCGGGGCCGCCGATGACCTGGCCCACGCCACGGATATCGCCCGGCAGTTGATCACCCGCTTTGGCATGAGCACGGAGCTTGGCCTGGCGGTGCTGGAACGCAAAAGTGCGAGCTACCTGGGCGAGCGCATGGAAATCGGTGACAAGGACTATTCGGAACAAACCGCCAGGGAAGTCGACCTGGCTATTCGCGCCTTGCTCGCTGAAGCCTATCAACGCGCCAGGACACTGCTGGAAAACCATCGGGAAGACCTGGACGCCGGGGCCCATCTGCTGGTGGAAAAGGAAACCCTGACACCTGAAGAGTTTGCCCCGCTCCTGCCGCTTAAACACGCTGCGCTGGCCTTGCGACTGGTTTGACGGCGCCTGGCCGTTGATCGATCTGTCACGGCGTGAACGAATCCAACGCACCCTGTACACACACCCACGACGCAATAGCGTCATCTGCAAGCCCCATAGTGAAGGTTTGCACCCCCATCCTTTGTACCCGTTCTGCGTCTATCGACAGCCGGTAGCACTTTAGGCCGACAAAAAACAAGCGCAGCTGAATTGTTCTTCTATGCTTGCACCAGATAAAGGAAATTTCCCCATGAGCGAGCTTGAACCGCGACTTCTGCACGTGCATGCGCTCAAGACCGCTTGTTCGAACTGCAGCGTGCTCGAACTGTGCCTGCCCATTGGCCTGACGGGCGGCGAAGTCGAGCGCCTGGACACGCTGATCGCCCAGCGGATGAAGGTCAAGAAAGGCGCCGCGCTGTATCGGACCGGCGACCCACTGCGCTCGTTGTATGCCGTGAGGTTGGGCTTCTTCAAGACCAGCGTCCTTTCGGTAGACGGTCGCGAACAAGTCACCGGTTTCCAGATGCAAGGCGAAATGCTCGGCCTGGACGCTATCAGCACCGATCACTACGCCTGTAATGCCATCGCCCTGGAAGACAGCGAAGTCTGCCCGCTGCCTTTCAACCTCCTGGAAAAACTGGCCCACGACTTGCCGTCGTTGCAGCACAACCTGAACAAACTCCTGAGCCAGGAAATCGTGCGTGACCACGGCATGCTGTTGATGCTCGGCAACATGAACGCCGACGAACGCCTGGCGGCGTTTCTATTGAACCTATCCCAGCGGCTTAACATGCGCGGTTATTCCTCCAGGGAATTTGTGCTGCGCATGAGCCGCGAAGCCATCGGCTCCTACCTGGGCCTGCGTCTGGAAACCATCTGCCGGGGCATCGCCCACCTGCGCCAGGAGGAACTGGTAGACATGCATGGGCGCAATGTCACCATTCTGGACTTGCCCGGCCTCAAACAAAAAGTCGCCGGTTGCCATCGTCATACGGAACTGTGACGCTTGCTCTGCATGACATCTGATCTACGTCAATACCCCTCAACGCCTCCAAGCCGAAATTAAGACTCAGCGTTCGAACCTTTGCATCGACGAAGGTTACCGAACCTCCCGTCTCATGGAGGCTTTGATCATGGCAACGCACCTGCAAGGTACAGAACCGGTCATCCCGACCGTCAAACCTCACCCTTTGGCCGGCAGTTTGCGAAAGGTCGAGCCCAGGCGCCTGTCGCTGAGCCTGCTGATCGCCCTGGTCGTCGGTTCGATGATCGGCAGCGGCATCTTCAGCCTGCCCCAGAACATGGCCGCCAGCGCTGGCGCCGGGGCGATCCTGATCGGCTGGCTCATCACCGGCGTGGGCATGCTCTCGCTGGCCCTGGTCTACCAGACCCTCTCCAACCGCCAACCGGAACTGGACAACGGTGTGTTTGCCTATGCCCGTGCCTTGGGCGGCGAATTCCTCGGTTTCAATTCGGCGTGGGGCTATTGGATCAGCGCCTGGATCGGCAACGTCAGCTACCTGGTGATTCTGTTCGCCGCGCTCAGTTACTTTTTCCCCGTGTTTGGCGAAGGCAATAACAAAGCCGCGATCATCGGCGCGTCCGTGGTGCTGTGGGCGTTGCATTGGATGATCCTGCGCGGAATGCGCACCGCCGCCAAGGCCAACGCCCTGACGACGATCGCCAAGGTGGTGCCGTTGCTGTTGTTCATCGGGCTGGTGATTGCCGCTTTCTCCAAGGACACCTTCATGGTGGATTTCTGGGGTACGCCGGCGCTGGGCAGTACGCTGGACCAGGTCAAGAGCACCATGCTGGTGACGGTCTGGGTGTTCATCGGTATTGAAGGCGCCAACGTATTCTCCGCCCGGGCCGCCGAACGGGCCGACGTCGGCCGCGCCACCGTGATTGGCTTCGTCCTCACATTGATGTTGCTGATCGCCGTTTCCCTATTGTCCTTGGGCATCCTCAGACAGCCCGAACTGGCCGCCCTGAAGAACCCTTCCATGGCGGGTGTACTGGAAGCGGTGGCCGGGCCTTGGGGCGCGGTGCTGATCAGCATTGGCCTGATTGTGTCAGTGGGCGGTGCGTTGCTGGCCTGGACGCTGTTGGCAGCCGAATCGGTGTTCACCCCGGCCAAGGAAAAGGTCATGCCGCGCCTGCTGGCCACGGAAAACCAACATGGCGCACCGGCCAACGCGCTGTGGATCACCAATGGCTGCATCCAATTGTTCCTGTTGCTGACCCTGTATTCGAGCGCCAGCTACCTGGCGCTGATTTCACTCGCCACCTCGATGATCCTGCTGCCGTATCTGTTCAGTGGCCTGTATGCACTGAAGATGACCTGGCAAGGCCAGACCTACGCCGGCCATCGCGGCCTGCAACTGCGCGACATGGTCATCGCTGTGGTCGCGACGGGCTATTGCGTCTGGCTGCTCTACGCCGCCGGCCCCCGCTACATGCTGCTCAGTGCCCTGCTCTATGCCCCCGGTTCGCTGATCTACCTGAGCGCTCAACGGGCCAGGACGGGACGGGCCTTCAATGGTTTTGGCTGGGGCCTGCTGCTGGTGATCTGGGCGGCGGCGATTTTCGCCGGCTGGATGCTCTGGTCCGGCCAACTGTCTTTGTAAGTTCGCAAGCGTGCATTGATCCGTTCGGCAGCGGTATCTGGTCATCTGGCCAGGTACCTGCCCGGACATCACCCAAGAGGGAAATCAAATGTCCAATTCAGTGAAAAAAATGCCGGTCAAAACCGAAGAAGACGCTCCGCATCCCGCCAAGACTGACCTCAGGCATCCATTTGAAAAGCTGCGCCAGCAGGTGGATCGCCTGTTCGATGACTTCAACCGGGGCACGGGGATTTCTCCTTTCAGTCGCGGGCTGTTCGATGTCGAGCCCTTCTGGCGCCGAGAGTTCTCCTTGAGCAGCCTGCCGGCCGTTGACATCAGCGAGAAGGAAAAGAGCTTTGAAATCACCGCCGAGTTGCCCGGCATGGATCAGAAAGACATCGAAATCCGCCTGGCCAATGGCAACCTGATCATCAAGGGGGAGAAAAAAGAAACCAAGGAAGAAAAGAAAAAGGGTTATCACCTGTCCGAGCGCCATTACGGTTCCTTCGAACGCGTGTTCAACCTGCCAAAAGGCGTCGACAGCGACAAGATCGAAGCCCAGTTCAGCAAAGGCGTGCTGACCCTGATACTGCCAAAAAAACCAGAAGCACTGAAAGCGGAAAAGGTCGTGCCGATCAAGGCCGATTGATCGCTTTGAACCCTGCCCCTCGCCGGCCAACGACGAGGGGCTTTTTCATGCCTGCGCTTATTTCAGGCCGAATGCGTCGTTGAAGCGGCCGCCCCCTTCGCGAGCAGGCTCGCTCCCACATTGGGCCGTGGCGGGCACTAATCCGGCGACCACTGAAAATCCTCTGTGGGAGCGAGCCTGCTCGCGATAGCGGTGGATCAGTTAGCATCTATTTCGGCTAGGCCGCCCCGCCGCCTTCGCGAGCAAGCTCGCTCCCACACAGGGCCGTGGCGGGCACTAATCCGGCGACCACTGAAAATCCTCTGTGGGAGCGAGCCTGCTCGCGATAGCGGTGGCTCAGAGTTCGACGCTATCGCGGTACTCCGGCACCGATACCGACCAACCCAATTCATCGCAAATGCGGTGGCGCAAGACATCGGACGCATTAGGTTCGCCATGCACGACATAGGTGTGCCGGGGTGGTGTCTTGAAGCCGCGCAGCCATTGCATGATTTCGTCGGCATCGGCATGGGCCGAGAGCGTTTGCATGGGCACCACTTCGGCATTGATCGGCACGTCCTTGCCGTGGATGCGCACCGCAGGCTCGCCCGCCACAATCCTCGCACCTCGCGTACCGCCTGCCTGGAAGCCGGGCATCAGCAAGGTGTTGATGGGGTTGGGCGCCAGGCTCTTGAGGTGGTGCAGCACGCGCCCGCCGGTGGCCATGCCACTGGCGGCGATGATCACCGCCGGGGTGCGTTGCAGGTCCAGGGCCATGGAGTCCTTGACCGAGCGCACCGGATGGGCGATGTGGCACATGCCTTCGCACTCCTCCCTGGAAAGACGATGCTCGTCACCAAAGCGCTGGTACAACCGGGTGACATCAATGGCCATGGGGCTGTTGAGGTAGATCGGGATATCGGGAATCGCCCGGCGTTGCTTCAGGCGATACAAGTGGTACATCAACAACTGGGCCCGGCCAACCGTGAACGAGGGCACCAACGTGATGCCACGGCGCAGCGCGGTGCGAGTGATCACCTCAGCCAATTGGTCTTCCGGCGACTCGTGTGGGTGTCGACGGTCGCCATAGGTGGACTCCACCAACAGAACGTCCGCCTGCTCGATGACCTTCGGCGCGAACATCACCGGATCCTCGGGTCGCCCCAGGTCCCCGGAACACACCAGCGTCACCCCACCGGCCTGGACCTGTACCGTCGCGGCACCGAGGATGTGCCCGGCGCGACGCAGCAAGATGGTTATCCCCCGGGCGATCTCCACCGGGTGTTCGAATGCAATCGGGCGCAGCAGTTTCAGCGCTCGTTCAGCGTGTTCACGGGTGTACAGCGGAAAGGCCGGCGCATGTTTGGAGAACCCCTTGCGGTTGGCGTATTCGGCTTCTTCTTCCTGCAAGCGAGCACTGTCACGCAGCAGGATCTTCACCAGCTCGCAGGTCGCCGGCGAGGCATAGATAGGGCCGCGATAGCCATTACGCACCAGCACCGGCAGGTAGCCGCTGTGGTCCAGGTGGGCGTGGGTCAGTACGATCGCATCCAGGTCACGCATCGGCAGTTCGAAGGGATCCCAGTTGTGCAGGCGCAACTGCTTGTAGCCCTGGAACAGGCCGCAATCTATCAGGATGCGCTGATCGTCATGTTCCAGCAGGTACTTGCTGCCAGTGACCGTACCGGCGGCCCCGAGAAATGTCATGCGCATGGCGGTGCTCCTGGACAATCGATCGTTAGTCTATTGGTCCCATTGTTTGACCTCGGTGCCGTTGATCTTTATCAACAACCCAGCGGTCAAGCCCGATTCATCACACCGCCAGAACACTGCACGACACCTGGTACAGGATGTGCTCGGTCGTGCTGCCCAGTAGCCCATACAGATCGTCGTGCTGGAATCGCCCCATGACGATCACGTCCACTTCATGCTCCAGGGCAAATTCACTCAGGGCCGAGACCGGATGCCCCAGCAGAAAATGCCTGCGCTCGGCCGGCACACCAAACAGGTTCGCCAGTTCCAGGAAGGTTTTTTCCAGGCTCCTGCGCAATTCCTTGCTGAGCTGCGACAGCGACAGGCCGCCACCGCCCGCATCCCCCAGATAGACTGACGACACCTCATAGGCGTGAACCAGATGCAGCTCGGCGTCGCACTGCAAGGCCAGGCTCATTGCCTGGCGGATGATCCGGTCGTTCAGCCCGCTGTTCTGGGCAAACGCACTGGAAGGGTCCACCGCCGCGACCACTGTACGCGGCAGCGCATGACCGGTGGCCCCCACCAGGTACATCGGCACCGGGCAGTTGCGCAGCAGTTGCCAGTCCAGCGGGGTGAAGAAAGCCCGCTTGAGCATGGGCTCGTGTTGTACCTGCTTGATCAGCAAATCCGGCTGGATTTGCGTAACGTGTTGCAGGATCTGCTTGCCCATCTTCTGGGCCCATTCCACCTCAGTGGTGACCCGCAGGCCACGGCGACGCATCTTGTCCGCCTCATCCTCCAACCAATGACGATGGTCCTGGAGATAGTTCTGCCGCGCTTCCTCACGAGGCTCCTCTTCGAGCAGCGAAAGAATGTCCAGCGAGGGAACCAAGGCGGTGACATGCAAGTGCGCGCCGCTGGCCGCCGCCAGGGCCGCGGCGTGATGCAAGGCGGGCGAATGACGTTGTGCCGGGTTGAGGATCAGCAACAGGCGTTGGTACTGGCTCATGATGGGTCTCCAAAGTCGGGCTCGAATGCCACGGCGCAGCGTCGATGCCATGAGGCATGTCGGCCGTCATTGCGGCGTCGGCGTCCAGCGCCAATTCAAGACTTCGGGCATGTCCTGCCCGTGCTCGATGAGGTACAGCTGGTGCTTTTCCATGGTTGCCCAGTAGCGATCCCGAGCGCTGTCCACCAGCGGCTGCAACCGCGGCACGCGCTGGATGACATCGAGCGCCAGTTGGTAGCGATCCAGGTGGTTGATGACCGCCATGTCGAACGGCGTAGTGGTGGCGCCCTCCTCCATGAAACCGCGAACATGGAAGTTATCGTGGTTGTGACGCTTGTAGACCAGCCGATGGATCAGCGACGGATAGCCGTGGAAGGCGAAAATCACTGGTTTGTCCACGGTAAACAACCCATCGAACTCGGCGTCCGGCAACCCGTGGGCATGCTGTTGCGGCGGTTGCAGGGCCAGCAGGTCGACGACGTTCACCACCCGCACGCGCAGGTCGGGCACGTATTCACGCAGCAGTGTGACAGCGGCCAGGGTTTCCAAGGTCGGCACGTCACCGGCACAGGCCATCACCACGTCCGGGTCTTCGTCGTTGTTGCAGGCAAAGGCCCAGCGACCGATCCCGACCGAGCTGTGCCGAACGGCCGCATCGATGTCCAGCCACTGCCATTCCGGCTGCTTGCCGGCCACGATCACATTGATGTAATCGCGGCTCTTGAGGCAGTGATCGGCAACGGACAACAGGCAATTGGCGTCTGCTGGCAGGTAGATACGCACCACGTCAGCGCTCTTGTTCGCCACCAGGTCGATGAACCCCGGGTCCTGATGGGAAAAGCCATTGTGGTCCTGACGCCAGACATGGGACGTGAGCAGGTAATTGAGCGAAGCGATCGACGCCCGCCACGGGATCTGGGCGGCGGTCTTGAGCCATTTGGCGTGCTGATTGAACATCGAATCGACGATGTGGATGAACGCCTCATAGCAGGAAAACAGCCCATGCCGGCCAGTCAGCAAATACCCCTCCAGCCAGCCTTCACACACTTGCTCACTGAGGATTTCCATCACCCGGCCATCGCACGCCAGGTTCGTATCGCCCGCCTCCAGGGCCGCCATCCAGGTCTTGCCACTGACCTCGTACACCGCATCAAGGCGATTGGAGGCGGTTTCGTCGGGGCCGAACAGGCGGAAATTGCCTGCCCGCAGGTTGTGCTTCATCACATCACGGACAAAACCGCCCAACACCCGGGTGGCCTCCGCCTGCACGCTGCCGGGCGCGCTGAATTGCACGGCGTAATCGGTGAACCTGGGCAGTTCCAAGGGTTTGAGCAGCACGCCGCCATTGGCATGGGGATTGGCGCCCAGGCGCCGATGTCCCGTCGGTGCCAACGCGGCAATGTCCGGGAGCAACGCCCCGTTGTCGTCGAACAATTGCTGCGGACGGTAGCTCTGGAGCCATTGCTCCAGTTGCGTCAAATGCACGGGCAGCTCGAAGTGGCTCAGCGGCACCTGGTGGGCGCGCCAGGTACCTTCGACCTGCTGGCCATCGACGAACTTCGGACCGGTCCAGCCCTTGGGCGTGCGCAACACCAGCATCGGCCAGAGCTGGCGTTCCAGGGTACGTCCCGACGAATCCGCACGGGCCATGCGCTGGATTTCGCGAATCTTGAGCAACATGCCGTCCAGGGTCCTGGCCAACTGTTGGTGCACCGCTTGCGGATCGTCGCCTTCGACAAAATAAGGATCGTAGCCGTAGCCATACATCAGGGCCGACAGCTCGTCTTCACTGATGCGCGAAAGCAGCGTGGGGTTGGCGATCTTGAAACCGTTGAGATGAAGAATGGGCAGTACGGCGCCGTCACGCCTGGGGTTGAGGAACTTGTTGGAGTGCCAGCTCGCCGCCAACGTGCCGGTTTCAGCCTCACCGTCGCCGATGACGCAAGCCACGA
Source organism: Pseudomonas sp. Root401 (assembly GCF_001425105.1). NCBI lineage: Bacteria > Pseudomonadati > Pseudomonadota > Gammaproteobacteria > Pseudomonadales > Pseudomonadaceae > Pseudomonas > Pseudomonas sp. Root401. The sequence goes on along the minus strand of NZ_LMDO01000001.1, from coordinate 632,779 downwards.
TCAGGTCCGGGTTGTCGAACGCCGCGCCATAGGCATGGGCCAGGGAATAACCCAACTCCCCACCTTCATGGATGGAGCCGGGAATCTGCGCGGAGACATGGCTGGATAAGCCATAAGGCCAGGAGAACTGTCGGAACAGGCGCAACATGCCGTTTTCGTTCTGCTCCACCGAGGGATAACACTGGGTGAAGCTGCCCTCCAGGTAACTCTGGGCGACGATGGCCGGGCCGCCATGACCAGGGCCGGTGATCAGAATCATGTTCAAGTCACGGGACTTGATCAGGTGATTGAGGTGCACGTAAATCAGATTCAGCCCCGGCGTCGTGCCCCAGTGGCCCAGCAGGCGCGGCTTGACGTGATCGCGTTGCAGCGGTTTGCGCAGCAACGGGTTGTCCTTGAGGTAGATCTGACCCACGGCCAGGTAATTGGATGCGCGCCAATAGGCGTCAATGCCTTCCAATTGGTCGGGGCTGAGAAAATCGCTCATCACGTCCTCCGCAAAAAACAGGGTTGCCATGCCTGATTCTGGAACGCGGGAATAAGGGTGACTTGATTTACATCAGAACCAGGGACGCTAAGGTCATACAAGGTGCTTGCTCGATGCCCTGGCGCCGCTCACTGGCATGGCGAGCGCCCGTTCACACAGGAGAATGCTCATGCGCGCCATGGTCCTGCACACGATTGGCCAGCCCTTGCAACTGGAGGAACGTCCCCAACCGACGCCGGCCGCCGGGCAAATGCTGATCAAGGTGCACGCCTGCGGTGTGTGCCGCACTGACTTGCATCTGTTCGACGGTGAACTGCCCCAGGCCCGGTTGCCTCGCGTGCCGGGCCACGAAATTGTCGGAGAGGTCACCGCCGTTGGCGCGCAAGTAGCCTCGGACTGGATCGGCCAGCGGGTGGGTGTGCCCTGGCTGGGATGGACGTGTGGCGTGTGTGAGTTCTGCCGCTCGGGCCGGGAAAACCTCTGCGACCAGGCGCTGTTCACCGGTTGCCAGCTGGACGGTGGTTATGCCGACTACACCGTCGCCGATGCGCGGTTCTGCTTCCCTCTGCCCGATACACTGGAGGCCGCCGAAGCCGCCCCCCTGCTGTGTGCAGGGCTGATCGGTTTCCGGGCCTTGCAGATGGCGCAGAACGCCCCTCACTTGGGCCTCTATGGCTTCGGCGCCGCTGCGCACCTGGCGATCCAGGTCGCCGTGGGCCGGGGCCAGCAAGTCTATGCCTTCACTCGCCCCGGTGATGACAGCGGCCAGGACTATGCCCGCTCGCTGGGCGCGACCTGGGCCGGGGCATCGGATCGGGCGCCGCCACACCTGCTCGACGCCAGCCTGATCTTCGCCCCCGTCGGCGAACTGGTGCCGCTGGCCTTGCAAGCCACCGCCAAAGGCGGTTGCGTGGTGTGTGCAGGCATTCACATGAGCGATATTCCCACCTTCCCCTATCGCCTGTTGTGGCAGGAGCGCAGCGTGCGTTCAGTGGCCAACCTGACCCGCGCGGACGGCGTGGCATTTTTCGAGCAGATCCAGCGCACGCCCGTGCATTGCAACGTGACCTGCTACCCATTGGTCCAAGCCAACCAGGCCCTGGAGCGACTGAGGAGCGGACAGGTCAACGGGGCTATCGTACTTATCCCTTGACCGCCAGCACACTGCCCGGCACCGAATACAAGGCGCGTTCTGTCGTGCTGCCAATCAAACGCTCAAGGCCGGCGCGGTGCACAGTGCCCATCACCACCACGTCGGCCTCGAATTCGTCGATGAACTCACGGATGACCGGCACCGGCAGGCCAACGATAAAGTGCCGACGTTCCGCCGGTACGCCACAGCGCTCGGCCAGGCTGATAAACGCCGCATGCAGCGATTCGCGCAGGGCGTCGGCAAAGTCATCATCCCAGGCACCGGCCAGCAACGAGGCTTCGCCATTGAAGGCCGGCGACAGGTCGCAGGCGTACAACAGATGCAACGAGGCGTCGCATTGCCGGGCCAGCGCGGTGGCCGTCTGGACGATACGCTCGTTCAAGGCATCGGCCTCGGGGTCCGAGGGGTCCACCGCAGCCACGACCCGCTGCGGCAAGCCGTGTACCGCCTGGTTGACCAGATGCACCGGCACCGGACAGTCGCGCAACAAATGACAGTCAAGGGGCGTGGCGAACACGCGCTTGAGCAAAGGTTCGAGGGTGACGTCCTTGATCAGCAGATCAGGCTGGAACTGCTCGACATAGCGCAGGATGTCCAGCAACGGATGGAGGGTCCACACCACGTGAGTCGTCACATCCAGGCCTTCCTCCTTGAGCAACTCCGCCTCTTCTACCATCCAGCGACGATAGTGGTGCAAATAGCGCTGCACACTCGCTTCGTCGGTTTTTTCACCCCACAAGTGGGTACGCGCCGGCGGCTGGACGAAAGCGCACAAATGCAGCGCCGCGCCGCTGGCCCGGGCCAGGGCACAGGCCCTGCGCATCGCTGCGGAGGGGTGCAGATCAGGTTCGACGATCAATAGCAGACGCTGGTATTGCCCCATCGCACACCTCCATAGGATTGCCTACGCGAAATCCCGAAACTTGCACCGGCCTTTTCCGGCGCGATCTTCAGCGTGCGCCCATCAAGGCCCCGGACGGTTTGATCTGAATCAAAGGCGGGGCAATCGACGGACGGATACGCGGGCACTGATCCAGATCAGAATCGATCACCGTGGCGGGCGTAGAACAGTACCGAATGCGTAGATTTTTATCGCACCGCACGTGCACATCCGAGGGAGGATCGCACCATGCTCACTGTCAAAGACCACAACGAACGCGCCGCAGCGCTGTATGCCAGCATCAGTGGCAAGCACTGGATCCAGGCACTCAAGGACGGCCGGCATGTCTTGATCCGCCCGCTCAGGGAGCAGGACCGCCAGCGCGAATACGACTTCATCATGCGCCTGTCACCGGAGTCCCGGCACATGCGCTTCCTGGCGCAGATCAATGAGCCAGGCGCGGCGCTGCTCGATCAATTGATGGATGTCGACTGCAAGACCCACATGGCCTACATCGCCCTGGTCCATGACAACGGCGAACTGATCGAGATCGGGGTCAGTCGCTATTGCTCGACCCAGGAACACGAATGCGAGTGCGCAGTGACCGTCGCCGACCCTTGGCAACACCTGGGGCTGGGGACGTTATTGATGGAGCACCTGATCGACACCGCGCGTAAAAACGGCTATCGCCAGATGTACTCCGTGGATGCGGCCAGCAATGCCCCGATGCGAGAGCTCGCCCACAGCCTGGGTTTTGAAACCCACAGCGATCCCGACGACACCCGGCAGGTCATCCACCGGCTTTACCTTTAGCCCCGAACGCTGGCGCGAGGCCTTGGTATGGCCTCGCGCAGCGTTGCTCCAATCACGCTTGCGGCTTGATCGCCAACACGCTGCAAGGCGCCCGTTGCAGCAGTAGCTCGGCGGTGGTGCCCAGGCGCTTGTCCAGGCCACGATGCTCCGTGGTGCCCATGACGATGACATCGATCTGGTGATCGCTGGCGAACGTGCAAATGCTGTTCAGCGGCGCCCCTTCGATGAAGTGGCGCTGCTGCGGTGCAACCCCATGCCGCTCGGCCAGGGACTCGAACACCTCATGCTGTGCCTGGCCCAACGCTTCATAGAGCCCGGTGGCCAGGGGCAGCGCACCAATGCCCATGTCCGAAGCGTAGACAGCCGTCCAATCGAAGGCGTGCAGCAACTCGACCTGGGCGTTGCATTGTTCCGCCAGTTTGACCGCGGCGTCGACGATCTGGTCGTTGAATACCAGGTCCTGATCCTCGCTGCGCAGCACATCGACAATCGCCAGGACCCGCCGAGGCCGCGGGTTACGCGAATCCGTGACCAGATGCACCGGCACCGGGCAGTCACGCAGCAAGCGCCAGTCCAGGGGCGTGAAAAACACCCGCTTCATCGCCGGTTCCGGCTGCGCGTCCTTGATGATCAACGCCATCGGCATCTCCTTGACGTATTGCTGCAAGGCTTGGAAGGCATCCTTGCTCCAAACCACCTCGCAGGTCACCTCGATGCCGTGCCGGCGCGCCAGTTCGGCCTGTTGCCACAGCCAGTGCCGATGGGTTTCCAGATAGCCCTCACGCGCTTGCTTGACCTGCTCCGGGGCGAACAGACCGGCCACCGAGAGCAACTCCAGGTAGTCGAACGCCACGATGTGCAGGGGCAAGTCCAGCGCCAGGGCCAACTCGGTGGCGCGGTCGAACGCCGGCGTACGGATCATGGCGTCAGGCGCCACTAGCAATAAACGTTGAGTCTGGGACATGGAACACCTCGGCACGTGGCGATAGCCACTTAAAGGATTGAGGGTTCCAGAATGGACACCTGTCAGATAAAGGACTTGATCTTCATCAAACAGCCATCATTCACTCAGGCTGACAAACTCGGGAGCAACAGCCCCGCCCACATCGCCAGCGTGACCAGCACCTGGCCGGGAATCACATACCCGGCGAACCTTCGCCCGCCACTGAGCCAGGCGACGACGCATTTGCTCAGGGAGTTGCTGCTCAGCGCCATCAGGACCGGCACCGCGACGCCGTCGAAGGGCAACAACCCGCCCTTGGCCAGGGAGGCGATGGAGGCCGTCGAAGCATGGGCGTCGAGCAACCCGCTGAAAATCGCGGTGACGGTTACCCCGGCCTGGCCAAACGCATCGAGCATCGCCGACGAGAGGACGGTGATAGCGGCCATCGCCAGGACCATGGTCAACGCCAGCTTGAGGCTGAAGGCACCGCCATGCTTGATGGGCTCATCGGCCCGCGCCCTTGGCCGGGGAAACATCAGCACGCCGGCGTAGAGCAATACCATCAGCATCCCGCACACCAACGGCCCCCACATCCAACGCAGCAGCGCGGGGTCCACGGCCGTGAGAATCAGGCCCATTTGAACCACCGTCGCCAGGTTGGATAACATCGCCGCGGCGCTCACCACCTTGAGATTGGTCGGCTCCTTGGCCGCGATACCGCCCATGGTCGCGACAGTCGCCGTAGCGGAAGCAAACCCTGAGGCAATCGCACTGAGGGCATAGCCGTAGCGGGTTCCCAGGGTTCGAACCGCCACATGCCCCAGTGCACCCACCGCCATCAGCATGACGGTGAGCGTGCACAGATTACGCAGATTGATGGCGTCATAAGGTCCGAGGAAGCGATCCGGCGCCAGCGGTAGCACGACCAGCGCGGCGATCAACAGCACCAGGCCATCGCGCATCTCGGTGGCCGTCAACTGGTTGCGGGCAAAGTGGTGCAACGCCTGGCGGCTGGCGAGCAGCCCGGCCATCACCACGCCAATCGCGGTCGCCAGGCCCGGGGCGCTGGCACAGAGCGCACCCAGTGCCAATACCGCGAATAACGCCACCTCGCTGGTAATTCCAGGGTCCTTGTCGAGGTTTCGCCAATAGGCCACGGTCACCAAGGCGCCCAGGGCAAGGGTCATGCCCCCCAGCAACAAGGGACCGCCCGCCTGGACCGCCAGGTAGCCGAGCACGGACGTGATGGCGAAGGTACGCAGGCCGGCGAAGTCGCGCCGGTCGCCCTCGCCTTTGCGTCGTTCGCGCTCAAGCCCCACCAGCAGGCCGATTCCCAGCGCGGCGGCGGCATTGGCGAAGGCCAGGGTTTCAGTCATGGTTACGGCTCTCTGGCACTGCCTGCGGTTGTCACTCAATCCAGCGGTCCGAGCCGGCTGCGCTCGTGCCCTTGGGGCGACGGTTCATGCTCAAACATAGCGCGATTGCCTCGCCGCTGCCGCCTTCGATGCAACGCTTTGAAGCGTGTTTGATGCAAATCAAGTTAGCGGGCGCCATGGCGCTCATGATCGATGACAGACACCACGCCGCGCGAAACCTCGCCCGGCGCCAACAGGTCCTTGCCCGGGAGGTTTGTCATGTCTACACAATCACGCTTGATGCTGGTCGTCTCGCCACTGATGGAACACAGCCCGGCGTTCGACCGGGCTGCCGCACTGGCCAAGGCCGAAGGCGCGGCGCTGCACATCGTCGCTTTTGACTACCTCGAAGGCTTGGCCACGGCCGGCCTGGTCAACGAGCAGGCACTGGAGCAGATGCGCCTGGGCTACATAGAGCGCCATCGGCAGTGGCTGGAGGAACAGGCCAGGCCCCTGCGCAACCTCGGTATCGAGGTCACGACGGAAGTGACGTGGGTCGAGCGCCCCTTGCAGGAAATCCTGGTCCACCTCAAGGAAGCACCGATGGATGCGCTGATCAAGTCGGTGGACCCTGAGTCGTGGTTTTCCCGACTGATGTTCACGCCGCTGGACGTGCATCTGTTGCGCGAATGCGAAGTTCCGCTGCACTTCGTCAACAAGGTCACCCACGCCCGCCCGCGCAAGATCCTGGCCGCCATCGACCCGTTCCACCAGGACGGACGCTACGAAGGCCTCAATGATCGGATCCTGAGCGAAGCGAACAAGCTGGCCACCAGCTGCGACGCGACGCTGGACGTCATCTACGCCTATGACCTTTCGTCCATCACCGCCTCTGAATACGGTTTTGGCAACGGCTCGATGTTCTTCTCCTCGACCCTCGCCCGCCAGCTCTACGAGTCCCAGGGCGCCGCCTTCGATGCACTGGCCGAACGCAATGGCATCGCCCCGGACCAGCGACGCATGATCATGGGTGATCCGGCCAAGGTGTTGGCGAGCTACGCCGCGTCCCATGACATTGATGTCATCGTCATGGGGCGCGTGCGCTACGGCAGCCTGGACAAGCTGATCGGCAGCACCGTCGAAGGCCTGCTGTACAAGATGCCCTGCAGCCTGTGGGTGATTGCGCCGCAGCAGATGAGCTGAAGGCAGGCCTGTGCCGATGGCCTGTAGAACAACCGCTCCGTATCCACAGGAACGCGGCTGATGAACCGACCGATCGATGCACCTGCGGCGCACCCGCCAACGCCCTCGCAGGGCCTGGCCTGGCACTCGCTGCCCGCCGACCAGGCGCTCAAATACCTTGGTGTCGATGAGCAAGCCGGGCTGGACATTGCCGAAGTCCAGGCCCGGCTTGGGCATACGGGTTTCAACCGGTTGTCAGCGTCAGCCCGGCGACCAGCGTGGCGGCGATTTCTGCTGCAATTTCATAACATCCTGATTTATGTGCTGCTCGGTTCCGCTGCAATCACCGCAACGCTGCAGCACTTGTGGGACACGGTGGTCATTCTCGCTGTCGTGGTGGCCAATGCGATCATTGGCTATGTCCAGGAAGGCAAGGCCGAACAGGCCATGGACGCCATCCGCAACATGCTCGCGCCCCGCGCAACGGTGGTTCGTGCCGGCGAACGCCTGGGCATCGCCGGCGAGGAACTGGTACCCGGCGATATCGTCTTGCTGGAGGCTGGCGACAAAGTCCCGGCGGATCTGCGCCTGCTGCATGCCAATCGGCTCCAGATCCAGGAAGCCATCCTGACCGGAGAGTCCGCACCGTCTGAAAAAAATACCGAACCGGTGCGCATCGAAGCAGCCCTGGGTGATCGTGCCTGCATGGCCTTCAGTGGCACCCTGGTGACCTGCGGACAAGCGACAGGGGTCGTTGTCGCCACCGCGACATCGACTGAAATCGGGCACATCAGCAACCTGCTGTCGACAGTAGAGTCGCTGACGACGCCCCTGATACAGCAAATGGACGTCTTCGCGCGCTGGCTGACGCTATTGATTTTGCTGATCGCCGGCCTGTTACTCGCCTATGGCCACTTTGTCGGGCATTACGTCTTCACCGAGATATTCATGGTCGTGGTGGGCATGTCAGTCGCGGCCATACCCGAGGGGTTGCCCGCCGTACTCACCATCACCCTGGCGGTGGGCGTGCGGGCGATGGCCCATCGCAACGCCATCGTTCGGCGCCTGCCGGCCATCGAAACCCTGGGCTCGGTATCGGTCATCTGCACCGACAAGACCGGCACCCTCACCCGTAACGAGATGATGGTGGCGTCCGTCGTCACCAGTGACCTGACCTTCACGGTCGACGGTGTCGGCTACCAGCCTTCGGGCAACATGAACCTTGCCGATCAGTTGATCGATACCTCCCATCACCCGGTGCTGGCCGAACTGGGGCGCGCGACCAGCCTTTGCAATGACGCAAGCTTGAGGCAGCACGAAGACACCTGGAAGGTCGAAGGGGACCCCATGGAGGGTGCATTGCTGGTGTTTTGCGCCAAGGCCGGCATCAACGGCGAAGAGGAACGCGGCACCTGGCCGCGCACTGATGCCATTCCATTCGACGCCAAACACCGCTTCATGGCGACGCTGCATCACAACCATGACCGGCAAGCGGCGATTTATGTCAAAGGCGCGCCGGAGCAGATTTTGACCATGTGCACGTGCCAGCGTAGCAGCACGGGGGCAACGGCCCCGCTCGATGCCGACTATTGGCACGCGCAGGCCAATGCCATCGCCCGCAAAGGCCAACGCGTGTTGGCGCTCGCCGTCAGGCCTGTCCCGCCCGAACACGCCATCCTGGAATTTGCCGATGTGCAAGGGACACTGACCTTGCTTGGCCTGGTGGGGATGATCGACCCGCCCCGCCCGGAAACGATCCAGGCGATCAAGCAATGCCAGGCGGCCGGCATTGTCGTGAAGATGATCACAGGGGACCACGCCGGCACCGCCTGCGCCATCGGTGATCAGATCGGCCTGGACAACCCCGACAAGGTATTGACCGGCATTGACCTGGACGCAATGAACGATGCAACCCTCAGGGAATCGCTCAAGCAAGTGAACATCTTCGCGCGTACCAGCCCCGAACATAAGCTGCGGCTGGTGACGTTGCTGCAACTCAACGGCATGACCGTGGCCATGACCGGCGACGGCGTCAACGACGCGCCGGCGCTCAAACGCGCAGATGCCGGCATCGCCATGGGTTGCAAAGGCAGTGAGGCCGCCAAGGAAGCCGCAGACCTGGTACTGGCGGACGATAACTTCGCCTCCATCGTGGCCGCTGTGCGTGAAGGCCGGACGGTCTATGACAACATCAAGAAAGTCCTGAGCTGGACGTTACCCACCAACGCGGGCGAGACAATGACCCTGATTGTCGCGCTGCTGTTTGGCCTTACATTGCCAGTCACGGCGATACAGATTCTGTGGATCAACCTGATTACCGCTATCACGCTGGGTATCGCGCTGGCGTTCGAACCAACCGAAGACAACACCATGCGCAGGCCGCCGCGCTCACGACAGGCGCCGTTGATCAGCGGCGCACTGGTCTGGCACATGGTGCTCGTTTCCATTCTGTTCCTGTGCGGCGTCTACGGCATTTTTACCTATGCCCTGGACCGAGGCTACTCCATCGAACTGGCTCGCACCCTGGCGGTGAACACCTTGGTGGTGATGGAAATTTTCCACCTGTTCTTTATCCGCAATCTCTACGGCACGTCGCTGACCTGGAAGGGCCTTCGGGGTACGAAGGTTGTGTGGGCGACCATCGCGGTGGTGACCGTAGCCCAGTTCGCCATTACCTACGCGCCGCCGCTGCAAGCCGTGTTCGCGACCCAAGCGGTCCCCTTCAAGGACGGACTGCTGATCATCGCGGTGGGCATTGCGCTGTTCGCCATCATCGAAATTGAAAAACAGCTTCGACTGCGTTTAACCGAGTCCGATCGTCAACCGTGACGATCCCACTCCCCGCTCCACCAGCCTGCAAGGAACTGAACCATGAACGCACCCAGACTCGCCGCCCTCGCTCTGACCGCGGTGCTTTTCCCCACGCTGACCTTTGCCCAGCAAGCCACCGACGCCGCGAAGCCGACGCCGCCATCGATGAGCGTTGAGCAATTCGATCAGCAGATGGCGACGGCCCAGGAAAACCTGAAGAAAATGCAGGAGCAGATGACCCAGATCCAGAACACCAGCGATCCGGCGCAACGCCAGAAACTCATGCAAGAGCACCAGGCCTCGATGCGACAAAGCATGCAGATGATGAATGGGATGATGGGGTGTTGCGGGGGTGGCATGATGGGCGGCCACATGAAGGGAAACGGCCCGATGATGGGTTGGAAACAAATGGGCAACCACTATTCCCAGATGACGCCCGAGCAGATGAAGCAGCACCAGTACATGATGGACCGAAACATGGGCATGCAACAGATGATGATGGAGCAGATGATGCAGCACCAGCAGAATATGGGTACGCCAGCTCCCTAGACCTGTCTCCCAGGGCAGCGCCTGGCCTCCAAGTGCTGCCCACCCCACCTGCCGCGTCGGCAGGTGAGGTTTTCGATAACCGTGTAGTCATCGCGGGGCTTGTCATCAGGCCTCAGTGCAAGAACTTCAACCCGCCGGCAAGCGCAAGTGCGCCCAGGCAGGTCCAGCCTGAGAACATCCTTCGCCAGACAAGCCTGCGCGGAATGAACCCGACCCCTCTGACAAAGGCCACGCTCATGGCGATGAACAAGGCCGTTGCCAGCGCATGGTCGGCTTTCCCGTCCGGCGCCGTCATCAGTGGCGGGTAGAGCGAACAGGCCAACATGATCGTCACCGCAACGACCAGGCTCAGCCAGTGAAGCTGTGACGTGGGCTGGACACCCGCGACATTAGGCGTCATGGCTGCGCCTCGTCACGATCGCTCATGGCTCGACCGGCCTCGTTCTCACCCCACATTGCATTGAGTATCGCCAGCAGCAGTGCGAAACCGACTCCCAGCATCCAGGCGAAATACCACATATTGCTTTACTCCTCTGTCGACACTAGTACGCCGAATGTTCGTTGGCCTTGATCTGGGTGGCCGTGACCTTGCCGCGCATGACGCGATACGCCCAAGCGGTATAGATCACGATCAATGGCATGAAGAACAACGTGGCCCAGAACATGATGGCCAGGCTCAGGTGACTGGAAACACTGTCCCACACGGTCAGGCTTGCCGCTGGCATCGATGACGACGGCATGACAAAGGGGAACATCGATACCCCTGCCGTACTGATGACGCCCACCACTGCAAGCGATGACGCGACGAACGCGCAAAGGGTACGGCGCCTCATCAGCAACAGCGCCGCAGCGGCTGCGCCGGCCAGTCCGAGCGCGGGCAACAGCCACAGCCAAGGATAGCGGCCATAGTTGGCCATCCAGGCCCCCGCCTCCCTCACGACCGACTTGCCGAGAATGTCAGGCAACCCGGCGGTATCCACAAGCGAGGTGATGCGATACCCCTCGATCCATTGCAGCCAGATGCCCGCTACGACAAACGAACACACCAGTACGATGGCAGCGCCTACCGCGCCTTTTATCGCACGGGACTGAATGCTGCCCTCGGTGCGATGGGCCAGGTACGTGCCCCCCTGCAGCGTAATCATGGCGCTGCTGACCACGCCGGTCAGCAGCGCGAAAGGGTTGAGCAACTGCCAGAAGCTGCCGGTATACGTTGACACCAGGTACTCATTGAAGTGAAACGGGACGCCCTGCAACAGGTTGCCAAACGCGATGCCGAACACCAGCGGCGGCACGGCCCCCCCCACGAAAAGCCCCCAATCCCAGGTACTGCGCCACGTCGGATTGTGGATTTTGCTGCGGTAGTCGAAACCCACCGGGCGGAAGAACAACGCCCAGAGCACCAGGATCATCGCCCAGTAGAATCCGCTGAATGCCGTGGCATAGACCACCGGCCATGCGGCGAACAACGCGCCACCGGCCGTAATGAACCAGACCTGATTGCCGTCCCAGTGCGGGCCCACGGTGTTGATCACGACGCGGCGCTCCATGTCATTGCGCCCCACGAACGGCAGCAGCGTGCCGACGCCCATGTCGTGGCCGTCCATGATGGCGAAACCTATGAGCAGGACGCCGACCAGCGCCCACCAGATGATCTTGAGCGTGAAGTAATCAAGCATGGTGAAGCTCCTTCAACTTGGCGTCGTGGACATAACGACCGGTACCGAGACTGCCGGGCCCCTGGCGGGCGAACTTGACCATCAGGAACATTTCCACCGCCAGCAGCACGGTGTAGAAAACGACGAACCCAGCCAGCGAGCCGTACAGGTTATCGACGCTGAGGGTGGAAACGCTCATGTGGGTCGGCAACACACCGTAGATGGTCCAGGGTTGGCGGCCGTACTCGGCCACGAACCAGCCCAGTTCGCAGGCAAGCCATGGCGCAGGCAGCATCAACAGTGCGCAGCGCAGTAACCCGCGATGATGTGGGCCGCTCGACTTCAAGGTGCTCCAGAAGGCCAGCCCGAACAGCACGAGCATGGCAAAGCCCAGGCCAACCATGATCCGGAACCCCCAGAACATCGGGGTCACGCGCGGCACGGTATCGTTCACCGCTTTGTCGATGATGGCTGGCGTGGCCTGGTTGACATCCTCGACGTACTTTTTAAGCAGCAGGCCAAAGCCCAGGTCGGCCTTGTACGTTTCGAAGGTATCGAACGCGGCCTTATCGGTGCGATCGGCGCGCAGGGCTTCAAGCGCATTGACCGCAGTAATGCCCCGCAGAATGCGTGCGCGGTTTTTCGCCTTGATGTCATGGATGCCCGGAATCTGCTTGCTGACCGAGCGCGTGCCGATCAAGCCCATCATCCACGGCACATCGAGTTCCCAATTATTCCTGGACTCGGCTTCATTGATGCTGGCCACCAGGGTCAGGCCCGCTGGTGCGGGTTTGGTTTCCCACATGGCCTCCATGGCCGCCAGCTTGGTTTGCTGCGCCTCGCCCACCGTGTAACCCGACTCATCCCCCAGGACGATGACACTCAGCACCGAGGCCAGGCCGAAGGCGGCCGCCACCCGAAAACTACGCTTGGCGAACTCGACATCACGCCCCTTGAGCAAGTACCAACTGGAAATCGACAACACAAACATCGAGCCGGTGACATAGCCTGCAGACACCGTGTGGACAAACTTGGCCTGCGCCACCGGGTTGAAGACCACGGCCCAGAAATCCACCATTTCCATGCGCATGGTGATGTAACTGAATTCCGAGCCCACCGGGTTCTGCATCCAGCCATTGGCGATCAGAATCCACAGCGCCGACAGGTTTGTGCCAATGGCCATCAGCAGCGTGACCAGCAAATGATGTTCTTTCTTCAGGCGATCCCAACCGAAAAAGAATAACCCGATCATGGTCGATTCAAGAAAGAACGCCATCAGGCCCTCGATGGCCAGCGGAGCACCGAAGATGTCTCCTACGTAGTGCGAGTAGTACGCCCAGTTGGTGCCGAACTGAAACTCCAAGGTGATGCCGGTGGTCACGCCCAACGCGAAGTTGATACCGAACAATTTGCCCCAGAAGCGAGTCATGTCTTTCCAGATGACATTGCCGGTCATCACGTAGACGCTTTCCATGATGACCAGCAGCCACACCATCCCCACGGTGAGCGGCACAAATAGAAAGTGGTACAGCGCAGTGGCTGCGAATTGCAGCCGTGACAGATCCACCAGTTGTTCTGAGATCACTTGCTTGCCCCTTGAGCCGAGGTGGGTACGCCGAACCTGTCGCTGATGGTGTTCGAGTCGACGCTGACGCGCGAATCCTTGATGAACAGCCACCACAGCACTGTCAGCACGACCAGTTTGATCAGCACTGCTGTGAGCAGATGGCGACGCAATCGTTTATCGGAAATAGTCATGGGGCAAGCATTAGCACGGCGCATGCCAACGCCTGAATTTATTATTTATGCTTAAAAAACAATGAGTTATTAATAAACCCCAAAGCTCATCGCTTGGTTTGGAGGGAATAGAACCTGCCAAACTGCCAGGGCTGGCAGTCATTGGCAGTCAAGGCTCGATGGGGCTCAGGCCAGGCCTTGTTCTTTCAACCGCCGGTACAACGTGCGTTCACTCACGCCCAGGTGTCTGGCCAGTTCACTGCGGGTGCCTTTGAAAGTGGCCACGAGCTGTTCCAGGTCCCTGCTGTCGGGCGCAGGCGTCAAGGCCGGGGCGAACAACGCCACGGGGGCCGCGGGTAGATGCAAGGCGTGAATGACGCCGTCGTCGGCAAACAGCGCAGCTCTTTCCAGGACATTGCGCAGCTCGCGGATATTGCCCGGCCAGGAAAACCGCTGCAATTGCATCAGCGCCTCGGGATCGATGGTCAGCCGACGCTTACCGATCCCGGAACGTTGCAGGAACGAATCCACCAACAAGCCGATGTCTTCAAGGCGATGCCGCAAGGGCGGTAGATGGATGGGAAAAACGCTGATGCGGTAGTACAAGTCCTGCCTGAACTCGCCTTTCTCGAGCATTTTCTCCAACGGCTTATGGGTCGCGGCCACCAGCCTGAAATCCGCGTGCAGGGTTTCCACACTGCCGACACGGCGATAGGTTCCAGACTCGATCAGTCGCAACAGTTTCACCTGCATGGCCAGGGGAACGTCGCCTATCTCATCGAGAAACAGCGTACCGCCCTGGGCCGTCTCCACCAGGCCCACCTTGCGCACAGTGGCGCCGGTAAACGCGCCCTTTTCGTGGCCGAACAGTTCGCTCTCGAACAAGGTTTCGGTCAACCCGGAGCAATCGACCACGACAAAAGGCCCGGCTGCCCGCTCGCTGGTTTCATGGACGGCGCGGGCAAACAGCTCCTTGCCTGTGCCGGACTCTCCCAGCAGCAGGACCGGTAACATCGAGGGCGCGACCCGCTGCAGTTCCAACAGCGCCTGATTAAAGGCCGGCGAACTGCCCACCAGCCCCTCGTTACTGGGCCGTGCCGATGCGCTACGCACCTGGGTAAGACGTTCCACATAAGCGGTGATGACGCCCTGCTCATTGAGGATCGGGCGCAATTCCACATCGACGTGTTCGGGCCCGCGCGGGGTGTGATGAATGTGCAAGACCCGATCCGGACTGCGCATCTCCCTGGCCTTTTTCATCGGGCAGTTCTCACCGGCCTGGTCACAAGGCACATCGTAGTGGTGGGAAACCCGATAACACTTATGGCCAATGAACGGCTTGTTGGCGCTGCCGAACTGACGCAGGTAAGCCGTGTTCGCCGCCAGGATGTTGTAATCGGGATCGAGGACGATCATCGGCTGGGGCTCGTGCTCCAGAAACGAGACCAGGGACTGCACCTGGTCTGGATGCGGAAGCAGGTCTTGGGTGGGCGGCAGGCTGTGTGTCATCGCGACTCCAGTGATTCATCCAGCAAGGGTGACACTGCCACTATGCCAAAAAACGCTGCCAATGGCAGTTTAATTGTCTGGACATCGGAACAGGCCTTGTCGGCATCTATAAATTTAAATCAATAAAATCATATGGTTAGCGTTTTCAAGCAGCCCAGGATCGACATGGCAGCATTATTGCTGTGTCTGTTCTTCAAGCGGCTGAGAGCCCCGAAGGAGACCGTTCATGACCGTAAAACCGTACGTCGAAGGATTTTTCGATCCTGAGACTCACACTGTCAGCTATCTGGTGCTGGACGAAGCGACCCGCCAGTGCGCGTTGATCGACAGCGTCCTGGATTACGACCCCAAATCAGGCCGAACCACAACCACCTCGGCCGACAAGCTGATGACCCGGGTGATCGAGCTGGAGGCGAAGGTCGAATGGATTCTTGAAACCCACGTCCATGCCGACCACCTCACCGCCGCGCCGTACCTGAAGGAAAAACTCGGCGGCAAAATAGGGATCGGCAGCCAGATTGCGACTGTACAAGAAGTCTTTGGCACGCTGTTCAACACAGGTGGGCAGATGCCCCGCGATGGCAGTCAGTTCGACCACCTGTTCGTCAATGACGAGTCGTTCACAGTCGGCACGCTGCAATGCCGTGCGCTCCACACACCGGGCCACACCCCTGCCTGCATGACGTACGTCATCAGCGACGGCCAGGAAACGGCGGCATTCGTTGGCGACACCTTGTTCATGCCCGACTACGGTACCGCACGGTGTGACTTCCCCGGCGGCGACGCGCATACCTTGTTCCGATCCATCAACAAGGTCTTGAGCCTGCCGGCCAACACCCTCCTCTACACCTGTCACGATTACCAGCCCGGTGGCCGCGAGGTGCAATTTTCCGCCACCGTCGCCGAGCAACGTGCCGACAATGTCCACGTCCGTAACGGCATCAGTGAAGAAGCATTCGTAGCGATGCGCACCCAGCGCGATGCCTCGCTGGACATGCCGACGCTCATCCTGCCATCGGTCCAGGTCAACATGCGGGCCGGGCATTTCCCGGAGCCGGAGTCGAACGGCACGTGCTACCTGAAAATCCCACTCAATCGGCTCTGAAGACCCGCCCCCTCACATAAGAAAAACCGTCATCACGGAGACAGTCATGGACATCCGCCACCTTGCGTCCGGCCTCTCGATCTCAGGGCAGATTCATCCCGACCAAATGAGTGAGATCAAAACCAGCGGCTTTCGCGCCATCATCTGTAACCGCCCTGATGGTGAAGGCAGCGATCAACCTTTGTTTGCCGACATCCAGCGTGCCGCACAAGCGATGGGTATCGAGGCGCATTACCTTGCCGCAGAGTCCGGCAAGGTGACCGACGAACAGGGCGTTGCCTTCGGCAAATTGCTCGAGTCCTTGCCCAAGCCAGTGTTGGCGTATTGCCGCTCCGGCATGCGCTCGACGACGATGTGGGCACTGTCCCAGGCCGGCCAGCAACCCTTGCCAAAAATTGTCGAAGCCGCCAGGAAAGCCGGTTTCGACATGAAAGGCGTCATTCGCAGAATTGCCAACGAGGGACGCACCCCTGTTGCCGTGGCCGAAGCCCGGCATGCCGTGGTCATTGTCGGCGGCGGTGCGGCGGGCATCGCGGCAGCTTCAAGCCTATTGGCACGCGAGCCGGGCCTGGACATTGCCATTATCGACCCGGCGGATGTGCATTATTACCAGCCCGGCTGGACCCTCGTCGGCGGTGGCGTGTTCGAGGCACAGCAAACCGCCCACACGATGGGCGCGACCATTCCCCGGGGCGTGCACTGGATAAAAGCGGCTGTGGCTGCCTTCGAGCCTGAAAACGACGCCATTATTCTCGATGGATGCCGCGTGGTCCGCTACGAGCAGTTGATCGTATGCCCGGGCCTTAAACTGGATTGGCATGCCATTGAAGGCCTGCCGCAGACCCTGGGGCGCAACGGCGTCACCTCGAACTATCTGTACCACCTGGCCCCCTACACCTGGGAACAGGTGCAGCAACTGCGCAGTGGCCGGGCGATTTTCACGCAGCCCCCCATGCCGATCAAATGCGCCGGGGCCCCTCAAAAAGCGATGTACCTGTGCGCCGACCACTGGAGACGCCAAGGCGTACTCGGCGATATCGAAATCGACTTCTGCAGCGCCGGGGCAGTCTTGTTCGGCGTTCCCGACTACGTGCCGGCCCTGATGGAATACGTCCACGCCTATGGGATCGACCTGAATTTCGGCAGCACGCTGACGTCTGTCGATGGACCGGCACAGACGGCGACCTTCAGGTGCGTCAAGGCCGATGGCAGTACTCACCTGGTGACGCACGACTTCGACCTGCTGCATGTGGTACCTCCCCAGGTGGCGCCGGATTTTATCCGCGTAAGCCCTCTGGCCGATGGGGCGGGCTGGATCGATGTCGATCCCGACAGCTTGCGGCATAAGACCTGGGCGAATATTCACGCATTGGGCGATGCGACCAATACCAGCAACGCAAAAACCGCAGCGGCGGCGCGCAAGCAGGCGCCCGTGGTCGCCCATAACGTGCTGGTGGCCATGGGCAAGGCCAAGGGCAGCGCCCATTACGACGGCTACGGTTCCTGCCCGCTGACCGTGGAACGGGGCAAAGTCGTTCTCGCTGAATTCACCTATGGCGGCAAGCTCGCCCCCAGCTTCCCGTCCTGGCTGATCGACGGTACTCGGCCTTCGAGACTCGCCTGGCTACTTAAAGAGCGAATTCTTCCACCGCTGTACTGGAAAGCCATGCTCAAGGGCCGTGAATGGCTGGCAAAACCTGAACTGGCGGACCTATGAAATCAAACCTCTGCTCCAGGAGACCGAGATGATTACCGTCCTGGTACTGGGCTTTTCGGTGGGCGTGATCCTGGCCCTGACCGGCGCCGGCGGCGGCATACTCGCCGTCCCGTTCCTGGTTTTTGGCGTGGGCTTGAGCATGGCCGAAGCCGGGCCCATTGGTTTGCTGGCGGTGGGCCTGGCCGCCACGCTGGGCGCCGTGATGGGCCTGCGCAATGGCATCGTGCGCTACAAGGCTGCATTGCTGACGGCCAGTGCGGGAGTCATCTGCTCGCCGTTGGGCCTTTGGTTGGCGCAGCGCACGCCCAACCGCCCGCTGACGATCCTGTTTGCCTTGTTGCTGATGTACGTGGCGTTCCGGGCCTTGCAAAAATCACTGCCCACTCGCGTCGAGACAAAGGCATCCGCCGCGCGTAAACCACCGCCCTGTGTCCTGGACGAAAATCGCGGCAAGCTGAACTGGACCGGCCCTTGCGCGTGGGCGCTCACGGCTTCGGGCATGGTCGCCGGGGTGCTTTCCGGGCTGCTCGGCGTGGGCGGTGGTTTCGTCATGGTTCCGGCGCTCCAGCGGTACACCAATTTGACCACGCAGTCGGTGCTCGCCACGTCGCTGACCGTCATCGCTTTGGTTTCCATGTCAGGGGTGCTGGCGAGTTCAGCGATGGGCCACCTGCAATGGCCAATAGCGCTACCCTTTTCCATGGGGGCCATCGTCGGCATGCTCGGCGGGCGCCTGGTCGCCACGAGGTTGCCGGAACCCTATCTGCAAAGAGGCTTCGCCCTGGTGTCGACGCTGGTAGCGGTCGCCCTGCTGGTAAAGGTCCTGGGTTGAATAACCGGGTGGAAAATCATCGATGTGTAGCGGAGAACGCTGATGAATATTGACTGGCTCAACTTTACGCCGTGGGCATCCCTGGCCGGCGGCATGTTGATTGGCTTGGCGGCCAGCCTGTTCGTGGTTGCCAACGGCCGGATCGCCGGCATCAGCGGGCTGATCGGCAGCCTGCTGCAGCGTGGCAGTGAAGGGCTGGGCGAGAAGGCTCTGTTTCTCCTGGGCCTGCTCGTCGCGCCGCTGTTATGGGGCGTGTTTGCCACCTTGCCGTCGATCGAGTTCCAGAACGGCTGGTTCGGCCTCACCGTCGCGGGCCTATTGGTGGGGATCGGCACTCGTTACGGTTCGGGCTGCACCAGTGGCCATGGCGTGTGTGGCCTACCACGCCTTTCACCGCGCTCGATGGTCGCCACCGCGTGTTTCATGCTCAGCGGTTTCGCCACGGTATTTGTCCTGCGTCACGTGATAGGGGTTTGAACATGCGCAAACTGACGGCATTCATCGCCGGCCTGCTCTTTGGCCTAGGGCTGCTCCTGGCAGGCATGGCCAACCCGAAAAAAGTGTTGGGCTTCCTGGACCTGGCCGGCACCTGGGACCCATCCCTGGCGTTGGTGATGATCGGCGCGATTGGCACCGCCATTGTCCCGCTGGCCTGGGCGCGCCAACAGACTCAGTCGCTGCTGGGCAGCCCCATGCAGTTGCCGGTCAAGCGCGAACTGGACCCGCGCTTGATCGGTGGCAGCCTGGTGTTCGGCATCGGTTGGGGCATCGCCGGCATCTGCCCTGGCCCTGCCGTGGCCATCCTGCTGACCGGACACTGGCAAGCCTTTGTGTTCATGCTGGCCATGTTGGCGGGCATGTTGTTGTTCACCGCGCTGGAAACCCGGCGCGTCCATTGATCGGGAGATTGTCATGAAAGCCAACATTGGAACCATTGACCGGGGCGCACGTATTGCCGCGGGGCTTGTCCTCATCATCCTGAGCCTGACGGGCTTGATCGGCGCCTGGGGCTGGATCGGCCTGGTGCCATTGGCCACCGGTATCTTTCGCTTCTGCCCGCTCTATTCGTTGTTGGGCATCAAGACCTGCAAACGTTGCTGAGACGCGCAACGGCCCTTCTCCTGGAACGGCCATTGACCTTGCAAGCCCGCCTTGGAGTCTTGCAACAGACTCCCTCGACCCAAGGAGTCACCGCCATGCCCTGCCCACAGCCCGATACGTATGATGTTGTCATCATCGGTGGCGGCCAGGCGGCCTTGGCGGTGGCCTATTTCCTGCGGCGCACGCCTCTGTCGTACGTCATCCTCGACGCCCAGGAAGAACCCGGTGGCGCCTGGCGCCATGGCTGGAACTCGTTGCGACTGTTCTCCCCGGCGACCTGGAGTTCGATCCCCGGCTGGATGATGCCGCCCACACAAAATGGCTATCCGTCACGAGACCACGTGATCGACTACCTCAAGCAGTACGAACAGCGCTATCGACTCCCCGTGGTGCGGCCGGTACAGGTCACCCGCGTGGAACCCACCAAAACGGGCTTGCGCGTACACGCCCCGAACAGGCACTGGGACGCCCGGGTGGTGGTCAGCGCAACGGGCACCTGGAGCAACCCCTACCTCCCTCGCTACCCTGATGCGGCCTTGTTCGCCGGCCAGCAATTGCATTCGGCGGACTATGTCGAGGCGTCCCCGTTCGCCGGCAAGAAAGTCCTGGTGGTGGGCGGCGGCAATTCAGGGGCGCAGATTCTGGCCGAGGTGTCGAAAGTCGCCGAGACCACTTGGGTCACTCCCGTCGAACCGCTGTTCCTTCCTGACGAGGTCGATGGGCGGGTGTTGTTCGAGCGTGCCACCGAACGCTGGAAGGCCCAGCAGGAAGGTCGCGTCATCGACCAACCCGTGGGAGGGTTGGGCGACATCGTCATGGTGCCGCCGGTGGTCGAGGCCCGTGAACGCAACGTCCTTCAGGCCGTCAGGCCTTTCGAGCGCTTTACCCGCAACGGCGTGATCTGGGCCGACGGCCGCGAATCAGCGGTGGACGTGGTGATCTGGTGCACCGGATTCAGGCCCGCCCTGCGGCACCTGGATGCGCTGGGGGTGCTCAACAACGACGGCCGCGTGGAGGTCGAGGGCACTCGCGCGATACAAGAGCCCAGGCTGTGGCTGGTCGGCTACGGCGAGTGGACGGGGTCGGCTTCCGCCACCCTGATCGGCGTTACACGCACGGCACGCAGCACGGTCGACGAGATAGTTGCCTTTCTCGCCGGACAATCCACGGCCGATGCGCCTGCTTGAAGCACCGCATGGGGCCGGCCACCTGTCATGGTGTCGGGAAACCGCTTAGAAGCGCCCTATTTCCAAGGTCGCGCACAGCCCACCCTCGGTGCGATTCTCCAAGCGTATGCGCCCTCCCAGACGATCCGCGATGGTGCGCACGATCGTCAGGCCCAACCCCGCCCCCTGGTCATTGCCGCGGCTGTAGAACCGTTCGAAGAGCCGCTCACGCTCGGTCTCGTCGATACCCGGCCCCTGGTCTTCGACTGACAGCTCGTAGTGATCGCCCTTCCTGGCCAGGCGGACGGTGATCGTGCCGTTGGCCGGCGAAAAATTGGCCGCGTTGGTCACCAGGTTGTTCAAGGCGATGTCGATGGCCACCGGGTCGATTCGAACCGGGCCGATGTCATCGCTGACGTCCAGCACCGGCTCGAGCCCCTTGCTCAATAACCAGGGCGTCAGTTGAACCAGGCTCGCACGAACCGTGGCGGGCAGGTCGATGACCGCAGGCGTCGGAACACCTGCCTGCGGTTCGAGCCGCGCCATGGTGAGCAGTTGATTGACCAAACGCGTGGTGCGATCGACGCCAGCGATCAGGTGTTCCAGGGACTCGCGACGGCTTTGCTCGCTTCCCGCCTCCATCAGGTTCTGTGCATGCACCCGCAGCACAGCCAACGGCGTACGCATTTCATGGGCGGCGTCGGCAATGAAACGCCGCTCACGGCCCATCACCTCCTGGATCTGCGCCAAGACGCGGTTGAGGGCCGCCTGCATGGGCTCAAGCTCCGTAGGGAGCGGCATCATTTGCAGGGGTTCCAGTGAGCCGGGGTGCCTGGCGCGCAACTTCGCCGCCATATCGACCAAGGGCTTGAGGCCCCAGCCGATGGCCAGCCAGATCACTGCGGCAAGCACCACGCTGCCGATCAGGTTGGGCACGACAGTGTGACGAACAATGCGGTCGACCAGGTCGGCACGCACGTCGTCACGCTCCCCCACCCAGATCTTCAAACCGTATTGCGCGTCGTCCAGGACGAACGCCCGCCACTTACGGTTGTTCCGGTCCACGATGTCACTGAAGCCCGGCGCGCCAGGCGGTGAGGTGAACGACGGTGCGCTGGAGGTATGAACCAGCACCGAACCTTGTGAATTCCAGACTTGAAAAGCAATCTTGCTCTCATAAGGATGGCCATTGACCCTGGGAACCGCCTGCCCCAGCGCCGAATTGAACGCCTGATACAGCTCGGCGTGTTCCTTGCTCGCCATCGGCATGCGCATCACGCCCTGCAACAGCCGGGCATTCTGCGCCAACTGGGCATCGTAGACCTCGGCGATTTCGTGGTTGCTGTCATGCAGGTTGAACACGGTGATGATCAACAGGCCCAGGAACAGCAGGCCGAGGATCAACGTGAGGGTACGACGCCGGATCGAACTCATCGACGCTCCTCCACCAGGTAACCGACACCACGAATGGTGCGGATCAGGTCGGTGGAGAATTTCTTGCGCAGGTGATGGATGTGCACTTCCAGGGTGTTGCTCTCGGCCTCCTCGCTCCAGCCGTAGAGCAACTGCATCAGATGATCGCGAGTCATGACCCGGCCCGGCGGCGAGAGCAGTTCGTGGAGCAGCTGATATTCCTTGGGGGTCAGGGCCACCGGCTTGCCCTGGTAACTGACTTGCTGGGTGCCGGGGTTCAGGCTGATGCCGGCATGTTCGATCAACGCCTGGGCGCGGCCGGCGCTGCGGCGCAACAAGGCCCGTAGCCGGGCCTTGAGTTCCGCCAGATCGAAGGGCTTGACCAGATAATCATCGGCCCCGGCGTCCAACCCGGCGATGCGATCCTCGGTGGCGTCGCGGGCGGTGAGGATCAGCACCGGCAGGTTGGAGCCACTGTCACGCAAGCGCCGCAATACTTGCAGGCCGTCCATGCGTGGCAGGCCCAGGTCAAGCACCGCCAGGTCGAAGGTTTCACTGAGCAACGAATGCAAGGCGCTGCTGCCGTCCTGCACCCAGTCGACGGTATAGCCTTCGCGACTCAGGGCCTGATGGATGCCCTCGCCCAAGGCCACGTCATCCTCGATCAGTAATAAACGCACATACGCTCCTGTCAGTTCAGTTGCTTGTTCACATCCACCAGTAAAGCGTCGATCTCCTTGCGGCGCCCGGCATCGGCCGTTTCCCGACCTGGCCGCGGTGCTGCCTGCAAGGCTTTTTGCAACGCTGCCTTGGCTTCGCTATAGCGCTTCTGACGGTAGAGGTGATCGCCCCAAAAGTACAGGCTGTCGATGCCGTTCGGGTTGAGTTGCAACGCCTGTTGGAGCAATTGCTCGGCCTTGTCCGAGTCACCGAAACCCAGGGGCCAGCCCGGCACCCGGTCGTAGAGTGCGCCGAGGCTGGTGTAGGCCGAGCCTTGCAGGGCCTTGGGGTCCAGGGTCAGGGCTTTTTCCAGGTCACCCTTGGCATCCTTGACCTTGCCCAGCGCACCGATCCCACCCTTGGCACCGGCCCAACTGCTGTTGACGATGCCGGACCAGATCCACGCTTCGGCCACCGATTGGCGCTCCTGCTTGAACGCCGATGCCTGGACGGCGAGTTTTTCGAACGCATCGGCGCGTTGGCCTTCGGGCACTTCATATTGAATGTGGGCCCAGCTCTGCTGGATGTCGCTGAGACGTTGCTGGTCGGCCGCTTCCAAGGCCCAGACGCTTTGGCTCAGGGTGCCGATCAATAGGCAAGCGAGGATTTTTTTCATGGCTTGAGGTGCTCGTTTTCAGGTTTGTGACTGAGGCGGCGCACCAGTGGCAACTGCTTGCGCAGGCCACGGTCCACCAGGTTGGGCAGCAGGCTGTTGAGGCCGACAAAAAAGCGTTCGGGCCAGCCCAGATACAACTCGCGTCGGTCGCCGATAATCGCGTGGATCACCGCCGCCGCCACGGTTTTCGGGTCGTCGACGTTGGCCTTGAGGGCTTGGTTGAGCGCATCGGCCGCCGGGCTGTTCATCGAGGTACGGGTAGCCCGGGGCGCTACGTAGAGCACCCCGACACGGGTATCGGCCAACTCCCGGCGCAAGGCTTCGGAAAAACCGCGCAAGGCAAACTTGCTGGCGCAGTAGCTGGCATAGCCCGGGTAGCCGATCGAGCCATAGGTCGAGCCGACGTTGACCACCATCGCGCTGTCAGCCTGCTTGAGCAGTGGCAAGAGCAGTTTGGTCAGGCAGATCGGCGCGCTGATGTTCAGCGCCAGCATGGCGTTGATCTCGCTGTCGTCGAGTTGTTCGAGCATGGCGAAGTGGTTCACGCCGGCGGCATTGATCAGCAGGTTGATGCCGCCCTGGGCCTCGGCGGCGACCAGCACTTTGCGCCGGTCGGCGAGGAAGGTCAGGTCGGCTTCGACCCAGCTCAATTGCTGCGGATACTGCTCCAGCAACGGCTGCAAGGCTTCGCGATGCCTGGCCACGGCCAGCACCCGCGCACCACTGGCGCACAGGGCGGCGGCGATGGC
Organism: Pseudomonas sp. Root401; assembly: GCF_001425105.1. NCBI lineage: Bacteria > Pseudomonadati > Pseudomonadota > Gammaproteobacteria > Pseudomonadales > Pseudomonadaceae > Pseudomonas > Pseudomonas sp. Root401. The sequence goes on along the minus strand of NZ_LMDO01000001.1, from coordinate 608,283 downwards.
CTGACCGATTCCGCCGCTGGCGCCGGTCAGTACGACACGCGCATCACACAAGCGCATGTTGATGCTCCCCGTCGCGCGGCAGGCCGCGGAACATGTCGGTGTACAACCGGTACACCACCTTGGAGGCATGGATCACCGCAGCCTGGTCCGCCGGATCGTCCAGCCGGTTCATCAAGCCGCGATAGGTCTGCATATGCCCGATGTCGAGCGATCCATGGGAGCTGAGGTAGCTGAACGCCGTGGGCGGCAACTCCAGGCGCTCGCGGATGCTGTCGGCGGCATGGGTCGCCAGGGCGATACTGGTGCCCTCCAGCACATTGACCATGCCGAACAGGCCGACCGGGTTGCCTCGGGCGATCAAGTCATAGAGGTAGCTGACCATCAGCTCGATGGGCAACGACGGCTGGCCGTTGCGCACCGCTTCCTTATCGCCACCGCACACGGCAATGTCATCCAGCACCCATTGCTCGTGGCCGTACTCTTCGTCGATGTATTCGCACACCGCCTTGCGCAGCCATTCCAGGTGCGTTGGCAGACGCGCCCCGCAAGCCATCATCAACGGTACGGTGTGGCGCACGTGGTAATACGCTTGGATCAGGAAGCCCCGGTAACTGGCCAGGCTGACCTGGCCGTCGAGGGCGTCACGAATGATCGGCAGATTGAACAGGGTCTGGCGTTCTTGCTGGGTGGCTTCTTGCAACGTGTCAAAAAAACTCATGATGGGGATTCCTCGGACAAGACAGATGAAGTGAGCTGCGCACGGTAATGCTCGACGATGGCCTCCCGGCGTGGCCGGCCATTAGCGGTGAGCATGCCGTTGGCAGCGCTGAAGGGTTGGTCCAGGCGCGTCCAGCGATGGACCCGTGCGTAATCGGGCAACGTGTCGTTGGCCTTGGCCACGGCCAGTTCCAACGCTTGATCGGTACAGTTGGCGCGGGCGGGCCAGAGCAGTGCATGGTTGTGCGGCATGGCTTCGCCATAAACGAAGGCCTGGGCAATGTCACCGCCCTGGGTGAGTTCGGCTTCAACCCATTCGGGGTTCACGTTGCGACCGAAACTGGTCACGAACTGGTGCTTCTTGCGCCCGCGCAGGTAAAGGAAACCGTCTTCGTCGAATTCACCCAGGTCGCCGCTGGGCCACCATTCGCTGGCGCGCGGAGGCTCACCCAGGTAACCGAGCAGCGTCGAGCCCTTGATCAGGACTTCGCCGTCATCGGCCAAGCGGATCTCCACATGGGGCAGCGGCTGGCCGACACTGCCGGCACGATGAGCCTGTGGCCGGTTAAGGCAGACCACCGAGGCGCACTCCGACAGCCCATAACCTTCAAACACCGGCAGGCCAACCCGCTGGGCCCGTTGCAACAAATCGTGGGACACCCGTGCCCCGCCAACGGCGGCGAAGCGCACGATGTGCGGGTTGAACATCTTCTGTTCGGCAGCCGTGACCAACATCAATAGCAACTGCGGAACCAGGATCAGGCTGTGCGCCCGACGCTCGGCCAGGCATCCCAACAGCCGCGTCGGGTCAACCCCGCTGGCGCCCTGGATGCCGAGGGTCTTCTGGCTGGGCAGGCTCAGCATGGCTCCGGCATACAACGCCGCGTAGCAGCCAAGGTTTTCCAGCAGAATCGCCAGGGGCAGTAACGCCAGGTGATGCCTGGCCTCGACCGGTTGGCTGGCCTGCTCCAGTTCACGGGCCACCCGCAACAAGCTGTCGGCGCTCAGGCAGACGCCTTTGGGCGTGCCGGTGGTGCCGGAGGTGAACGTCAGCTTGGCGGTGCCTGCCGGCAGACGGCTCGGTCCGTCGAAGTGCCGTCGCCAGAATTCGCCACTGTGCTGGTATCCGGCAGCTTGCAGTTCCGCCTCGAACGCGGGCTCGGCAATCACTCGCTCGGCCTGGCTCTGTTCCAGGCAGTGCCGACGTTGAGCCTGGCTGAAAAAACCGGGCAGGATGACGCAGGTCAGCCCTTCGAACAGTGCGGCAAGGTCCCAGAGCATCGCTTCGATGCCATTGTCCAGGGCCAGGGCGACAACGCTGATGTGCTCATCGCGCAGGCGTTGCTGGCGGTACACCACTTCGGAATAAAGTGTCGCGTAGTCGAGCTGCGAGCCATCGCCCCACAGTGCCACCGCATGGCCCCTGCGCTCGGCATGACCGCGCAGGGTGCGCTTGAAGCGTTCCATTTCAGGCGACATGGCTGGTTTCTCCGAGGTCCGTCGGCAGTCCCAGGCGATTGAACAGGCCGGTATTGCGCAGATGAATGAAACCGGCGCGGATGTTCCCGACATGAACCCACGGCTGGCTCTCGTAGTAGCGGCCCCAGAGATGACGGTCCTCGCCGAGGCGCTGCGGGTCGGCCGGGCACAGCGTCACAGGCTTGAGGCCCAGGCGATGGAAGCTGTTGACCAGGCCGATGTTGCCAGTGAACGCAACCCACTCCAGGCCGCCCATGGCCAACAGATAAGTGATCGCGATGATGCTCAGTCGGGCGCTGCCCGTGTCGCTGGCGGCCAGGTTGCCAACCTCGACGATGCCGGCGCGGTCCACCGGACGGTCGGCAGCGGCACTGATCAAGGGCTCGATGGGGCTGTCCAGATAATGTTCGAGGAACAGCGGCCCCTGTGCGGCGCGGCGCACGCCGGCGGCTGCGCAGAGCGTGCCGTGGACATCGTCGAGCCCGAACAGCTCCGGCATGAAGTGACGGATATCGGCACCGTGGACCTGGCGAAAACGCTGCTGGATGAACGCTTCGAACTCAGCTCGCCGAGGTTGTCCCGGCAAAGCCCGGTGCAAGTGGCGAACCGGCGGGTCGGCGTCGCCAAAGGCCAGCGGCAGGTGGATGTTCCAGTCAAAATCGGGCATGGGTCAACGTTCTCCCTCGGGCTATTGAGAGAAAGTATCGAGGCCGTTTCTTAACGAAGTCTGAAGGTGGAAAATTTTTGCCTCGTTCGAGAGACAGTCCGGTCAAACCTGAACTGCCCCTGATCGCGATTCCGTAGTACAGTGCGCAAGTCCGATAAATATCCACTTTGAGATGACCTGAAGTCTCAGGAGCAACTTCAATGGACCCGAACACCCCGCCATCCCTCTGCCGCGGCGCTAACAGCATGATCGAAATCACCGAAGCCTCCATTGCCCAATTGCGCGCTGCGCTGGAGTCGGGCCAGACAACGGCGGTAGCGCTTGTCCAGGCCTACCTCGCCAGGATCGATGCCTACGACGGTCCCGATACGTCCACAGCCCTCAACGCGGTGGTGGTGCGCAACCCCGATGCGTTGAAAGAGGCCCAGGCCTCCGATGCCCGTCGGGCGAGCGGCCAGACCCTGGGGCCGCTCGACGGCATTCCCTATACGGCCAAGGACAGTTACCTGGTCAAGGGGCTCACTGCCGCTTCCGGCAGCCCGGCGTTCAAGGACCTGGTTGCTTATCGCGATGCGTTCACCATCGAGCGGCTTCGCGCCGCCGGGGCGATCTGCCTGGGCAAGACCAACATGCCGCCCATGGCCAACGGCGGCATGCAGCGCGGGGTGTATGGCCGTGCCGAAAGCCCGTACAACGGCGACTACCTCACCGCTCCCTTTGCCTCGGGCTCTTCGAACGGCGCGGGCACGGCAACCGCCGCCAGTTTCGCGGCGTTCGGCCTTGCGGAAGAAACCTGGTCGAGCGGACGCGGTCCGGCGTCGAACAATGGCTTGTGCGCGTATACACCGTCGCGCGGCGTGATCTCGGTGCGTGGCAACTGGCCGTTGACGCCGACGATGGACGTCGTCGTGCCCTACGCCAGGACCATGGCCGACCTGCTCGAAGTGCTGGACGTGGTGGTCGCCGAGGACCTGGACACCCGTGGCGACCTGTGGCGCCTGCAACCCTGGGTGCCGATTCCGAGCGTCGACTCGGTTCGCCCGGCCTCGTATCCGAGCCTTGCCAGCCACCCAAGTGCGCTGGCAGGCGTTCGGTTCGGCGTTCCTCGGATGTACATCAACGCCGACCCTGAAGCAGGCACGGCCCCGGCCCCCGGCATCGGCGGCCCGACGGGGCAGCGAATCATCACCCGCGCCTCGGTGATCGAGCTCTGGGAGCAAGCGCGCAAGGCGCTTGAGGCCTGTGGCGCCGAAGTGGTCGAGGTGGATTTCCCCCTGGTGTCCAACTGCGAGGGTGATCGTCCTGGCGCACCCACGGTCTTCACCCGCGGCCTGGTTTCCAAAGAGTTCCTGCACCATGAGTTGTGGGACCTGTCGGCCTGGGCATTCGATGATTTCCTGCGGGCCAACGGTGATCCTAAGTTGAATCGCCTGGCCGACGTCGACGGACCGAAGATCTTCCCCCACGACCCGGGCACCCTGCCCAACCGAGAGGATGATCTGGCCGCCGGCATGGATGAGTACGTGAAGATGGCCCAGCGCGGCATCACGCCGTGGGACCAGATCCCGACCCTGCCCGACGGCCTGCGTGGGCTTGAAGAGACGCGTCGAATCGACCTGGAAGACTGGATGGCGCGGCTGGGCCTGGACGCGGTGATCTTCCCGACCGTCGCCGACGTCGGGCCGGCCGATGCGGACATCAACCCGGCGTCTGCCGATATCGCCTGGAGCAACGGGGTCTGGGTCGCCAATGGCAACCTCGCCATCCGCCATCTGGGCGTGCCGACTGTCACTGTGCCGATGGGCGTCATGGCGGACATCGGCATGCCCGTCGGGCTGACGTTCGCTGGGCGTGCCTATGATGATTCGACGCTGTTGCGACTGGCTTCGGCGTTTGAATCAATCGGTTCAAAACGCCTGATCCCGCCGCGGACGCCGCCGCTGTCGGCTTGATCGTTTAGCGAGTTTGGTCTTGGCGGCAAGTCTATCGTTCCCACGCTCCAGCGTGGGAACGCCGCCAGGGACGCTCCGCGTTCCGCTTCCGGAAGGTGACGCAGAGCGTCACGGGATGCGTTCCCACGCAGAGCGAGGGAACGATCAACCGTGGCTGGGTTACGCAGCAGCCCCCTGCCCCGGCTCTATAATCGGAAATACTGTTGCATGGCACGGGAAAGCAGGTCCACGGCCTCATCGCCGTGTGACGCCTGCGCTCGCATGAACACCACCTCATGCTCCTGAATAACCGGCAGGCCTTCGAGGATCTGCATGGCGTCCGTCACCCGCGCGCGGTCTATCAGGCTGACCGCCAACCCTGCCTCCACACACGCCTTGACGGCCTGGTTGGAGGGGCTTTCCAGGACGACTCGGGTCCTGCGGCCGCTTTGCCTGAGGGCCTCCATCATCGCTTGCCGATAAGGGCATTGCGCCGCATGAACCGCCAGCGGCAATGGCTCCATAGAGGCCATCGCCACGTGGGCCGGACCGACCCAGACCGGCGTGGTGGAAACCAGCACTTGCCCGCCTGCACTCGCCTGCCCCTTCGGCTGCGCAACCACCGCTGCCTGGAGCTTGCCGCGCTGGACCAGGTCACGTAGCGCGTAGCTGGGCGCGGTCTTGAGCTCCAACACCACGTTGGGCCACTCGGCGGCGAAGGTCGGGAGGATGTCGCGGATGACATGCTCGGCGTATTCATCCGGCACCCCCAAGGTGATGCGTCCCGCCAGCCGGGTTCCGTGCAGATCGGCCAGCACCCGGTCGTGGGTGCTCAGCAGTTCCGTCGTCGCCACGAGCAGACGCTTGCCCAACGCGGTGAGGGATACCGATTGATTGTCCCGATTGAGCAAACGCCCGCCAGCGACCGCTTCCAGGCGCTGAATATGCACGCTGACCGCCGCCGGGCTTTTGTGCAGCTGTTCTGCCGCCGCACTGAATTTGCCGATCCGTGCCACCGCATGAAAGGTACGTATCAAGTCGATATCGAGTATGGCCGTCATGATTCAATCTTCGTGAAGGACTGATGCATTACATTTTGATTTATTAGATTACGCGGGTTTCGTAGCCTGTGGTCATGAACCCGACCAAATCGATGAACTGCCCTTCACTGCCCAAGCCCGACTGGCACTGGCTGATTCCATTGCCAATACTCGAGGCCGCGTTGCTGCTGACGTGGAGCTCCGGTTTCGTCGGCGCACGTTTTTCCATTGATTACGCGCCAGCATTGCTGGTGGTGTTCTGGCGTTGCGTCGTGGTCACGCTCGTCCTGTTGCCCTTCGTCGCCAGAGCGCTGCGCCGAACCTCGCCCGTCGTGTTGTTGAAAAATGCCGGCATCGGCCTTCTGGCGATGGCGGGCTACCTGGCCGGTATCACCCAAGGCATTGCCCTGGGTGTGCCGGCGGGCCTGGCCGCGCTTGTCGCCGACCTGCTGCCGATGGGCCTGGCGCTGTTGGCCGCGGGCGTACTCCGGCAACGACTGGCCTGGCAGGTCTGGGCCGGGCTGCTCATCGGCCTGCTCGGCGTCATGCTAGTGACCCAAGGCGCGCTGGCGTGGGGCAACGCGCCCTGGTGGGCCTATGGCCTGCCGCTGCTTGGCATGCTCTCGCTCGCCGTCGCAACCTTGTGGCAGAAATATCTACCCCCCGCGCAATCACTGGGCCTGTTGCCTAACCTATGGCTGCAATGCTGCGTTTCGGGCCTGGCCTTCGCCCTGGTCGAAGCCGTCCATGGCAGCCTCGCCCCGATACCCAGCGCAGGCTTTGCACTGAGCGTCTTGTGGACCGCGGGCCTGTCGACGATGGGCGGCTATGGGCTCTACTGGCTGTGCCTGCGCCGCGCGACCGCCACCCGGGTCGCCAGCGTCCTGTACCTCAGCCCGCCCATTACGATGCTCTGGGCCTGGGCCATGTTCAACGAGCCGCTTTCATGGCAGATGGTGTCGGGCATGGCGGTGTCCGGGATTGGCATCTGGCTGGTCGTCGGCACCGAAGCCCGGCAGGCCAGGCGCCGAGCGTCTGAGCCGCAGCGCTAAGCGCCCGCACTTGGCAGCGCGATGATTCCTGTGGCAGCGTAGGGAGGAATTTCAAACACTCCTCGCGCCCATAGGCAAAACGGTAGCCATCATGATCTCGCATGTTTTTCTAGGTATCGCCGATTTTGATCGCGCCTTCGGGTTCTATTCAAAGGTCATGGCCGGGCTGGGCCTGACATTGAAATTTAGCGACGCCCGCAAAGGCTGGGCTGGCTGGATTGCCGAACATTCACCGCGCCCGATCTTCGTGATTGGAAAACCCTTTGACGGCAAGGTGCACGAACCCGGCAACGGACAGATGGTGGCTCTGCTTGCCCCCAGCCGGGAAGCCGTGAGGAACAGCTACGCAACAGCACTGGCATTGGGCGGGACGTGTGAGGGAGAACCCGGCTTGAGACCCCACTACCACCCTGATTATTACGGCGCCTACTTTCGGGATCTCGATGGCAACAAGCTTTGCGTCTGCTGCCATGATCCGGTGTTGACTTAGTCGATCGTAATGCATGGCCCGCTTTCGTTTCCTGCCTAGCCAACGTACGAATAAACAGCGAATTCAAACCCATTGAACGGAAAAGAAGCGACCTCTTTCATCCCCATTTTCAAGTGCGTTCGAAGCGACGCTTCATTGTTTGCTCCCTCGCCACGGGTTCTGCGTCAGCCGATCGGCGTTTGCTTCAGCACCTGCCTCACAAAGGCGCCAGTCTTCGCCAGAAATGTGCCGTGGGCGCGTTGCTGACACAGGTCGTTCGAAACGAAACCTGCGGACTCGCTTGCCAAGGCGCCCATCAATTGGGGCAACAGGAATCCGCTTTCGTGCTCCTGGTAAGTCGCAACGGAGGTATCGGGCCGAAAGTTGCCGGGGCAAGTCGTGTCGATCATGGGAATCTCCCGGTGAATGGAGAGCGCTGCGACGACCCGAAACGGTCAATCGCTTCTGGGATCAGTTTCACTGGCGGACGGTTTTTAGAGAATGCCCAGGAATTACATGACTTGATTGCGTAATCTGAAACAATCGCAGCTGACTGAACAAAAAAGGCTTACCGAGGTTTTGATATTTCGTTCCGAGAGGGTGTTTTTTTGGTGTGTATATCCGTTGTTGCGGTAATGGCGGCTGGCGGTTCCGCTCTTACGGCGGGGGCTTTTGGAAGAGCCGGGAGCCGGACCAGCCAACAATATCACTGCAAACTGAACCACCGCTATCGCGAGCAGGCTCGCTCCCACATGGGTTTGCGGGTGTTCATAGCATCTGCGCACAACACAAAAACCTGTGGGAGCGAGCTTGCTCGCGATGAGGCCGGCACATCCAACATCACCGCTCCCACAGGAGAAACGCGATCACCCTAAATCAGGTCGGCTGTTAGGCCGCCTCGCGGTGGACGTTGATCTCGGGCGCCCCGTTAACCACGCTGGCCGAATGCAGGTATTGCGCAGTGGGCACCTCGGCATGGATGCCTAGTGGTGGGGCAGAGCGTTTTTGGTTATTTTTGGCTGGTCCGGCTCCCGGCTCTTCCAAAAGTGACCCGCTGCAAGAGCGGAACCGCCAGCCGCCATTACCGCAGCAACGGATATGCCCCCCATACAAATCACACCGGCGCCTTCAGCATGTCATACGCCTCAAGCGACCGCAGCGAGTAGATATAGGCAGCCCCCGCATTCAACGAAATCGCAGTTGCCAGGGCCGCGGCGACCTCCTCGCGACTCGCGCCGGACTTGATCGCCGCGTCCGTGTGGGCGGCGATACAGCCGTCGCAGCGGGTGGTGACGGCGATGGCGATCGAGATCAGCTCGCGGGTCTTGGCATCGAGTACATTGTTTTCGCTGGCGGCTTCTCCTAGCGCCATATAGGCCTTGACCATTTTCGGGTTGCTGCGGCCCAGCGCGCCAAAGGCTTTCTGAATGGTGGGCAACAATTCGGACCAGTTATTGAACATGGCATTAACTCCTGAGTGGGTTGGGTGTACTGTTTTGACGCCCTCAGTTTTTCACCCTGGCGCCCCTCGGGTTTGCTCAATGCGCTCAGGTTTTTTGGCGAAACGCTCAAATGAATGCGATCGATAAACTCATCAGCCTGGCCAACGTGCGCGGCAGCCTGGACCTGCGCTGTCAGTTCCAGGGCGATTGGGCCCTGGATCACGGGCAGCAAGCCCTGGGCATAGCGCCCTATCACATCGTGTTGGCCGGCGAATGCCGCGTCGAGTTTGCCGATGGGCAGCGCTTGCCCATGCGTGCCGGTGACATCCTGCTGTTGCCGCGCGGTGCCCCTCACGTCATGCACAGCCCTGGCAAAACGGTAACGCCGACCTCCCCCCGGGTCGTGACCGGAGGCACCTTGCCGATTCATCGCATTGGCGGCGCCAGCGCGGAGCTGGACATGCTTTGCGGAGGCTTTCACTTCAACCGGGCTTCGTTGCTGTTCGGTGCCTTGCCCGAATACCTGGTGATTCCCAGCGGCGCATTACCGGCCAATGGGCCGTTGCCGGCGCTGGTGGCGGTCATGCGCGCAGAAGCGGAGGGGGATAAGGTCGGCGCGCGCTTCTTGCTCGATGCCCTGTCACAGGCGCTGTTCACCCTGATTCTGCGTGCGCATCTGGCCAGCCAGGGTCAGGACAGCGGCTCGCTGGCCCTGCTCGGCGATAAGCGTCTGGGCCGGGCCTGGCAGGCCATGTTGGCAGACCCGGCGCACGAATGGACCATCCAAGGCCTGGCGGACATCGCGAGCATGTCCCGGGCCAATTTCATGCGCGCATTCGTCAAGGTGGCCGGCGTCTCGCCGTGGGTGCTGTTGACGCAAGTACGCATGGAATTAGCCTTCAGCCTGCTCAGTCACTCACACTTGGGGCTGAGCGATATTGCCGTACAGGTCGGCTACCAATCCCAGGCCGCGTTCAGCAAGAAATTCAAGGAAGTCTTCGGCGAGGCGCCAGGACGCGTACGCCGCGGGATCCTGGGCCCAAGCGCGAGCTGATACTCAAGAAGCATCCGCTCGCAGCGCCGGGTGCTCGCGCAGGTGCTCGACGATGTAATCCACGAAGCTGCGCACGCGCATCGGCGCCTTGCGTCTTTCGCGGTAGACCACATGAACCGGTATCGAGGGCGGCTCATAGGGTTGCAGGACCCGACGCAAGCGCCCGCTGTTCAGATAGTCGTACAGCGGATAGTTCAAGCAGCGCATCAACCCAGCCCCATGAGCCGCCGCGTCGATGGCCGCCTGCAGCGTGGCGCAGCTGAGCCGCGTGCGGGCCTTGAGGCCGTTGGCCTGCTGCTGGAAAGGCCACTGGACCCAATCCTGGTTGGCTTGCGTGGCGATCAATCGATGATTGTGCAGATCCTGCGGCACAACCGGCTCACCATGAATCGCCAGGTAGCCAGGACTGGCGCAGACGAGCGAACGAACGCTGCCGACCGGTCGTGCGATCAATGAGCAATTGGGCAGATGCCCCACCAGCACCGCCACATCCAGCCCTTCCTCATGCATGTTCGGAAAACGATCATGGTAGTGGGCGAATATCCTGATCTCGGGGTACTGATCCATGTAGCCGGCCAGCACCGGGGCCATGACATAGCGGCTGAACAGCAAGGGCAACAGGATCGTCAGGTTGCCTTGGGCCTGGACATGCCGCCCCTTGGCCGACGCCTCGGCCTCGTCAATCGCCTTGAGGATCCGTGAACAATCGGCCATGAAGCCGACCCCGGCTTCAGTCAGCACGACCCCACGCGTGCTGCGCGACAGTAACTGCACACCCAGTCGCGCCTCCAGCCGAGCGATGGCACGCATCACGGTCGGTCCGGAAACGTTGAGGCGCTGGGCTGCCGAGGCGAGACTGGGGCACTGCGACAGCGCATGGAACATCAGCATTTCATGGTGGCGAGCCATCAGGCGATGCCTTTTACGACAGGCTTGAGCGTGACGTCGTCCCCCAACCGATCAGCGAGGAAGTCCACGAACGTGCGCACCTTGGCCGGCACGCGATTGCTCTTCTGATACACCACGTGAATCGGCAACGCTGGCGGCTCGAACGCCTTGAGCACCACCTCAAGTTCGCCGTCGGCGACCTGCCGGGCCACTTGATAGGACAAGACCCGGGTCACGCCCCAACCCTGGCAGGCGATGTTGATCGCCGCCTGATTCGCGGTCACCACCAGGCGTGGATCAAAGCGCAGGCTCAGCGAATTGGCCTCGTCCATGAACTGCCAATGACTCAGCAAATGACTGGCCGAAGACATCACGATATTGGCCTTGCTCAACTCGCCAGGATGGGTTGGTCGTCCATGTCGCTGGAAATAGGCCGGGGCGCCACAAATCACCTGGCGCACTTCACCCACCTTGATCGCGTGCTGATTGTTTTCCTGCAAATGACCGATGCGGATCGCCACGTCGATGCCTTCGTCGGCGATGTTCACCACGCGGTCGACCAACAAGGCGTTGAGGTGTACCGAGGGAAATTGATCCAGGTAATCCGTCAGCAAAGGCGCGATGTACAGCTCGCCAAACAGCACCGGAGCGGTGACCGTCAGATACCCGCAGGGGATCGAATAACTGCCGGCAGCGGCCTCCTCGGCTTCATCGAGCTCACTCAGGATCCGTCGGCAATCTTCCAGGTAGCGTTGCCCCGCTTCAGTCAGGTACACATTGCGGGTAGTGCGCGACAACAGCTGGGTGCCAATCCGCTCCTCCATCGCCGCAATGGCGCGCGTCACGCTTGGCGGTGAAATACGCAGTCGACGGGCAGCAGCGGCGAACCCTTCCTCCTCGGCCACCGCCATGAAAACCTGCATTTCCTGAAAGCGATCCATGGGCGATCCAGCCTTGAGGGCACGTGGCTTGAATGTACTTGCCGGAAAATGCCCCCGGCAAGCACCTGCGGTGTGAATCACGCTTGCTGCAAGCCCTTGGCGGTACGTTGCATGCCGACGAAATTCGGCAAGGCTTCGATGCTGCCCAGCCAGGCCCGGACGTTCGGGTAGTCGGTCAGCGCGACGTTGCCTTCCGGCGCATGGGACACGTAGGTGTACGCGGCCACGTCTGCGATGGTCGGTTGCTCACCGGCCAGGAATCGGCTCTGCCCCAACTCCGTCTCCATCACCTTCAACAGGGCATGGGAACGCTTGATGGCGTCTTCGGCGTCATAGCCGGCGCCGAACACGGTGATCAACCGGGCGTTGGCCGGCCCCTGGTTGATCTGGCCCGCCGCCACCGACAGCCAGCGCTGCACCCGCGCCTGGGCAAGCGGATCGGTCGGCAGCCATTGCCCCTTGCCATACTTGGCCGCGAGGTAGACCAGGATTGCGTTCGAATCGGCCAGGACGGTGCCGTTGTCGTCGATCACCGGCACCTGGCCAAAGCTGTTGATGGCGAGGAACTCCGGGGTCTTGTGCTCACCTTTCATCAAGTCCACGAATATCAACTCGGTTGGCAGGCCAAGCAGCGAGAGCATCAGCTCGACACGATGGGCGTGCCCCGACAGCGGGTGGCGATAAAGTTTGATCGCGTTCTCAGACATGACGTACTCCATGTTGTTTTGGGCTCGAAGCGCTGATCGCGTCGATGGCGCTATCCTCTGCTCCTCTCCCGGACAGCGGAATAACCAGCTTCTACAATCCAGCATTTCATCCGGTGAAACAGTCAGGCGGTCAGCCTAGACCTCGAGCACCAACGGCTCGCTCCCCTGGGCCGGCACCGCGCAACAGATCAGCACCTCACCTTCGCCAACCGGTTCGGCCGGCTGGCTCAGGTAATGCACCTGGCCGCGGCTCAAGCGAGTTTTGCAGGTGCCGCAGGAACCGCCACGGCAACTGAATTCCGGGTTAAGGCCGCGCGCTTCGGCCAGCTCCAGCAACGTCCCACTGCCCGGCTCCCAACGTGCCTCCTTGCCGGAACTGGAGAACAAGACCTTCACCGCTTCATTCGCGGCCGGCACTTGCTCTGGCGCCGGCATGCTCACTTCAAGATCCCGCACAAGCGTCGAGGGTCCGAAGGTTTCCGCGTGGATGCGATCGTCAGGGATGCGCAGTTTGCGCAGCCCGTCGTACAGCGCCTGGGTAAAGCTGCCCGGCCCGCACAAATAGAAATCGTAGTCGTTGAGCGGCAGCAGCTTCTTGAGCAGTTCCACATCGATCCTGCCGGTCAGGTCATAACCCTCAGCGCCCCCGCCATCAGTGGGTGGCTGGCTGACCATGCGCAGAACCTGCAGCTTGTCGCCGGCACGGGCGGCCAGTTCGTCGATCTCGTCACGGAAAGCCAGGTCCGCTACCGAACGAGCGCTTTGCACCAGCCAGACCGGGCGCATGCGGCTGATGCGTTGGCCCTGGTAAACCACCTCGCGCAACATCGACAACAACGGTGTGATGCCCACACCCGCTGCCAGCAAGACCAACGGACGCCGCTCGGTGGCCTGGATGGTGAAATGGCCCTGGGGCGCCCGCGCCTCAAGCTCGTGCAGCGCCTGCACCTGATCATGCAGGTGAGACGACACCGAGCCATCGCGCTTGACGCTGATGCGCAAAAAATCATCCGACGGCGCACTGGATACGCTGTAGGTCCGGATCGATGGTGCGTTCTGTCCTTCCAGCAAGATCCTCACCGGCAGATGTTGCCCGGCTTCAAACCGGGGCAAACCCAAGCCATCGCTCGCCTGCAAGTAGAACGAGCGAATGTTGTGGCTCTCATCCACCACCCGTGCGACCCGCAATGCACGCCAGCGGCTACGCAACGCCTCGGCCTGCAAGCGCTCGGCGGCCTGCTCCCAGCTGCCGGTCATCATTGAATTGGGCGAGTCGCCTTCGTCCTGGTCCTGCCAACGCAGGGCAATGGCCGCCGGGCGATACACGATGCGTTGCGGGGTAAAGCGCAACAGCCGCTCGGCGCCCTGGAACGCGCTGATCTCGGGGTCGTCCAGCAGCACTTGCGCCGAGCCGCTCATTTGCAGCAGATCGCCCGTCTGGAAATCGACGAACACCAGCCCGGCCCGTGGGTTGAGCAAGATGTTGCCCAGCGTGTTGAAAAACAGGTTGCCGGAGAAGTCCGGAATGGTCAGCGATCCGTCTTCGTCCATGCGCACAAACCCCGGCTTGCCGCCACGGTGGGAAGCATCGACCTGCCGCTCGCCATCGCGCACCACGTAGGTGGCGATATAGAACGAATCGGCCGCCGTCACCAGGCGCCGCACCAGCGGGTCCGACACGGTCAGTTGACGCGGCGCAACGGCCTGCGCGTCGACAAGGTGGTACTGGCGCAGGTTGATGTAGCGAGGGCAGTTGCCATACGCCTGGCTCACTGAAATCTCGAGCCCCGGGTCGAGTTGACGACGCACGACACCGTTCATGCGGTTGCGCCGGCGGGTGTGCAACTCGATCCCCAGCATCCCGATCGCATCGCCCTCGCCCATGCCCTCCTGGGCCGGGTCGTTCGGCTCAGGCTCGAGGTTGATGTGCAGGGTCTGCGGATCGGGCGAGTTCATGAAGCCCGGTTGCCCCGCGCGCAGGGTCGCCCAGACATCGCCTCGCCGATCCACCGCCCCCAGCACCACGAAAGGCAGTTGGGCGTAGAACTCCCGATGCTGGTCCGGCATCCAGGTGCGCGCCAGTTGCCGTTGACCGACACCGGCCATCATGTCGACTGCCCCGACGGAGCGCTGCAAGGCCAGCTCTCCTTCGTGCCAGGGCGAGGTTTTTGCTTGCAAGGCTTCGTCCATCAGCTACTCCTCGCGCTCGCAGCATGAACGCCTGCGCCAGTGCGCTACGGTTAGGGATTCTCCGCCAGCGTTTGCACGGCTGTGCAAGTGGCTGGAGTCATCTTCTGCCCAAAGCGACGGCGCAGGAATACGCACAAACTGCAATCCACCGTTTCATAAAATGGAATGGTGGAAGCACGAGGAATGGCCCGGAACGGCGATCACGTCCTGACGCGGGCAAAGTTCTTGGTCAGCTCGAGCAAGGTCGCCCGCAACTCCGGCGGTCGCACAGGCTTGGCCAGGATCGAAATGTTCATGTGGTGCAGCGCATGGCGGATTCTTTCGATTTCATGGCCGGTCATGATCATGGCAGGGACTTCCCAGCCCCGTTGCTCGCGAATCGCGGCGATGCATTCGGAACCGGAGACCTTCGTGCCCAGGTCGAAGTCGGCAATGATGATGTCGCAGTCACTGGTCACGCCCACCCCGTCGCTGTGGGTTTCCACTTCGCACCCCCACTTCTCCAATAGCGCGGATGTCGCCATCAGCACGTTGGCGTCATCCTCGACCAGGCACACCCGCAAGCCTTGCAAACGGCTATGGGTGGACACTGGCCTGTTCACCATAGTCCTTGGCGCGACCGTTTCCAGCCCCTGGATCATGGCGCGCGTGCCCCTGCCGAGCCGGGAGTCCAGCTGGATGTCCAGATTGATCAGGTGGCTGATTCGCTTGACGATGGACAACCCCAGGCCCAGCCCCTCGACGTCCTTGTCACGAACGTGGCGCACCCGATAGAACTCCTTGAACACCTCGGGCAGGTGTTCGGCGGCAATGCCCCGGCCCTTGTCATAGATGACGATGGCCAGGCCACTGCCTTTCGGCCGCACGCCGATCAACACTGGTTGGCCGGAGGCATATTTGAGCGTGTTGGAGATCAGGTTCTGCACCATGGTCGCCAACAGGCCGGCGTTGACATTGACCCAGTGCCGGCAAGGCCGCAGGCGCAACTCGACACCGGCCCAGCGGGCGGCTTCGGTGTTCTGCTTGACCACATCTTGAAGCAACGCGCCCAGGTGTACGGGTTCGGCCTGCGGTTCAAGCTGCCCGTTATCGAGGGTGTAGATGTCCAGGATCGAACGAAACAGCTGTGACACGATGTGCAACGAGCGGTCGATGTTGTCCACCAATCGCAACTCTTCCTGGCCCAACCGGGCATCGCGCAGGCAGGCGGTGAACAGGCCGATCGAGTGAATCGGCTGGCGCAAGTCATGGCTGGCCTGGGCCAGGAAGCGGGACTTCTCCTGGTTCGCGGCAATCGCCTCTTCCGAAGCGATGCGGGTTCGGGTCAGCAGAATATGCGCGTAGGCGGGCACCACGATGGTGGTGACGATCAGCATCAGGAACAGGTAGGGCTGGCCACGCCAGAACGGCGTGAGCAGGAAAATCACCACCAGGGTCGACAGCGCGATAACGGTTGCCAGCGCCAGGTAGCGCGAGCCGAAGCGCATGCCATTGCCCAACGTGACCCAGAGCAGCGCAGCGTACACCGGTAGCAAGCCCTCCCCACCCACGATCATGGCGAAGGCGAGGCTTGCATAGTCGAGGGTCATGGCAAAGAGACGACGCAGGAAGAAGTGCCCGGGCCAGCGCTTGATCGCCATGCGCAGCGGGACAGCGGCGCCAAAGAAAAAGGTCATGTACCACAGGATCGGTACATAGGTTTCGAAGTCACTGGCCAGACAGGCCACCACAATGATGTAGAGCGCAGTACAGGCCCCGACTGTCAATCTCAACGTCGCCTGATCAAGCTCGCTATTCTTTTCCGTCATATTCACAGGATTATTCCAACATGAAAGTTGTTTCAACCTTGAAACCCGAGGGGGGAGTTTAGGTTACGATGCGTGGACTTGGAGTCAGAAGGATCTGAAGCATGACGTGCAGAGTAATTGTGGCAGACGACCATCCTTTGTTTCGCGAAGGCATGCTGAGGACCATTGAACGACTCATGCCGACAGCCTCCATAGAACAGGCTGGAAATCTGGACGAAGTATTGGCGCTGGCACGTTCCGGAATGGAAGTGGACTCCCTGATACTCGACTTGCGCTTTCCCGGGATCAAATCGTTGCAAGTCATCGGCCAGTTGCGCAATGAGTTCAAGCGCACCTCGATCATTGTGGTTTCAATGGTGGATGATGTCGATGTTATTTCCCAAGTGATGGCGCTGGGTGCCGACGGATTCATCGGCAAGAATATCGACCCCGCCGGTATTGCCGACGCCATCATGGCAATACGCGAAGGCGAAGTGGTGGTGAAGTATCAAGCCGAAAACGCGATCCTGGACGATGCACTTTCCCAACTGACCGCGCGCCAACGGCAAGTGCTTGGCTTGATTGCCGCCGGCAAGACCAACAAGGAGATAGCCCGGGACTTGGGTATTTCCCCGTTCACGGTGCGCATCCATGTCTCAAGCCTGCTCAAATCCCTGGGTGTGCCCACCCGCGCGGCGGCTGCGGCGCAGTTTTCCAACTTCCCAGGCAATGGTGGATGGCCGGGAAAACAAGACAATTAAATGTATAACGGCCGCGCATATTAATTGAGCATCACCCTCCCTGCCTGCCCATCTCCGAGGCCATAGCACACTTGTACTATAGCTTCGCCCAGTACTCTCCCCCTAAGCTGTGGACGCTCCATAAAAAGGCTGTTCGAACAGCCAAACATAAAGAAAGCCAACATGCCATGCGCCGTGCAGTATCACTGTACCTATTGAAACGTTATGACGTGCGAAGCCTATGGATTTAATAATCGACAGGCGGCGCAATGCTGGGTCAACTTCACCGTCTGCACGGTTGAAATGGAATGGTCCTGACATTAACTCAAGGTAAGTCATCATGTCCTTCGAATATGGAAAAACACTTAGAAATGGAATGGCGCTGTGCGCGCTGGCGGGCGTACTGAACGGTTGTGCAAACACCGGCGACTTGGGCAACTTGATGAGCACCTTGAATCAGGGCGCCAAGAAATACGACGTCTCTTACCTCAAGCAAACGATCATTCCGGGCAAGACGACAAAAGGCCAGATCACTCAAATGTTCGGCGCGCCGACGAATGAAGAGCTCAATTCGACGAGCTCCAGCAACGAGTCGAACTGGACCTATGAAAAGACTGATGAGGGCCTGGATAAGTACATGAAGCTGGCCCATAAGTACGTGTCGACCGAAACCAGCCTGAAGATGTATGAAACCTCGGCGCAACTGTCCAAGGCCCAAACCGTAGCCAATGACGTCAGCAGCGTGACCGGCACGAAAACAGGCCTAAGCCAGACCCAGGGTTCGGTATTGACCATCTATTTCGTCGATGACGTCGTGAAGTACTACAGGGTCTATTGACGCAATGGCATCGCCCGTTGGGGACAGCATGACGTCTGTTCCCAACCTTCACCGAGACTAGCCGCTACGCTTGGTGGCATCAAAGGTCATGCGGTGCCAAAGCCAGTGGAAAAGAACAGCGAACTCGACCAGGCCACGTTACGCCTGACCGTCAGCGCCTGTGCGCTGTTGTATATCGTCATCCTCGCCGGCCTCTATCCAGAAGAGGCCGCGAGCTACGTACCCATCATTATCTACATCTGTACGTTCATCGTCGTCTCGGTGTTCCTGCGCATGATCATCAAGCGCTGGCCTGGACACTTCTTCTGGCGGCGCCTGTTCACGATGCTGCATGACTATGCCGGCATCGCATTTGCCATGATCGTGGGTGGAGAGGACACGCTCCCGGTGTACGCTGCATTACTCTGGGTCACGCTGGGCAATGGCATGCGCTTCGGCTCGCGCTACCTGGCGCTGGCGACCATTATCGCGCTGTCGACCCTGGTACTGGTTTTCTGGCTGACCCCGTTCTGGCATACGCAGCCCTACATGTTCCTGATGCTGATCGTCACCACCATCGTGGTGCCCGCCTACGCGCACATTTTGCTCAAGCGCACACGCATTGCCTCCGAAGAAGCCATTTTGGCCAATCAGGAGAAATCGCGATTCCTGGCACAGGCCAGTCATGACCTGCGCCAACCAATCCACTCCATCGGTCTGTTTACGGCCTGCCTGCGTGACGCCAGGCTGGGGCTGGAAGAATTGCGGCTGGTGGACAACATCGACCGTTCGCTGCACACCGTCTCGCAGCTGTTCCGCTCGATCCTCGATATCTACACCCTCGATCACGGCCAACTGATGCCGAAGGCCGACACCGTACACCTGGGCCAGTTGCTCCAGGACGTCGTCAAGCAGAACACCGAAGCGGCCCGCTGGGCCGGCGTCGAGCTGCGTCTACGCGCCTGTCCTTACTGGGTCAGCGTCAATCCCGGCCTGCTGACCACGATGGTCCAGAACCTGCTGTCCAACGCCCTCAAATACGCACCCGGCCAACCCGTGCTGATCGGCGTGCGGCGCCAGGGCCAGCGCCTGGCCGTGGTGATCTACGACAAGGGGCGCGGCATCGCCGCCGAACATTTGCCCGAGGTGTTCAAGGAGTTCTACCGCGTTCGCCATGCGCGCGACAAGGATGTCGAGGGGCTCGGCCTCGGCCTGTCCATCGTCAAGCGCATCAGCCAGATGCTCAATGTCGATATACACATCCGTTCCAAGGTCGGACAAGGTACCCGGGTGACGATCAGCGGCCTGGAACCGGCGGCACCACGTGTCATGGCGCCCAAGGTGGTGCCCGTCCAGAATCGCCTGGACGGGTTGCGGGTATGCTTGGTTGAAGACGACGCCAACGTACTGATGGCGACCTCGGCGCTGCTGGAAAAATGGGGATGCGAGGTTGAGGCTCACAGCGACGGCGAAGGGCTGACCAGCGATTGCGACATTGTCATCGCCGATTTCGACCTGGGCACAAAAGTCTCGGGCGCCGAATGCATTGCCGCGCTACGCGAGCAGCGCGGCTGGCAAGTCCCGGCGCTGGTCATCACCGGGCATGAAATCGAGCGGATACGCCAATCGCTGCAAAGCCTGAGTATCTCGGTGCTGGCCAAGCCCGTGCGACCGCCGGAACTGCGAGCGGTATTGCTTGATTTGGTCAAGCGCATGGATCGCTGGGGCGAGGACTCAGCTCACCTCAACCCACCCAGCCGATAGCGGTCTTGGGAATCACCTCGGATTCGTCGAGCTTGGACGCAAACATACTCACGGCCTCAAGTGCATCCGTGGTCCCGTTCCTGATTTGCACGATGACCGAGCCGGCCTGGTCTGCCAGGGTTACACCGCGCAATGCGCCTTCATGGGTCACGTTCATGCTGGCGACGGCATCGCGGGTTTCGGAGAGGATCATGCCGATCATTTCGGCAATCTCCGAGGTGGAGCGACTGGTGCGCCCGGCCAGTTGCCGGACCTCGTCGGCCACCACCGCGAATCCCCTCCCCTGATCCCCGGCCCGCGCGGCCTCGATGGCCGCGTTGAGGGCCAGCAGGTTGGTCTGGTCGGCAATGCCGCGAATGGTGTTGACGATGGCCGTAATCTCTTCCGAACGCGCGCCCAACTGCCCAACCAGACGCGCGGAAGAGCCAATGTTGTCGGCGATCTCGCGCATCTCCTTGGCAGTCTGATGGATCACCAGGGCGCCCTGCTCAGCCACTCGTTCGGTCTCGGCGGAGATATGGTACGCACGGGAAGCGCCACGCGAATCCTCTTCGAATTTCTCCACCCGTTCGCTGATGTCACTGGCGAACTTCACGATCTTGCACAACTTGCCTTCGGCGTCGTAGACCGGGTTGTAGCTGGCTTCCAGCCAGACGACTTTGCCGTTTTTGCCGAGGCGCTTGAACTGGCCGCTGAAAAACTCGCCGGCGTTGAGACGACGCCAGAAATCACTGTACTCCGAACTGCCCACCAGGCTCGGTTCGCAGAACATCCGGTGGTGCTTGCCCTTGAGTTCAGCCAGTGAGTAATTCATGACACTCATGAAGTTGTCGTTGGCGGTCAGGATATTGCCGTCCAGGTCGAACTCGATCACTGCCATGGCCCGGTCGAGTGCCGCCAGCCGGCCACGTGTTTCTGCCTCGCTGGCAACCTTGGCGGTGACATCAAGTGCGTACTTGACCACCTTCACGACGCGGCCTTGCTCGTCCACTATCGGGTTATAGCTGGCTTCCAGCCACACGTTCTGCCCTTGCGCGCTACGGCGCTGAAACGTGCCGGAAACGAATTGACCGGCACGCAACTGGTTCCAGAATTCACGGTACTCGGCGCTGCCCACCAGCGCTGGGGTGCAAAAATCCCGATGGGACAAGCCGGCCAATTGATCCGCGCGGTAGCCCATCGCACCAAGAAAATTTTCGTTCGCCCGAAGGACCTTGCCATCGGGGCTGAACTCGATGACAGCCATCGACCGCTCCAGGGAGCCTACCAGTCCTTTGTATGTTGCCAATTCGGCCGTCCTAGCCGTCAGTTCATTTTTTAGTGCTTTATTAAACATGACGTCCCCTCAATGAACCCTGAAAGTAACCGGACCTTCTATTCATATCGGCTCGCTGGCTGGGGGCTGAACGGTACGACGTAATTATGTTTTGGCGACAAAACTCACCGAATCCTTCAACCAGGTTCTAAAGGCCTGCACTTTTGCGGTGTCGGCTGTTTCGTGGGGGCTCACGAAATAAAAGCCGAGGTCAGATTTCAAGCGCAGATCGAAGGGGGCAACCAATCGCCCGGCCTTCAGGTCATCCTCGACATAGGTTGAACGCCCGATGCACACCCCCAGGCCGTCAACCGCAGCCTGAACAGCCATCATGGCCAGGTCGAATGTCAACCGGCTGCCTTCGGCCAGTTTTTTCGGTTGGCCGGCGGCACTCAACCAGGCACCCCAGTCGTCGCGG
The DNA here is from genome assembly GCF_001425105.1 of Pseudomonas sp. Root401. Taxonomy (NCBI): domain Bacteria; kingdom Pseudomonadati; phylum Pseudomonadota; class Gammaproteobacteria; order Pseudomonadales; family Pseudomonadaceae; genus Pseudomonas; species Pseudomonas sp. Root401. The sequence continues at coordinate 586,865 of NZ_LMDO01000001.1, read as the reverse complement.
GTCACCCCACTGACCTGCAACAAGGTGTGCTGGGCCAGATCGCGCGGATTCTCCAAGGCTGTCGGACCTTGCAGCAGCCTGGGGCTGCACACCGGAAAGATCTCATCGGCCATCAGCCAGTCGGCCCGCAAGCCCTTCCAGTCCCCGGAACCGTAACGAATGGCCGCATCGACGCCGCCCTTACGAAAATCCACCCGTTCGGTGGAGGCCGTAACGCGCACGTCAATGTTGGGAAACGCCTGCTGGAAAGACGCCAGTCGTGGCAACAACCATTTGGAAGCAAATGAAACCAGGGTACTGATGGTCAAGACACAGTTGTTGCGGCTCTGCAGCAACGTCTCGGTGCAATAGCGCAACTCATGGAACGCCGCGCGAACGCCTGGAAAATAGGCATGGCCTTCGTCTGTCAGGGTCAGGCCGTCCTTGAGACGCAAGAACAGGCGCACGCCCAGCTCTTCTTCGAGCCGGCGAATTTGATGACTGATGGCTGTTTGAGTGACGTTAAGCTCTAGCGCGGCCTTGGTAAAACTCATGTGGCGAGCGGCCGATTCGAATGCTTTCAGACCATTTAGAGATGGGATTCGTGTGGCCACTGGGTTTGGCTCGCTCATGAGATTTTGTCATACGCTAGCACTGAAGATGTCCTTTGAAAATGTTCCGGCCCTCGCGGATTCTGGCGGCACGTCCCCCGACCTTGAGGAAACCATGAAACTGTACTTCGCCCCCATGACCTGCTCATTGTCCCCGCACATCGTGCTGCGGGAATTGGGCCTGCCCTTTGAATTGATCCGGGTCGACAACAAGACCAAGCGAACCGCCGACGGGCTCGATTTCCTGACCATCAACCCCAAGGGCTACGTGGCAGCCTTGGTGCTGGATAACGGTGATGTCCTGACCGAGGGGCCCGCCATCGTCCAGTACCTGGCTGACCTGGTCCCCGCAAACACGCTGGCGCCGGCCAATGGCAGCTGGGAGCGGGTCCGCCTGCAGGAATGGTTGAACTTCATCACCTCCGAGATTCACAGCGGATGTGCACCACTGTTCAACGCCGATATTGCAGAGCCGACCAAGGCCATCTTCAGGGCAAAACTGTTCAAGCGCCTGGATTACCTCAGCCAGGCCCTTGAACAACAGGATTACCTGATGGGAACCTTTGGCCTGGCAGACGGCTATTTGTTTACCGTCTTGAACTGGCTGCCGTTGTTCAATATCCAGATCAAGGACTGGCCGGCGCTGGCGGCGTTCATGGCGCGAATAGCCGCACGCCCCAGCGTCCGGGCGGCCATGGCCGCAGAGGCGGCATCCAATCTCGGTGCGATCTGACCCACCGCTATCGCGAGCAGGCTCGCTCCCACAGGGAATCCAGGGTGTAGCTCGAATCATGATCACCCCGGAAAACTGTGGGAGCGAGCCTGCTCGCGATGCGGCAAGCCCAACCTCAGCCAATCAGATTCGCATACACCGGCCGGTCGATATTCCCACCGGACAGGATCACCGCCACCCTTTTCCCCCGCATCGTTTCACGCTCCTGCATCAGCGCTGCCAAGGCGGCGGCGCCGGCACCTTCGGCGAGGTTGTGGGTGTCGGTGTAATACGCCCGCATGGCCCCGGCAATTTCAGCGTCGCTGACCGCGACGATCCGCGCCGCCCCGGCCCCATAGATGGCAAAGGCCTCGGGAACGGGTCTGCGCACGGCCAGGCCGTCGGCAAAGGTATTCGCCGAAGCGGTCTCGCATAGCTTGCCCGTTTCAAACGACAACTTCGCCGCGACGGCCTCGGTGGACACCACGCCCACCACGTGGGTCTTCAGGCCCAAGGCATCACGGGCGGCGATGACCGCGCAGATTCCCGAGCCGCAGCCTATCGGTACATAGACGGTGTCCAGGTCCGGCACCGCGTTGAACAGCTCAAGCCCATAGGTCGCCACGCCCTTGACCAACTCGGGATGGAACGGCGGCACCAGGTAGAAGCCATGCGCTTGGGCCAGGCGTGCGGCCTCTTCACGGGCCTCATCGAAATCGCGGCCATACTCGACCACCTCGCCGCCAAAACCGCGCATGGCGTTGTTCTTCTCCACCGAGTTACCGTGCGGCACGACGATCAACGCTTTCAAACCCAATGCGCTGGCCGCCAGCGCCAGGCTCTGGCCGTGGTTGCCGCGAGTCGCCGTGACGATGCCTTTTGCCTCTGGGTGCTCGCGCATGAGCCAGCGCACGAAGGTCAGGCCGCCGCGCACCTTGAAGGCCCCCGTCGGGGTGTGATTCTCGTGCTTGACCCACACCGTGCAACCCAACCGCTCAGCCAGCAAGGGCCAGGCGTACTGGGCGGTGGCGGGCATGACTTCGTATAAGTGGCGGGCAGCTTGTTCGATATCGTCGCGAGTCAGTGTGTGCATGATGGGCCTCCGGGTTTTGCCCAGTCTAATCAGGGCACCACCGGCGGGCTTTCAGAAAACTGACCTGACTTTCAGGCCCTCTCTTCACTACTATGCTGTTCATGAACCCTCGAAACCGCCACCAGCCGCCCCAGTCCGAACCGGTCCGTCGCATCGAGGTTGGGCCGTGGGCGATCGAATTGCTGCCCGGCTGCGCCTACGCCACCCGCTATGTCGCCAGCCAGTCGGCGATCGGCTTCGCCTTCGACAGCCAGCGCGGCCTGCACGCCATCGGCAGCGATCGCGTGCAGCCCTTCGAGGCGATCCCCAACGGCCTGGCATTCGTCCCCGCCGAATGCGATGTGTTCTCCGAATCCCCCAGCGGCGGTGAATACCTGCGGGTCGTGCGCACCGACGGTTTGGCGTTGCCGGGGGAGCATGCGTTCAACAACCGTATTGACCCGCAGGCCATCACCCTGGCCCTGAGAATGCGCAGCGCATTGCTGCGTGCCAGCGCAGAGGATGACTGGGAGGCCTGGACGCTCGGATTGGCTGACCGGGTGAAGGACCCCAAGACGTTTTCGGCCCCCATACAAGGGTCCATCACCGGCGGGCGAATGCGCCTGCTCGACGAGTTCATCGACGCCGGTCTCGACGGTCCGCTGGGGGTCAGGGAAATGGCCGGGCTGCTTGGCTTGTCCGAAGGGTATTTCATGCGGGCATTCAAGAATGCCACCGGCAAAAGCCCACACAGCTACCTGATCGACCGGCGCCTGGCCAAGGCACGGGCGCTGATGCGCGACTCAACCGCCCGTCTGACCGATATCGCCCACACCTGCGGCTTCAACTCCCAGGCGCACATGACCACGCTGTTCAAGCAACGCCTTGGCGTCAGCCCGGCGCAGTTGCGCGGGTCTTCGAGGCCCTGAACAAGCGGGACAAGCGGCTGCTACGGGTTACCTGAAACGCGCAGTGGCAGCCCAAATCAAATTGCCATCAGATGGCCTTGCAAAAACACCCGGGCCGTCTAGATTCAAACCTGTCTCCAACCACATCATCAACCACACCTGACAGCCCTTCGGGCGAGAGCATCTATTGGCCTAAAACACACACTTGGCGTTGCTTTCAATTACTGACACGGAATCAGTCAATAACAACAAGAGGGATGCTTGATGAAGCATGGCCGTGGGTATCGTTTGCTCTCGCAAAAAAGTGCAGCCGGACATTTCTGGCTGTCATTGGTTTGCTTTTCAGCCCTGGTGATCGCCAGCTTCTTGCTGTTCGAGCAACAGATCCAGGACTTCCTGACCCATCTCAACCTGTACCAGCCCTCGACGCCCACGCAGAAACTCTACCTGGCGTTGCTGCTGATCGCCCTGCTGGCGCTGGACGTGGTGCTGCCGGTGCCGTCGAGTATGGTCGCGCTGCTGGCCGTGGCGATGCTTGGCAGCGTGGGGGGTTACCTGGCGATTTTCGTCGGCCTGTGCCTGGGCGCCGGGCTGGGCTATGCCCTGGGCGCCGGCTATTTGCGCCTGCTGTCCGGCCGCCTCGGCCTGCATCAGCGCCAGCCGGGGCAACTGGCTTACCGGTTGGGCACGCTGTCGTTGATCTGCCTGCGCGGGGTCCCGGTGCTGGCGGAAACCTCGGTCGTCGCCGCCGGGATGCAACGCTACCCACTGCGCGCGTTCATCCTGGTCACCACCCTGGCCAATGCTGGCCTGGCATTGGCCTACAGCGCCATTGGCACCTTTCTCGTCGAGCAGAACGCGCTGTTGGTGACCCTGCTCGCCAGCATGGTATTGCCCGGGCTGTTCATCGCCGGGTACAGCCTGTTCAAGAGCCATCGCCGCAACGACGCGGAGCAACCGTTGCACGGGCGCTTCAAGGTCAGCTACGACTACCCGGTGGTGTTCACCGATCATGTATTCGATCCGCTCAATCCCTGCCTGCACCGCCAGCTCATGGCCGGCCACAGAGGCCCGGTCACGGTGTTGATATTCGCCGATGAACAACTGCTGCACAGCGCCCCGCACCTGCTGGAACAGATCAACGCCTACTTCACCAGCCACTTTCCAGACCTGCATCTACAGGCGCCGCCGATCGCGGTCCCGGCCGGCGAGTCGAGCAAGGATTCTAAGGTGTTGCAGCGGCTGTACACCGACATGCTGAAACATGGCTTGGACCGGCATTGCCATGTGCTGGCCCTCGGTGGCGGCGCGGTGCTGGATGCGGTGGGCTACGCCTGCGCCACCTTCCACCGCGGCATTCGCCTGATTCGCATCCCAAGCACCGTGCTCGCCCAGAACGACGCCGGTATCGGTGTGAAAAACGGCATCAACGCCTTCGGCCAGAAAAACCTGCTGGGCGCCTTCTATCCCGCCACCGCGGTCATCAATGACTTTCAATTGCTGACCAGCCTGACCCGGCGCGACCAGATCGCCGGGCTGGCCGAGGCGGTCAAGGTGGCGCTGATCAAGGACCAGGCGTTTTTCCAGTGGATGGAGCAACAGGCCGACGCCCTCGCACACTTCGAACATGGGGCCAGCCGCTATGCGATCCGCCGCTGCGCCGAATTGCACCTGGCGCACATCACCGGTGCTGGCGACCCCTTCGAACGCGGTAACGGGCGGCCCTTGGACTACGGGCACTGGGCCGCCCACAAACTGGAAAATCTCAGTCAGCACCGACTGCGCCATGGTGAAGCCGTCGCAGTGGGCATGGCCCTGGATGGGCTTTATGCCAATGCCCTGGGGCTGTTGAGCGACAGCGACACCGAACGGGTGCTGAACCTGCTGCTCAGGCTCGGCTTCTGCCTGAACCCGCCGGAACTGACCTTGAAAGATGCACTGGGCCGCTCGCAGGTTTTGCTGGGGCTGGAGGAGTTCCGCCAGCATTTGGGTGGGCAACTTTCCATCCCCATGCTCAGCCGGATCGGCGAGTCGGTGGACTTGCATGACATCGATACCGCGCGAATGGAGCAGGCATTGCAGCGGCTGTCCACCCAGGTCGAGCTTGCGCTACCCCTGAACGAGCGCTGTGCGCAATGAACCAGACCGCGCCGAACCTCAAGACCTGGCTGACCCTCGGCCGTGTGTCCAACCTGCCCACGGTGTGGACCAACACCCTGGCCGCCGCCCTGCTCGCCAGCAGCGCCGGGGCCCTGGCACCGCCGTCGTCCCTGGTGTGGATCCTGCTGCTGGCGGCACTGTCGCTGCTGTACCTGGCCGGCATGCTGTTGAACGACCTGTTGGACGCCGACTGGGACCAACAACACCACAACCCCCGCCCCATTACCCTGGGCCTGGTCAGCCGCCAGCAAGTGCGGCTGGCCACCGCGTTGTTGCTGGTGCTGGCCGCGACCTCGCTGCTGGGCCTGAGCCGGCTGATCGAGCAGCCGCACTGGCTGCTGGGCAGCGCCACCCTGTTGGTGGGCTGCATTCTCGGTTACAACCTGCTGCACAAGAAATACGCCCACAGCGTCTGGCTGATGGGTGCCTGCCGCTCGGCGCTCTACCTCACCGCAGCGGCCAGTCTGGCGCTGCCACCGGGACCGATCTGGCTCTGCGCCATTTTGCTCGGTGTCTACATCAGCGGCCTGACCTACCTGGCTCGCCAGGAACACCGCAACCAACTGATCAGCCGCCTCCCCCTGCTCCTGATGCTGAGCCCACTGGCCCTGGCGATCTACGCAGGCAGTGCCTGGTTTTGGCCGGTGCTGCTGTTATGGCTTGGCTGGTTGGGCTGGCATTACTGGCACAACCTGGCCAACCCTCGGCAACGGCAGGTCCGCGCCTTTATCGGCGCTGGCCTGGCAGCCCTGCCGCTGTTCGATGCCCTGGTGCTGGCCGTGGCTAACCAGCCCTTGGGCAGCCTGTTATGTGTCCTGGTGTTTTTCCTGCTTCCCCATTTCCAGCGCTGGATCAAACCAACATGAACACGGACGTTACAGCACCGGCATCGGCGACCCTCGACATGCGCCACGACTGCCTGAACGAACAACGGCAAAATTTCATTCGTCAACTCGAAGAAACCGAGCGGCAATGGTGGCGTCAGGCACAGGAGCAACTGGCCCAACACCCGGACGCCACTACCTCGGCGCTCTTGAGCAGCCAGTGCAAGCGCAACCTCAAGGAGCGAGCACTGCCCGATATCGCCGGCTGGAGTAACGTCCAGATGGCGCGCGCGTTGCTGCTGGCCCAAGTGCTGGAGCAGCAGCCCGCCGCCGGACAAGCCGCCCTGCTGCACCAGTTGTTCCTGTGGGGCGACGACCAGGAAAAGGTCGCCACCTTGAAGGCCCTCGATTGGCTCGATAGCCGCGGGGCGTGCGTGGAGCTTGCACGCCAGGCCGGGCGCACCAGCAACAGCCAGGTGTTCGCCGCCCTCGCCCTGGACACCGCCTACCCGTCGCGTCACTACAACGAACAGGCCTTCAACCAACTGGTGTTGAAAGCGCTGGGCATGGGCCTCGATGTACGACGCCTGATCGGCCTGGCGCAACGACAAAGCGTCACCCTCAACCAGTTGGCCCTCGACCTGCTGGACGAACAACTCGCCGCCGAACGAACGGTGTCCGCCGGACTGCCCCACGTGATTGCCTTCGACCTGCTGAGCCCGGCGCAACGTCAGCGCCTGGCCGGCCTGGGTCAGCAACGACGCTTGCCGGCGCAATGGCACGAGCACCTGGGCGGCGTTTCGCCGAACTGATGCCCCACCGTCCCCCGCTTTTTTTGACGAGGATTCACCATGCTCAAGTACTTCGACCCGCATATCCACATGGTCAGCCGCACCACCGACGATTACCAGAACATGGCGGCCGCCGGCATCACCGGGGTGATCGAGCCGGCCTTCTGGCAGGGCCAGGCCAGGACCAGCGTCGGTAGCTTCATTGACTACTTCGACACACTGTTGGGCTGGGAGCGCTTTCGCGCCAGCATGTTCGGCATCCATCATTTCTGCACCATTGGCCTGAACCCCAAGGAGGCCAATGACCTGTCGGTGGCCAATGAGGTGCTGGAGATTCTGCCGCGCTACCTGGTGAAGGACGGCGTGGTGGCGGTGGGTGAAATCGGCTACGACGACATCACCCCGGAAGAGGATCGCTTTCTCGCCGCGCAATTGGAGCTGGCCAAGCAATTCAACCTGCCGGTGCTGGTGCACACCCCGCACCGCGACAAGATCGGTGGCACCAAACGCACGCTCGCGGTCATTCGCGAGGTCGGCATTGCCGAACATCTGGTGATCATTGACCACCTCAACGAACTGACCCTGCCCCTGGTGCTGGACAGCGACTGCTGGCGTGGCCACTCCATCTACCCCAACACCAAGATGTCGGAACAGCGCATGGTCGCGCTGCTGCAGCAGTACGGCACGGAAAAAATGGTGGTCAACAGCGCCGCCGACTGGGGCATCAGCGACCCGCTCAAGGTGCCCAAGACCGGCCAGGCAATGTTGGCCGCAGGCTTCAGTGAAGCCCAGGTCGAACAAGTTCTGTTCCACAACCCGGTGGACTTTTTTGCCCAGAGCGGCCAGTTGGACAAAGCCCTGGTCAGTACGCCCCTGCCCATCGATCAGCGGCGGCAATGGCAGGACAACTCCGCCCTGCGCGGCCAGGAACCGGTGATCAAATGAGCGCCCGCACGGGTTGGACGGCCACGCAGATCGGCTATTGCAGCAACGTGCACCCGACCCATGACCTGGGCGGGCTGCGCGCATCCATCGAACGGCATTTCCACACCGTGCGCACACTGCGCGGGCTCGACACGCAGGACAGTGGATTGTGGATCAGCGCCCTCGCCGCCGCCGAACTGCAACAAGCACCGACCCGTGCGGATTTCCTCGACCTGCTGCAACGCAGCGGCCTACGCCTGACCTCGCTCAATGGGTTTCCCTACGGCCAATTTCACCAGGGCGCGGTGAAAGCCGACGTCTACCTGCCCAGCTGGGCCGATCCGCAGCGGCTGGCGTACAGCCTGGACCTGGCTCGATTTCTCGCCCAGGCCCTGCCAGCGGATTGTGCCCAGGGGGTGATCTCCAGCCTGCCGCTGGGCTATGCCGCCCACTGGAGCCCGACGCTACAGCAACGCGCCGAGCAGCAACTGCGCGAGCTCACCGCCGGGCTGGCCCGGCTGCAACGGGAGACGGGCAAGAAGATCGTGGTCTGCCTGGAAATGGAGCCCGATTGCGTGCTGGAAAACACCGACCAGGCCATCGCCTTCTTCCGCCATTGGCAAGCCACGGACCCGCACCATGAACACCTGGCGCTGTGCTTTGACGTTTGCCACCAGGCCGTGATGTTCGAAGACTGCTATCAATCACTGGACCGATTGCGTCAGGCCCGGGTCCCCATCGGCAAGATCCAGTTATCCAATGCACTGATTTGTCGCCTGCCTGAGGACGAGCACCGGCGCGAACAGGTGCTCAAGACATTGAGCGGTTTTGCCGAACCCACCTACCTGCATCAAGTGAAGGCCCGCGATGGGCACGATCGGTTATCGGCCTGGGCCGACCTCCCCGCGGCCCTGGATGATTGTGAGCAGAACCGCGTCTCTCATCCCGAACTGAGGATTCACTTCCACATTCCGCTGTTCAGCGAACACCTGCTGCTGCCCGAACTCAGCGGCAGCCAGCTTGCCCTGTCGCAGACGTTCGACTTTTTGGCCGACCATGGGGATTTTCGCCCCGTACTGGAAGTGGAAACCTACAGCTGGGGCGTCCTGCCCAGCCAACTGCGGCCCACGACCGAGCACGCCCAACTCCAGGGTATCGCGGCGGAGTTGCATTGGGTCGAGGACCAGTTGCAGCAGCGCCGCCTGCTGCAACCTCAAGCGCTGGAGGCCCGTGCCCATGCACTCTGATCCTGTGCGCCAGCCGCTGCTGCTGATCAATGTGGTCGGCCTGACGCCCGCGCTGTTGGGTGCCGCGACGCCCTGCATCAATGCCCTGTTGAAAACGGCCAAGATGGCCACGCTGCAACCGGTGTTCCCGGCGGTCACCTCGACCGTGCAGGCCTCGATCCTCACCGGACAGCCGCCGTCGGAACACGGCATCGTCGGCAACGGCTGGTACTTTCGCGATCAGGCCGAAGTGCGTTTCTGGCTGCAACCCAATGCTCTGATCCAGGGGGAAAAGGTCTGGCAGGCACTCAAGCGTCAGTACCCCGGGTTTCGCTGCAGCCAGTTGTTCTGGTGGTACAACATGTATGCCGACGTAGACGCCGCCATTACCCCACGACCGCATTACCCGGCTGATGGTCGCAAAATGTTCGGCCTGTATTCGGCGCCGGCCTCGTTGCATGAGCGTATCGAACAGCAGATCGGCGAGTTTCCCTTTCCGAGCTTCTGGGGACCGGCGGCTGGCATCGCCTCGAGCCGCTGGATCGTCGATTGCGCCATCGCCGAATTCCAGCTCAACCACCCCGACCTGCAATTGATCTACCTGCCCCACCTCGACTACAGCCTGCAACGCCTGGGGCCCGATCACCCGTCGATTGCCGACGAGGTACGCGCCATCGACAGTGAAGTCGGGCGTCTGCTGGACTTTGCCCAAGCGCAAGGCGCGGCGGTGATGCTGTTGTCCGAATACGGGATCGAAGCCGTCACCCAATCCGTTTCCATCAACCGGTTGTTACGTGCCGAGGGCTTGTTGCAGGTACGCCAATCGCTGACCTGGGAGTTGCTCGACCCCGGTGCCAGTGCAGCGTTTGCCGTGGTCGATCATCAGGTCGCGCACATCTACGTGAAGCATGCGCGCGACATCCCCCGCGTCAAGGCGCTGTTGCAACGCCAGGCCGGCATCGAACAGGTACTGGATAAAACCGAACAACAGGCCTGGCAACTGGATCATCCCCGCAGCGGCGAGCTGGTGGCCGTGGCCGCCGCCGGTTACTGGTTCGATTACTACTACTGGTTCGACGAGGGCAAGGCTCCCGACTTTGCCCGCACCGTGGACATCCATCGCAAGCCAGGCTACGACCCGCTCGAGCTGTTCATCGACCCGGCCATTCGCTTCCCGAAATTGAAAGTGGCGCGCCGCCTGCTCCAGAAAAAGCTCGGCTTTCGCTACTACATGGACCTGATTCCACTGGACACCCGCCTGGTCCGCGGCAGCCACGGACGGCTGCCCACGAGCGAGAAGACCGGCCCGCTGCTCATCACCAATTGTGATCTGCCGTTACCGCAGCACCTTGCGGCCACGGCGGTGAAGCAACTGCTCCTGGAACACTTCCGGGGGCACCCTCATGCCGATACGGCGAATGCCAAGGAGCTTCCATGCGGCGAGCCATTTCCATAACCGTTCTCAGTGCCCTGGCCGGTTTGGCCCAGGCACAGGACACCAACAACTTCGATTGCAGCAACTTCCTGCAATTTGGAGCAGACATCAACCAGACTCGGACCGCGTTTGCCCAGAGTCCCGAGACCATGGCCTGGAACTGGTTCGTCTGCTTGAACCAACCCAGCACCGCGCAAAGCAGCAATCTGGTGTGGGAGATGATGAAGCCCTCGGACCAGGTCTACCTGCCCAACGGCGCACCGCCGGGCGCCTATGACAGCTCCGCGCCGCTCCCAGCCGCTGTAGTGACGCAAGCCAAGGCACAAGGCATGGACCTGTCCCGATCCTTCCATAACATCAATGCCACCCAACAGGTCGATGGCCTGATCCTGCAAATGGGGGGTGCCGTGCCCGATGCCCAACAAGGCCACCCCGTACGCTTTCAGTTACTGATGGGCAAGGACACGTTCGATTACATCGTGCAGAAGCAGGTCTACAACGTGAATGGCCAGGCCGCCCTGGCCAACGACCTCAACTTCCCCCCCACCGCCTGGGAGTTGAAAGCCGCGTGGCTGTGGATCGGCACAGACACGACCTACCGACAAACCCTGGTGAACGACGGCTACTACATTGCCCAGGCCTACTACCAGCAGGACGACGGTACTTACCAGGTCGGCTATGTGGCATTGAGCGGTCTGCATGTCGTCAACAAACTGAACGCCGACTGGGTCTGGACCACCTTCGAAAACATCAACAACAGCAAGTACACCGTCACCAATGCCGCCCCGCCTGCGCCGATGACCAACACCACCGGACCGACACCGGCCGCCAAGCCGGTCAATGCCAGCTTCCAGGCCAATAACCGGAGCTTGTCAAAGTACGAATTGATCGGGGTCGAATTCCAACCCATCACCCAGGTACTGGCCAACTCGCAACTGGAGTCGGCGTTCCAGAACACCTCGTCCTGCCTGGCCTGCCACGGCACCGCCGCTTACTCGAACGACAAAGGCTACTTCAATTTCGCTCTGAACCAAGGGGGCGGCATCGTCTATCCCACCACCCCGCTGCCGCCCTCGGCATTCGATGGCTACAAAAAACTGGACTTTGTCTGGTCGCTGAAACGCGCCCAGTGGCAACGCTAAGGAGCATGACATGAGCGTATTGAATTTCCCCCGTATCTACCTCAACGGCCATATGTTCTGGAACCCACCAACGGCCAACAACAACGACGTGTATCCGCTGTATGACGCGGTCAACGCTGACATCAACTGGCCGTTCATGAGCCACTTCGACATCAACGCCACGAACGCCCCCACCCAGTTGATGCCCTGGGCCATCAAGCCCCTGACAATGGAAGAGCTGCCGGCCTATATGCTGCAGGTACCGACCAATGCCAACCCGGATAACTACCCGTACATGCCCGCCGAATGGGATCTGTTTGGCGACAATGCCTGCGGCACGGTGAGCTACAAAGGTACTCGCTCAACGATCATTGGCGGCGAGCTGCAGGCCAACACCTACATCACCGAGGATGCGCTGGTTGGCCGGGACTACCAATTGCTCGGCAATCCCTTTGGCAGCAACGCCCCGACAGCCGCGCGTTTCGTGGACGTCAGTCCGTGGCAGAACACCTTCACCGCGTTGTATTTCGACAAGTTGATGCTGGGGGATGCCACGTGTGGCCTGACCCTCAATCGCCAGCATCGGATGATGGATCGCTTCCTGAATTTCAATTGGGCCAGCACCTTCCATGGCCTGGTGTATGTCACCACAACCTGGCAGACCTGCTTTCCCCAGGAAAACCTGGAATGGGTCATCGGCGATTCGGCGCTGCTGAGTAACCTCCAGCAGCAGATGAAGCTACAAGGGGCAAAGGGCCTGATGTTCAGGTTCTCCACCTACCTGACCTGCTACGACAGGAACGGTGTTTTCAACGACTTTCCGTACGTCAACACCCGTTCCAATGCCCCCTCGGATACGGCTCGTCTGCAAGCGATGTATCAGAAGGGCCTGGACAACGTTTCCGGTATTTTCTTCAACCCCGCCTACAGCCGCACCGCCGCGACCCTGGGCCTCTGGTTCGCCGACGAATACCCGACCGCCCCCGCCGGCCTGCGCCTGGTGCCCACGCAGGCCGTATCTGTTGCCAAACCAGGAGGGGCTGCCCAAAACGCCACACTGGGCGTGACTTCGGTGCAGATTACCGGCAACACCCTGTCGCTGGATCTGGCCAACACGTTCCCGTTCTATCCGGTAGAGCCCAATGCTCCCATCCTGACCGCCGAAAAGTTCCAGGCCGGCGACTATCAACTGGGTGTATGCGAGGGTGATCAATTCACGCCGATCGTGGACTTGGGTTTCGACCGGTATAACCAGGCAGCCTTCGACAAACGCTCCGGCCTGCAGGACTTCCCGCTCAGCGACGCGGACCTGACGAAACTACAACCAGGTCATCCATTGGAGCTGCGACTCAAGGCCACGGCTGCCCCGACACCCGTGATCGCCGCCACCCAGCAAACCTGGACCGCCGAAGTGGTGGAGAGCGGCAGTTTCATCGACGTGGGCGACCACAAGACACTGACCATCATGGTGCAGAAAAATGGTCAACCGGCGGCCAATACCACGCTGTGGGTGGCGGAATATGGCAACCCCTACATGGTGACCACCAGCGACTACTACCTGGCCTCCAGCAACGCGGCCAATTTCACGCTGTTCTTCGACCACCCAGACGACCCCAACCAGAACAAGGCCAATCTGCCGAATTTCAATAACGCACCGCCCGTACAAAACTATCTGGCCAAAGGCAGCGGCCGCCGACTGACAGCGCTGCAGAATACGGATCTGCCCAGTGGAGACCCGATCGGTTATCAGCAATTCCTGCAGGGCGACGGCAAACCGGTCACGATCGACTTGCACCCTTGCCTGGCATTCGATGCCGGCGTCTACGCCACCGGAACCCTGATCGACGACGTCCACGCCACTCCGGTGGATTACTCTTATGTCACCACCACTACCGACGCCAACGGCATCGCCCAGGTGAGCTTCAGGGCTGTCGCCCCGGGCTTCCCGACCTTGCGTTTTTTCGTCAAGGACGGCGACAGCGATCCGGTCATTCCCTTCAGCTTCCCACTGCCCCAAGCCTACATCGACTTCCTCGCCCCGCTCCGCGTCCTGCCCTTGGACGTGCAGCTGCAACAGGACTTCATCAACTACTGGAACACCGTCTACAAGGATCAGAACGCCGCGACGCAGCTGTGGGAGGGTTTCCTCTACCCACGCATCCTGCAGACCTTCTATTACCTGTACCCCATCATGAACAAGTACATGCCGCTCAACTCCCAGGCGCGCGTCGAAGGCGCCATCGACCAGTTGATTGTGCTGATCAGCAAGCCCTACCAGGAGGAAAGCACGCTCTCGATGCCTATCACCCGTGACATGTCCCAGAGCCGCCGCGCGGTATTGGAGCTGTGGGCCCAGAAGCTGGTGAAGCGCAACTATCCGCCACAACAACTCAAGATGAGCGATTACGACAACCTCTGAGCTTGTGTGGGAGCTGAGCTTGCTCGCGATGAAGGCACCTCGGTCTTTCGAATGACCGCGTTATCGTTCATCGCGAGCAAGCTTTGCTCCCACAGGCTCCCACAGTGTCACTCGGTACTTTTCAAAGGAATGACCTATGAAAACCAGTATCTTGAACCGGTTATTGCTGTTGATCCTGCTGTTCAGCCCGCCTCTGTTCGCCCAGGACAGCGGTGCCGTGTACTTCACCATGGGCGTGCACAACACCGAGGGCTGCAACGAACAGAACGGCAACTGCATCGCCAAACGCCTCCCAGGCGAGCCTTCCGATCCGTTTTTCCCGGCGTTCTGGATCAGCGATTGGACCATGTACCGGGTGATGCACAACTATGAAAAAAACCCGCCGCCCTACAGCAATCCGCCCTCCACCCTGACCCCGGCGGACTACACCGTCTCCCGAGGAACCAGCTACTACGACACGGCCTATATCCCGGCCGATGGCGACGGTTTCGGTGCGATGATGGAGCACTATGAGAAGTACTGCCTGCCGATCTTCCCGATCAAGAACAACAACTACACCTGCTCCTTCGTTTCCCTGGGCAACAAGGCCTACTTCCTGACCTACCCGCAGGATCGCCCCAAGGACATGCCGGCCTGCTGCATGTTTTCGCCGATGAATCATCCACCGCGACAAGACTTCATCCAGCACCTGCCTTACAGCGCCGAGCGCAGCCAAAACCTCAATGGCAGCGTGCAGGCCTACGCGCTGGACCTTCAATCGCCGCAGGGACCGATCCTGTTCGGCTATGCCTTCTACAAAAAAATGTCGGGGCAACCGCCCTACCGGCAGCCCCAATCGTTCTTTTTCTCCGGTGACACCAGCGTCGCCAATGCCCCCATCGTCAGCCAGAACTACACCAACTTCCGCATCGCCAAACCGGACCCGGCCCAGACCTGGGCGCAGGTGGCCGCGATGTGCCCGGCGAATCCGCCGCCCTGCCAGCTGTTCGAGCCACCGGCTTCACAGAGCAACGGGCAAAAGGCGCAGTGGAACAAGCTCATGCAGCGCAAACCCTGACCAATGACGAAGGATCGCCATGAATACTTCACTCCGTTTCATCCTGGTACTGCTGGGTTTGGCCAGTCTTCCGGCCCTGGCCTTGGAGCAATCCCAGGAACACGCCTTGCGACAGGCGCAGGCCACCAACCTGAATTGCCAACCCCCCAGCACCGCGCCGGCGGCCAACGCCAGCCAGGAGCTGTTCGATCAATACAGCTGGCAGCTGTTCATTGCCGTGAACTGGCCCGCCCAGGCGGGGCAGCGCGGTGATCCCGACTGCAGCAAACAACCGGGAGACCCTGGCTACACGGTCTGGCAGACCTACAAGACCGTGGAAGAAACCTTCCTGCCACTGGGGGCCGATCCAGGGCCCTGGAACACCCCACAGCTTGCCAAGAGCCTGGGCATCATCAACATCGCCGCCCTGAAGAACAGCTCCCAGGTGAATGCCGTCGACCAGGCCGTCGGCGGCTGGCTGATCGACCAGGCCGGCAATCCGACCTACTACGACATCTCGGCCAACGAGACCTCCTACAACTACATCGTCGCCAACCAGTTCTATAACGCCGATGTGGTTTCCAGAGCCAACAACATCAACTTTCCCTATGGGGTCATCGAGGTCAAATCGAGCTGGCGCATCCTCACCCCCAACGACAATGCCAGCCGCTACCTGACCATGCTTGCGCGCGTGGCCACGTTCGACGACCAAGGCCAGCGCACCGGCGTCACCGAGGCCTACCTGGGCCTGGTGGGGCTGCACGTCATCACCAAGGTGAACGGCTATCCGCAGTGGATCTGGTCGACCTTCGAGCAGATCGACAACGTTCCGCCCAAGACACTGGTGAACGGTGTATGGGTCGACCAGCCGACCTCCGGCACGACCTATTCCTACTTCAACGCCAGCGCCCCGCCAGCCACGCTCAACCAGTCGCCCTGCGATTGGCAGACCCAGGGCGCGCACCTGGTCTGCGTGCCCAAACCTGGCACCACCTTCCAGACCCCGAACCCGTTGAACCGCTTCACCCCGATCGCCGAGATCACCAACGAGGTCAACGCCCGTTACCGCAGCGACCCGGACCTGCAACGCAGCGTGTTGAAGTACTACCAACTCATCACCACCCAGCGCCCGCTGATGCCGGACAACCCCAGTAACCCGCTGGGCCAGCCGACCCCCGCCCTTTCGGCCAACGTGACCATGGAAAGCTACATCCAGCCCAACAGCAGTTGCATGAATTGCCACTCCATGGCGACACCGGTCAAGAGTCCCTACAAATCCGACTACTCCTACCTGTTCAAATTCGCCAATTCACCTGTCGGCAAAACCATCAAGGACGAGGAATAACTCATGAGCATCCTGAACGGACCACGGCTGAACTTCTGGGGCGGCATCCGCACCGACGTCAGCCTGCCGAACAACTCCCCGACCATTCCCTACGATGGCAACGATGACTGGCCGCTCTTCGACCTGACCACCTCGACCCTGGCACCGGGCGCCGAGCCCTACACCGACGACCAGTTGAACAACATGATCAATGCCCCCGCCGGCAACTACTACACCGCCGGTGGCTGGAATCACTACGGGCAGCATGTCGTCGACATGCAGAACGCCTTGATCAGCTCCCAGGGCATCCCCGGCAGCATCAACACCACCGGCGACCTGGTGGGCCAGGCCGTCTATTTGCTCGGTTCGGTGGACCCGGTGACCGGCCAGGGGCCCGTTTCCGGCCCAATGATGGTGGACCTGGACCCCACCTCCTCGACGACCACCCAAATCTTCGTCGGCGGCCTGCAAATCGGTGGCAACGACAACATCCAACTGCTGATCCGCAGCAACACCGTGTGCAGCAGTTTCGACGTGGCGGGACGTGTGTTGCTGCCGAAAAAGATGGACGCACCGGGCTCTTTCCACGCCAGCGGCACGTTTCAACTGACCTTCCCCTTGAGCAGCATTGTCAGTTGGAACCAGAACAGCAGCGGCCTGCGCTCGATCATCCAGGCACCCGGGGCGACAGGCATCGTCCTGCGTTTCGTCATGTTCGAAATGTGCCCGACGATGACCACCGAACAACTGGACGCCGACTATGCCGCCGGCCGGTACACGCCCAACCCGAGCATCGGCCGGGTCATCGGCACACTGGCCCCGGCCTTCGCCGACGAGCCGCTGAACTGCCAGCCTGGCCGGCAACTGGTCAACCAGAGTACGGGCAATGCCGGCTATGCCGACCTGGACAACACCGGTTACCTGAGCATCGACATGGTGAACGTCATTCCGAAGGAAACCTTCCGGGCCGTCAGGGACGACATCACCAGCCCGATCGGACCCAACGCCGATTACGGGACCGTGACCATCAGCGCCGGCTCCACCACCCTGACGACCCTGGAGCCGACCAGCCGCTTTTTATTCGACTACTACGTGTATGGCGGCATCGTCGACCTGCCCCTGACCGCCGACCAGCTACAGGCCGTACGGACCTCTGCCTTGGCGATCAACGCACCTGGCAAGGTCGCCGGTACCACGTTGCAAGCCACTGAGTCGACCTATCGGATCTATGCCGACCAGCGCAACGTCTACTTGGAGGACTACCCCAACGGTCTGTCGATCACCTTGCAGGTCAGGTACCTGGGTGGGGCGGTCCCCAGCCCCACCGAAATCGGCCTGAAGGCAATCCCGGCAGCGGATCCTCCCACGTACAAAGAACCGCAGTACTGGGACTTCCTCGACTACCCTGACTCGCTGACGGTCAGCGCCGGCCAGCTTTCAGTCAGCTTCCCCGTCACCGTCAAACCGGGCAGCGCCGCCCAGGCCGGTTTCGTCGCCCTGACCTGCACGGCCAATGGCCTCGACAGCAGCGCTTACTTCACCAACTTTCGCAAATACGCCCAGACCGACTTCGGCATTCCCCAGGGCACCACCATCACCTGGCCGCTGATGTACCCCAACGTCCTGCGCTTTCACTACCTGGCCTTCCCTGCCATGTCGCGCTATATCCCACTGAACCAACCCGATGCAATCAAGGGCGCCAAGAACCCTATCCTCGCCCGCACCTCGGACGCCTACAAAGGCACCACGTTGTTCATGCCGGTGGTGCGCTCGATGTCGCCCTGCCAACGGGCGTTGCTGCGGGCCTATCTCACCGGTGAACCGTGGCAGCCGCCGCAATGACCGTATCCCCTGCTCATTCACGGAGAGAGCCTATGCCCGTTCCCCTTCAGATCCCCGTACACCCCGGGGAAAACCTGCGCCCCAGCACCCTGGTGGCCGAGGACCTGCTGAACCCTCGCGGCCTCTGCCTGCAAGCCGATGGCAGCCTGCTGCTGACCGAAGCAGGCTCGGGGTTGCCCGACCAACCCTTCAGCGGCCGTATCAGTCGACTGCGACCGGATCCGCAGCGGCCCGGCGCCTACCTGCCCCGCGAAACCCTGGCGCAAGGGTTTCGCGCCATGAACATGCAGGCGCGCATGCTGCGTGATGAAATCATGGGGGTGTCGGACATCGCCTGTGGTGACGGACGCTGCCTGGTCAGCCAGACCGATTACGTCGCCGGCTCCAAACTGCTGGACCTGCAATTCACACCGCCCGAACCGGTCTTTCATAGCCGTGGCAACCTGAATGCGCTGTGCTACCACCCGACCCGCCGCAGTTGGCTGGCCGTCAAGCCCGATACCAATCAGTTGGTGGAGTTCGTCACAGGCCAGGAAGAGCGCGTATTGGCGCAACTGCCCGAACTGGATCAAGGCCAGGAAGCCGTTCCCGTGACCCTGGTGTACGAACCGGCGACAGACGCCGTGCTGATCAGCCTGTTCTCGGGCGAACTGCACGGCGACCCGAGCCGCAAGGGCATCGACTTTGCCGAGAAGGCCGGCCAGGTGATCCGGGTCTGGCCGGACAGCGCCAGGATCGACATCCTGATTCGCGGCCTGCAACTGCCCACCGGGCTGGCGCTACGCCCCAACGGCCAGCTGCTGGTGCTGGAACTCTGCGAGCGCCTGCAACAACCGCTGCTCCCCGACTGGAACGGCGAACCCCTGCATGGCGGCTTTACCCGGTTCAGTGGACGACTGCTGGGCTGCGACTTGCAAACCGCCCAAGTCACGGTGCTCGCCCGCGACCTGGATACCCCCTCCAACCTGTGCCTGTTACCCGACGCGGTACTGGTCAGCGAAGGCATGGGGCTGGTCGGGCGGCCACTGCCTGCGCCAGATGGAAGCGTAGTGCCGTTAAACGGCAGACTTCGTCGGGTGCAACTCTGAACGAACACTCAAGGCCGCAGGCAAAAACGGCGCTTACCCTTCATGGGATAGGCGCCGTTTTTCCTTGATTCAGCCAGCAGTGACCGTCATGCCACCGTCCGCCATGACCACCGAACCGACGATAAAGCTGGCACGGTCCGACGCCAGGAACGCAACCACCTCGGCAATTTCTTCCGGCTGTGCGGCTCGGCCGATAGGCGCGGCTTCGCCATGCTGGGCAAGGAACGCCGGGCCGTCCTCGACCACGTCATTGAGGATGTTGGTGACCACATCGCCAACCCCGACCGCATTGACACGAATACCATGCCCGATGGCTTCCAGCGCCAGGGTCCGCGTCAGTTGCGCCAGGGCGCCCTTGGAGGCGGTGTAGGCAGCAATGGTCGGGAAGGCAAAATAGGACGCGTAGGACGCAATGTTGACGATGGCCCCCGACTTGTTGGGCATCATTGCCTTGACCGCTTCGCGTGAATGCAGGAAGGCCGCGGTGGCGTTGACCGCCTGGATGCGCTCCCAGTCCTGGCGCGTCATGTCGATCACCAGCTTGTTGATGATGATCCCGGCATTGTTGACCAGGATGTCCAACCGGCCGAACTGTTCGACGGCCAGGCCGACGGCGTGCTCGGCAGCGCCATCCTCGGTGATGTCGGCCACCAGCGGCACCAACCCGGGACGGGCCAGCTCATGGACGGCGGGGTTGATGTCTTCCGCGACCACCTTGGCGCCGCGGGCATGCAGCAACAACGCGATGGCCTTGCCGATGCCACTGGCGGCTCCAGTGACCAGTGCAACCTTGCCTTCGACTTCGTGGGGAATGCTGTGTTGGATATCGGTCATGATCGCTCTCCTGCGTGAGCGGGCCGACGAGGCATTCGCCAGCCCGGCGCCCGTGGGCGCTGTCGTTATCGACGGCTTCACTTTCTCGCAACGGGGACTAGCGGGCTTTCGCAGGTTTGCCGGGACTGTCGGGATTTTGCGCGAATCTGCCTCGCCGCCTCCCTGCCGTTGCCGGTGGCATAGGCCGAAACTCCCACCCCGCCTGGGAGTATCAGCCGATACGCAATCACTCCAGGCTTCCCCATAGTTGCGCTCATAAGGTCAACGGTCAGGCCTCGATGACCGCATGCTCTGGAGAAAGTCATGACTATTCGCGAGCAAGACTCAGCGCTGCTGAGCGATCCGGCCTCGCTATTCACTGCAACCGCCAGCACCGGCCTGGGGGTCGTGGCAACCGGCGTCAACGTAACGCTGGATGAAACCGCCAATTTGCAGAACGGCACCGCCACGCCGAGCCCTGCAACAGACGCGGATGACAACGACATTCTGGTCGCATCCCTCCCCACGGCCTTCGCCAGTCGCCTGACCGCGCTTGGCACAGGGACCGCGACGGGAGCAGCCTTGAGCGGCTATACCGGCGCCGTGGGCAACACCGGCAGCGATGCGTTCACGGTCAACGCCGCGCCTGGAGCTACCATTACCAATATCAGTTTCGTCGGCAGCACCGGTGCGCCGCTCGACGGTGTCGACAGCGGGCTGGATACGCTCAATGGCACCAGCATCCTTCTGTACACGGACACCAACGACAATATCGTCCTCGGCCGGGCCGGCGGCCCAGCCGGTGCAATCGTTTTTGCCGCCTACATTGAAGAAACCGCCACCGGCGGCAAGATCTGGACCGTGCTCTACGAACCGCTCCAGCAACCCGTCAATACCAACCCAGACGATGCCGTCAACCTGCTGGACAAAGTCTTCATCGGCGCGAGCCAGGACCTTGAGTTCAGCCTGGCCAACGCGCCCTCCGGCCAGAACCTGTTCCTGATGTTCACCACGGCGAACCCGACGACGGAGCTGGTCGACGGGGTCCTGCGGATCACCGAGCCCACCATCATCGCCACCGGCAGGGACCCGGCCGACCAATCCAGTGGCGCCAATATCACCACGGGTGACACGATCAACACCAGCCAGGCCGGTGGGCCGACGACCTTCGGTACCAATAACCAGATGATCGTGGAGCAGGAAGGCATCCGTTTCACCTTCGTCACCGGTGCCAGGCAGGATGTGACCATTCCCAACCTGGACCAGACCGAAGCGGACGTGGAATCCAACATCGACTTTACCGACGTCTTCAATACGAAGATGGCCAACTTCGATGTCGTGCAGTTGCAGGCCGGCAAGACCGCCGTGGTAAAAATCAGCGCGTTCAGCACCGCGGCTGAATCCGGGGTGAATTTCATCAACGGCTATGTCGGTGACACATCGGTTGCGATCAGCAACGTGCGGGTCATCAACATCAGCACCGGGGCGGTCATCGAGAACTCCGACGGCTCCGCCAATGATGCGGGCATCGTCATCAGCTTCGCTTCCGGGGTCGCCACCATCACCGGGGTCAAGGCCGGCTACCAGATCGAATACACCACCACGTCAGATCACAACCGCGTGCTCATCGAGAACGGCGCAGCCCTCGACGCCAAGGGCACCAACCACGCCGACTTTGACATTGGCGGCTTCACCCTGGTCCAGGCATCCGTTGCCAAGACCGAAATCGGCTCCCAGATGATCTTCGAAGACGACGGGCCGAGCATCAGCACCACCGGCACCGAGCCAACCCTGACGGTGGACGAGACGCTACTGGGCACCAACGCCACGCAGAACTTCGCCGCCAATTTCGTCTCCGCCTACGGCGCCGACGGCGCTGGCACGCAGACTTACGCCCTCGGCGTCGTGGCCGGCGCCTCCGGCCTGACTGACACGGCCACGGGCGAGGTGGTCAACCTGTCACTCAATGGCACAACGGTAGAAGGTCGCACGGCCACCACCAACCTCCTGGTGTTCACCGTCAGCGTGGCGGCCAATGGCGATGTCACGCTTGATCAGATCCGCGCCGTGGTACACCCCGACACCACCGATCCCGATGACGCCAAGAGCCTGACCTCGGACGATCTGGTCACGCTCACCGCGACCAAGACCGACAGGGACGGTGACAGCGTCCAGGCGACACTCAACATCGGCCAGAACCTGGTGTTCGAAGATGACGGACCGAGTATCAGCACCACCGGCATCGAGCCAGCCCTGACCGTGGATGAAACGCTACTGGGCACCAACGCCACGCAGAACTTCGCCGCCAATTTCACCTCCTCGTTCGGCGCCGACGGTGCCGGCACGCTGACCTACGCCCTCGGCGTGGTGGCCGGCGCTTCCGGGCTCACCGACACCGCCACGGGCGAAGTGGTCAACCTGTCGCTCAACGGCGCGGTCGTGGAGGGTCGCACCGCCACCACCAACCTGTTGGTGTTCACCGTCAGCGTGGCCGCCAATGGTGATGTCACCCTCGACCAGATCCGCGCCGTGGTGCACCCCGACACCAGCAATCCCGACGACGCCAAGAGCCTGACTTCGGACAACCTGGTCACGCTGACCGCGACCAAGACCGATAAGGAGGGTGACAGCGCCCAGGCGGTACTTAACATCGGGCAGAACCTGGTGTTCGAAGATGACGGGCCGAGCATCAGCACCACTGGCACCGAACCAACGCTGACGGTGGACGAGACGGTATTGGCGACCAACGCCATGCAAAACTTCGCCGCCAACTTCGTCTCCACCTACGGTGCCGATGATGCCGGCACACTGACCTACAGCCTCGGCGTGGTGGCCGGCGCGTCCGGGCTCATCGACACGGCCACCGGCGAGACCGTCAACCTCTCGTCCAACGGCACAACGGTAGAAGGTCGCACGGCCACCACCAATCTGCTGGTGTTCACGGTCAGCGTCGCCACCAATGGCGATGTCACGCTCGACCAGATCCGGGCGCTGGTGCATCCCGACGCCACCAATCCCGATGATGCCAAGAGCCTGGCGGACAACCTGATCACGCTGATCGCGACCAAGACCGACAAGGACGGCGACAGCCTCCAGGCGACGCTCAACATCGGCCAGAACCTGGTGTTCGAGGACGACGGCCCTTCGGTCGCGTTCGGCAACCTGATCGGCACCGGCAGCGTGCTTGCGCAATACGGATTCTGGGATAAATCGGCCGGGGCCGACGGCCTGGATATCTCGCTGGTCAATGGCCAGTTCACCCTGGTCAGGCCCGACGACACCACCACGACCGGGACCGGTACGCTCACCGAACAGGCGCCCTCGCCGGACGGCGACGGTGCGTACCATTTTGCCGGGACACTGACCGGTGACTTCGACAACAACGCCACCACCGCCGATACCAGCGTCGACTACACGCTGACCGCCTATGCCAATGGCAGCTATGCATTGGACCTGGTGCAAGGCTTCAGCTCGACCATCGTGCGCAGCAGCGCCGACGGCTCCCTCGATGCCGGCGGCCCTGATCCGGTGCGTACCTTGTTGATCCCTGAGACGAACAATCCGGCCATCCCTTCGGCGTCCGAAGAAATCGTGTTCTTCTCCGCGAAGGCACTCGCCTCAACCACGGATATCCTCGCCGGCATCGGACTCGGCGCCCCCGACCCTACCGAGGCCACGCTGCAAACCACGCCCCTGCCTTCCTACATCGATCCGACAGCCATGAACGTCAGCACGTCCGGTATCGGGGTCGGCAACAACCTGCTGCAAGGGGACAACCTGGTGGCAATCGGCGCTGCCGACGAAAGCTTCGTCATCAACCCGGAGAGCCTGGTAACAGGCATGAAAATCTTCATCGACAACTCGGTAGCAGGCTACAACACCGCGACTGAAGACCTGTACTTCCGGATCTACTACGAAGACGGCACGTTCTCCAACCTCACCGAGGTCAACACCCTGACGCCCGAGGCTGGGGGCCAAGTGTCCTTCGAGGTCGAACGCGAGGGCACGGCGATGATCGATGCCGTCCAGCTCACGATGGGCCGAGGCGCAATCAAGATTCCGGTCATCCAGTTCATCCAGGAAACCGAGAACCTGGCCAGCGATGTGCAACTGTCGTTCAACGCAACGCTGACGGACAAGGACGGCGATACCGCGACCAGTGCGTTCGACGCCAACCTGTTCGCCAACAACACAGCCGATGCGCTGTTCGACTACACGTTGGTGGGCACGGGCGGCGAGCGAGACGCCTTCAACGTCGACCTGACATTCACCGAGAACCAGTACCAGGTCACGGGCTTTGATGTGAGCCAGAACCTGCGGGACACCCTGGTGCTCAATGGCGATCAGAGCGCCGTTGTCCAATCGATCGATAACGCTGGCGCAGACAGCATCGTGACGGTCGCCGAGTCTGGCGGGCAAATAACAACCATTACGTTGGTGGGCGTCGATCTGCTGGGTAGCGACGTGGTTTTTGGCAATGCCTGAAGCATGGCGTGCGTGAAAGATGCGGGGATGGCCTGGAAACCATCCTCGCATCGCTTTTTATGCCTTCCCTGATCACGACGAAATCCAGCTCACCCTCATTGGTTTCTCGGTTGGATGCGAACTCCATGTTCACCGCCATTTTCCTGTGGGAGCGAGCTTGCTCGCGATAGCGGTGGATCAGTTGGCATCACCGCTGTATTTGCCGCCGTCATCGCGAGCAAGCTTTGCTCCCACAGGTGGTCCACGACATGGGTGTTAACACCCCCCTTTAACGGCAGGCATCGAGTCTTACAGACAAATACGCAGTAACAAGGAGCGTTAGTCCTGAGGCTACGTCGCCTTGCGCCTTTGCCTACAACTAAGCCAGAATCCGCCCGCTTGTGCGCTTTGGGGTCGGACTCTATCGTTACCTGGTCGCTGACAAATCAGCGGTCGGGTTTAGCGACCCGAACCATAGGCACATAAGCAACCATGCTTCATTGCGGGATCTAACCGCAATTGCGTCATGGCGGCTGTATGTAGGAGACCTTCGGGTCTACCGGGTGCCTATGTCCGGTTCGCTAACCTGCGTGCAGTCGCCACCATTCTGTTTAGCGACAGGTCTTGGCGGCTCCCATTCCCCATAGGAGCGTCATCATGTTCAAAGCCACACCCAATCCACCGGAATCAGCCCCCACCTCTTCCTACTCCAGCCTCGATCCGGAAAAATTCCACGAAGCCACCGAGCGGGCGCTCGATTATTACTTGAAGCCGGAACAGGCCAACCCCAAGAAAGACCGGCCAACGGCTCAGCTCTTCACCGTAGTCGATGACATCGACACTGAAAGCCTGCTCGCCAACCTCAGCGAAAACCTGGCCTCAGCCAACGCCATGATCAGCGACTTGGCATTCGATCTTGAGGGTTCTCACCGGCATATTGCGATGGGTATCCAGCAAGTGATTGAAGTGAGTGAGCTGCTGGCGAATCGGGCGCTGGATATCGCCGATCCACGTTAACAACTCGCCCCAAACCGAAAGGGCTGGCTGGCACTTGTAGACGCCTCGACTACAAGGCCGCCAGCTCGCCCCATGCAAACTGACCCGCCGCTATCGCGAGCAAGCTCGCTCCCACACTGGATCTTCAGAGGGCAAAAAACTTGTGTTCGGCACAAATCCCTCTGTGGGAGCGAGCTTGCTCGCGAAAGCGGTGGGTCAGCCTGCATCAATGGTGCATGTGCTGCCGTCTTCGCGAGCAAGCTTTGCTCCCACAGATCTGAGAGGTGTACGACCGGGAGAGCCAGGTCGGCTACTAGGCCGCCTCGCGGTGGACGTTGATCTCGGCGTCCCGTTAACCACGCTGGCCGAACACAGGCATTGTGGGGGCCAAGTGGTGGGGCAGGAGCGTTTTGCTTGCTTTTGACTGGGCCGGCTTCCGGGCTTCTCAAAAGTGAGCCGCCGTCAGGGCGGAATCCTAAGCAGCCGTTACCGCAGCAATGGATATGTACTCAATCAACAAAATCCTAGCCAGTTCCAACAAGGTCAATCCAATTCCACCCAAGTGGACTCCGGCGGCTCTTCACTGTTGGTAAGCCCATGCTTGAGCGCATACATCAACAGGTCGATGCGGTTAATAAGATCAAGCTTCTGATAGATGTTACTGAGGTGATTGTGCACCGTGTGTTCGCTGATACCCAGGCGCCCAGCGATGCTGATGTATTTGGCAGACGGGTCCCCCACGATGACACGAATCAATTCCTTCTCGCGCAACGTCAACCGAGCCTGTTTCGCCTGCTCCAGATTGCACTGGGTGGTTGCATGGCCGATGGCGGCATAGCCGGAAAGCCCACCGGCCCAGGCCCTGTCCATTCCGATATCGCGATGGTGCACCTTGACGATGGCCTGGATGATCGACTCCGTCGGGTCTTCGGCCAACACAATGCCCCGTGCGCCCGCCTCTATCGCCTGGGCGACAGGAACGGCCTCATACAATCCCTTGAGCACCAGCACTTTCATCTGCGCGCTGCGGGTCAGCCCCGCGACAACTTCCAGCGGGTTCAACGCATCGGGAAAGAAACTGAAAAAAATCACGTTGGGCCGCAACTGATCGGCAAGGTCCAGCGCATGGGTATAGGTCGAAGCCTGGCCGCTCACTTCCATCTGCGGCTTTCTGGCGTTGATCAAGTCATGAAGCCCCCGGAGAACGAGGGGGCGACAATCGACCAACATCACGCGGATCGGTGCTCTATGATCCGGTCTCATATCGATAACCCCCTCGCAAGGCAAACCAGGACGTCCACTGGATGTTCTGCTGGTGGGGGTAGTGTGCATTTCAAGAAGCCGGGCGAAACCATCGAGACAACCTGAATAGGAATAATTATCAACAACTTACACATGATAATGTGCCCCTTTCGAGCTCGTAGGCTGAGTCTAGGCCAGCCCAGCGCGCCACTGGCGGCCCATCAGCCAGTCGTCGACCGAGGCTTGGCACCGCCCCGTCTGCCCAACCTTCCCGAAAGGTGAAAAAACACTCGCTAAATCAGCTCGTTAAGCCAGGTGCGAGGCATTGGCGGCCTGTATGAGGCCGAGAGAAAATCGTCAATTAATCGACGAGCGGCATGCACTTACAGCGCCTAATAAACATGAAGTCAACATATCGTCAAAAATCTGCTCCGAATCAGCCAACGGAATGTCCCATGGGCCTATCCCGATCAGCGAAAGTCCTGGCCAACGCTGCCGGAACTTAACCAGCTATTTAAATTTTCGATACCCTCGGCCGGTGGTTTCCCCGCCCAGCGGTTCAGGATCAGCACGTTGCTGAGAAAGTCGTATTGGGTTTTAAGCAAGTCACGCCGAGCGCGGAACTCATTGCGTACGCTGGCCAGGACATCGACGGAATTGACCATCCCGTAACTCAGCGCTTTCTCGGCGGCTACCCTGGATAACTGTGCCGATTCCAGGGCCAGCCGGTTCGCACCGATTTTTTCGCCATTGGAATTGGCGGTCAGGTAGGCGTTGGTGATCTCCTTGACCACCCGGCGCCGGGTTGCTTCGAACTGCTGCTCGGCGACCACTTGATCCTGGTAGAGCCCACGGACCCGCGCCGAGGTCGAGCCGCCGCTGTACAGCGGTACCTGGATACCTATCCCGGCGACATAACTGTCGGTGCGGGGGGCCTGGGAGTTGTTGTAGCCCTCATTGGTCTGTTGCGTGCTCAGGTTCAGGCTCAGGGTCGGATAGTGCCCGCCCTTGCCGCTGCGCAACGCTGCGCCCGCCGCTTCGACGCCGCTCTCGTTGGCCTTGAGCGCCGGGTTGAGTGCCATGCCATCGCGGACCCAGGTCTCCAGGCTGTGTGCCGAGACTTGCAACTGAAGGTCTTCACGAATCCGGTTGAGTCGCTCTTTGACGGGCCGGCCGACGATCTCCGCCAGCGCCTCGCGACTGAGGCTGACCTGGTTGCGAGCGTCCAGTTCCTGGGCCGTGAGCAGATCCACCCGGGCCTTGAGATCGAGTTGATCGGTGATCAATGCCAGCTGTTTTTCGTACAACGCATTGATTCGGTCCAGGCTCCTTTGGGTGGTTCGACGCTCTGCCCGCACCAATTGCAATTCATCCTCGGCCGCCAGCGCGGTGAAGTAACGCTGGGCCAGTTCCACCGAGGCTTCGGCCTGGGTTTCCAGGGCCTGGGATTCGGACTGCCGGGCCAGGCTCTTGAACTTCTGATAGTTCTCCCACGCAGCTTTGTTGTAGAGGTACTGACGCAGCACCAGGCCGTAGCTTTCGCTATCGAAACTGCGCTGCACCAGATCGCTTTCCTGGTGAATCCGGTTCGACCCGGCGTTGAACGACAACTGCGGCAAGAGCGCGCCCATGGCCTCGCGCTGATGCTCCTGACCCGCCTGCGCTTGCGCATAGGACGCCAGTATCTGCGGATCCTCCAGCCGTGCCTCGCGATACAACTGCATGAGGTCGGTGGAGAACGTCGAGGCGTTGATTCCGGTGGGCGCTACAGCCTCGGTCTGCGCCAGGGCGGCACCTGCTGCGAGCATCAAGACACAGCCTAGCCAAGCTGTCGACGCGACCATGGTCATTCCTCGATCATTGATTGAGAAAGTGCATTGCGAGCGGGCTGCATCAAATACTGCAGTAGCGTGCGTTGCCCGGTGATAATCAAAACGTCCGCCGGCATGCCCGGCAACAATTTGCGCTCACCCAATGTGCGTGCCCCCTTCTCGGTCACCCGTACTCGCGCCAGGTAATAGGCCGTCCCGGTCTTTTCGTTAGTCATTCGATCTGCGGACACGCTGCTGACCTGTCCTTCGATCACCGGCGTAGTGTCGCTATTGAATGCGCCGAAACGGATATCGGCACGCTTGCCGATGGCGATGCGATCGATGTCCACCGGTGCCACCTGCGCCTCGATGATCAGATCGGACACCGAGGGCACGATATCGAGCAGTGGCGTCGCCGGACGCACGATCCCGCCAATGGTGTGCACCGTCATGTCGATCACCATGCCCGCCTCGGGCGCCCGGATGACGATACGAGCGAGCCGGTCTTCCAGCGCCGAGGTTTTCTCGTGCAGGTCGTAGATCCGGGTCTGGACCTCGGCCAATTGCTTGACGACGTCAGCATTGAAATCCTTGTCGACTTGCAGGATCTGCAGCTGCGTTTCGTTGATCTGCAGGCGTGTCCGGTCAATGGCGGAGCGGTGATCGGCAACCTCTGAACGCAGCAGCCCCAACTTGCGCTCCTGTTCAAGCAGGCGCTGCTTGTCAACGAACCCCTGCTTGAGAAGGTCGGTCAACTCAGCGATTTCGCCGCTGTAGGATCTCTCCAGATGAACCTTGGAACCCACCATCGATTCCAGTCCCTTGATCTGCTGGCGGAACTGGCCAACACGCTCGCGCAGCACCGCGATCTGACCCAGTCGTGAACCTTGTCGAGCGCTGAATACCCGGGTCTCGCCCTGGCGCGCCTCCACGCCCCGCACACTGTCGGGCTCGGCAATGTCTCCAAAAACGATCGCTGGCAAACTGTCGCGTTCGGCAACAAGCCTCGCCTCCATGGCCCTGGCCGCAATCAGTTGGCCTCGAGCCATCTCGTATTCAGAGCGAAGTTGGGCGTCATCCAGAATGATCAGCGGATCATCACGCTTGACGATGTCGCCATCGTGGGCAAGCAGCGCTTTGACAATGCCGCCTTCAAGGTGCTGGACGGTTTTTCGATAAGCCTGCACGGTAACCACGCCTGGCGCATACGCGGCACCGTCGAGGGGGGCGACGGCCGCCCAGGTGCCGAACACACCGAAGATCACCGCGATGATGACAACGCCCAGGCGACGAATCTTGTGATCGGATGTAGGCAGGTCGGCGAAGCTCTCAATGTGACGACTGGGCACCATGGGGTTCATCGGAATCACCCTTGCCGGTATCGACCGAAGCCGTGCCGGTGCTTGCGGGCACGGCTGGCATCTGTGCCTGCTGTCGCTGCGCGTTAAGTTCGGCCAGGACATGCTCGCGTGGCCCGTAGAGACTGATAACCCCAGCGTTCATCACCATGAGCCGGTCAAGCTGCGACACGATGTTGGTCCGATGGGTAATGACAAACAGCGTCGCGCCGGTTTGCCTCAGTTGCTGGATCGCTGCCGCCAGGGCGCGGTCACCGACGTCGTCAAGATTGGAGTTGGGCTCGTCGAGAACGATCAGCCGTGGACTGCCATACAAGGCCCGGGCCAGTCCGATGCGTTGGCGCTGCCCCGCCGAAAGCATGAGGCCCTCGCTGCCAATGACGGTGTCGTAGCCGTCTGGCAACTGCAAAATCATTTCGTGAACGCCAGCGATCCTGGCCGCCTGGATCACCTTTACCGAATCGACTGCGGCGAAGCGAGCGATGTTTTCGCCGATGGTGCCTTCGAACAGTTCAATGTCCTGGGGCAAGTAACCGATATAGGGCCCAAGCTCATGCTTGTCCCAAGTGCTGATGTCGGCGCCATCGAGCCGAACCACCCCGTGCTGCGCGGCCCAGACGCCCAGCAACGCCCTGGCCAGGGTCGACTTTCCCGCCGCACTGGGACCGATGATGCCCACCATGCAGCCGGCAGGTGCGCTGAAGCTGATGTTCTTGAGGATCGGCGTCCTGGACCCGGGGGCCGCGACAATCAGGTTCTCGACCTGGACATGCCCTTGGGGCGCCGGCAAAGACATACGCTCAGGTTGCGCCTGTTGCTTGTCGAGGATGTCATTCAGACGGCTGTATTGAGAACGAGCAGCGATAAACCCCTTCCAACTGCCGATGATCAGGTCGATGGGGGCCAGCGCACGTCCCAGCAACACGGACCCGGCGAACACCAGGCCGGCCCCAACCTGATTGTCCACGGCCAGGTAGGCCCCCAACCCCAGCACCAGCGATTGCACCAGGATGCGGAAGGTGCGCGACAACGTGGTGATGATCGCCCCGCTGTCGCTCGCCGTCGATTGCAGCAACAGCACGTTGCGTTGCCGCCGTCCCCAGCGATCCATCAGGGTTTCAAGCATGCCCATGGACTCGATGACTTCGGCGTTGCGCAGGTTCTTGGTGGTGTAGAGCGTCGCGCCGATGTGCTCCTTGTTGGCCTGGTCCAGCGCCGGCCCTGTCAGTCGTTCGTTGACGAAGGCGAGCGCGAGCAGCAACAGCGCGCTGCCCGTCGCTACCCAGCCAAACCAGGGATGAAACAGGAACATCACCGCGATATAGATCGGCAACCAGGGCGCATCGAAAAACGCGAACAAGCCGTTACCCGAGAGGAACTGCCGCAAGCCGGTCAAGTCATTGAGCGACTGGGCCGAGGCGTCCATGCCGCCACTTTCCAGGGCCCGTCTGAAACTGGCCTTGTAGACCTGGCGACTGAGCATCACATCCAGTCGGGTGCTGACCCGAACCATGACGCGCGAACGGATCCATTCCAGTGAACCGAGGGTCACCAGCAATACGGTCGTGATCAGCGTCAGCATGGTCAGGGTCGTGAGACTTCCGCTGGTGATCACTCGCCCATAGACCTGGAGCATGTAAAACGTGGGGACGAGCATCAGCGCATTGATGAAAAAGCTGAAAAACCCGACAGAAATGAAGCTGTCCCGGCAGGCTTTCAGAGCCTTTTTCAGGCTGTTTTCAGGTGCGCTTCGCATTGAAACCCCCTGCTCGGGTAACCCTCCTCTGGAGCTTAGATCATGCCTGACAACGGCGTGTAGCAATTGGCCAGATTGTTTGTGAGGGCATCCAACACCGCCGACCGATACGATTTCAAATTGGCGAGGCGGCTGGGCCCGGTCGTACAAAACATTGCTCCATAACAGGCCGCCCCCATTGCTGCCCTTCTTGCTCCCGTTCCAACTTGAAACCGAAAGCCTCGTACAGCTTGCGGGCAGCATCGAGCCCCTGGAACGTCCAGAGGCTCGTTGAACTGAAGCCCCACTCGTCACAGAACTTCATCGCTTCAGCCAACAAGCGTCTGCCAGCGCCCTGGCCTCGCGCCGCATCATCCAGGATGAAACAACGCAGCACCGCACTGCCGCCCTCTCCTTCGCCGTCGATGGCAATTGAACCGACCACTCGTTCGCCATCCAGGGCCACCCAGACTTCGTTGCGCGGGTTGTGCAAACGCCCCATCAGTTCCGCCATGTCCGATGCCACCAGGCTTTCGAACGACTGGCCGAAGTTTGAATGCCTGGCGTAATAGTCCGCATGCATTTGCACAATGCGGCCAATGACGCCAGGCCGGTAGCCTCGGGCAATCTCCAACTGCGCCGGCGCAGGTGGCTCTGCACCGAGCCGATGAGCGTGCAATGCGACGGCATAGCTGGCAATCCCCTCACTCACGGTCTGACATTGCTCGCTGGGTAAATAAGACATGGCCGCGACAACCTGTTGGGTGGCGAAAGCATCGATGGCTCGAAGGGTGTCTTGCCCCTGTGCGGTGAGTCGTAGTCGTTTGGCGCGGGCATCTTGCTCATGGGCAATTTCTTCAATCTCACCGGCCTCGACGAGCTTGCGAACCATCCGGCTTACGCTGGACTTTTCCAGGCCAAGCAGCTCGACAAGCTCGCCTGCCGTCAGGGATTGACGATTGCCCAGTTCGACTATGGTGTGCACCGACGACGGCGGATAACCCGTCGCAGCCAGCGTGGTGTGCATGAACCCCAGCTCCCGCACCATGAGGCGCGACGCCGAACGGATTTTTTCAATCAGATCTGGTGGACACTGGTTCACGGGGGACCTCGGACGCAATGAGTTATTAGTTGTGCCGTGCAACTAAATACCCATCAATGCGTTCAGTCAAGCTTTGCGGCCCAAATCCCAGGATAACGTCAAGACCCTTCCAGGCCTGTGGCATTGCCGCTCTGCTCTAGAGGACAGGTTGCTGGCCTATCAGCGATAACGCCAAGGGCTTATAGAGGCTCTGCGGTCTGGATGAGCGAGTTCAACACCAGCTTGATTTCAACAGCCGGGTCTTTATGCCCTTGCAATATCAGGCCTTCCGCCAGGGCGGTGAAGGTCTTGGCAAGCGCGGCGTAGGCCAGCGGCGGCTTCTTGCCAGCGTGATTGAATATGATGGTAATCAACTTGCCCAAGGCCTCGCTATTTTCCTCATGCAAGTCGTAGTAATGCGGCGAGAATTCTTCATCGCGCAAGGCGATCAATTGCAACTCGGCATCGAGGATTGCACAGCGGGTATTGTTCTTCAGCGTGTCGATATAGGCATTCAAGCCGTGACTCAACTGCTCCGCCGAATATCCCGATGCCAGGGTCGTACTCAGTCGGTCGATCTCAACTCGCTTGAAGCGTTGAGTCAATTGCAGGAGCAAGTCCGATTTACTTGAAAAATTTGAGAAAAAGGCGCCTTTGGAAAAGCCCGCCTCTTCGGCGATAACGTTGACGCTGGCGGCATGAAAGCCCTTTCGGATCATCAGCTCAGTGGCTGTGTCGAACAATCTGTCTCTTGTTACTTGCTGGCTCTCTTCTCGACCTAGTCTCTTCTTAATCACGCCCTCGGCTCCTTTGGCCAAATAAGATAGCTATGTGTAACTGGATGCAACGAATCGACTACTCACTGTACGTAACCCGTTTTCGCCATCATATCTTATACGCGCCTTGTTCAATCATTTACATTTTAACTTTCAAAAAGTGCCATGTATGTGCCATGTAGTTGGAACAGCCGGAAAGGCACGCTAGATGGGCTACCCGCCACACTTTTGCTCGGATATGAAGCAATCAAAATCTTCGTTTCGCCCCGTTTGATGAGTCCCTGACATCCCTCGAACCGGATATTTTCCTGTCCGACACCCCACGCTGGATCGTGAAAAAACGCGCATGAAGCCCGGTGCAGAGCCGTCAGCTCGTCAATCCGACGAAATACCACTTGATTTTCAGATACCGAATGGTTTTTACTTGCGCCGTTGGTGGAGCCCAACGCCTGATCAGCGCATCGAGTCAGTGACACCGCTTTCGATGCAATGCCAGGTCACCTCACAGGAGCGGGATTTTAATGGAATATGCCTTCGTTACAGGCGCTACTGGCCTGCTCGGGAATAATGTCGTTCGTGCGCTGTTAAAGCGGAACATCAAAGTAAAAGCGCTGGTTCGTTCCGTAGAGAAAGCCAGGAAACAGTTCGGCAGCCTGCCTGTGGAGTTTGTCGAAGGCGACATGCTTAATGTCGAGGCCTTCGCCCACGCCCTGCAAGGCTGTGATGCCCTGTTTCATACGGCGGCCTATTTCCGCGACAGTTACAAAGGCGGGAAACATTGGCAAAAACTGTATGACACCAATGTGACCGGCACCGAGCGCTTGTTGCAAGCCGCTTATGACGCCGGTATCCGTCGTGCAGTCCACACCTCTTCCATTGCCGTATTGAAGGGCAATCGGGATCAAGTGATCGATGAAACCATGTCTCGCAGTGAACTGGAGGCTGACGATTACTACTTGAGCAAAATATTGTCCGAACAGAAGGTCCAGCAATTCCTGACCCAGCACCCGGACATGTTTATCGCCATGGTCCTGCCAGGGTGGATGTTCGGCCCCGGCGATATCGGCCCTACTTCCTCAGGACAGTTTCTGCTCGACTTTGTCGGACAAAAATTGCCCGGTGTACTGCCCGGCAGCTTTTCCGTTGTCGATGCCCGGGATGTGGCCGAGCATCAAATCGCGGCCATCACCCGCGGCAGGTCAGGAGAACGCTACCTGGCCGCCGGCAATCACATGGACATGAAGAGCATTTTCCAGGCGCTGTCCAGCGTCAGTGGCGTGAAAGCCCCAGAGCGAAAAGTGCCCCTGTTCATGCTGAGAATCATCGCGCTTATTTATGAAGGTTATTACCGGATCACAAAAAAACCGGTGCTCATCAGTACCTCCACGGTCAAGCTCATGGAGCAAGAACAAGGCCGTACTCATTTCAGCCATAACAAAAGTTCAAGGGAGTTGGAGTGCAAGTTCCGCCCTGTTGCTGAGACCCTGACCGATACCCTGGACTGGTATCGGAATAACAACTACACAGATGCTTAATTGAAACAATTCATATATAGCCTGCCTCTGTAGTACTTTTTTTGACTAGCCATACATCCAAGGATTGAGAGAGGTTGGTAAATGAAAAGCCTTTCATATAAAGAAGGTTTTCTGCATCGCTTTGTCGGTTTTTCGGAATCGTTCCCCGAACAAGTTGCTATTCGGCATCTGGACACGGAAGAAGATACCGTTACTTATCGCGAGTTGCGTATCAAGGCTGAACAATGCAATGGCGCTCTTACAGCGCTCGGTGTATTGCCTGGCGACAAAGTAGCGCTGGTGCTGCCCAATGGTGTGGCGTTTATCGCTTACTACTTGGCGATCATCGGGCGCGGTGCCATTCCGGTCATCCTCAACTACAAGTTGACCCCCTTCGAAATGGCCAGTGTCGTCAGCCTCGCCAGGCCGACGCTCGTGGTCACGACCGAAACGCTATGGGTGCAACACAGTGAGGTTTTCCAGGCTGGCAACGGTGTCAGCCACTCCCTGGTGCTGGACGGTGGGAGCGAACCGTCATCGCCCCTGCCCGCCAACGCAACGGCCATCTCTCAACTGCCTTGCCAGATCGAACCCTTGTTGTTGCCCGAGGGCAATCCGATCGTCTCGGTACAATTCACCTATCGTGGCATCGGCAGGCCCCTGGCTGTTTCTCACCGTTATCTCGACCTGACGCAATCGAGCGACGGGCTGCATGAGCACTTTCATCTACAGGGCGTCGGATCCGTTCATCTGGTGACGCTGCCGCTGTATGCCATCTTCGGCCTGTCCGTGATGATGGTGTTTCCCTTGAGCATTGGCGCCACCCTGCTGATGACCAACACCCTGCTCAATCGAGACCTCGCTGAAGTGCTGTCCGAACATCAGGTCACCTTTGCCTGCCTGGTGCCCGACGTCATTCGCTATTTCAATACGCGCCTGGCCAAGCGCAAAGGCGCGCTCCTGCCGTTGCACCCGCAGTTGATGATTTACTCGGGCGGCAGCCACCTGCCGGCCGACGAAGCCGAGAAACTGGGAAGGCTGCTGGGATGCAATCCGGTGCTGCAGGGCTATGGCTTGACCGAAAGCATGCCCGTGATCGTCCAGAGCTCGATTGGTCCGGTCCACCGTGGCGCCATGGGCCAGCCGATCAGCGGTGTGCAGCTGCGCATCGTCGATGCCCAGGGCCAGGACGTCGCGCCTGGGCGTATCGGCGAATTGCTGATACGCGGTTCGATGGTGATCGACGGCTATAACGATGCCGAGGACACCAACGCGCGGTTCTTCCGCGATGGCTGGTTCCACAGCGGTGACCTGGTCTGGCAGGACGACGATGGGCATGTGTTTTTCTATTGCCAACGCCTGCGAATCTCGAAGATCAAGGCGCAGATGGTCGACCTGGTGGAAATCGAATCCGTCGCCCTCAAGCACCCCGACGTGGTGCGCGCCAAAGCCTATATCGTCCCGGACCACAAGGAAGTCAACGTGCTGCACCTGTGCGTCGAAGGAACCGGCGAGCTGACCCAGAACGCGCTGTCCACCCTGCTTTCGCGCTACCTATCGGGCTTCAAGCTGCCCAAGACCATCGAGATTACTTCTCTCAAGGAAGAGGCACATGCACGCTAACAGCACACAACCGGTCCTGGCCGTTTTCGACTTCGACGGCACGTTGACCGACCGGCACACGTTCTGGCGCTACATGCGCTTTATCGTGGGCACCCGTTCGTTCTGGCTGCGGATCATTCCCCTGCTACCCAAGATGCTCAGCGTGATCGTCGGCATCACCCCGCTGATGCAAGCGCGCCTGGCGTTCATTGCCTGTTACCTGGGCGGCCTGTCGGTGGAGCAAGAGCGCGAGCATGCCAAGTATTTCATCAGCGAGCTGCTGCCGCTCTGGCTCAGGCCCGAGGCGTTGCGGCGACTGCAATGGCATCAGTCCATGGGGCACGTCACCGCGCTGGTGAGCAATTCGCCGGAAAACTACCTGATCCCCTGGGGCCAGGCCGCCGGTTTTGACTATGTGTGCGGCACCCGCCTGGCAACGGCAAAGAACAAGCTGACCGGCGGGATATCCGGTACCAACTGTGTAGAGCGAGAGAAAGTCACGCGGCTCAAAGGCTGCTTGAGCAACCTTGATGATTTTTACATTTATGCCTACGGCGATTCATCAGGCGACGATGCCCTGCTCGGCATTGCCAACTCTCCCTTCTACAGAAACTGGTACTGATCGATGAACACTCTGAGCACGTTGGCCCCCAAGCATTTCCAGCGACCTGGCAGCGCCCCGACCGTGATGATCGTAGGTGCCGGTCCTGTTGGCCTGTCCCTGGCAATCCTGTTGAAGAAATGGGGCGTGTCGTTCCGCATCATTGAAAGGAACGCCGGCCCCTCGACGGCGACCAAGGCGATGGCTATCCATTCCCGGACCCTGGAAATCTTTCGGGACCTGGGCGTTGCCGAGCAAGCCATCAGCGACGGCTTCACGATCAACCAGTTTTCGGTGCAGTCGAATGCCAAGCGGGTACTGAACTACAACTTCTCCTACCTGGACGCGCCCTATCCCCTGCTCCTGAGCCTGCCACAGCCGCAAACGGAGAAGATTCTCCTGGAGCGGCTCAGGGAGCTGGGTGCCGAGGTGGAGTGGAATACCGAACTGATGGACATCGAAAACCTGCCGGGCTCGGTGCGCATGACGCTCAAGCATGCCGACGGCAGCGACGAACACTTCACCAGTCGTTGGGTGGCCGCGTGCGACGGTGCTCGCAGCAACATCAGAAAACGCCTGGACATGACCTTCGAAGGCTCGTCCTACGACCGCTTCTTCATGCTCGCCGATGCCGATATCGAGTGGTCCGGAAGCAAGGACGAGGGCGCATTTTTCCTGGGTGCGCAGGACGGTTATGTGGCCGTTGCACCAATCAGCGCCCAATCGCGTTATCGGCTGTTCATCGAAATGCCCTACAACCTGCCGCCAGAAGGCGAGCGCCCGTCCTTGAGCCTGGAGAACTTCCAGCGCTTGTGCGAAGGGCGCGGGCAAAAGATGACGCTGTCCAACATTTCATCGACCACCATCGCCTCTTTCCAGCATCGCCGCGTGCAATCGATGCAACAAGGCTCCGTGTTTCTGCTGGGGGACTCGGCGCATATCGGCAGCCCCATCGGTGGGCAGTGGATGAACCTGGGGGTTTCCGAGGCCTATAACCTGGCCTGGAAAATGGCCTATGTCGATCAGGGCCTGGCGAATCCATCCTTGCTCGACAGCTACAACGAAGAGCGCTACCCGGTTGCCCTGGAAGTCGAGAACACCGCACACCGGCTGACGGGGCTGATTACGGTCCGGCGTCGCGCCCTGGTCTGGCTGCGCGACAATGTCCTGCCGCTGTTGAGCAACCGCAAAAAGGTCCAGCGCAAACTGCCGTCGATGATTTCCGGCCATCAATATCACTATGAGAAAAGTGACTACATTCAAGAATCGCTGACGAAGAAGCAGCGCAAGAACTGGAACAAGAAAGGGAAAAAACCCGAGTTCCAGAGCGCAGCGCCTCGCGCCGGGCAACTGGCGCCCGATGTCGAGTTGTGGCAACTGCAAGGGATGCCAGCAAAACGCTTGATCGACTTGTTCCACGGGACATTCACGCTATTGATTTTCAGCGCGGCCGATCAGTTTTCGCCGTTGCTGCCAGGCTACTACACGCTGGCCAAGTCGGTGGAAAAGGACTTCCCAGGTATCAAGGCCTACTGCGTGATCGACGCCCTGAGCAGCGCCGGCCTGCCGGCTTGGCACTCGACCTTGCTGGACCCCGATTGGCGGCTGCACAAACGCTACCACGCCAAAGAAGGCACGATGATGCTGATTCGTCCTGACGGCTATATCGCTTTCCTCGGCGCCGATGCAATAACGCTGATGACGTATCTGAATGTAAGGTCCGGGTTACTCAAGGGTGCCAAAAAAACAATATCTTGCGAGACCGACGCAGTGGAACTCCAACTTTAAGTCGCTCCATGGCTACTGCCAGTTTGATGAACTGATATAAACAAGGCCCTGCCCTGGGCCATGATTTTTGATCTTTCTTACTTATAGAAATATCGACCGACTTGGTTAGGAGAATCTTATGCGCTTGCAACTTAACGATGTTGTGCAGGAATTCATCGTGTCCAATGGGAGAATAGCCCATAGCTATTTCTCTCTTTCCGAAAAGATCATTGATTCACTGTGCGAATCCAATATCGCCAAAGAATCAATATTGCTGCGACTCTTGGAACAGGCTGAAACGGTCACTGCGCATTACTTCAATGCTCATCAACAAGTCCTTGAAGGCGTTTATGCCAATGGGACCGAAGCGGCGGTCAACAAGAGTGTTCCCGTACTCGAACCGGTTCATTCAAACCCGACCATACTGGCGCCGACGCCTGTCGTCGAAGCCGCCGCAGCCGTCGAAGAGACAAATGCACTCAGCTACGGGCAATGGTTGCGTACCGAAATCAGCACGGTCACCGGCTTCCAGGCGCAACAGATCGACTTTGATCAGAGCTTCGAGAGCCTGGGGATCGACTCCCTGGGGCTGGTCGATATTTTCGAATCCCTGGCCCAGCACTTCCCGGAAAAGAAAGACCTGACCTCGCAACTCTTCGATGCCCCTACCCCAACGGCCTTGCTGGCGCGGCTTGAAGCCGATCCGCAGGCGCCAGCGGTGGATGTCCAAGCGTGGGTACTCGAGCAATTGGCGACCATCACCGGCTTTACGGTCGAGCAGCTCGACCCGACACAAAGCTATGAAAGCCTGGGCCTGGATTCGCTGGTGCAGCTGGACTTCCTGGAGTCGGTAGTCGCCATGTGGCCACAGCTCAAGGCCCACAGCTCCGAACTGGCCAACGCCAAGTTCCCGCAGGCAACCATCGCCCTGATTCAAGCCGCCCTGGCCGATCCCCAGCCGCAGGCGGCGCCTGGCGACGAGCCTTCAGCGGCCACGACGGGCACTCAAGGGCAGGGAGAAAACCTGCTGCTCAACGCCCTCTCTCCGTTGATCCCGGACACCGCGCAGTCGATCGACATCCAGACGCCGTTCGCACAACTGGGCCTCAACGGCTTTGCCCGAGAGGCGCTCTGCCAATCCATGGCGCAACAGTGCTCTGCCAGCGAGTTCGCCGGTGAAGCGCTGATGTCCCGTCGCACGCCTGAGGATGCCTTGTCGCTGCTGGCCAGGCTGAGCTGAGCCCGGCAGCAACAGGAATGGAATCCGGGTGATCGAACAGGTCACCCAGCATTTTGGCGATCAGGGAGACAGGTATGAGTGGCGCAGTCACAACAAAGGGCGATTTTTGCTTCAGCGCAATGGCGGGCGAGTTTCCAGGGGCGCCGTCCACGGATGCGCTGTGGCAGTTGCTCTCGCAAGGGCAGATCGCACCGATCGAATCAATGCCGACACGCTGGGAATTGGACAAGGCGTCGATCTATTCAACCAAGGCCGGCGAGAGGGATCGCACGTACCTGGACAGCGCTTTTTGCCTGGCCGATGACGTCTCGACCCCGTCACGGCACGAAGGACGACAGGTCGCCATCGGCAAGAAAGTGCTCCGGACATTGCTCACCCAACTCGCCGGACAAGGCTCGGCGCTGAACAGGGAGCGCACCGCGCTGGTGGTCGCGACCTCCTGGAGTGACGAGAGCTATTTCGTCACCGGCGTGTCCGGAAAAACCGACACACCGGCGGGCTTCACACCGGGTGAACAAGTTGCAGAACTGGCGGCGGCCTTTGCCTTGGGTGGGCCGGCGTTATCGGTAGACACCGCGTGCAGTTCGTTCCCCTACGCCCTGGATATGGCCCAGGCGCTGGTCAACAGTGGCCAGGCCGACAACGCGATTGTCATGGCCCTCAACACCGTGCTGCCACCCGCGCTGTTCCTGGGTTTCTCGCAATTGACGGCTTTTTCCGCCCGCGCGCGGATGGAAGCGTTCGGCCAGGACGCCGACGGCATCGTGCCAGGCGAATGTGCCGTGGCCTTTCTGGTCGAACCGCTCGCCCAGGCCCTGACGGCGCAGCGTCATCCCCTGGGCGTTCTGCGCGCCTTGGGCATGTCCGCCGACGGCGCCGAAGGCTCGGTGTTTGCACCAGGCAAGCAGGCCCAGTACTCGGCCTACCAACGTGCCTATCGCGGCCTTGATCCACGCGATGTGGACTACATCGAGACCCACGGCACCGGGACACCGCTGGGGGACGCAACGGAGCTGGCCTCGCTGAACAGCTTCTTTGCCCCCCATCGCCCGGACGGCAAGAAAATCACCATCGGTTCGATCAAGTCGGTCATCGGCCATCCCCTGGCCGCTGCCGGCGGTGCCTCGCTCGCCAAGGCCTTGATGATACTGCGCCATAAAGGCATTCCCCCCCAGCCCGGTTACCGCCCCAGCACCAAGGTCGACGAGACCTGCCTGCGGCTCGCCACCCAGCAAGTACACCCGCTGGATGAGCGTCAGTCTGCGATCCGCATTGGCATCTCCAGCTTTGGTTTCGGCGGCGCCAACGCGCACCTGGTGGTGGACGAATACATTCCCGCCGACCGCCCTGCCGCGCCCCCGGCGAGCGCCAGCGGCGTGGTGATGCTGGACCTTGCCATTGTCGAGGCTGAAGCGGCGCTGGGCAGCCACCGTTCCTTGCAGTCATTCCAGCAGCAACTCGATCAACCCGCCGCCCCATCCGTCATGTTCCCTTATGGGCGCTTCGTTGATTACACCCCGGCGCCCGGTCAACCGTTGCTGGGCAAATTCCTCGCGCAAGACCACGTCATCGATATCGATGGCTATGGCATGGGCCCCAAGCCATTGGCTCATGTCGATCCGTTCAAGCTGTTGATCACCGATCGCGTCAATCATTTGCTGCGGCGTTTGCCAGGCGTGGCCGGTTCGCCCGGCACAGCGATGGTCATGTGCTGCAACATGGGTGGCGAGCGCTTCAGCAATGCCTATAGCAGCGCCCACAACTTCTACTCCCGGGCACAAGGTGCGGCACCGGGCGTCGAGGTGACGGACGTGGCAACCATGCTGCCGAACATGTTGTCCGGCTACCCGGCGCAGATTTTTGACTTCAAGGGTTTCCACCAGACCCTGGTCGGCACGGCGGGCCTGTTCTGGCAAACCTTGCTGGCCTCGCCGCAATGGTTCAATGACGGTATCACCACGCTGCTGCTCGGCGCAGGGCGTTTTTTCAGCGGTGAAATCGAGGTCGAGCGCGCCCGGTGCAGCACGATCACGCAAGGGGAAGGACTGGGGCTGATCGCGCTGCGTCGCTATCAACCGGAGGCCGCTGACAAACCCTTGTTGGTGATCCGTGCGGCGGTCCTCGCCCACGCTGCCGACTCGCTGGAAGAAGCTTGCCGACAGCTGGGCAAAGCGCCGAGCGACTATGCAGACGTTGAGGTCTGTCAGTTGCAGCCTGCTGCGACGCCTGCCAGC
The DNA here is from genome assembly GCF_001425105.1 of Pseudomonas sp. Root401. NCBI lineage: Bacteria > Pseudomonadati > Pseudomonadota > Gammaproteobacteria > Pseudomonadales > Pseudomonadaceae > Pseudomonas > Pseudomonas sp. Root401. The sequence continues at coordinate 544,159 of NZ_LMDO01000001.1, read as the reverse complement.
GGATCACTGCAGGAGATGACCGGTTTCCTGGCTGAAGCCAGTGGCATCGAGACCCTGTTGGCGGTGATGTTGAAGGGCGCGACCCATTCCGTGATCGAGGTACGCGACGCCGGCAAGACGGTGATGTGGCTGTTTACCGAAAAGCTTCGCCAATGGAGCCCGACGGCGGCCGAAGCCAGCTCGCCCATCAAGCATCCCTTCATGTTGCGCTTTGCCCATTCGTCATCCCACGAACTGCAGCAGGTCATCACGCCTGCCCGGCCTGTCAGCCTGGTCCGCGAACCGCAGAACGATGGCGTCGACGTACAGCAACTCAGCGACTTGCTCACCAGTACCCTGCTCTCCGGGCTGCGGGTGCGGGTTCGCGCCATGGAAAGCCTGTTCGCCCTGCACCGTGGCGACACAACCCAGCGCCCGACGCACTGGCAGCGCAGCGCGGAACATATCGTGATCGCCAACGCCCAACGCAGCCCACAATCGCTGCACGCCCAGCTCGTGGTGGATGAAGCGCACCCGTACTTCTTCGATCATCCCCTGGATCACGTCCCGGGCATTTTGCTGCTCGAGGGCGTGCTGCAACTGATCGAACTGGCCATGCCGCCTCTGAGCGGACGGGTCGCCTACATCAAGAGCCTGACGATCAAGTTCCAGCAATACGTACAGAAGCAAGGCGTGATCGATCTGCACGTCGAGCAAGGCCAGGATCCCCAAATGTTCAATGCCAAGGTCATGCAAGACGGGAAAGTGATGTGCACCTGCGTCCTCGGGATGGCCTACAGCTCGGCGTTCGAGACATCGCCAGCCGGCGAATTCACCGCCAGGCCCTGCCGTAACAAGGCCCTGTTGCACAAGGCCAGGGAGGAGAATGTCATCGTCAGTGACATGAGCGGCGTCGCCCAGGGCCTTAGCGTGGACACGGTGAAACTGCCGCAGGAACACTTCTTCCAGGCAGGTGATCCCGAGCACTATTCGATGGTGTATTTCCTCGAAGTCGCTCGCCAGTGCTACATGCAGATCGCCCACAGCCATCTGCGGATTCCACTCAATACCCCGATGAATCTGCTGGCCTTGAGCTTCACCCTGGATCGCCCCATCCCCAGGAACAGCCCGCTGTCATTGGCGCCGCAAGCCGGCTTTGATGCGGCGCTCCAGGCATTCAAGACCAACCGCATCTATATCGACCTGTTCAACCGGGGCGAAAAAATCGGTCAAGCGAGCATTACCGCCCAGGTGCTGAGTCAATCCGCGCCGGCGGCCTGAGCATTGAATGGATCTGCCCTCCTGCATGACCGTGCCCCCCACAACCAAGGTGTCGCCGTGAACGATGTCAAAGTGCAAGTCATAGTCAAATCGCCCCCTTCTGAAATCTGGAAGATCTGGAGCAACTTTGCAGAAGCGCCGCTATGGGATACCGACGTTCGCCAGTGTCAACTCGACGGCCCTTTCCAGGCGGGGACACGCGGCAAATGTGTACTCAAGAATGGCTTGAACATGCCACTGAAACTGGAAGCCGTGAGCCTGCACGAAAGCTATCGCAACAGTGCACGGCTGCTGTGGATCGACCTCGAGTTCGATCATCAGATGCGCAGGCTTTCTCCCGATGAAACCCATGTCATCCATAGCGCGAAAATTTCCGGGCCGTTGAGTTTCCTGTATCGCGCACTGCTGCGCAAAGCGTTGACCGCAGCGATGACCACGGCACTGGACAACCTGTGCCGACTGGCTGAACAACGGGCCATCGGTGCCCCAGGACACGAGAAAACCGCGACGCCTTTGCACCTCGTGTGAATGCCTCCCGGAAGCACGCGTGCAGAACGCGCCTTCCCGGACTCGCTTTGCTTACTTATCGATAACAGCCCATTTCGGATCTAGCATGAACCTACAGAAAAACAGCCAATATCTGCTCATGGCCATCGCTGGCCTGGGGGCTATTGCCCCAGCATCGAGTTTCGCCGACAACCTCGGCCCCTATATCAGCGGCATGGGTGGCGTGAACTGGGTCTCTAAACAGGACCTGACCCAGAACAGCAATGATTTCGTCGAGATGGAATACAATCAACCGCTGCACTCGGGCTACGCCACCGGGCTGGCACTGGGCTGGCGGTTCCCGGTCGGGCTACGGCCCGAGGTGGAGCTGAGCTACCGCCGCAACACCCTGGACCAATTCAATAACCGGGTCTACGAGGGCGGAAGCAGCATCGAGGGCAAAGGCGAAGAGGAAGCCAGCAGCCTGATGGCCAACCTCTGGTATGACGTCTCGAACCTGCCGGCCCCCTTCAGCCGCTTCACACCTTATGTAGGCGGTGGCCTGGGCTACGCGGTGCTGACCATCAAGGGCCTGGAAGCGGGTGGCGTCGAGTTCGGCGGCACCCACCGCGACACCGTCTCGGCCTGGCAACTCGGCGCAGGCGTCGCTTACGAGCTGAGCGAGCATTGGTCCATGTCCCTGGATTACCGCTACTTCAAGACCGGCGAAGCGAACTACGGCAACATCCAGGGCCTGGTCCCGGCCGATGTGAAAACCGAATACAACGCCCAGTCCTTGATGCTTGGCCTGCGGTACTGGCTGTAAGCGCTAGACGGATCGGCGCCTTGCCTTGGCCAGGCGTCGATTTATCATCCCGACTAACGCAAAGTACCAGACGCCTGACGCCCGGCAAAACGCGCCGCAGCCACCGCCCTGTTGGGGACGTTCAGCGCACGGATCAACGAAGAGACATGAATGCGCACGGTGAAGGGAGAAATCTCAAGCGCTGCGGCGATTTCCTTGTTGGTCTTGCCTTCGGCAATCAATTGCCAGACCTCTCGCTGCCGGGACGTGAGCTTGTTCATGTCATCGCTGGAGCCAAGCGGCAGCGGGTCCGAAGGCTCGTACCTGACCAGTACTTCGCCACGACGAATAGCGCCGATGGCCTTGCCGACCTGGTCGGGAGAAAGGCTCTTGCCGACAAAACCGTCGACACCGGTCTCCATGACACGCCCAATGACATCGCCGTCATCCAGGGTCGAAACCACAATCATCACGGTGTGCTTGAGCGCCTGGCGCAACTGCGCAAGCTCGCTGACGGAACCCAGGCCGGGAAGACGTATATCAAGAATCAGCGTATCGAGCGCTTGTCCATTCGTTGCGAGCGTCCGTACTTCTTCCAGGCTCCCTGCTTGATCGATCATTGCCTCAGGTACCAGGCGTTCCAGTAACAGCGTCATCCCCTCTCGGAACAGCGGGTGTTCGTCTGCCACGATGATCCGGCACATCTTCTGGCCCGAAACGCGTCGCTCATCGCGCCTCATACTGCATCTTGATGACTTCACTGACTCTCTGCGCAACGCCATTGGCCGGCGGCGTGACGGATCGGATCGACTGCCCACGGTAGGGTCCGTCCGCGGGAAACCAGTTCTGGACAACGACGACGTTTTTCGGCTGGTTGGCGGAAGCCGAGCCCGTGGAGATTTCATTGGTGAACTTGCAGGTATCGAACGTACCGAGGGCCGTCTTGATCGTTTCACGACCGTTGTAAGTCAGCTTCTCGACGACATCGAACTCGATGGTTGCCCCGGCGCTCACGGCTTTGTTTTTGTAGCTGACGGTGACGGTCTGCCCAGGTTGCAGATCAATCGGTGTGGAAGCGGGAGGCTGGTAGACGGTGGTCACCAACGATGCTCCGGCGCCATGGCGATCGCCGTAACGAATCAGTCGACCGTCCTTGATCTCGGCGAAGGTTGTCGTCAGAAAGAACGGCGCATTATTCAAGAACGAGGTGTGCGCCGAAGCCACCGGATTGGCGTCGGCAAATGCCTCGCGCCCCAACGTCTCGGTTTTGCCGCGACTGATGGCCGACGACAGGTTGTCGCGGCTTTCGTACTCCACCACTGTCCCGGCCTGAAAGTCCGCTTCGTTGGTGCAAGCGGCTGAAGACGTTGCACTGGCGGTCGAGGCCGACGCATCGGCGATAAAACAACCCCAGCCACTGACGGCAAGGGTCGAGGCGGTGAACGCCGTTGCCAGGCGTTTGCGCCAAGTCGGATTGACGTTGGACTTTCTGGCAGGTGTACTTTTCAAAAAACAGATCCTTGTCCCGATGTGCTCGTTGCGATCGATCGAAAAACCGATAACGCTCATAGGTTAGGGACGAGCGCCGAGCGGCGCTATAGCGCAAGTGTGCTATAGGCTTTGCCCTCATCCTGGATGGGGGGATGATCGAGACTACCGATACGCGCCAGACCATGACATCATAAAGCCACCACCTTGATCGAGCCTGGACGCGCTTCATTCTTCAGCCTTGAAACCCTATGAGAGGCTCGTATGACCGAATCACTGGAGCGCTTTGTCCAGGCGCAAGCCTCAACCTATGACCACGCCTTGCTTGAGCTAAGGCGCGGACATAAGGAAGGCCACTGGATGTGGTTCATCTTTCCCCAGTTACGCGGCCTGGGTGCCAGCGAGAACGCCACCTACTACGGCCTGCACGACCTGGAAGAGGCGCGCGACTATGTGCATCACCCACTTCTGGGACCACGACTCGAGCGCGTAACCCGCGCCGTCCTGGACTCGGAAGTCTCGTTAGCGAAACTCCTGGGAACAGTCGACGCCATGAAATTCGCGTCCTGCCTGACGCTTTTTGCAGCGGCCGCGGGCGAGCATTCCGTGTATGCCCAGGCGCTAAAGGATGGGGTGAGTGTCGACTCAAGAACACTGGAATTACTTAAGGAGCAAGAGAGAAAAAATGTCTGATTACGAAACATGGACGTTGGTGGTACAGGTGGCCGTGGCCTTGGTGGCCCTGCTGTCGATGTACCTGGTTGTTCGCCAGGTGGTCATCCTGACGGCACAACTAAAGGCGACTCAACAGGCTTCCGAGGCCCAGAGCATCATTTCGATTGTCGAGTTCCTGCAAACCAGCCAGGCCCGCGATGCCCGGCATGCGGTTCGCGCCACGCTGTCGACCCTGCATCATGACCAATGGAACGCCACCCATGTCCAGCACGCCTCGCTGACCTGTGCGAACTACGACGTCGTCGCAGCGTTATTGCGTGCCGGCTTGATCAAGAACAAGCACATCATCATCGAAAACTGGGCGCCAAGCATCAAGCACTGCCACCAGATACTTGCCCCTTTCATTGAGACAAAACGCGCCCAGCCTGGCGGGGACCGAAAGTACTGGAGCAACTTTGATTGGCTGCGCGAGCAATGCTCTCAGGTCTGACGAGGGGATGAGACGGTGAATTCAGAAGTCATTTTCGCTGAAACGGTGACACGCCTGCGAGCCGCCAGGCACCTTGCCATTTTTACCGGGGCCGGCATTTCCGCACAAAGCGGTATCTCCACGTTCCGTGACCCCTCGACCGGCCTCTGGGCGCGTTACGACCCTAAGAAACTGGCCACCCCCGCCGCCTTCGCCAAAGACCCTGCGTTGGTATGGGCATGGTACAGCTGGCGCCGAACGCTGGTTAACGAGGCGCAACCCAATGACGCGCACCGGGCAGTCGCCAGGCTGACGCAGAACTTGCCCCGCGTGACCGTCATCACACAGAACGTCGACGACCTGCTTGAGCGAGCCGGATCCAAGGAGGTGATTCACCTTCACGGTGAACTGGCCAGCGCCCGTTGCTTCCAGTGCAACCGTTCCTACCTGGGCGCGTTGCCCATGGATGTCGGGCCCGAATGCGACAACCTGGAACCCCCGCGTTGCCCGCACTGCAACGGCCTGATCCGCCCCAATGTGGTCTGGTTCGGCGAGGGGATGCCGGAACAGGAACTGGCCCAGGCCTTCAGCGCTGCCCGCGACTGCGACGTCATGCTCTCCATTGGCACCTCCGGAAACGTCTACCCGGCGGCACGGATTCCGACCTTGGCAACTGAGCATGGCGCCTGGCTGGTGCATATCAATATCGAACTGATGGGGGCCGCCTCCGACAAAACGCTGGTGGGCGATGCGACCCACTGGTTGCCGAGGCTGGTCGACGCGCTGGACTGGTCCGCCATGTAAAACTCGCCCGTGATCCCCAAGAATTTCCACGAATACGCCGATACAGGCTTGATAAACTGACCGGCTCGAAGGTAGCCCCTTGCGAAGCAACGATTAAGGAGATCCAACGGACATGATTGTCGGCATTGACCTGGGCACCACCCATAGCCTGATCGCGGCATGGCGCGACGGCGCGGCGCAACTGGTACCCAACGCATTGGGCGAGTGGCTGACACCGAGCGTGGTCGGCCTGGACGACGAAGGCCGCGTCATGGTCGGCCGCACGGCCCTGGAGCGCCTACAAACCCACCCCCAGGTCACCGCCTCGCTTTTCAAGCGCTATATGGGTAGCGCTCGTCTCACCACGCTTGGTAATCGACAGTTCCGGGCCGAGGAGCTCTCGGCCATGGTGCTGCGCAGCTTGCGCGAAGATGCCGAGCGGCATTTCGGCGAACCGGTGGAAGAGGCCGTCATCAGCGTCCCCGCCTATTTCAGCGATGCCCAGCGCAAGGCCACGCGAATCGCCGGCGAGCTGGCCGGTTTCAAGGTCGAACGCCTGATCAATGAACCCACCGCGGCCGCACTCGCCTATGGCTTGCACCAGCGCGATAACGCCAGCACTTTCCTGGTGTTCGATCTCGGCGGCGGGACTTTCGACGTGTCTATCCTGGAGCTGTTCGAAGGAATCATGGAAGTACGCGCCAGCGCCGGCGACAACTACCTGGGCGGGGAAGATTTCGACACGCTGCTGCTCCAGGATTTCGTTGCCGCACAGGCGGGCAACACCGAGGGGCCACTGGCCCTTGAAGACGCGCAGCTCTACGGTCGGCTGCGCCGTGAAGCCGAACGCGTGCGCAAATCCCTGGGCCAGGAGTCAAGCGCAACATTCGCAGTACGCCAGGGCGAACGCGAATGGCGTCGTGAATACACCCAGGCCGGCCTGACCGATCTGTATGCCCCCCTGTTCAGCCGCCTTCGAGCCCCTATCGAAACCGCTTTGCGCGATGCCCGTATTCGCGCCAGTGAACTGGACGAAGTGTTGCTGGTGGGCGGCACCACCCGCATGCCCCTCGTGCGTAAATTGGCCGCCAGCCTGTTCGGACGCTTCCCCTCGATCCAGCTCAACCCCGATGAAGCCGTGGCATTGGGCGCCGCCGTGCAGGCAGGGCTGAAAAGCCGCGACGCGGCACTTGAAGAAGTCGTGCTCACCGACGTCTGCCCTTATTCCCTGGGTATCGAAATTGCGGTCGAGTACGGCGGCAAGCTCGAAAACGGCCATTACCTACCGATCATCGAACGCAACTGCGTGGTGCCCGTGAGCAAGGTCAAGCGCGTGTTCACACTCCGAGATCAGCAAAAGGTCGTATTGCTGAAGGTCTATCAGGGCGAAAGCCGTCGGATCAGTGAAAACATTCCCCTGGGCGAACTGGAAATTCCCGTGCCGACCATGCCTGCCGGGGAAGTGGGGATCGACGTGCGCTTCACTTACGATACCAACGGCCTCCTGGAAGCCGATGCGCAGATTGTCCAGACTGGAGAACGACGCAACCTGGTGATCGCCAATAACGCCGGCGTGCTGAATAGCGAAGAGATCAGCCAGCGCCTCAAGGCCCTGGAAGCGTTGAAGATCCATCCACGGGACGAACAACCCAATACCTTGCTGATCGCCCGGCTGGAACGTCTTTACCAGGAAAGCCGCGGTGATCTGCGCCAACGGATCGATGAGCTGGCTACCCGTTTCGCCCAGATGCTCGAGACCCAGGAACTGCACGACATCCGCGCACTCCGGCTACAGATCAGCGCCCAGCTGGACAGCCTCGAAGAAGGTGTCTGGCGATGACCTGCTGGGTGGTACTCGGGCTGCCGGAAGACGCCGATAAGCGCAGCATCAAGCGCCAGTATGCAAGCCTGCTCAAACAGCATCGCCCAGACGAAGATCCCGAAGGGTTCCAGCGCCTGCGTGAGGCTTACGAGCAGGCATTGGAATGGGCTGACTGGCAGCAGGAAGTAGCGGTCGACGACGAACAGCCCATGCCCATCGAGCTGCCCCTAGTGGAACTGCCAGCCCCGAGGCCGGCACCGTCGGGGCCCTCTCCAAGCCAACGTCTGGCGACACAATGCCTGGAAGCGATAAACGCCGCCAACCTGCGCGACCGTCTGGCACAGGTACGTCTTTATGGATGCGAGCGTGAATTCGAACACGGTCTGCTGGAGCTTTGCCTGACGCAGGAAGATACCTACGACCTTGCCGAAGCGGCCATTGCGCAGTTGCACTGGCTGACTCCTTGGCAGCGCGAGGACCTGCCCGGCGGCGCCACCGAGCAACTGCGCGGCAGGCTCATGGATCTGGCATGGTCTCGCCTGACCGAGGCCTGGCACGATAGCCAACGCTTTCTCGATCTCGCCCACAAGCTCGATGCCAGTGCGTGGCTACAGACCCTGGACGCTCGGCAATGGCTGAACCGCTGCCTGGCCATGGCCCTCCTGCAAGCACCGACTTGGTCGGAGCAGTTGTTTGATGCCATCTGCGCAAAACAGGGCTGGAAGCAGACCGGCCACCATAGCCCGTGTCCAGAACCCTGGTGGAGTCAACTGCTTGCCCGCAGCCATTGCGCTACGTTCCTTGAGCAGCAGGCTCGCCTCGCCCAGGGTTCCGACAGCAGCGAATCCCAGGCTGCACGCATGCTGTTTGGATCGGCCGATGAAAATGCCCGGATGCACTTGAGCATGAGCTTCAGCGCCGAAGATTGGGCAGCTGGCGAAACGCTGTATCGCAACGTCCAGCTTCGCTACCCCCATTTGCTGGACGAAATGCCTCAACTGGCCCCCGAGCTATGGCGCCCGTTGCGTCGCGAACCGCCTATCCTGGCCGTGCCGCTAGCCCTGCTCGGCACCTCAACCTACATGAGCTGGGCCTTCGAGTATCAGCTTGGCGGCGCGTTCCTCACCAGTTTGATCGACATGCTGCTGCGTGCGCTGCTGCTTGGTGTCGTCGCCTGGGGTCTGCATGCATTCTGCAAAGTACTGGGCCGCGGTGCCTGGCGCCTCGACCGATCGATCCAGACGCGCTTTGGCCATTGGCTGAGCCTGCGACGTCCTGCACCCTTGCCGATTCGTGAAAGTCTCTGGGTTGGATTGCTGGGTGTTCCCATCTACCTGGCCGGAGGTGCTCTCGCCGCTGCAACTTATTTCGGGATCCTCGCTGCGCTCGCCGCCTTGAGCCGACGCACCGCCGCCCGACCCGGCAAGTCCTTTATGGCACGCGCCTATGAGCGCGTGCCCGGAGACGTACTGGTCGGCCTGTTCCTGGGAATGCTCGTGCCCCTCGTCATGCTGGGCAATGCCTTGGCCAACCACTCGAGTCTTGCCGCGAATCAAGGCCTCCAGGCTTGGCCACAGCGTACCTGCGCCGCCCGCCAACTGACGGACTCGCCATGTCCCTCCAAACTTTCAGCCACCCAGTGGCATAAGCCCGACACCTCACAGGCGAAACAGCCATGATCAGCACCCGCGCCTTTATCACGGCGGTTGTCGTCCTGTTAACGATGGCTTGGCTGGTGCAGCGAGTGTCCAGTTCGGAAACCGTCGACAAAGCGACCCTTTCATCCTGGACCGACATCCAGGCCATTAGCACTTGCCTGGTGGAAGGTGCGGAGCTGCTGGAACAACGCTACGCCGACTATCACGCCGTTCTTGTGCCTTCCAAGGATGTATGGCCGACCCGGCGGGGCTTTGTCGGATTCGGCATGGGCTCCGACGATATCCTGAGGACCCAGGCCCCCTGCAAACCCTGGTTCCATAGCGACGATGCCAACCTGAACACCCAGGCCAAGAACTACGTCAAGGCCTATGACCGCCTACGGCCTGACGCCCTGGCCATCGAGCGTTGGTTGGGGGACCGGTCGAACGAACTGCCTTCCCCCGAACTCGACCGACTCGAACAGGCCTTCAACCTGAACCTGCAAGACGTACGTACCCAAGCGATACCGTTGCGCCAGGCGCTGGAGCAACCGCAATTGCACGTTCGCGAGCAACAGTTGACGGCCATCGAAACACGCCTGGGCCATGACCAGCATTGGCAGACCCTGCGCTTCATGATCCTGGCACGCCAGACCATCAATGCACTCGACGCCATGACCGAAGGCGCACCGCTTAGCCCGGAACACCTGCTTGCCGCGCAGCAGACACTCACGATCCGTTGGACGGAGGCTGAAACCTTAGTGCAGGCCCTGCCCCGCTTGCGCTCGGCCAACGGCACCCGGCCCGTGTGGACCCACATCAGCTTCGCCGCCAAGGAATGGCTCACCACTCTGGAGCGATTGCAGCAACATTGGGTTTCAGGAGCCGACGCCGATGAACTGAACCAGGACCTCGCCGCCGCCAGGGCCGGTTATGACGAATTGCAGTCGCGCTATAACACGGCGGTGAAGGCTCAGTATTGAGGATTTAAAACGTACAAGCCACGCCTGACCCTGTCCGGCGTGGATCGAGTTCTAGATCGACAGCACAAAGCGGCCTCCATCCTCGATTTCCTCGCTACCCGACAGCGCTTCAGGCACAAACCCGCACCGTTCAAGGACCTTCCTTGAGCCGACGTTGCTCTCATAGACATAAGCCACCAGTTGCGTAAGCGCCCAACGCACCCGTGCCGCCTCGATCAGGTGTTTCAGGGCCTGCGTTGCCAACCCTTGCCCACAAACGCGTTGATCAATGCGATAGCCCACCTCGACACAACCGTGTGGTGAATGGATGCTTTTCAGATTCGCTCGCCCGACTATTCTCCCGCTGGAATCTTCGATGACAAACGGGTGCCAGACGCCCTCGGCAAAATCGGCCAAATAGCTTTCAATGTGATCGGTGGCGCCCGCCCTTGAATAAAAGGCTGGGTCGCGGGCGTCGATATGCGACTCGAACCATTCACGGTTGTGGATCTCGAAGGCCAGCAGCGCTTCGACGTCGGTATTCTCCAGCTCGCGAATCCTGAATGGTGTCACTGATTGCTTCTCCTGGGTCTTGAAGCGCAATCGTAAGGTCGAGCGTTCGTCCATGGCCAGGGTTTCTGCTTGAGCGGTCTTGTGTTGGGGGGCTGCGTCGTAGGAGCTGTCGAGTGCAACGAGGCTGCGATCTTGCTCCAGCCAATTGAGTCGTGAGCGAAAAATCAAGGGATCGCAGCCTTCGGCAGCTCCTACGCATGACCCAGCGAGAACAAGCGCTCATCGATCGTTCCCACGCTCCTGCGTGGGAATGTCGCCAGGGACGCTCGGCGTTCCGCTTCTGGAAGGTGACGCAGAGCGTCACGGGATGCATTCCCACACAGAATAGGTATATCCAGGGACTTATGTGGCGAGGGGATTCATTTGACGCGGCCATAAACGAAAAATGCCCCGTACCTTTCGATACGGAGCATTTTTTCAAGGCTTCCCACGGATTGTGGAGCCGGAACGCAACCCGCCGCTATCCTTAGGCGTTTTGGTTCCAGGGACGGTCTCCATGCTCGTCCTTGATGCGCGTCGGCAAGCCCATCACATCCAACGCCTCGAGGAACGCCTCGGCAGGCAGCTCCTCGACGTTGACCATGCGCTGCACATCCCACTCGCCACGGGCCACCAGCAAGGCTGCGGCCACGGGTGGCACGCCTGCGGTATAGGAAATGCCCTGGCTGTCGGTTTCGGCGTAGGCGTCCTCGTGGTCGGCCACGTTGTAGATGAACATCTCGCGCGGCTGGCCATCCTTGACGCCCTTGACCAGGTCGCCGATGCAGGTCTTGCCGGTGTAGCCCGGCGCCAGCGAACTCGGGTCAGGCAGCACGGCCTTGACCACTTTCAGCGGCACCACTTCCAGGCCTTCGGCGGTCATGACCGGTTGCTCGGAGAGCAGGCCGAGATTCCTCAGTACGGTGAACACGTTGATGTAGTGCTCACCGAAGCTCATCCAGAAACGCACGTTGGGCACGTCGAGGTTCTTCGACAGCGAGTGCACTTCGTCATGGCCGGTGAGGTACAGGTTCTGCGAGCCCACGACCGGCAGGTCGTCGGTGCGCTTGACCTCGAACATGGTGTTGCTGGTCCACTGGCTGTCCTGCCAGCTCCACACCTGTCCGGTGAATTCGCGGAAATTGATTTCCGGGTCGAAATTGGTGGCGAAATATTTGCCATGGGAGCCGGCATTGACGTCGAGAATATCGATCGAATCAATGCGGTCGAAATGCTGTTGCTGCGCCAGTGCCGCATAGGCATTGACCACACCCGGGTCGAAGCCCACGCCGAGAATGGCGGTGATGTTCTTTTCCTGGCACTCCTGGAGGTGGTTCCACTCGTAGTTGCCGTACCAGGGCGGCGTCTCGCAGACCTTGCCCGGTTCTTCGTGGATGGCGGTGTCCAGGTAGGCCACGCCGGTATCGATGCAGGCACGCAGCACCGACATGTTGAGAAAGGCAGAGCCGACGTTGATGACAATCTGCGACTCGGTTTCGCGAATCAGCGCCTTGGTCGCTTCGACATCCAGAGCGTTCAGTGCAAAGGCCTTGATGTCGGCGGGTTGCTTGAGGCTACCCTTGGCCTTGACGCTGTCGATGATGGCCTGGCATTTGGAGATGTTGCGCGACGCGATAGCAATACGACCGAGTTCGTCGTTGTGCTGCGCGCACTTGTGGGCCACCACCTTGGCGACACCTCCTGCACCAATGATAAGTACGTTCTTCTTCAATTTCTTCATTTCTCCTTCCGCCAGCTCAAGACAGGCTGGACAGATAGTCGTCGTAAACAAACTCGCGAACCACCTCGACGCTGCCGTCGAGTTGCTTCACTACGATGGACGGCATTTTCAGGCCGTTGAACCAGTTTTTCTTGACCATGGTGTAGCCCGCTGCGTCGATGAACGACAGCCGATCGCCGATGGACAGCGGACGATCGAATTGGTACTCGCCGAAGATGTCTCCGGCCAGGCAGGATTTGCCGCACACCATGTAGGTGTGTTCGCCCTCGCTCGGTGCCATCTTGGCGTCCAGGCGATAGATCAGCAGATCGAGCATGTGTGCCTCGATGGAGCTGTCCACCACGGCCAGGTGCTTGCCGTTGTAGAGCGTGTCGAGCACGGTGACTTCCAGCGACGCGCTCTGGGTGATCGCGGCCTCGCCCGGCTCCAGGTAGACCTGCACGCCATATTTTTGCGAGAAGGCCTTGAGCCGTGCGCAGAAGGCGTCCAGGGCATAGCCTTCGCCGGTGAAGTGAATGCCGCCACCGAGGCTGACCCACTCGACCTTATGCAGCAAGTGACCAAAGCGCTCTTCGATAGTGCCCAGCATCTGGTCGAACAAACCGAAATCGCCGTTCTCGCAGTTGTTGTGGAACATGAAGCCGGAGATATGCTCGATGACTTGCTCGATTTTCACCGGATCCCATTCGCCCAGACGGCTGAAAGGGCGCGCCGGGTCAGCCAGCAGGTAATCGGAGCTGCTCACTTGCGGATTGACCCGCAGGCCACGGACCTTGCCGGCCGACGCTTCGGTATAGCGCTGCAACTGGCCGATGGAGTTGAAGATGATCTTGTCGCAGTTGGCGAGCATCTCCTCGATCTCATCGTCAGCCCAGGCGACGCTGTAGGCATGGGTCTCGCCAGCGAATTTCTGCCGGCCGAGCTTGAGCTCATAGAGCGACGACGACGTGGTGCCGTCCATGTACTGCTGCATCAGGTCGAACACCGACCAGGTGGCGAAGCACTTGAGCGCCAACAAGGCCTTGGCCCCGGACTGCTCACGCACATAGGCGATCTTCTGCATGTTCGCCAGCAGCTTTTGTTTGTCGATGAGGTAGTACGGCGTTTTGATCATTTTCGAGGCCTCCGGGCAAGGCGAGCCAAAAAAGGATGCGCATTGTGCCTTCACTGACTGCAGATCGAAAGAGCGAAAAGCCCCGTTCACGCAATCATCCTGATCCAGGCCCACGCTTTGCGATAACCGGACGTACCGACTGCCCAGGCGATGAAATGCTGGATGATCTGGTAAGGAAGGGGTCACCGAAGAGGCGCTGATGCTCGAAATTGAGCCATCGCTGATAGACGGCAATGGGCAACAACCGCCCGTGATCAGTGCTGATGCATCAGGCCATGCAGAACGCCGAACCTCAGGCCCGGCTCGGAAGCAATCATCTGCGAGATACCAAAGACCTTGAATGCCGCCAGCATGATCGCCAGGCCACCGGGCAGGATGCCCAGGCGATGGCTTTGCAAGCCGGCCAATCTGAGCTGGTTGACGTGGCCGACCTCCAACAGTCGCAACGACAAACGCAATAATCCACTGTAGGTAATGCCGCCTTTACCCAAGTCGTTGAGGCCGTTGGCCTTGAGCACTTTGGCCAACATCCGCGCGGTTCCGGAGGAACCGATTGCCTGCTGCCAGCCCTGGGCGCGATAACCTGCCGCCACTTTTTCAAACTGCAGCACAGCCACTCGCTCAGCCTCCAACAAGGCCTGAGCGGTGATGCATCCACCCGGAAAGTAACGCGCGCCAAAGGTGCCACTGCCAATAGCGATGCTTTCCGTCACTAGCGGTTGAGCGCCCTGCCCCAGAATCAGTTCGGTCGAGCCGCCGCCGATGTCCACCACCAGCCGCGTGTGCTCGACACCGGGCACCGTGTGGGCAACACCGGCGTACACCAGCCGGGCTTCTTCATGCCCGGACAGCACGTCGATCCGAAACCCCAGGTGCCGCTCGGCACTGGCCAGGAACAGTTGGGCATTCGCCGCTTCGCGCACGGCACTGGTCGCCACCGCCCGCACCCGTCCGGCTTCAAAGCCACGCAGTTTTTTGCCGAATCGGGCCAGAGCCTGCCAACCCCGATCCAGCGCCAGCTCGTCCAACGCCCCGGCCTGCAGGCCCTCGGCCAATCGGACCGGCTCACGCAGGGTCTTCACTTCCTGGATCACCAACTGTCGATTGCGCTTGACCGACTGGCCAATCATCAAGCGGAAGGCGTTAGAGCCCAGGTCAATGGCCGCGAACAGGGGGGCGTCGCCTTTCATAGCGGTGTTCCTTGATTCATCAGCCAGCAGGCACGAGCGCTGCCGGACTTCCCACGATGGTTTGCGAGGATCCTGCCATGGCTTCGATGACACCTGGATGACACGCCTGGCGCTCGGCCATGAAAAACAGACGCGTGCCGGCGAAATTTCGGGCGAACCCCGCGCCTTCGAACGTAATCGATAAAACCTGATCGTGCGGGCATCCTCCACAGATAAACGTTTTAGCCAGGGACAAGCGCGTGAAGCACAGATGACGGTCACCACTATGTAACAAAATGCAACTAGCGTGGATGGCGCCTCCACGACCGAGTTTTCCATCATGCTTTCAATCCAGGACACCTTGGTACAGCGCATCCACCGCGAACTGCTCGATCACAGTGACGAAGAACTGGAGCTGGAGTTATCCGAAGACGGGCATGACTTGAACGACTTGTTCGATGAACACTCCCCGGATAGCGAGAAGGAAATCCGCCGACGGTATTTCAGCGAACTGTTCCGCCTGCAAGGCGAATTGGTGAAGCTGCAAAGCTGGGTGGTCAAGACCGGGCACAAGGTCGTGATTCTCTTCGAAGGACGCGATGCCGCCGGCAAGGGTGGCGTGATCAAGCGCATCACCCAGCGACTCAATCCCCGGGTCTGTCGCGTCGCCGCCCTGCCCGCCCCCAATGACCGCGAACGGACCCAATGGTACTTCCAGCGCTACGTTTCGCATCTGCCGGCGGCGGGTGAAATCGTGCTGTTCGACCGCAGCTGGTACAACCGCGCCGGCGTCGAACAAGTCATGGGGTTCTGCACCGCCGACCAGTACGAAGAGTTCTTTCGTACCGTGCCGGAATTCGAGCGGATGCTCGCCCGCTCCGGCATCCAGTTGATCAAGTACTGGTTCTCCATTTCCGACCAGGAACAGCACCTGCGCTTTCTCAGTCGCATCCATGACCCGCTCAAGCAATGGAAGCTCAGCCCCATGGACCTGGAGTCCCGTCGGCGCTGGGAGGCCTACACCAAGGCCAAGGAAATCATGCTCGAACGCACCCACATCGCCGAGGCTCCCTGGTGGGTGGTGCACGCCGACGACAAGAAAAAAGCCCGGCTCAACTGCATCCATCACCTGCTTGGGCAAATGCCCTATGAAGAGGTGGAACTGCCGGCCATCGAACTGCCGCAGCGGGTACGACAGCAAGACTACTCCCGCAGTCCGACGCCACCGGAGCTCATCGTGCCCCGGGTCTATTAAGGCCAGCCTGGCAGGGACGCCCGGCACCGAGCCTCTCACTTCCACCGCTCACTGAATCGGATTTCATCATGACAAACCAGACCCTGGTCATGGACTCATCGAGTGCCATCGCCTCCAGCTCAAGACCGCAACTCACCGGCAAGCCGAGCGTGATCACCCTGGTGGTGTTTTTCGCCGTACTGGGCAGCGGTTTGCTGTTTACCGCCTACAGCCTGATGCACGACATGAGCGAACTCGGCACCGTGGTGACCACCTGGACGCCGTTCCTGCTGTTGGGCGTGGCGCTGCTGATTGCCCTTGGCTTCGAATTCGTCAACGGTTTCCACGACACCGCCAACGCCGTGGCCACGGTCATTTATACCAATTCCATGGCACCGAACTTCGCCGTGGCCTGGTCAGGCTTCTTCAACTTCCTCGGAGTGCTGCTCTCCAGCGGCGCAGTGGCCTTCGGCATCATCGCCCTGCTGCCGGTGGAACTGATCCTGCAAGTCGGCTCCTCTGCCGGTTTCGCGATGATCTTCGCCCTGCTGATCGCCGCCATCCTGTGGAACCTGGGCACCTGGTGGCTGGGTTTGCCGGCGTCGTCGTCCCACACGCTGATCGGCTCGATCATCGGCGTGGGCGTCGCCAATGCCCTGATGCACGGGCGTGACGGCACCAGCGGTGTGGACTGGGCCCAGGCGACCAAGATCGGCTATGCGTTGTTGTTGTCACCGCTGGTGGGCTTCGGTTGCGCTGCATTGCTGCTGCTGGCGCTGCGGGCCTTCGTCAAGAACCGCTCGCTGTACAAGGCCCCGGAAGGCAATACTCCGCCGCCCTGGTGGATTCGCGGCATGCTGATCCTGACCTGCACCGGCGTGTCATTCGCCCACGGCTCCAACGACGGCCAGAAAGGCATGGGCCTGATCATGCTGATTCTGGTCGGCACCCTGCCGATGGCGTATGCACTGAACCGCACCATGCCGGCCGACCAGGCGCTGCAATTCGCCGCCGTGGCGCAAGTCACCCAGCAAGCCTTGGCCAAGCACTCGCCGCTGCCGGCCCCGGCAAATCCGCGAGCGATCCTTTCCACCTACGTGGGCAGCAAGGAGGCGACGCCGCAATTGGTTCCGGCCCTGGCCGCCATGACCGGCAGCATTGGTGCCGAGGTCAAGGGCTACGGCTCGCTGGCCAAGGTCCCCGCCGAAGCCGTGGGCAACGTGCGCAACGACATGTACCTGACCAGCGAAACCATTCGCCTGATGGACAAGAACAAGGTCGGCAACTTCGACGCCGACACCAGCGCCCAGCTGCAACTGTTCAAGCAGCAGATCGACAACTCCACGCGGTTCATTCCACTGTGGGTGAAAATCGCCGTGGCCATCGCCCTCGGCCTGGGCACCATGGTCGGCTGGAAGCGCATCGTGGTGACGGTGGGTGAGAAAATCGGCAAGTCCCACCTGACCTACGCCCAAGGTGCCTCGGCCGAAACCGTCGCCATGCTGACCATCGGCGCCGCCGACATGTTCGGTTTGCCGGTGTCCACGACCCACGTGTTGTCCTCCGGCGTGGCCGGCACCATGGTCGCCAACGGCTCCGGCTTGCAGATGCGCACCATCCGCAACCTGGTGATGGCCTGGGTACTGACGTTGCCTGCTGCCATCCTCCTTTCCGGCAGCCTTTACTGGTTGTTCACCAAGCTGTTCTGACCTCTCGTTCGCCGAGGCCTCATGACTGAGGCCTCGATTCTCCCGCTCGCCACAGCCCACTGTGGGAGCTTGCTCCCGCTCGGCTGCACTGTAGGAGCTGCCGAGCGAAGCGAGGCTGCGATCTTTCCAGAGCCGGTTGAGTATCAAGCGAACGATCAAAGATCGCAGCCTTCGGCAGCTCCTACAGAGGCCAGCGGGAGCAAGCTCCCTCGCCACAGGGGAATGAGTGAGTTCACAGCCAGAAACGGTTAATATCGCGCTCCTTCGTCTACCCTCACAGAGCGGCGTACCGCCCTCGTGGGCGTGATGCTTCACCATTCCTTGCCTTCATGTACCGGAGATCCTCCATGCTCAAGCGTTCCCTGGCATTGGCCGTCGGCGTTGCCCTGTCTTTTTGCAGCCTGCTGACCCAGGCCGCTGACACCCTGAAAGTCAGTGCGATTCCCGATGAGGCCCCGACCGAACTGCTGCGCAAGTTCAAGCCGCTGGGTGCTTATCTGGAGCAGCAAACCGGCATGAAAGTCGAGTTCGTACCCGTCAGCGACTACCCTGCCGTGGTCGAAGCGCTGGCCACCGACCGGATCGACATGGCCTGGCTGGGCGGCTTCACCTTCGTCCAGGCACGCCTGAAAACCGGCAACGCCATCCCCCTGGTCCAGCGCGAACAGGACGCCCAGTTCACCAGTAAATTCATCACCGCCGACCCGGCCGTCAAATCCCTCGCCGACCTCAAGGGCAAGACCTTTGCCTTCGGTTCGGTGTCGTCGACGTCCGGTAGCCTCATGCCGCGCTATTTCATGCTCAAGGACGGCATCAAGCCGGAAAGCTACTTCAGTCGCGTGGGCTACTCGGGCGCCCATGACGCCACCGTCGCCTGGGTCCAGGCCGGCAAGGTCGACGCCGGCGTGCTGAACGCCAGTGTCTGGGAAAAACTGGTCGCTGCCGGCAAGGTCGACACGACCAAGGTCAAGGTCTTCGCCACCACCCCAGCCTACTTCGACTACAACTGGACGGTGCGCGGTACCCTCGACCCAGCGCTGGCGGCGAAGATAAAGGCAGCGTTCCTGGCACTCGATCCGGCCAACCCGAAGGACAAGGAAATCCTCGATCTGCAGGCCGCCAGCCGCTTCATCGAAACCAAGCCTGAGAACTACAAGGGCATCGAGGAAGCCGCACGCGCCGCCGAACTGCTGAAATGACCCTGCAACTGACCCAGGTCAGCGTTACCCATGCCAACGGCGTCCAGGCGCTGCGAGGCATCGACCTGCACATCAACGCCGGCGAACAGGTCGCCATCATCGGCCCGTCCGGCGCGGGCAAATCAAGCCTGCTCAACCTGCTGGCCACCGCCCTGCGCCCGGGTAACGGCGAGCTGCAGTTGCTCGGCGAACGCGCCTGGCAGTTGTCTGCCCGCCAGCGTCAACGCCTGCGCGCGCGCATCGGCCTGATCCACCAATCGCCGCCGCTGCCGCCGCGTCAACGCGTGATCACGGCGGTCCTGGCCGGAAAGCTCGGTCAGTGGGGCATCGGCAAAAGCCTGTTGAACCTGCTGCATCCGCTGGATATTCCAGGCGCCAGGGCGGCGTTGGCCCGACTGGACCTGGGCGACAAATTGTTCGCGCAATGCCAGCAACTGTCGGGCGGGCAGCTGCAACGCGTAGGCATTGCCCGGGTGTTGTACCAGGCGCCAGAAGTGCTGCTGGCCGATGAACCGGTTTCGGCCATGGACCCGGTATTGGCCCAGCACACGCTTTCGGTGCTGTGCCGCCATGCACGAGAGCACAACGTCACCCTGGTCGCCAGCCTGCACGCGGTGGAACTGGCCCTGGCACACTTTTCCCGGGTCATTGGCCTGCGTGAGGGACAGATCCTGTTCGACCTGCCAACCGATGCGGTAGACCGCCAGTTGCTCGACACGCTCTATGCCAACGAACAGCTACAGTCTTCGCCAACACCCCCCTCTTCCTTGAGCGTGCAGATCCCCCGATGCTGACACGCGATACCCGAGACCCCGCCGCCCGCCCGCGCCTGCTGCTCACTCTGCTGGCCCTCGTCCTGCTGTGGCCGGGCATCCAGTTCAGCGAACTGGACCTTCGCGTGCTGGTGGCGAGGGACAGCCAGAGTGAAATGGGCCGGTTTGTAGCGGCCTTCTGGCCTCCAGCCCATGGCGACGAGTTTGTCGAACTGCTGTGGCAAGCCACCTTGCAGACGCTGGCGATCGCCACGGCCGGCATGGCCCTGGCGTTGCTGTTGGCGGTGCCCGCAAGCCTGCTGGCCAGCCGCGCCCTGTCGCTGTCGGCGGCCTCCCGTGCCGGGCATCCGGGTTATTGGGGGCAACTGCTGCGCTGGCCGGTGCGCGGCCTGCTGATCTTCCTACGCAGCGTCCCGGAAATCGTCTGGGCCTTGCTCTTCGTGCGTGCCGTCGGCCTCGGCCCCACGGCCGGCGTACTGGCGATCGCCATTACCTACAGCGGCATGCTGGGCAAGGTCTATGCGGAAATCTACGAGTCGGTCGACCAGCGTCCGGCCCATGCGCTCTTGCAATCCGGCAGCAGCCGGCTCGCCGCTTTCTGCTATGGGATCCTGCCCAATGTCGCGGCGGAACTGTTGTCGTACACGGTGTATCGCTGGGAGTGCGCCATCCGCGCCTCGGTAGTGATGGGCTTCGTCGGTGCCGGGGGCCTGGGCCAGCAAATGGACCTGTCGCTGCGAATGTTCGCCGGCGGTGAAGTGGCCAGCCTGCTGCTGACGTTCCTGGTGCTGGTGCTGCTCGCCGATCAACTCAGCCGCCTGCTGCGCTGGAGGCTGGCATGAATCGCCTGATCAACGCGGTCATTGTCCTGGGCATCGGTGCGGCAGTCGTCGCCTCGTTCGTCTACCTGGGCATCGACCTGGGCGAGCTCGGCGACAGCGGCAACCTGCATCAGATGGGCGCTTATGCGCAGCGCTTTCTCAGCCCGGACCTGAGCCTGGGCCATCTGAAGGCGATCGGCCACGGCGCCCTGGAAACCCTCGCCATGTCGGCCATTGGCACCTTGCTCGCGGCAGTCTTCGGCCTGCTATTGGCCTTGCCAGCGGCCGGGCGCTTCGGCTGGCCCCTGCAGAGCGCTTCGCGGCTGGTGCTCAATGCCTTGCGCGCGGTTCCAGAATTGGTGTGGGCGGCGCTGATGGTCCTGGCCGCCGGGCTCGGCCCCAATGCCGGCACCCTGGCCTTGGCCCTGCACACCACCGGCGTGCTCGGCCGGCTGTTCGCCGAAGCCCTGGAAAATACCCCGTCCGAACCGGCCGACGCCATCCGCCTGCAAGGTGGCAATGCGGTATTGGCGTTCTGCTACGGCACGCTGCCCAACCTCCTGCCCCAGCTACTGGCCTATGTCTTGTACCGCTGGGAAAACAATATCCGCATGGCCAGCGTGCTCGGCTTCGTCGGCGCCGGAGGCTTGGGGCAAATGCTCTACGTCAGCCTCAGCCTGTTCCAGGAAGCCCAGGGCAGCACGGTGATCCTGGCGATGTTGCTACTGGTTTTCGCGGTCGATACGTTGAGCGGTTGGAGTCGTCAACGCTGGGTCAAGGCTTGAGGTCCTATTGACTGACAGGGCCCTATCGCGAGCAAGCTCGCTCCCACATTGATCGTTCCCACGCTCTGCGTGGGAATGCAGCCATGGACGCTCTGCGTCCACTCAAGAGCCGAACGCGGAGCGTCCGTAGAGGCATTCCCACGCGGAGCGTGGGAACGATCAACAGCTCGGCCTACACCCTCTCCATCAGCGTCCGCTGGGCATCCGCCTCGCCGTGCAACAGCTCGATCATCCAGTCGATAAAAACCCGCACCCTGGGCGACAACTGTCGATGGGGCGGGTACACCGCTGAGATCGGCCACGTGGGCACGTTGTAATCCTCAAGTACCTGAACCAACCGGCCCTCGGCCAATTGCCGTTGCACGTGATAACGCGGCACCTGGATCAAGCCAAATCCCGCTTCACAGGCCGTCACGTAGGCGTCGGCATTGTTGACGTTCAAGTCACTGGGCAATTGCATTTCGCGCACCCGCCCCGCTACCTCGAATTCGAACGGGAAGAACCGCCCGTTGCCGGACGCAAACCCGATGGCCCGGTGGGCCGCCAAATCCTCCAACCGCCCGGGCGTGCCGGCGCGGGCCAGATAGCCTGGGCTGGCGCACGTCAGTTGATGCAGGCGCACGATGGGACGCGCCACCAGCGCCTGGTCGACGATGTTGCCGGCGCGGATTGCGCAATCCACGCCCTCGCGCTGCAGATGGACCTGGCGGTCATGGAAACCGATGTCCAGTTGCAACGCCGGGTAGCGGCGATAGAAATCCGTCAGGCACGGCACGATCCAGGTGCAACCAAAGGCGATGGGCATGTCCACTTTCAAGGTGCCGCGCGGCTGGCTGCGTTGCGCCGATAACGAACTTTCGAGGTCATCGAGGTCGTCCAGCAACTGGCCGCTGCGCTGGTAATACGCTTGCCCATCGAGCGTTGCGCGCACCTGCCGGGTGGTGCGTTGCAACAGTTGCACGCCCAGATGGGCTTCCAACTGCTGGATCAGCAGGCTGACGGTGGCCCGAGGCAACCCAAGGTCATCGGCCGCCTTGCCAAAACCGCCCAGTTCAACGATGCGTCGGAACACCTGCATGGCCTGTAATCGGTCCAATCTCGCGCCCCATTATTTAGATATCACGAATAGTTAAACCAATAATTGTGGATTTATCCAGGAAACCCCTTGATAGAGACTGCACAGGTCGTTCATTTCCAGGAGCTATCAGCATGAAGACTCGCCAACTCGGCCATCGCGGCCCTCACGTTTCCTCCATCGGCCTGGGTTGCATGGGCATGTCGGATTTCTACACCACGGGCGTGGACGAGCGCGAAGCGATTGCCACGCTGCACCGCGCCGTGGAACTGGGCGTGACGCTGTTCGACACCGCCGACATGTACGGGCCGCATACCAACGAAGAACTGCTCGGACGGGCCCTGCGCGGCAAGCGTGACAGCCTTTACCTGGCGAGCAAGTTCGGCCTGGTGCGCAGCAGCGATCCCCATGCCCGCGGCGTCAATGGTCGCCCCGACTACGTCCGGCAATCTGTCGAGGGCAGCCTCAAGCGTCTCGATACCGATTACCTCGACCTCTACTACCAGCACCGCATCGATCCTGAAGTGCCCGTCGAAGAAACCATCGGCGCCATGGCCGAGCTGGTCAAGGCCGGCAAGGTCCGCCACATCGGGATCTCGGAAGCCAGCGCCGAGACCATCCAGCGGGCCCACGCCGTGCATCCCCTGGCAGCGGTACAAAGCGAATATTCGCTGTGGTCCCGTGAGCCTGAACACAATGACGTGCTCGATACTTGCCGGCGCCTGGGCATTGCATTCGTCGCCTACAGTCCCTTGGGCCGGGGTTTTTTGACCGGCGAGCTGAAATCACCGGAGGACTTCGCCGTCGATGACTATCGTCGCTTCAATCCGCGCTTCCAGGCCGACAACTTCAATCGCAACCTGGCGCTGGTAGAGCGGGTCAAGGCATTGGCCTTGGACAAGGGCATCAGCGCTGCGCAATTGGCCTTGGCCTGGGTATTGGCCCAGGGCGAGCATGTCATCCCGATCCCGGGCACCAAGCAGCGCAAGTACCTGGAAAGCAATGTGGCAGCAGCTTCGGTGATGTTGAGCGCTGACGAATTGGCCCAGCTGGATGGGATTTTCGCAGGCGAAGGTGCCGTGGCGGGCGACCGATACCAGGCGCACACGATGACGTTGTTGAACGGTTGATCCTGCGGCTGGGCTGGTGTCTTCGACAGGCCGGATTCAAGCAAGCGTCAGCCCAGCCGATAACCCTATCAATAATAGCCCCAGGCCCCGCCGGGCTCTGCCAGTTGCATAGGGTAATAATCGATGGGTTTGCCGCTGAATCGCCTGCTGGTGTGGGGCGTCCTGATGTTCCTCGCTGCAAGCGCTTGCGCGGCAGAGGCACCGCTGCGCATCGTGACCGAGGAACTGCCGCCCTACAACATGACGCAGAACGGCCGAATGACCGGCATGAGCACCGAGGTGGTCCAGGCCGTGCTCAAGGAGGTCGGCATGGACGCACCTATCCATTCCATGCCCTGGGCCCGGGCCTACGAACTGGCGCTCAATGAAAGCAATGTGTTGATCTACTCGATCGTCCGCACGCCTGCACGCGAACCGCTATTCCAGTGGGTCGGCAGCATCGGCCCGACGCAGTGGTACATCTACTCGCTGGCGGACCGGCCGGTGAAGCTCGACTCGCTGGCCGATGCCCATGGGCACCAGATCGCTACGGTCAATCAGGACGTGGGTGAGCAATACCTGGTCTCGAAGGGCTTTCGCATCGGCGAGGAATTGCAGTCGAGCACCAAGTACGAACACAACTACCGCAAGCTCAAGGTCGATCACGTGGAGCTGTGGATTTCCAACGAGCTCAACGCGCTGTACCTGACGCGCCAGAATGGCGAAGACCCGGACAAATTGCTGATCCGCTCGCTGGCGCTGCCCGAGCTGAGCAGCGCCGACGGCCTGAGCATGGCATTCAGCCGCAAGACGCCGGCCGATACGGTGGCGAAGTTCCGTGCGGGTCTGGAGACCATCCGGCGCAATGGCGTCTACGATGCCATCCTGCGCAAATGGTTGTGACATGGATGCCAATTTCCGTAGGGCCTCCTCCTTGCAACCACAGACCAAGGCGTTCAGCTCCCTAGGGCGCCGCCTGGTACTGGCAACGCTGTTGTTCTGCCTGCTCTTTACCCTGGCGATGGTCACCTGGCGTACCTGGTTGGCCTGGGAAAACAATCTGGCGGAAATGAATTCGGAGCTGGCCCTGATCGACCAGGTGTTCCAGAACACCCTGGCCCATGCCATTTGGGAACTGGACCGTGAATCCCTCGACCAGCAAATCACCAGCGTCGCCAAGGCAGCGCCCGTGGGACGCCTGGAATTGAACATCCTGCGCCCCGGGCAAGCGCCTGAAGTCATCGAACTCAATCGATACCCCGCCGGTCAATCGGGCGTGGTGCCGGTGCTGCATCGCCAGCTCATCGCACAGCCCTACGCCGGGGCCCATGAAAAAGTCGGCGAGCTGACCATCGAAGGCGACAATAACCTGCTGTGGGAGCGCCTCTGGGGCGAAGCACGCAGCATCGTCATCACCCAGCTCATCCAGTCCTTGCTGCTGGCCGGGTTGATCATGACCGTGTTCAACCGCCTGGTGACCGTGCATGTGGTGCATATCGCCCGGCACCTGGGCGAACTGGCGCCGCAAACCCTCATGCGTCACCTCAAGCTGCAACGGGCGGTGCAACGCCAGGACGAGCTGAGCCTGCTCGAATTCCAGGTCAATACACTCCAGGACAATCTGCGCGCCCATTTGGAACGCCAGCATTCGGACGAACTGGCCCTTGCCGCCAGTCGCGACCAGATGGCCGAACTGGTCGAGGCCCGCACCGCGGAATTGAAGGCGGCCAACCAGGCCCTTGAAGCACTGTCACGTCACGACGATTTGACGGGACTGGCCAACCGTCGCTATTTCGACGAGTTGAAGGACATCGAGTTTCGCCGGGCGATCCGCCACAAGACCCCGCTGGCGGTGCTCATGTGCGATGTCGATTTCTTCAAGATCTACAACGACACCTACGGCCACATGCAGGGCGACTTGTGCTTGAAAGAGATCGCCGAGACCCTGCGCAGCGTGTTCGGCCGCTCTGGCGAACTGACCGCGCGCGTAGGCGGCGAAGAGTTCGTCGTGGTCCTGCCCAACATCGACGCCGCCCAGGCCTGCGAGGCCGCCCAACGTTTCCGTGCAAGCCTGGCGGAACGTGAACTGCCCCACAGCGGTTCCAAGGTCTCGTCGTTTGTCACCGTGAGCATCGGCGTCGCCGAGCTGGACCCGGAGACCATGGACCATTTCGATCAACTGCTGCAACGCGCCGACCAGGCGCTGTACCGGGCCAAACACAAGGGACGCGATTGCGTCGCCCTGTAAACCATCGCGTGCCATGAGGTCTGTATATGCACTATCGCCTGATACTCTGCTCGTGCCTGCTTCTCACCTCGATCAGCCTGCAAAGCCACGCCGAGACGATCGAAGTCGTGACCGAAGATTCCCTCTATGCCTACCAGCGTGACGACAAGGTCGCCGGGCCGGGCATTCGCATCGCCGAACAAACGCTGAAGAACGCGCAGCTCACCGACTACAGCCTGTCGCTGTACCCGTGGGCCCGGGCCTACGAAAAGGCGCTGCACGAGCCTAACGTGTTGATTTTCCCCCTGGACCGCACCCCGGCCCGCGAGCAATTGTTCAAATGGGTCGGTGAGATACACCGCGTGGCGAGCCGGCTCTACAAGATGCGAGACAGTGAAGGCATCACCGTCAATAACCTCGAGGATGCCAAGCAGTACAGCATCGGCGTGGTGCGAAATGACGCCAAGCAGATTTACCTGCAACAGCGTGGGTTTACCCGGCTGGTCATCTCGGCCAACAACCACGACAACTTTCAAAAGCTGCTGAATCACCAGATCCAAATGCTGCCGATGCCGGAGAACACCGCGCGCCTGATGAGCAAGGATGCCCAAGTGGATTTCACTTCCCTGGAAGAGGTCTATACCCTCGACGAGCAACCCCATAGGGTCCACCTGGCGTTCAGCCTGAGCACACCTGACGAAGTCGTCGCCAAGGCCCAGCGCGCTTTCGAGCAGCTCAAGGCTTCTGGTGAAGTGGCGCGGATCATGAACGAACAGCGGTAGACTCTGGGGGATCACACCACAAGCAAACGATGAGGTATGTCCCGATGAGCCAAGCGTCCTACGTTCCGCCCAAGGTCTGGAAAAACGACGCCCCGTCTGGCGGCCAGTTCGCCAGCATCAACCGCCCTATCGCTGGGCCGACTCACGAAAAAACCTTGCCGATTGGCAAGCACCCGTTGCAGCTCTATTCCCTGGCCACGCCCAATGGCGTGAAGGTGACCATCCTGCTGGAGGAACTGCTGGCGCTGGGTCATACGGGCGCGGAATACGACGCCTGGCTGATCCGCATCAGCGAAGGCGACCAGTTCTCCAGCGGTTTTGTCGAGGTCAACCCCAACTCCAAGATCCCGGCCCTGCTGGACCGCAGCGTGGAACCTGGCATCCGTGTCTTCGAATCCGGCTCGATCCTGTTGTACCTGGCGGAAAAATTCGGCGCCTTCCTGCCCACCGACCTGGCAGGCCGCACCGAAACACTGAACTGGCTGTTCTGGCAGATGGGCTCTGCCCCCTACCTGGGTGGCGGCTTCGGGCATTTCTACGCCTATGCGCCGGAGAAACTCGAATACCCGATCAATCGCTTCACCATGGAAGCCAAGCGTCAACTCGACGTCCTCGATCGCCGCCTCGGCGAAAGCCAATACCTGGCAGGCGATGACTACACCATCGCCGACATCGCGGTCTGGCCCTGGTATGGCCAACTGGTGCGCAACAACGTGTACGGCGCCGCCGAATTCCTGAGTGCCCACGAATACACCCATGTGCAGCGCTGGGCCGAAGAGATTGCCAAGCGCCCCGCCGTCCTGCGCGGACAGCGGGTCAACCGCACGTGGGGTGACGAAGCGAGCCAAGTGCCGGAGCGGCATGAGGCTGGGGATTTGGGCTGAGGGCAGGTCCCATGCCGGATCGCTGGTAAACCCCGGCTTTTTTTGACCAGCACAGCCCCCCTGTGGGAGCGAGCTTGCTCGCGATGGCGGTGGGTCAGTTGGCATCGATGCTGAATGTGCCGACGTCATCGCGAGCAGGCTCGCTCCCACCGTTTCTTGCGGTCCGCGATAACCTGCTCGGTTTCTTACAGGCATCCAACACCGTCGCCTTATGGGCAATACCGTATGCCTTGGCCCCCCTGCGCCATCAACCCGCAGTTAGTTGACAGTCATAGTCTTCAAACCAAACGCAAGAACCCGGGCATCATCGCCCAAGCCGAGCTGCTGCGGACTTATCGCATCCGCAAATTGCAAATGCATCCTCAAGAAGCCCTGATCCGCAATGCGTTGCTGCATCGAGGGTGTAACAGGTATTTCGAGGATGTTGCCTTCCGACTTTTCAAGCGTATGGGTCGATGCCGGCAGACCATTGATCAGAACGGTGACTTTCTGCTGCGTATGCCCCGGCACAACAAAGGCTGAGGCTTCCAAGCGAATGGAATGCACGAGGGTCGTCACTCGCCATACAAGTTCCGCATCGCTTCCCTCGGTCCAGGTGCCCCATTGCTCCGCGTCCGCCCACCCCTTCGCCAAATACGCAGTACCTGAATCACGTTGATCGAATCGCACGGTATGCCCAAGCTCAAGTGGGGCAGCTGTCGGCGCCTGTTCATGTGTCAACTGAGGGCATTCGCTACACCGCTTCCAACCAGGCGCAAGCACGGTAAAGCCATCGATTCTGGCGAAAAGATCAACGGAGGTATCCACGGTGCCCAACGCACGCAACATAGCCCGGTTGTCCATCAAATACAGCGAATCCGGTTCGTACTTTCCCGAGGCTAAGACCAGGGTGGCTTTTTCGTCAGCCTGTAGCCATTGCTTCATACTCATCCGCCC
Source organism: Pseudomonas sp. Root401 (assembly GCF_001425105.1). Classification (NCBI taxonomy): domain Bacteria; kingdom Pseudomonadati; phylum Pseudomonadota; class Gammaproteobacteria; order Pseudomonadales; family Pseudomonadaceae; genus Pseudomonas; species Pseudomonas sp. Root401. Next base: position 515,662 of record NZ_LMDO01000001.1, on the reverse strand, counting down.
AAGGTAGGGGGCATCCGTGGACAAATGATGGAGGCCTGCAAAAGCTGAAACAGAAAGCCAATGCGGGGAGAGATTCTGCGGCACTATCCATCGAACTTTCTGGTAATGAGATGCAGCGCTCTTCCAAAATGGATCGACAAAGGGTGTCGCCCATTCGGATGCCGGCTTGACCATGAATTTCTTTCTGACGTCCGACCAGCCACTGTGAGTGTCGAAAACTTGTATCAGCAGCGCCATTCCCAGTAGACACGCGGCGACTCTTGACGTGTGGGCGCGAACGATCAGGAAAATAATGACAAAGATCACAACGTAGTAAATCGGCCAGAACATTCGCCCTGAGGCACGGAAGATGTTCGCAATGGAAATCACTTGAGGGGGCAAGGAATAACCAAGCTCGAACGAACCGATTGCGACATGGTTCGAGAACGAGAAAATGGTCAGACCGATCAACGCCAGCCCTAGCATCGGCCGTTTATACAGCGCGGACCCAAGCCCTGTATTACCGCGCAACCATCCTGCAAAGGCACAAATCGATAAAACAATCAGGCCCGTCCCCAGGAAAGCGAAACCGTCACTGTCCCCCGGTACACCCGGGAGATTTTTCAACGCATACGACCAGTTCTGGGGATTGAACAGCGTCAAGACGTTTGCCCGGTACAGACCGAATCCGGCAGAAGTAACGCCTGCGCGCTCGACGGTGAAATAACCGGCCTGCCAGCAACAGGCGGTGACTAGGGAAAACAACACCCCCAACTCAACGACCGCGGAGCCAAGGGACAGCCGGCGTTTAAAGTATTTAGCGGCAACATCGGCCAACCAGATCAGCGCAATCATCGCCAGAAAGTAGGCATGGATCAGCGCAGCCGCCGCCAACAATGCCCCCCAGGCCATACGTCTTCTGCGTAAGGCTGGGTGCAGGTTCAGGTACAACGCCGCAAGGACCAAAAAATGCCCGCCCAAAGACAGATGTACGGTCATGCGCAGGATCATGGGAGGCACAAAGAGGAACAGCGCCGCGCCGAGGGCTCGGATAGCAATACTGGGCGTAATCAATCCCACCAGTTTCCAGGCAAACCATGCCTGAAGCATGAAACAAGCCAGCAGCCAGAGACCAAAATACTGAAAAGGTTCAGGCAGCAACGACGCGAAGGGTTTGAATACAAAGGCCAGGAGCGGATTGGAATCCGAAAAGATGATGCTGTTGCTCAGTTCAAGCCCGTAGGATGGATTCAGACCGATAGGAAACGACCAGGGCGATTGCCTGAAGAACAACCAACCTAAGTAATGAGTGGCCGGATCGCCATTTCCCAACCAGGCGATATTTCGCGGGTCCAACACACGCGGCCCGATGACCATGAAAAATGCCAATGCGCCAATCAACAAAGGCAGCAGGTTCAATATCCTGCCCTGGCCTAGCGGCTTCATTGCCTCGCCTGCGGCGCGATACAACACAGCGATCAAATTGCGGTTTACAAGTGGTCGTGGCGTCCAAGTGCGCCTAGTTTGCGTACCGTGCTGATGAGTCAATTGTTTTACTCTTTTTATAGTGTTTTTTAACAATCCGCCGATCCACGGTAGCCGCCGCAGCCGGCTTTTTCACCGGTGATCCAGCACCTCGCTCCACCGATGCTACCAGCTATCCCCGGCCATTAATCTTGCATGGCTTATCCGAATGTTTTTCAACGACGAGTAGGTTCGTCTCACGTCAAGGATGGCTGTGGAGGGCACAGAGAGTAGCAAGAGGCCATCACCAAAGCACAGCGGTGTCTTTTTTTGTCCAGCGTCAGGGACTGTTTTTTCATTGACCTACTTGGGACCGATACGAAAGTCGCTAACCAACAGACGTAGTAAACCCCAACCAAAAGCCCTGTGTATTGCCCCCGCAAATAGCACAAGCTCACGCCCATACAAGCCCCCAGCCGTGACCACTACAGAGAAAGGACTCCGCACGCATACCTCGTACGCGTCACGTCGCGCTCAACCGAGTCCAGCCATGAACCTACTGAACCTCTTCGACACTGCCCGAGCCCGCACTCAAGGGGCTGTAAGCGTGGCCTGCACCTCTGCTGAGCTGGACCAGGCGTTGGCCGACGCACGTATCACCCCAGTATTGATCACCGGGTTCGTCTCCCCCCACCTGGACATCGATCAGGTCGCCGCCAAGATCAAGAAGCGCTTCGCCCACAGCACCATCAGCCTGTGCACGACGTCAGGTGAGCTGTGCAACGCTGCAAACACGCTGTATTGCCAGACCGGCGAGACCTGGGACCGGGTGGTGCTGCAGCTGTTTGACGCCAGTGTGATTGTGTCGGCCGAGGTGGTGATGGTGCCGCTGGAGTGCGAGGACATTCGCGGTGGCGGCAAGCGCTTGGCCATGCGTGAGCGAATCGCCAGGTTGGTGACTAACATCAAGCAGGCGCAAGTGAGCACGCCCATTGACCACCGCGATACCTTGGCCTACGTGGTGTTCGATGGGCTTTCGGCTTCCGAGTCGTTCTTCATGGAGGCGCTCTATGAGTCGGGACGTTTCCCTTGCCTGTTCGTCGGCGGCTCGGCCGGTGGCAAGACGGATTTCAAAAAGACCCTGATCAGTGATGGGCAGCGCAGTTATCAGAACCACGCGCAGATTGTCTTCCTGAAAACCGCGGCGGACGTGCGCTTCGGGGTGTTCAAGAGCCAGAACTTCCAACCTGCCGGGCTGACGTTCAGCGTGCTGACCGCGTCGGTCGAAGACCGCACCATCGACCAGGTCATCGACAGCCGTGGCAACATCAAGAGCATGGTCCAGGCGCTGTGCGAGGCATTCGAGTGCAGTGCCCAGGCACTGGAAAAGAAGCTGGCCGATTATTCATTCGCCATCCGTGTGGGCGATGAGCTGTTCGTCCGCTCCATTGCCCGTATCGACTATCAGCAGCAAATCATCCAGCTGTTCTGCGACGTGGCGCCCGGCGAAGAGCTGGTGATGGTCAAGCGCACGCCCCTTCGCGAGGCGACCCGCCTCGACTACGAGAAATTCCTCAAGGGTAAAGGGGGTCGACCGGTGGCCGCTATCCTCAACGACTGCATCCTGCGCCGGCTCAACAACAGCAGCGACCTGGGCAGCATGGCCGGTATTTTCGGGGATGTGCCTTTGGCCGGTTTCTCGACGTTTGGTGAAATCCTCGGCCTGAACCTTAACCAGACGCTCACGGCGATTTTCTTCTTCCGAGTCACCAAGGGCGCCGGTTTTGTCGATGAGTATGTCGACAACTTCATCGCCCACTATGGCGAGTTCAAGGCGTTTTTCCTGCGCCGCCAGATCAAGAAGCTGGCGGGCCTGAACCATGTTGTGGTCAAGCAGATCATGGCGTTCAAGATGAATGACTTCAGCAGCGCCCTGGACACTCGCGGCCTGGACAACACCATCCTGCCGGTGTTCGACGGCCTGACGGACCTGGGTCAGGTATTGGCCCAGGCCAGCCAGCAGCAAGCGCTGATGGCGACGCAAATCAAGCATTACTCAGGTGAGCTACACCTGTCGATGGATGACCTGACGGGCACGATCGACCGGCAAAACAGCGTCGCCGAGCAGGCCGGCACGACCGTCGAACAGCTTGCCACCCAAGCGGGTGAAGCGGTGGTCGGCGCCCGTGCGCTCGCCAGTTCGAGCTTGCGTATTCAGTCGATCGTACAGGTCATCCAGCAAATTGCAGGGCAGACCAACCTGTTGGCCCTTAACGCGGCCATCGAAGCAGCGCGTGCCGGTGAGATGGGCAGAGGGTTTGCGGTGGTGGCTGATGAGGTCCGCAAGCTCGCGGAAATCACCCGCAAGAATGCCGCGGAAATCGGCGTGGACATTGACCTGCTCTCGACGGAGATCCAAGGCGTCGCCCAACAGATCGAAGACCAGTCCGTCGCCGTCAGCGCCCTGCGCGAGATGCTCGATGCCCTGGAAGACTCGAGCCGCACCACCGAAGGTACGGCGCAACGCACGAAGGCCATCGCGGACACCCTGACGGGGCTGACCCACGCCAGTGCTTGAGTAACTGCCACAGGGTTTGGTGTTGAATCCGGATGCTGTGGGCGCCCGCAATCCCTTGTGGGAGTGGGCTTGCTCGCGATAGCGGTGGGTCTGCTTGTGGTGATGTTGGATGTGCCGCCGTCTTCGCGAGCAAGCTCGCTCCCACAGGGGGGCCGGGGTGATCAGGGGGCCGGCGTTCGCCACAAATCCCTGTGGGAGCTGAGCTTGCTCGCGATGGCGGTGGGTCTGCTTGTGGTGAGGTTGGATGTGCCGACGCCTTCGCGAGCAAGCTCGCTCCCACAGGGGGGCCGGGGTGATCARGGGGCCGGCGTTCGCCACAAATCCCTGTGGGAGCTGAGCTTGCTCGCGATGGCGGCGGGTCTGCTTGTGGTGATGTTGAATGTGCCGCCGTCTTCGCGAGCAGGCTCGCTCCCACAGGGGGGCCGGGGTGATCAGGGGGCCGGCGTTCGCCACAAATCCCTGTGGGAGCTGAGCTTGCTCGCGATAGCGGTGGGTCTGCTTGTGGTGATGTTGGATGTGCCGGCGCCTTCGCGAGCAAGCTCGTTCCCACAGGGTTTGGTGTTGTGTCTGGATGCGGGTTCGGACCTGGATGATCAGCCTGCGGGGTGCTCGTTGATTGTGCTCGCGGCCTGGAACAGGATTTTCGCGACGAAATCGATTTCCTGTTCGGTGATGATCAGCGGCGGCAGGAAGCGTACGGTCGCGCCGTGGCGTCCGCCCAGTTCAACGATCAAGCCGTGCTTCAGGCAAGCCTGCTGGAACGCCTTGGCCCGGGCCGTGTCCACCGGCGGATGGCCCTGTACGTCTGGGGTGCCTTGCGGGTCGACGATTTCCATGCCGAGCATCAGGCCGCGTCCACGCACATCGCCGATCCAGGCGAACTCGTTTTGCAGCGCCTGCAATTGTTTTTGCAGGTGGGCACCCACCGTTTCGGCGTGCTGGACCAGGCCTTGATCACGGATAAAACGCAAGGTCGCGGTACCCGCCGCCATCGCCAGTTGATTGCCGCGGAATGTGCCGGCGTGGGCACCCGGCTGCCAGACGTCCAGCGACTCGTGATAGACCATGACCGACAGCGGCAACCCGCCGCCGATGGCTTTGGACAGGGTGATGACATCCGGCGTGATGCCCGATTGCTCGAAGCCGAACATCCGTCCACTGCGGGCAATGCCGCACTGGATCTCGTCGACGATCAGCGGAATGCCATGGGCCTGGGTCAACCGGCGCAACTCCTGCAGCCAGCGGTCCGGTGCGGCAATCACCCCGCCCTCGCCCTGGATCGGCTCCAGGATCATCGCCGCCGGTGCGGTCACCCCGCTTTCCGGGTCGTTGAGCAAGTGCTCGAGGTAGCGCACGTTCAAGGTGACCGCCTGATCGCCGGCCACCCCGAACGGGCAACGATAGTCGTGGGGGAACGGCAGGCGCTGCACGCCTGGCATCAATGCACCGAGGGCATTTTTCGGCGACAGGTTGCCGCTGATGGCCAGCGTGCCCAGGGTCATCCCGTGATAGGCCCCTTCGAATGCCAGGACCGAATGCCGTCCGGTGGCGGTACGGGTCAGCTTGAGCGCGGCCTCGACCGCATCGGCCCCACTCGGGCCGCAGAACTGGATGCGTGCATGGCGAGCGAACTCGCTGGGCAGGCAAGCGAAAATCTCTTGGACGAAGGCGTCCTTCACGGGGGTCATGAGGTCCAGGGTGTGCATCGGCACACCGGCTGCCATGACCTGGGTGATGGCTTCGATGATCACCGGGTGGTTGTGCCCCAGCGCCAGGGTCCCGGCACCGGCCAGGCAATCGATGAACACTTGCCCTCGGCTGTCCTGCACATAAATGCCATGGGCCCTTTCAAGCACCAGGGGAATGCGTCGCGGGTAACTGCGGGCGTTGGATTCCTGCTGTTGCTGACGTTCCAGCAGTGGTGTCGAATCGAGGCAGTAAGGATTCGACAGACCGGTGTGCAACAGGCGTAGCTGTTGCGCGCCACCCGCTGTGACATTCGAAAAAGCACTCATGATTTCCTCCATGGAGGCTGGGTTTGGAAGGGAACGAACAGCCTGGAAACAAACATCCGAAACGTTGCAGGACAGACGCGGGGAGATTGCCTCCCCGCGCCCGTGGTTTTTTTTACATGTCGTAGCGCAGGATCATCCCCACCGTGCGCGGTGCGCCGACGTCGATGATGTCGTCGTTGCGATTGTTGGTGACGTACTCCTTGTCGAACGCATTCTTCACGTAGGCGGACACTGCGACGTTCTTGGTGACTTTGTACTCGGTGTTGAAATTCACCAGCACATAGGCATCGCTCTTACGCTCACCAGTGACTTTGCCGTTTGAGTCGAACTCGTACTCCGAAGGCGCGGTGCTCTGATAGACAATGTCCGTGCCGAATATCAGGCGATCGTCGAAGCGATAGACACCACCCACCGAGGCCTTGTATTTAGGCGAGTAGAGGAACGACTCGCCGCTCCTGTCCTGACCATTGTCAACGACGAAGTCCTTGTATTTGCTATCGGTAATGGCGCCGCCGACGTTCAAGGTCAGTTGTTCGGTGATGTCTTTTTCGACGAAGACTTCCAGGCCCTTGATCTCACTGCGACCAGCGTTGTAGATATCAATGACGGTGCTACCGGGCTGCCGCACGCTGACCTGCTGATCTTTCCAGTCGGTGTAGTACAGGTTGGCGCGGGTACGCAGGGTCTTGTCGAAGAACGAACCGCGATAGGACAGCTCGTAGTTGGTGGTGTATTCCGGGTCGTAGGCTTGGTGACCGCTACCGGAACGCAGGTTGACACCGCCACCGCGATAGCCCTTCTGCACCGTGAAACCGAGGTACTGGTCCGTTGCCAGTTCGTAGTCGATGCCGAGTTTCGGCAGCACGGCATCAAACGACTTTTTGATTTTCTCGGGCACGAAGCGGCCATCTGCTTCGATGTCGGTATCGTTCGTCTCGTGGTCGTAACGCAGGCCGGTGATCAAGGTCCAGCGCGGCGCGAACGTCCAGTTCACTTCACCGAACACCGCCTTGTTTTCAATCTTGGTATCACCTTTGACGGTGCGAACCAGTACGTCATCGAACAACAACCGGTCGTGGAAGGCGTTGGTGTTGTGGCCATAGTAGGCGCCGACGAAACTCTTCACCGTGTCCGAGTCGTAATTCAGACGCAGTTCCTGACTGAACAGGTTGCCGTCTTGTTTACGCAGAACGACCTCGTTGTCCACCGCTGTCTGGTCAAAGTCCAGGCGGTTGCTGTAGTCCGTACTGGTATTGGCGGTCATGCTCGTCAGCGACCAGGCATCGTTCAGGCGGTAGTCCACCTTGGCGCTGAAAGTGTCTTGCTTGAGGTTGTCGAAGGCCTCGGTATTGGACGCGATGTCGTAATAGCTCGGCTTGCCATCGGCGCCGCGCATCGTCGAGCGGTCACCCTGGCGATGTTCGTTATGGGCATAAGTCAGCAAGACGTCAGTGTCGTCATTGGGCAGGATCAGCAATTTACCGCGGACGTTGCTGGTGCGATGCGGGTTGGCGTCTTTATCGAGCGTGGTGTTGCGGATGTAGCCGTCACCGTCGGAATAATCCACGGCGATACGCCCGGCGATCTTGTCATCGACGATGGCCCCGCCACCCGCCACGGCCGCACCGTGCTCACCGTAGTTGCCCACGCTGGTCTGCGCCGAGAAGCTCGGTTCGAAGGTTGGGTTCTTGGTTCGGATAACCACCGCGCCGGCCAGGGAGTTACGGCCCTGAGTGGTGGATTGCGGGCCAAGGAAAACCTCGACCTGCTCGGCATCCCAGAGCGGGACCGGGCTGAGGGTCAGCGCGCGGTTGGGCTGCACGGCACCGTCGACATACACCGACACGGCCCCGTTGAGGGCCGCCGGGCCCTGGTCGTCAAAGCCGGACACCGGCACGCCACGAATACCCCAGTTCTCATTGCCGGCCTGGCTATAGACGCCGGGCGTGCGGGCAAATACATCCACCAGGTCCTTGTCGCCGTGTTCACGCAGGTTCTTGTCGGTGACGACCACGACGCTGGACTGGGTCTTATCGAGAGGACGGTCGATTTTTTCACCCGTCACGGTGATCGGAGCGATCTCCATCTTGCCGGCTTCTTCAGCCGCCCATGCGCCGTTGCTCAGGCCGATGGCCGACCCTACAGCCAACGCAATTGTGTTCTTTTTGAAATTCACGCCCCGCTCCCCTGCGACAGATATTTTTAGGTTTTTTGAGCTGGCCGAAGGCTGCTTGGCGCCAGCGGAGCGGAGTCTAATCCAAAAAAAAAATTAAATAAATAGTATTGATAATCCATCTCATTTGTACCTAGTATGTCGTCTTGTATCACCTTACATACATTACAGACGAGTCCTACATCGCTGACCGCTGCCCTGCTTTCATGGTCTTGTGACTGGTCGAAGAAGCTATAAGAGGATGCACAAGGATGACCTCAATCGAACACCTGAACGGGCGTTCCGAGCTGTTTTCAATGGCGCCCACGGATGCAAGCGCCCAATCGCTACCCGTGCTGGTGCAGGGGACATCGGGGCAGTCGATCCACGATCTGGACACCTCGATCCGCGACAGCCTGGCCCATCTCCTGAGCACCGTTGGTGGCGTGTTGTTTCGCGGTTTCACCGTCGCCACGCCCATTGATTTCAAGCGCTTCGCTGCCAGCTTCAGTGCACCGCTGGCCAGTTACGAATTCGGCTCCACACCGCGCAGCAAAGTCTTCGCCGGGGTCTATAGCTCCACCGAGTACCCCGCCCATCAATTCATCCCGCTGCACAACGAACAGGCCTACACCCGACCCTGGCCTTCGCGCATCTGGTTCCACTGCATCAAGGCCAGCGAAACCGGTGGCGAGACCCCGATTGCCGACAGCCGCCTGATCTACCAGCGCATGCCTGGCGAGATTCGCGAGCTGTTCGCCAGCCGCGAGTTGCTCTACGTGCGCAACTACAGCGGCGCCCTGGACCTGCCCTGGGAAAAAGTCTTCAACACCCAGGACCGCGCCCAGGTCGAACGCTACTGCCAGGACAACGACATCGAGTGGGAGTGGAAAGCCGATGGCGACCTGCGCACCCGCCAGCGTTGCGCCGCCGTGCAGCAGCATCCCGATACCGGTGAATGGGTCTGGTTCAACCAGGCGCACCTGTTCCATGTCTCGGCCATCGAACCGAGCGTACGCGCCAGCCTGCTGGCGGCGGTGGGTGAAGAGAACCTGCCGCGCCATGTCTATTTCGGCGATGGCTCGCCGATTGCCGACGGCATGCTCGACACCGTGCGCGAGGTCTACCGCGAGACTGCCATCAGTTTCCCCTGGCAGCCCGGCGATATCCTGATGCTCGATAACCGACTGGTCGCACACGGTCGCAATCCTTTCACCGGTGACCGCAAAGTCATCGTGGCCATGGCGTGAATTGCACATGTTTTCATTCGAACACTGGATCGACGTGCTGGAAGCCAACGCCCAGCACTTCCCTCAGCGCGCGGCCCTGAATTTTCTGCCGGACGGCGTAGAGATCGGCGAAACCCTGACCTTTGCCCAGTTGCACGAGCAATCCCAATCCCTGGCGGCCGCGCTGCAAGCACGTTATGCACCGGGTGATCGGGTGCTGTTGATGTTGCCCAGCAGCCTCGACTACGCCCGCACTTTCTGTGCCTGCCTGTATGCGGGGCTGATTGCCGTGCCGTTGTTTCCACCGCCGTCGCGCAAGCCGCGCCACCTCGATCGCGTCCGTAACGTGGTGGTGGATGCCGAACCGGCGCTGATTCTTGCACCGGCAGATTATTGCGAAGGCTTGCTGGAACTGGTGGAGGGCCGCGTCGATGTGCTGACCGTCCAGGACCTGGGCACGCCAGCGGCCAGCCAGTGGCAACGCCCGGCCATCGACGGTTCTACCGTGGCCTTCCTGCAATACACCTCCGGCTCTACCGGTTCGCCAAAAGGTGTCGAGGTGCGTCAACGCAACCTGATCGCCAACGTCGAACTGATGCGCCAGGCGTACGCTTTCGACGAGCACGGCGCCATGGTCAACTGGCTGCCGCTGTACCACGACATGGGCCTGATCGGCGGCATGCTGGCCCCGCTCTACAGCGGCATGCCCTGCTACCTGATGGCGTCCCAGACGTTCGTCAATGCGCCGTCGACCTGGTTGCAGGCGTTGAGTCGCTACCGCGCCACCGCCAGTTTCGCCCCCAACTTCGCCTATGCCCTGTGCAACCGCGTGGTCAGCGACAACCTGATCGCGCAGCTCGACCTGAGCGCCTGGAAACACGCGATCAACGGCGCCGAACCGATCCACCCTGGCACCCTGGAAGCTTTCGCCCAGCGCTTTGCCGCCTGTGGCCTGAACCCGTTGGCCATCAGCCCCGGGTATGGCCAGGCCGAAGCGACCCTGTGCGTCAGCGCCACGCCGGCCGATGCACTGCCAGTGGTGCTGCGCCTGGACAAAGCCGTGCTGGAGACCGGTCGCGTGGCCCTGGCGACGGCCGATGCCGCCGCCGTGGAGTTCGTCGCCTGTGGTTACCCGCAAGCCTTGCACAGCATCGCCATCGTCGACCCGCACACCTTCGAACGCTGCGCCGCCGACCGCATCGGCGAAGTCTGGCTCAAGGGCCCGAGCAACGCCGAATCCTACTGGAAGAACCCCGAAGCCACTCGTGAAGCCTTTGAAGCACGGGTTGTCGGTTCATCGGAGCATTACCTGCGCTCCGGCGACCTGGGCTTCATCCACGAAGGCCAGGTGGTGATCTGCGGACGCCTCAAGGACCTGCTGATTCTCAACGGACGCAACCTCTATCCCCACGACATCGAATTCGCCATCACCGACGCCGAGCCGGGCATCCGTACCGGACGCATCGCTGCTTTCTCGGAAATGGACCCGGCCCTGGGCCGCGAGAAACTGGTGATCGTCGCCGAGCCGCAACGCAAGTTCGTCGACCCGGCCCATCACCCAGCGCTGTTCGCGTCGATGCAAAACGCCGTGCGCGAAGCCGCCGACTGCGGCATCGACCAGATTGTGCTGGTGCAAGCCGGTACCATCCCGATGACCACCAGCGGCAAGATCGCCCGTCAAGGCGCACGCAAACAACTGGCCGCGGGCACGTTGAGCATCATCGCCCAGAGCGGTGGCCAGCATGCCTCGAACGGCGAGACCCTTGACCTTGCCCAGTTCAAGCGCCTGGTGGCCGAGACGCCGCAACAGGCCCAGGTCGCCTGCCGCCAATGGCTGGAACAGACGCTGCACGCGGTCAACCCGTATCTGTCCGCCCATTTCGAACGCAGCCTGATCGGCCAGGGCCTGGACTCCATCGGCGTGGCCGACTTCGCTGCGCGCCTGCACCGGGACCTGGGCTGGAACCTCGAGACCCAGGACTTGTTCGGGGAAATCACCCTGGGGCAATGGGCGCTGGCGCTGCAAGACTTCATGCATCAGCCGGCACTGACGGTCGAGATCTCAACCGAGCAGGCCAACCTCAGCCAGGGCCATCAATCGTTCGCCCAACGTCGCCTGTGGTTCCTGCGCCAACTGAACCCGGACGACACCCGCCATAACCTGGTGCTGCATCTGCGCCTGCAAGGGCCGTTGGACATCGAGACGCTGGCCCTGCGCTTGAACACGCTGGTCGAGCGGCATGGTGTGTTGCGCACGGTATACCGCGACGGTGTCGATGGCCCGCAACAACAGGTGTTGCCGGCCACGGCGATAGCGCTGATCCATCATGATTTGCGTGAACAGCATGAAGCGCAGCAAAAGCAGGCGCTGAGTGAGCACCTGGCCCACGAACACGCCACCCCTGTCGATCTGCAAGCCGGCCCGCTGCTGCGAGCGCAGTTGCTTAGCCGAGATGACCAACAGCATGACCTGCTGCTGACCCTGCACCACATCGCCTTCGACGGCCGCTCGGCGCAAATATTGCTGGCGGAACTGGCGGGTTCGGCGGACGCCGCACTCCCGGGGCAATACCTCGATTTCGCCCAATGGGAAGCCCGGCACTGGAGCGAACAGCGGATCGCCACCGAGCAGGACTTCTGGCGCGGACACCTGGCCGGCATGCCGCAAACATTGGAACTCGGTGGCAGCGGCCAGGCCCCGGGCGAACACAGCCTGGACTTCAACGTGCCCCAGATCAGCTGCGAACGGCTGGCAGCACTGGCCCGCGAGCAAGGCATGACCTTGTTCATGCTGTTGCTGGCCAGCTACCAACTGGTGCTCAAGCAACTGGGCGGCCAGCAGCAGTTCCTGCTGGGCACCGACGTCAGCGGCCGGCCACTGGCTGAGCACAACGACGTCATCGGTTTCTTCGTCAACCAGTTGACCCTGCGCTGTGACTTGCGCGGCGAACCGAGCCTGGCCGGTTTCCTTGAGCGGGTTCGTGATGAAGCGCGCCTGGCCTATGCCCATCAAGGCCTGCCTTTCGACCTGGTGGTCTCGGCCCTCGCGCCGCAACGCCGTCCCGGTCACTCGCCGCTGTTCCAGGTCAAGCTCAACTATCAACCGTCACGGGTGACCCCGACCGCCATCGCCGGCGCGCAGCTGTCCGCGCTGGACGTGGCCCAGGCACCGGGAGATTTCCACCTGGTGCTCGACCTCGTGCACGGCAGCGAAGGCCTCGCCGCGACCCTCAAGTATCGCGGCGAATACTTCGACCAGCAGCGTGCCCTGCGTCTGCAACACCTGTGGACGGGCCTGCTGGAACAGCTACACACCCTGTTGGACGAGCCGCTGCCGGCATTGGCCGAGCGCATCGACAACTGGGACCAGGCCTTTGCCCGTGAGCGACAACAGTCCCAGGCGCTGGCCGGTCGCAGCCAGATGATGCAAGCCAAACGTCGCTCCTTGTCCCTTTAACCGAGTCGGATGCCGTTATGTCTATCGTGCCCCCATCGCCACGCGCCCTCGGCGCCGTGCGTCGCAAAGCCATGAACGTCTCGGAACAACAGTTGGTCACCGAGCGCCTGCTCAGCCCGGACCACGCCCTGCCCCTGGTGATCGAGCCGGCGGTCAGTGGCGTCGACCTGATCGCCTGGGCCACCCGGGAACGCGAGTCGCTGGAAAAGAAACTGCTGGAGTACGGCGCCCTGCTGTTTCGCGGCTTCAACGTCGCGTCCGTCGAGCAGTTCGACCAAGTGATCGCCGCCCTCTCCCCCGGCGCTCTGGAATACATGTTCCGCGCCTCGCCCCGGACACGGGTCGGCGGCAACATCTACACATCGACCGACTACCCGGCCGACCAGATGATATTCCCCCACAACGAGCACTCCTATTCGCCGCGCTTTCCGCTGCGGCTGTTCTTCTACTGCCAACTGCCGTCGGAAACCGGTGGTGAAACACCGATTGGCTCGACCCGCGCCGTGAAGGCCAGGATCAGCCCGCAGATCGAAGCGCGGTTCCGGGATAAAGGCGTGCTGTACGTGCGCAACTACGGCGACGGTTTCGGCCTGCCATGGCAGACCGTGTTCCAGTCCGAAGACCGCGGCGAAGTGGAGGCCTACTGCGCCAGCGTCGGCATCGAAGTGGAATGGAAAGACAACAATCGCCTGCGCACCCGCCAACGCGGGCCGGCCGTGGTGCGCCACCCGCGCACCGGCGAAGAGGTCTGGTTCAACCACGCCACGTTCTTCCACATCAGCACCCTGCCTGAGCGAATCCGCGATTCGCTGCAAAGCAACTTCAACGACCTCGACCTGCCCACCAACACCTTTTATGGCGATGGCGAACCGATCGAGCCGCACGTACTGCAATCGCTGCGTGCGGCCTACCTCGATTCGCTGGTGCGGTTCAGTTGGCGACAGGGAGACGTGTTGTTCATCGACAACATGCTCGCCGTGCACGGTCGCGAACCCTTTACCGGCAAGCGCGCCATCATGACCGGCATGGCTGAAGCCCTGCTGTCGAGCGACGTTGCCGTCTGACATTCAACGGGTCCACCCGCCGTTCGCAGGAGGCTTGCCTGACACGTGTCCAGCAAGCCCCGACGTCTGTGCGGTGATCCAGGCTCAAGCCCTTTTCCAGTCGAGATGAACATGAGCGGACTTCAAGGTTTTCGTATTTCGCCGCAACAGGCATCGGTTTACCCCCACATCAACGGCGCGGCGGAGCACCCGTTCAGCTGCCATCTGCAATGGTCGCTGTCACAGCCGCTGGACGTCGCTGCACTGAACAACCGCTTGCAAGCCCTGGTGGCCGGCAGCGAAATCCTGCGCACGCGCCTGATGCCCGTGCCCGGCCTGCGCCACCCGGTGCAGGTGATTGACGAAGCCGGCTCGCTGGCGGTGAATCTCCAGGACTTGCGCCAGCACAGCCGCGTCGACCAGGACGCCGCGCTGGCCCGGCTCGCCGACCAGCCCCGTGACTGGACAACCCCACTGTGCGTGACCCTGGTGCGCCTGTCCGATGAACAAGCGATCCTGGACCTGGCGGCGGCCAGCAGCCACTTCGACCTCGTCAGCCTGAAATGGCTGGCCGGCGCACTGCTGCAAGACAACCCCACGGACCTGTCCGACACCTTGCAGTACGCCGACTACGCCGAATGGCGCTGGAGCCTGGTTGAAGACGCACCGGACCATCCGGGCGTGAGCTTCTGGAAACCCTCAGGCGAAACCGAACAGGCCACCTTGCAGCTGCCGCTCGAAGTGGCCCTCGATGGCGGGTTCGCGCCGACCCGGCTGGACCTGACCCTGCCGAGTGACCTCGCCCGTCACTCGGCCCTGACCCCGGAGCTGCTGCTGGCGGCATGGGCAGCAGTGCTGGGACGATTGGCCGGCCAGCAACAGGTGCCGCTCACCCTGATCCATGAAAGTCGCGGCGCGGAACTGGAAAGCACCCTGGGCCTGTTCGAGCAGTGCCTGCCCGTGAGCATCGAACTGGATGCCCAGGCGACCCTGCTGGAACAAAGCACGCAAGTGGCCGCCACCCTGGAACGGGCCGTCGGCTGGCAAGACTATTACACCGGCCACCTCAATGCCGGATACGCCTTTGCCTGGCGCTCGGGCGATGCCCGGGAACGCCATGCCAGCGCGGTGATGAACCCGCTGAAGGCGTGCCTGAACATCCGCCAGTTGCCCGACAGCCTTCGCGCGCAACTGGTCTACGACCGCCACGCCCTCAGCGCCGAAGCCGCGGGTTGCCTCGCCGAGCAATGGCTGCGACTGCTGCAAGGCGCCGTGGCTGAACCGCAACGGGCCTGGGCCCAACTGCCCCTGGGTGGAACGCTGCAATCGCAGTTGATCGGCACCCGCACGAGCGCGCCGGCCATCGAACCGGTGACGCTGGTGGAATTGATTGCCCGTCAGGTTCGCCAGCAACCGAACGCCATCGCCCTCAGCGACCAGAACGGTGACCTGAGCTACAGCCACCTCGACGCCTGCGCCACGCAACTGGCCCATCGACTGGTCGCGGCCGGAATCGGTCCTGGCGTGCCCGTCGGCATCCTGTTCGCCCGCAGCAACGCGGCCATTGTCGCCATGCTCGCCGTGTTGAAAGCCGGCGGCGCCTACGTGCCGATCGACCCGACCTACCCAGCCGACCGTCGCGCCTACATGCTCGCCGACAGCGCCATTGCCCACATCGTGGTCAGCAGCGAACTGGCCGACAGCGTGCCGGCCACCCTGCAACGCTTCGTGCTGGATGACCTGGCAGCGCCGGACCTCGGCGATTGGCCGGCGCTGCCGTTGCCGGACGCGAACGACCTCGCCTACTTGATCTACACCTCGGGCTCTACCGGTGCGCCAAAGGCCGTGGAAATCAGCCACGGCGCACTGAGCTTCTCGACCCAGGTGCGCATGGCCGCCTATGAGACTCCGGTGCGCGCCTACCTGCTGCTGTCGTCGTTCGCCTTCGACAGTTCGGTCGCCGGGATTTTCTGGACCCTGGCCCAAGGCGGACGCCTGGTCTTGCCCGCCCCGGGTGAAGAGCTGGAAATGTCCCGCCTGGCGCAACTGATTGCCCAGCATCAGGTCAGCCACGGGCTGTCGCTGCCGTCGCTGTACCAGGCCCTGCTCGATCAATTGCAGCGCAGCGCAGGCACCGACAGCCTCGCCTGCTGGATCGTCGCCGGTGAAGCCTGCCCGCCATCGCTGATCGCGCAACACAGCAAGACCCTGCCCCACGCCCGGCTGGTGAACGAATACGGTCCCACCGAAGCCACCGTCTGGGCCACCTATGAGGTGTTGGAGCCAAACCGCAACGTCAGCATTGGCCGCCCCATCGCCGGCATGGACCTGCGCCTGCTGAACGAGTTCGACACTGCCTGCGGCATTGGCGAGCCAGGGGAAATCGTCCTCGCCGGCCCGACCCTGGCCCGCGGCTATCGCCACAAACCCGAAGAAACCGCCAAGGCCTTCGTCACCCTGGCCGACGACACTCGCGCCTACCGTACGGGCGACTTGGCGTGCTGGTTGGCCGACGGGCGCCTGGCGTTCCTGGGGCGCAAGGACCATCAGGTCAAGGTGCGCGGCTACCGCATCGAGCTGGGTGAAATCGAACGCCAGTTGTGCAGCCACAGCGACGTGCGCGAAGCCGCGGTGATCGTCCAGGAACACGCCGCCGGCAAGCGCCTGCTCGCCTACATCCTCGCCGCCCACGGCTACGCACCAGACTCCGAGGCGATCAAGCGCTTCCTCGGCGAACGCCTGCCGTCATACATGGTGCCGGCCCTGGTGCTGACCCTGGCGAGCTTTCCGCGCACGCCCAACGGCAAGCTCGACACCCGCCAATTGCCCGACCCTGACTCGTTCGATGAAAGCGCCCACGTGGCGCCGCGCAACGCCATGGAAACCGCCCTGCAAGCCATCGTCGCCAAGGTCTTGAAGCTCTCGACGGTGAGCGTCACCGACAACTTCTTCGCCATCGGCGGCGACTCGATCCTGAGCCTGCAAGTGGTGGCCCAGGCCCACGAGCAAGGCATCGCGCTTTCGGCCAAGCAAGTCTTCGAACGCCAGACCATCGCGGCCATGGCCGAGGTCGCGCAACCGCTGGCGCCGAGCGCCGCCGAGCCGCAAGCCGAGAGCACCGAGTTCAGCGCCTCGGGCCTGTCCGATGACGAAATGCAAGCGCTGATGGCCGAACTGGACGAGGCCGACCTGTGAGTGGCTCGTCCCATCGCCCCGCCATCACCGTTGCCCCTTTTTACGCAGGACGCTTTCAATGACCACCGAAAAAACCACCGGTAACCCGATCGAAGACATTTACCCGCTGTCGCCGCTGCAGCAAGGGATGCTGTTCCACTCCCTGCTGCACGAAGACTCCGGCGTGTACCTGATGCAGGATCGCTACCGCATCGGCGGGGCCATCGATGAAGGGGCGTTCCTCGAATCGTGGCGCCAGGTGGTGGCGCTGCACCCTTCCCTGCGCGCCAGTTTCCAATGGAAAAGCCAGAAGCAACCGGTGCAGGTGATCCATCGCCAGGTCAAGGTACCGCTGGACACCCTCGACCTGCGCGGGCTCGCCCCCCATGAACAGGAAGCGCGAATCCGCACGCTGCTGGAAGACGAGCAGAAAGTCGGCTTCAACCTGTCGAAGCCACCGCTGATTCGCTTCCGGCTGGTCCGCCTGGGCGATGAGTCCTACGAATTCATTCGCAGCTTCCACCACATCCTGATGGACGCCTGGTGCATTTCCCTGGTGACCGTGGACTTCCTCAAAGTCTACGAAGCGCTGTGCAACGACCGCACGCCGGAGCTGAAAAGCCCTCGGCCGTTTCGCGATTACATCCAGTGGCTGCAACGCCAGGACGCGGGCAAGGCCGAACAGTTCTGGCGCGGCCAGTTGCAAGGTCTCAATGCTCCCACGCCGCTGACCGTGGACAACGGCGTGACCCGCGACCGCTACACCGATGCGGTGCTGGTGGACGACCAACTGATTCACCTCGACGAACAGGAAACCCAGGCACTGGCGGCGTTCTGCCGCAGTCGCCGGATCACCCCGAACACGTTCTTCCAGGGCGTCTGGTCGCTGCTGCTGTCACGCTACAGCGGGCAACAGGACGTGGTCTTCGGCGTCACCGTGGCCGGGCGCCCGGCCGACCTGACTGGCGTCGCACAAATGATCGGCCTGTTCATCAACACCTTGCCGCTGCGGGTTTCGGTGGACCCGAACGCCTCGCTCGGCAGTTGGCTGGGCGACCTACAAAAACTCAACGTCGACATGCGCGACTTCGAGCACACGCCCTTGACCGATATCCAGGGCTGGAGCGATTTCCCCCGGGGCGAGACCCTGTTCGACAGCATCCTGGTATTTGAAAACGCCCCCATCGACGAACAGATCCTCGAAGGCGGTTTCCAGTTCAGCCTCGAAGGCATGGACCACAGCGTGCACACCCACTACGGCTTGACCGTGGTGATCCTGCCGGGCGAACAGCTGGGCATCCGCGTTTCCTATGACCGCGAACGTTTCGAAGCCGCCACCGTGCAACGCCTGCTGGGCCACATCGCCAGCCTGGTGCGCAGCATGCTCGCCGCACCCGAGGCGCCGCTGGCCAGCTTCGAGCTGCTGGCCGCCGAGGAACGCCAGCAGTTGCTGGGCGAGTGGGCGCGCAACCCGCATGATTTTCCGCTGGATCAAAGCTACGCCGAGCTGTTTGCCGCCCAGGTCGCTCAGCGCGGCGAACAGATCGCCGCGACCTGCGACGGGGAGTCGCTGACCTACGCCGAGCTGGACCTGCGCTCCACGCGCCTGGCCCACGCCCTGCGCGAGGCCGGCGCCGCTGAAGACCAACTGGTCGCGCTGGTGGCCCCCCGTGGCCTGGCGCTGTTGAGCATGATGCTGGCGGTGTTCAAGGCCGGTGCGGCGATGCTGCCCCTTGAAGTCAATCACCCGCCCGAGCGCCTGCGGGAAATCCTCGGGCTGTCCCGCGCCCCGCTCCTGGTCGCCAGCGAAACCTGCAGCGGCCTGCTCGATCAACTGCTCAGCGGCCTCGACCAGGCACCCGAGGCGCTGTTCGCCGAAGCCTGCTGGACGTCCGGCAACGACACGCCACTGCCGGTGCTCGCCAGCCCCGACAGCCTGGCCTACGTGCTGTTCACCTCGGGTTCGACCGGCACGCCGAAGGGCGTGATGATCGAACAGCGCGGCATGCTCAACAACATCTTCGGCAAAGTACCGGCCCTGGGGCTCAGCGCCGCCGACCGGATTCCCCAGACCGCCTCGGTGGCGTTCGACATTTCGGTGTGGCAGTTCCTCGCCGCGCCAGTGCTCGGCGCCACCGTGCACATTCTTCCGGATGAAGTCGCCCACGACCCGCAACGCCTGTTGCAAGTGCTCGCCAGCGAGCGCCTGAACGTGCTGGAAATCGTCCCGAGCCTGATGCGCACCTTGCTCGCGCTGTGCCCGTGCGACTTGCAACTGCCGGACCTGCGCTGGGTGTTGCCTACCGGCGAAGCCCTGCCGCCGACCGTGGCCCGCGACTGGTTCGCACGGTTCCCCGACATCGCCCTGATGAACGCCTACGGACCGGCCGAATGCGCCGACGACGTGGCCTTCCAACCGATCCTCAAAGCACCGGGGGCCGAGGTCAGCCACATGCCCATCGGCCAGCCGACCGCCAACAACCGCCTGTATGTGCTGGACGAATCCCTGCGCCCAGTGCCGGTGGGCGTGGCCGGGGAAATCTGCGTCGGTGGCGTCGGCGTTGGCCGCGGTTACCTGCTCGACCCGCAGCGCACCGCTGACGCGTTTATCGACCACCCTCAACTCGAAGGTCGCCTGTACCGCACCGGTGACCTGGGACGCTGGCGTGCAGACGGGGTGATCGAATACCTCGGCCGCCGCGACCAGCAGGTAAAACTGCGCGGGCACCGGATCGAACTGACGGAAATCGAACACCGTCTCGCCCAGCACCCCAACGTACGCGAAGCCGCCGTCCTGCTGCGGGAAAACACCGTCGGCGAAGCCTGGCTGGTGGCGTACTGGTCGGCCCATGACGAAACCCTGGGCAGCGACGACCTGAGCGAACACCTGCGCACGCAACTGCCGCCGTACATGGTGCCGGCGGCCTTCGTCTGCCTGGACAAACTGCCCCTGAACAACAACGGCAAGGTCGATCGCAAAGCCCTGGCCGCCCGGGAGCTGGACTGGCAGGCCGACACCCAGCAAAGCATCGCCCCGCGCAACGCGCTGGAAACCACCGTCGCGTCGATCTGGGCCGAGGTCCTGGGACGCGACACGGTGGGCGTGGAAGACAACTTTTTCACCCTCGGCGGACACTCGCTGCTGGCAACCCAGATCGTTGCCCGCCTGCGCACCCAGTTCAAGCTCGACCTGCCGTTGCGGGTGCTGTTCGAACAGCCGACCGTGGCCTCGCTGGCCGTGGCCATCGCCGCACGCCAGGCCGAGGCCGCCGCGCCGCAAGCCAGCGCGATCAGCGTGCCCAAGGCCCAGCCACGCCCGGCGCTGCTGCCACTGTCGTTCTCGCAACAACGCCTGTGGTTCATCGAGCAACTGACGCCGGGCACCACCCTGTTCAACATCCCGTTCGCCCTGCACCTCAAGGGTGAACTCAATGTCGAGGCGCTGCACGCCAGCCTCAACGATCTGCTGCTGCGCCACGAAATCCTGCGCACCGGCATCCACAGCACCGACGGCGCGCCGTGCCAGCGCATCAGCCCAGCGCTGGACATCGCGCTGCCCTTCGAAGACTTGTCGGGCCTGACCGCCACCGCTCGCGCCGGCGCGCAGTTCAATGCCCTGCAAGACACCTTCGAGCAGCCGTTCGACCTGACCTGTCCACCGCTGCTGCGTGCGCGTTTGCTGCGCCTGGCGCCGGACGAGCACGTACTCGGCATCGCCCTGCATCACTTGGTCTCGGACGCCTGGTCGGCCACCATCGCCCTGCGCGAATTGGCCCTGGGTTATGAAGCCCGTTGCAACGGCGTCCCCGCCGAACTGCCGGCCCTGCCGCTGCAATACGCCGACTTCGCCCTCTGGCAGCGCGAGCACCTGCAAGGCGCCGAACTCAAGCGCCAACTCGACTACTGGACCACCACCCTCGACCGGCGCGACAGCGACGCCAGCCCGCTGCTGGCCTTGCCCACCGATCATCCACGGCCGTCGGTGCAAAGCTACCGCGCCGGCATCGTGCAGCGTGAACTCAGCGCCGACCTCAGCGCCCGGGTACAGGCCTTTGCCAGTCGCCTCGGCACCACGCCGTTCACCGTCCTGTTCGCCGGCTTCGCCGTGCTGATGCACCGTTTGAGCGGCGATGCCACGGTGCTGGTCGGCACCCCGGTCACCCATCGTGAACAGCCGGGCACTGAAGGCCTGCTGGGCATTCTGCTGAACAACCTGGCGATCCGCGCGGACTTCGAGCCGCAAACCGGTTTCACTGCCCTGGTCAAACAAGTGGCCGAGCGTCTGCGCAGTGGCCTGCTGCACCAGGACCTGCCCTTCGAGCAACTGGTGGACAGCCTGCAACTGCCACGCAGCCTCAGCCATGCGCCGCTGTACCAAGTGATGGTCGCCCAGCAACTGGCCATGGAATCGCGGTTGCGCTTCCCCGGGCTGGCATTCGAAGCCCTGGACACACCGCTGCGGCACTCCGAATGCGATCTGGATCTGCACGTGCTGTGCCCGGCCAACGCACCGATCCAGCTGAATCTGTTGTTCGCGCTGGATTTGTTCTCTGCCGACAGCGCCCGCCAAATGTTGGCGCGTCTGGAGCAGTTACTTGAGGGGATGATCGCAACACCACAACGGCCAATCGCCGAGTTGCCTCTGCTCAGCGCTGCGGAGCATCAGCGCACGCTGATTGATTGGAACGCCACCGACCGTCACTACAGCGGCCCAACCAACCTGCACACCGCCCTGAGCCAGCAAGCCGCCCTGAGCCCCAACGCCCCGGCGCTGGTGTTCGAAGGCCAGCGCCTGAGCTACGCCGAGCTGGACCAGCGGGCGCAAGCCGTCGCCCGTGCCCTGCGCGCCGCCGGTATAGGCACCGACAACATCGTGCCGCTGTGCATGGAGCGCTCGGTGGAAATGGTTGTGGCCTTGCTCGGCATCGTCCATGCCGGCGCCGCGTGGCTGCCGCTGGATCCCGAACTGCCTGCCGCGCGCCTGGCATTCCTGATCGAAGACGCCGACGCCCGGGTCACCTTGACCCAGGCGCNGGCGCCGCGTGGCTGCCGCTGGATCCCGAACTGCCTGCCGCGCGCCTGGCATTCCTGATCGAAGACGCCGACGCCCGGGTCACCTTGACCCAGGCGCAGTGGCTGTCGCGCCTGCCCATTGGGCATGATGCCTGGACGCTGGATGCGTTGCCGAACGCTGAAGCCGGAGAGCCGATCAACGTCGAAGCCAATGACCTGGCCTACGTGCTCTACACCTCCGGCTCCACCGGCCAACCCAAAGGCGTGATGAACCAACACGGCGCCTTGATGAACCGCCTGCACTGGATGCAGGACGCCTTCCCGATTGGCCCGAACGACCGTGTGCTGCAGAAAACCCCGTACAACTTCGACGTGTCGGTGTGGGAGTTCTTCTGGCCGCTGATCACTGGCGCGACCCTGGTGGTTGCCCGCCCGGACGGGCATCGCGACCCGGCCTACCTCAGCCAGTTGATCCAGCAGGAGCAGGTCACAACGTTGCACTTCGTGCCGTCGATGCTGCGTGCCTTTGTCGAGGAGCCGAGCCTGGTCAACTGCCACAGCCTGCGCCAGGTGTTCGCCAGTGGCGAAGCCTTGCCGATGGACCTGGTGCGGCGCTTCATGGGCCAGCACCCGGCAGCGCTGGTCAACCTGTATGGCCCGACCGAAGCGGCCATTGACGTCTCGGTCTGGCGTTGCTCGGCGGACGATGTGATCGTGCCAATCGGCAAGCCCATCGCCAACCTGCGCTTGTACATCCTCGACGAGGCCATGCAGCCATTGCCGATTGGCAGCATCGGCGAGCTGTACATCGGCGGCGTCGGTGTGGCCCGGGGTTACCTGAAACGCCCGGACCTGACCGAGGAACGCTTCCTCGCCAGCCCGTTCGTGGCCGGTGACCGCCTGTACCGCACCGGTGACCGTTGTCGCTTCCTGGCCGACGGCAACATCGAATACCTGGGACGTCTCGACCATCAGGTGAAGTTGCGCGGCCAGCGTATCGAACTGGGGGAAATCGACGCTGCGCTGCTGGCGCAGGCCGGTGTTCGCGACGCCGCCACTGGACCAGCGTCTGGTGAGTTTCTGGTGCGGTGACGCCGATGAGGTCACCCTGCGTGCCGACTTGAGTGACAGCCTGCCCGCGCACATGCAGCCAAGCCTTTTCGTGCAGCTCGATAACCTGCCGCTCAACAGCAACGGCAAGCTCGACCGCAAGGCCCTGGCGGCTACCGCACTGCCAAACATCGACGACAGCCAACCTCATGTGGCACCGCGTAACGCCACCGAAGCGGTACTGAGTAGGCTGTTCTGCGAAGTGTTGGAACGCCCGGATGTCAGCGTCCACGATAATTTCTTCAGCCTTGGCGGTCACTCGCTGTTGGCCGCGATGCTGTTTACCCGCTTGCGTCAACGGTTCACTCGGGTACCCCCACTGCGTAGTCTTTTTGAAAACCCGACACTGTCTGCCTTCGCGAGCCAGCTCGGCGATCCTTTGGATGCTCCGGCCTCCACTTGGACCGGAGTGCCAAGACCCAGCCGCCTGCCGCTGTCGTTCGAACAGCAACGCTTGTGGTTCCTTGAACAACTGAGCACCGGCGGTGGCGAGTACAACGTGGTCAGCGCCGTGCAACTGGACGGCGCACTCAACGTCCAGGCCCTGCGCACGGCCCTGAACAGCGTGGTCCAACGCCACGAGATCCTGCGCAGCCGCATCGTGCGCGATAGCGACGGCGAGTTGGCGCTGGTGATCGAACCCCAGGTCGATATCAGCCTGCAGGTGACGGCACTGCATGCGACCAGCGACGAGCAATGGCAGCAACTGACCGACGCGGCGATCCACGCAGAAACCGGCCGCCGCTTCGACCTCGCTGCCGAAGTACCCGTCCGTGCCACGCTATTGCAACGCAGCGGCGCAGCCCAGTCGCTGCTGTTGCTCAACGTGCACCACTGCGCCACCGACGACGCCTCCAGCCAGAACCTGCTGGATGAACTGCGACAGCTCTACACCGCCCAGTGCCAGGGCGCCCCGGCAGCACTGCCAGAGCTGGCGCTGCAATACCCCGATTACGCCCTCTGGCAGCGCGAGCCCGGTCAACAGACCGCGTTCAGCAGCCAACTGGAATACTGGCGCGACCAACTGGAGGACGGCGACTACCTGCTGGACCTGCCAACCGAACAGGGCCGGCCAAACCAGCTCGCCCCGGCGGCCGGCGCGGTCCAACTGCAATTGCCGACCGCCCTGGTGGAACGCCTGCGACAGTTCGCCCAGCAGCGCGGTGCCACGCTGTACATGCTCATGCTCGGCGCCGCGCAGTTGCTCTTGGGCCGCTACGCCAACCAGCGTGATGTGCGAGTTGGCAGCCCGGTGGCCCAGCGTCCATTCGCCGAACTGCAGCCGCTGATCGGCTGCTTCGTCAACACCGTGGTCATGCGTGCCGACCTCGATCCGGTGATGGACTTCGAAGGTTTGCTCGACCAGGTGCGCAACCGTGTACTGGATGCCCAGCAGCATCAGGACGTGCCGTTCGACCAGGTCGTCGAGCATTTGAAGCCTTCGCGCAGCCTCGGCCAGACGCCGCTGTTCCAAGTGCTGTTCGCCATGCAGAACGCCGACTCGTCGAGCCAGCCATGGCCGCAGTTGCAGGTCAGCGAACGCGCCGTGACCGCCCAGGCCACCAAGTACGACCTGAACTGGGAAGTGCATGACGGCGAGGTGCTGTCGGTGTTGCTGGAATACCGCGCCGCGCTGTTCAGCGAAACCACGGCCCGGCGTTGGCTGGAACAATGGCAACAACTGCTGGAAGCCATGCTCGAAGCGCCACAAACCCGCCTCAGGGATTGGACACCGTTGCCGGCGGCCGAGCGTCATCGCCAGTTGATCGAGTGGAATGCCACTGAGCGTCACTACAGCGGCCCGACCAACCTGCACACCGCCCTGAGCCAGCAAGCGGCCCTGAGTCCCAACGCCCCGGCGCTGGTGTTCGAAGGCCAGCGCCTGAGCTATGCCGAGCTGGACCAACGAGCACAAGCCGTCGCCCGTGCCCTGCGCGCCGCTGGCGTGGGCAGCGACAGCATCGTGCCGCTGTGCATGGAGCGTTCGGTGGAGATGGTCGTGGCCTTGCTCGGCATCGTCCATGCCGGCGCCGCGTGGCTGCCGCTGGATCCCGAACTGCCTGCCGCGCGCCTGGCATTCCTGATCGAAGACGCCGACCGGCGCCGCGTGGCTGCCGCTGGATCCCGAACTGCCTGCCGCGCGCCTGGCATTCCTGATCGAAGACGCCGACGCCCGGGTCACCTTGACCCAGGCGCAATGGCTGTCACGCTTGCCGGTCGGGCATAACGCCTGGACGCTGGATGCGTTGCCGAACGCTGAAGCCTTCGAACCGATCAACGTCGAAGCCAATGACCTGGCCTACGTGCTCTACACCTCCGGTTCCACCGGCCAACCCAAGGGCGTGATGAACCAACACGGCGCCTTGATGAACCGCCTGCACTGGATGCAGGACGCCTTCCCGATTGGCCCGAACGACCGTGTGCTGCAAAAGACCCCGTACAGCTTCGACGTGTCGGTGTGGGAGTTCTTCTGGCCGCTGATCACCGGTGCGACCCTGGTGGTTGCCCGTCCGGATGGTCATCGCGACCCGGCCTACCTCAGCCAGTTGATCCAGCAGGAACGGGTCACGACCTTGCACTTCGTCCCGTCGATGCTGCGTGCCTTTGTCGAAGAGCCNGATCACCGGTGCGACCCTGGTGGTTGCCCGTCCGGATGGGCATCGCGACCCGGCCTACCTCAGCCAGTTGATCCAGCAGGAACGGGTCACGACCTTGCACTTCGTCCCGTCGATGCTGCGTGCCTTTGTCGAAGAGCCGAGCCTGGTCAACTGCCACAGCCTGCGCCAGGTGTTCGCCAGTGGCGAAGCCTTGCCGGTGGACCTGGTGCGGCGCTTCATGGGCCAACACCCGGCGGCGCTGGTCAACCTGTACGGCCCGACCGAAGCGGCCATCGACGTCTCGGTCTGGCGCTGCTCGGCGGACGATGTGATCGTGCCGATCGGCAAGCCCATCGCCAACCTGCGCTTGTACATCCTCGATGAGGCCCTGCAGCCGTTGCCGATTGGCAGCATCGGCGAGTTGTACATCGGTGGCGTCGGTGTGGCCCGGGGTTACCTGAAACGCCCGGACCTGACCGAAGAACGCTTCCTTGCCAGCCCGTTCTTGGCCGGGGATCGCCTGTACCGCACCGGCGACCGTTGCCGCTTCCTGGCTGACGGCAACATCGAATACCTGGGGCGTCTCGACCATCAGGTGAAGTTGCGCGGCCAGCGTATCGAACTGGGGGAAATCGACGCTGCGCTGCTGGCGCAGGCCGGTGTTCGCGACGCCGCCACNCGTCTCGACCATCAGGTGAAGTTGCGCGGCCAGCGTATCGAACTGGGGGAAATCGACGCTGCGCTGCTGGCGCAGGCCGGTGTTCGCGACGCCGCCACTTTGTTGCTGGACCAGCGTCTGGTGAGTTTCTGGTGCGGTGACGCCGATGAGGTCACCCTGCGTGCCGACTTGAGTGACAGCCTGCCCGCGCACATGCAGCCAAGCCTNGACCAGCGTCTGGTGAGTTTCTGGTGCGGTGACGCCGATGAGGTCACCCTGCGTGCCGACTTGAGTGACAGCCTGCCCGCGCACATGCAGCCAAGCCTGTTCGTGCAGCTCGACCACCTGCCGCTCAACAGCAACGGCAAGCTCGACCGCAAGGCATTGGCCGCCACGCCGCTGCCACAGAGCCAAAGCGAGCAGCCGCGCACCGCGCCGCGCACGGTCACTGAAACCGTGCTCTGCGAACTGTTCAGCGAAGTGCTGGGTGGTTCGGAAGTCGGCATCGAGGACAACTTTTTCCAACTCGGCGGCCATTCCTTGCTGGCCACCCGCCTGGTCAGCCGGGTCCGTGAGCGCCTGGGGGTTTCCCTGCCCTTGCCGCTGGTGTTCGCCCAACCGACGGTCGCGGCCCTGGCCGAGCATCTGCGCGCGGCCATGCCCGGTGAGTCGATCAGCGCACAACCGCGCCCGGCGCAATTACCGCTGGGCCTGGCTCAACGCCGGTTCTGGATGCTCAGCCGCCTGGTGCCGGAGTCCCGCGAGTACCACATGCCATTCGCCCTGACCTTGCGCGGCGAGTTGCAGGTCGAGGTCTTGCGCGAGGCCTTCGAGCAGGTCAGCCAGCGCCACCTGGTGCTGCGCAGCCGTATCGTCGAAATCGACGGCGAGCCGCAATTGCTGATCGACGACCACGGCCCGGCGCTCGCGGTCACATCCGTTGCGACCCAGGACTGGGCAGCGACCTGCGCCAACGCCCAGGACGAACTGATGACGCCGTTCGACCTCGCCGCCGCAGCGCCTTGGCGTGCGCACCTGTTGCAACGCCAGGGCAGTGACGAAAACCTGCTGCTGGTGTGCCTGCATCACAGCGCCACCGACGGCTGGGCCATGCAGTTGCTCATCGACGAACTGACCCAGGCCTACGCCGCCGGCCTGAACGGGCAGTCGCCCGCCTGGACCCCGCTGGAGATCGACTACGTCGATTTCGCCCTGTGGCAACAGCACCCGGACACCCAGGCCCGGCGCAATGACAGCCTGGACTACTGGAAAAACCACCTGGGCCAGGACGACTACCAACTCGACCTGCCCATCGACCATCCACGCAGCGCCGAAGCCAATCGCCGCGCCCGGCAACTCAGCGTGCGCCTTGGCACCCAGCGCGCCGAAGCCATCCGCCAGTTCGCCCGTCAGCGCGGCACGACCACCTACGTGGTGCTGGCCACGGCCCTGAGCGCGCTGCTGGCCCGCTACAGCGGTCAGCGGGAGATTCGTCTCGGCACCCCGGCGGACCAGCGTGACCATGGGCAAACCCAGACGTTGCTGGCCTGCCTGGTCAACACCCTGGTGATCCGCAGCGACGTCGACCAACGGGCCCCGGTCGAGCAACTGCTGGCCAGCCTCGAGGCCGACCTGCGTGCAGCCCAAGCCCATGCTGACCTGCCCTTCGCCACCCTGGTCGGCGCTATCGCACAAAACCGCGACTTGAACCGTACGCCGCTGTTCCAAGTGCTGTTCTCCCTCAACTACGGCCGCATCGACAGCAGCCAATGGCCGGGGCTGAACGTCGAAGAACAGATGCTGCCGGTGATCGACGCCAAGTTTGAACAGAGCTGGGAAGTCCAGGACGACGGCAGCGACATGACGCTGGCGCTGGAATACCAATCGGCTTTGTACGACGAAGCGACGATGCAACGCTGGAGCGCGCAGTGGTGCGCGCTGCTTGACGCCCTGGTGGCAAGCCCTGGACGCACCCTGGTCGAACTGTTCCCGCAACAGCAGGATCAGCAGCAACTGGACCGCTGGAACGCCACCGACCGTCACTACAGCGGCCCGACCAACCTGCACACCGCCCTGAGCCAGCAAGCGGCCCTGAGCCCCAACGCCCCGGCACTGGTGTTCGAAGGCCAGCGCCTGAGCTACGCCGAGCTGGACCAGCGGGCACAAGCCGTCGCCCGCGCCCTGCGCGCCGCTGGCGTGGGCAGCGACAGCATCGTGCCGCTGTGCATGGAGCGCTCGGTGGAAATGGTTGTGGCCTTGCTCGGCATCGTCCATGCCGGCGCCGCGTGGCTGCCGCTGGATCCGGAACTGCCTGCCGCGCGCCTGGCGTTCCTGATCGAAGACGCCGACGCCAAGGTCACCTTGACCCAGGCGCAATGGCTGTCACGCCTGCCCGCCGGGCATCAGGCTTGGACCCTCGACGCCCTGCCCCAAGCACCCGCCTTCGAACCGATCAATGTCGAAGCCCACGACCTGGCCTACGTGCTCTACACCTCCGGTTCCACCGGCCAACCCAAAGGCGTGATGAACGAACACGGCGCCTTGATGAACCGCCTGCACTGGATGCAGGACGCCTTCCCGATTGGCCCGAACGACCGTGTGCTGCAGAAAACCCCGTACAGCTTCGACGTGTCGGTGTGGGAGTTCTTCTGGCCGCTGATCACTGGTGCGACCCTGGTGGTTGCCCGTCCAGACGGGCATCGCGACCCGGCCTACCTCAGCCAGTTGATCCAGCAGGAACGGGTCACGACCTTGCACTTCGTCCCGTCGATGCTGCGTGCCTTTGTCGAAGAGCCGAGCCTGGTCGNCGGCCTACCTCAGCCAGTTGATCCAGCAGGAACGGGTCACGACCTTGCACTTCGTCCCGTCGATGCTGCGTGCCTTTGTCGAAGAGCCGAGCCTGGTCGATTGCCAGAGCCTGCGCCAGGTGTTCGCCAGTGGCGAAGTCTTGCCGGTGGACCTGGTGCGACGCTTCATGGGCCAACATCCGGCGGCGCTGATCAACCTGTACGGCCCGACCGAAGCGGCCATTGACGTCTCGGTCTGGCGCTGCTCGGCGGACGATGTGATCGTGCCGATCGGCAAGCCCATCGCCAACCTGCGCTTGTACATCCTCGACGAGGCCATGCAGCCATTGCCGATTGGCAGCATCGGCGAGCTGTACATCGGCGGCGTNGATCGGCAAGCCCATCGCCAACCTGCGCTTGTACATCCTCGACGAGGCCATGCAGCCATTGCCGATTGGCAGCATCGGCGAGCTGTACATCGGCGGCGTCGGTGTGGCCCGGGGTTACCTGAAACGCCCGGACCTGACCGAAGAACGCTTCCTTGCCAGCCCGTTCGTAACCGGGGATCGCCTGTACCGTACCGGCGACCGTTGCCGCTTCCTGGCCGATGGCAACATCGAATACCTGGGGCGTCTCGACCATCAGGTGAAGCTGCGCGGTCAACGCATCGAGCTGGGGGAAATCGACTCAGCCCTGCTGAACCTGCCTGCCATCACCGGTGCCTGCACCTTGGTCATCGACAACCGCCTGGTGGCGTTCTACAGCAGCAGCACCGCGCAATCGGACCTCGACACCCAGCTCGCGGCCGAGCTGCCAGCCTACATGGTGCCGGCGGTGTGGGTGCAGATCCCGGCCCTGCCCCTGAGCACCAACGGCAAGATCGACCGCAAGGCCCTGGCCGCCCTGCCGCTGCCGAACACCCAGAAGGACTACGCGGCACCGCGCAACGACCTGGAACGCCTGCTCTGCCAGTTGTTCGGCGAACTGCTCGGCGAAACCTTGACCGGCGGCCGTGAAGTCGGCACCTCGGACAGTTTCTTCGCCCTGGGCGGTGACTCGATCCTCGGCCTGAAACTGATCTCGCGCTTGCGTGAACAAGGCTATTCGCTCACCCCACGGGACTTGTTCCGTTCGCCGACCCCGGCGGCCCTGGCCCATGTGACCACGGCGCTGCTGACCCAGGCCGAACAAGGTGACGTGACCGGACCGATGCCGCTGATGCCATTGCACCAGTGGTTCTTCGACCAGCAGCAGGTCCAGGTCGCGCACTGGAACCAATCGGTGCTGGCCGACAGCGACCGTCGCCTGGAGCCGGCCATCGTGCAAGCCACGCTGGATCGACTGGTCGCCCACCACGACGCCCTGCGCTTGCGTTTCACTGACGTCGACGGCCAATGGCAGGCGCACATCGCGCCGGTGGCTCCGGCGCAACTGACCTGCTGCGAGTACCCGGAACAACTGCTGCAAGTCGCCCAGGGCCTGGACCTGCAACACGGCCCACTGTTTGCCGCGGCGCTGCTGGAAGGCACGCCGCAGCGCCTGTACCTGGTGGCTCATCACCTGGTGGTCGATGCGGTGTCCTGGACGCCGCTGCTGGAAGATTTCCAACAGCTGTACCCGGCACTGGAGCGTGGCGAGAACCCGACGTTGCCAGCGAAAACCACCTCGTATCGTCAATGGGCCGAACACCTGCAAGCCCATGCCGCCAAGGTTACTGCCGAGCATCGCTACTGGAGTGCCCAGATCGGCGCAAACCAGCCGCCCATGGCCACGGTCGCCGAGCGCCAGACACTGTCGGCCCGCTGGGACGCCAGCCGCACGCACCAATGGCTGACCGAATCCCATGCGGCTTACCGCACGCAACCGGAAGAACTGCTGATCGCCGCCCTCGCCGCGACCCTGGCCGAGGTCGAACAGCGCAGCGACATCGTCGTGGACCTGGAGCGCCACGGGCGTGACGCACCGTTTGCCGGGCTGGACGTCGGCCGCACCGTCGGCTGGTTCACCACCCTCTACCCACTGCGCGTGAATGCCAGCGGCGCCGCGGGCGATCAGGTGCGCAACGCCAAGCAAGCCTTGCGTGACGTACCCGGCCTGGGCCTCGGCTACGGCTTGCTGCGCCAGCGCGGCGAGTTGCCGGGTAGCCATGGTGATGTGCTGTTCAACTACCTGGGGCATGAGCAAACGCCAGAGGGCTGGTTGCGCGCCAGCAGCCTGACCCCGCCGCCGAACGTGGCCCCGGCGAACCGAGTGACCCACGCCCGTGAAGTGGTGGCCTGGCTGGAGGACGGCGTGTTGCGTGTCGAGTGGCACAGCGTCACGCCAAACGCCGA
This sequence comes from Pseudomonas sp. Root401, assembly GCF_001425105.1. Classification (NCBI taxonomy): domain Bacteria; kingdom Pseudomonadati; phylum Pseudomonadota; class Gammaproteobacteria; order Pseudomonadales; family Pseudomonadaceae; genus Pseudomonas; species Pseudomonas sp. Root401. The sequence continues at coordinate 484,074 of NZ_LMDO01000001.1, read as the reverse complement.
CAGCCGCTTGCCCGCTCGCCTGCTGGAACGCTTGCAGGCGCTGGTCGAACACTGCCTCGACCCGCAGGCCGGTTCGCTGATGCCCGCGGACTTCCCGCTGGCCAAGGCGCTGAACCAGAAATCCCTGGACAAGCTGCTGGGCAAGCTCAAGACCAAACCCAATTCCCAAAGCTAGCGAGCGGTGCGGCGCCGGCGCAGGTCTGAGACCTGCGCGGCGCCTTGATCGACTCACTTGAGTTTTCAAGACTTTGAAATGGACCAAGCAAGCATGAACAACATCGAAGACATCTACTCCCTTTCGCCGACCCAGCACGGTCTGTTGTTCCACAGCGTCTATGAGCCGGATTCGCGGGTTTATTACCAGCAACTGAGCCTGGACATGAACGGCCCGCTGCAACTGAGCGCGTTTCGCGCTGCCTGGCAGGCGCTGATGCAGCGCCACGCGGTGTTGCGCAGTGCGTTTCTCTGGGAAGAATTGGACGATGCCTATCAGGTGGTGCAACAGGAAGTGCCATTGCCCCTGACCGAACTGGACTGGCAAGACCGCGCCGCGCCACAGGCCGCGCTGGAACAGTTGGCGCTGGAACAGCGGGCGCAACCCCTGGAGCTGAATGACTCGCCGCTGATGCGCGTGTGCCTGGTGCGCCTGGCCCCCGAGCGCTGGCACCTGATCTGGACCTTCCATCACATCCTCATGGACGGCTGGAGCGTCGGCATCGCCGTCCAGGAGTGGCTGGCGCTGTACTACGAACAAGCCCATGGCCGTCCCGCCGACCTGGCGCCGACCCGCCCTTATCGCGATTACATCGCCTGGCTGGCGGAGCAGGACATGGCCGCCACCGAAGGCTTCTGGCGCGAGCAGTTGCAGGACGTCAGCGAGCCGACCCCGCTGCCCACCTTCGCCGTACGCCAGGCAGCACCGGCAGGGGCGCCATTCGCCGAACGGGAAAGTCTGCTGGCGGCCAGCGAAACCGAGCAACTGGCGCACTTCGCCCGCCAGAACGACCTGACCATCAACACCCTGATCCAGGGCGCCTGGGCGCTGCTGCTGGGCCAACACGCCGGGCGTGACGACGTGGTCTATGGCGTCACCGTCGCCGGGCGGCCGGAGAACCTGGCGGCGGTGGACAGCACCGTCGGGCTGTTCATCAATACACTGCCGTTGCGTGTGCAATGGGCTGACGAGCCGACGCTGGTGACCTGGCTGCAACACTTGCAGCAAGCCAACAGCGATCTGCGTCACCACGCCTATTTGCCGCTGGGCAAGCTCAAGTCGATGACGCGCATCGCCGCCGAACAGGCGCTGTTCGACTCGATCCTGGTGTTCGAGAACTTCCCGGTCACCGACGCGCTCAACCAGGACACCGGCGGCTTGAGCTTCAGTGCCCCGAGCAACGACCAGCAGGCCGACGGCATTACCCTCACCCAAGGCCGCAACCACTTCCCGCTGTCGCTGATCGTGGTGCCGGACAAACAACTGCACTACCTGATCAGCTACGACCGCAGTCGCTTCAGCGACGCCGAGGTCGCGGTGTTGTCGGCACAATTGCGCGCCATCCTGTTGGCGATGGCGGCGCAAGCGCAGTGCCGGGTCAGCGCGCTTGAGTGGCTGAGCCCTGAAGAACGCCAGCAACTGCTCGTGCAGGGTCGCGGCGTGCAACTGTCGGTGCCTGAGGCGTGCCTGCACCAGCGCTTCGAACAACAGGTGGCCGCTCACCCGGAACACCTGGCGGTCCGCGACCGTCAGGTCGCCCTGACCTACCGTGAACTGGACCAGCAGGCCAACCGCCTCAGCCAGTACTTGCGCGCCCAGGGCATCGGCCACGATAGCGTCGTGGCACTGGCCCTGGAACGCAGCGCCGAATTCGTGATTGCCCTGCTGGCCACCCTCAAGGCCGGCGCCGCCTATCTGCCCCTGGACCTCAAACAACCGGCCGGGCGCCTGGCCGATGTGCTGGTGGACAGCCGCGCCGCGCTGCTGATCGGCGCGGCCGCCTCGCCCCTGCTCAAAGGCCTGGCCGAGCACACGCCGACGCTGTGGCTGGCGGAACAGGCCGAGACCATCGCCTCCCAGCCAGACACCCCACCGGTCGTGGCCCACAGCCCGACTGACGCCGCCTACGTGATCTACACCTCGGGCTCCACCGGCACCCCCAAGGGTGTGGTGGTCGAGCACCAGTCCATCGTCGATTACCTGACGGCGGTGCACGCAGTACTCAACCCACCGCTGGCGGCCCGTTACGGCTTGCTGTCGAGTATCGCCGCCGACCTGGGCCACACCCAACTGTTCGGCGCCCTGTGCAGCGGCGCCAGCCTGTTGCTGGTGGATGAAGACAGCGGTTTCAGCCCCCTGGCACTGGCCGAACTCTTCGAGCAACACCCAGTGGATGTGCTGAAGATCACCCCAAGCCACCTGGCCGGTCTGTTGCAGGCGCTTCCCGATGCCCGCCTGTTGCCCCGCGCCCTGTTGGTCTTCGGTGGCGATGCCCTCAGCCCGGCGCTGCTGGAGCAGGTCAACCGCCTGGCGCCAGGGCTCAGGGTGTTCAACCACTATGGGCCAAGCGAAGCGACGGTCGGGGCGATTGCCACCGAACTGCCCGCGGGCCTGCGCAGCATCGCCCTCGGCCGACCGCTGCCGAACCGCCGACTGCAGGTGGTGGATGCCAACGGTCGGCTGGTGCCCACCGGGGTGTCCGGTGAGCTGCTGATCAACGGCGCCCTGGCCCGGGGTTACCTGCACCGCCCGGACCTGACCGCTGAACGCTTCCACCTCGACGCGGATCAACAACGCTGGTATCGCACCGGCGACCGCGTGCGCTGGCAAGTGGACGGCCAATTGGCGTTCCTCGGTCGGGTCGACAGCCAGGTCAAGATCCGTGGCAACCGCCTGGAGCTGGGCGAAGTCGAGGCGCAGCTCAAGCGCCTGTCGCCGCTGATCGAACAGGCGCTGGTCCGCGCCGTGGAACTGGACGGCAGCCTGCGCCTGGTGGCCTACCTGATCGCCAGCCAGTCGCTGTCCGCCACCAAGCTGCGTAACGACCTCGCAGCGCGGGTGCCGGACTACATGGTGCCGGCGCACTTCATCACCCTCGACGAACTGCCCCTGACCCGTAACGGCAAGGTCGATGTCCAGCGCCTGCCGCTCCCGCAAAAGCCCACGGACGACAGCGCCACCCACGTTGCCCCGCGCAATGAAGTCGAAGCGCAACTGGCCGCCATCTGGCAGGAGGTGCTGAAGCTTGAGCGTGTCGGCGTGCATGACAACTTCTTCGCCCTGGGCGGCGACTCGATCATCAACTTGCAGATCATCGCCCGCGCCAACCAGCAAGGGCTGAAACTCACACCCCGCCAGCTCTTCGAAAACCGCACCATCGCCGACATCGCCCGGGTGCTGGGCGCCGATGCCAGCCAGGGTGTGGCACAAGACATTACCGATGGCTATGAACTGCCGCTGGCCGCCGGGCAACTGGCGCGCTTGCAACAAGGGCCGTTGCACGCGACTTGGCGTTGCGTGGCGCTGACCCAGGCGATCGACAGCGAGCTCCTGAGCCAGGCCATCACCGCCTTGCAGCAACACCACCAGGCCTTGCGCCTGGCGCTCAAGGCCCTGCCGGAGGGCGAGTGGCAGCAACGGGTGCTGGTCGCGGCCAAGGCCCCGGTCGTCACCGCCGAAAAACTGGAGACCTGCGCCCCGGCGCAACTGCAAGCCCTGGCCCGGGCCGGTGTCGACGCGCTGGAACTGGACGCCGGCCAAACCCTGCACGCCAGCTTGCTGGAGGTAAACGGCAAACATTCGCTGTTGCTGGCCGCTCATCCGCTGTGCCTGGACGAAGCGTCCTGGGCGCTGCTGCTGACTGACCTCAACCTGGCCTTGGCGCAACTGCGTTATCAGCGGCCGGTGCGCCTGTCCTACGCCGGTGGTGACTTCACCCAGTGGACACGGCACCAGCAGGCTCACGCACAGGGCGATGCCCTGGACGACGCCTGGGAGCACTGGCTGCAATACGCCGGTCTGGAACCGCTGCAACTGCCTGACAGCCAGCAGCCGGCCAGCGTGATCGAACAGACCCTGGCGACCGCCACCTCCGGCGAACTCAAGCGCCTGGGCGAAGTGCTGCAACTGGACTGGAACAGCCTGTTGGCCGCAGCCGTGGCCGAGCAGTACCGTGAACTGTGCGGCAATGGCCTGATCGCGATGAGCGTGCACGGCGCCCGACCGAGTGTCGAGCGCTTGCCGGTCGCGGCGCCGATTGCCGTGGCCGACCTCGACCCGGCACGCATCATCGGGCCCTTGGCACTGGCGGTGCCTTATTTCCTTCAGCCCGAAGGCGACAGCCTGCTGCAACGCTTGCAGGCACTGGCCGCGCAGATGCGCGCCTACCCGCAACACGGCGTCGACTATGGCGCCCTGCGCTACCTGTCGGACAACACCTACCTGCAAGAACCGCTGCGTGACCTGCCGACGGCCTCGGTCGCCATTCGCTGGCTGGGCAACCTCGACAGCCATCGCGAAGAGCGCGGCATCCTGGCCCAGGTCGAAGCCGCAAGCCCATCGGCGGCTTCGCCTTGCCCACTGACCCTGGACGCCTGGTGGCAGGATGACTGCCTGCACCTGCGCAGCCAGGGCACCCTCGCCGCCGACTGGGCACCGCGCCTTGCTCAACGCTTGAGCGAACTCGCCGGACTCGTCGCCACACCGGACCTGCGCCCTGCCAGCCAGGCGTTTCCACTGTGCCACAAGCAAGCGGCGACCCTGGCGGCCGAGCCGCTGGACTGGTTGAACATCGAAGACGTCTACCCGTTGTCGTCGATGCAACAAGGCATGCTCCTGCACACGCTGTTGCAACCCCACAGCGGCATCTACCTGATGCAACAACGCTACAGCTGGGACGGGGTATTGCAACGCCCCGCGATGGAAGCTGCGTGGCAGCTGTTCCTCGAACGCCATCCGATGATGCGGACCGCCTTCTGGTGGCAGGACGATCATGAGCCGCTGCAATGCGTGTACCGCCAAACCCACCGGGCGTTCGATTGGCAGGACCTGCGCCATCTCGACGAAGAACAGCAGCGCCTGGCCATGGACCAGGCCCTCGAAGCACAACGCCTGCAAGGTTTCGACATGGCCGGTGCGCCGCTGACCCACCTGCGGGTGTTCCAGCTCGATGAACGACGCTTCGCCGTGGTGCGCAGCTTCCACCACATCCTGACCGACGCCTGGTGCTTCGGCCTGCTGATGGAAGACCTGTTGGCGATCTACCAGGCCATCGTGCGCCAGGAGCCGGTGGCCCGTCCGCGCTTGCGCTCGTTCCGCGGCTACATGAGCTGGCTTGAGCGCCATGACATGGCCGCCGCACACGCGTTCTGGCAGGCCGAAATGGCCGGTTTCAGCGAGCCGACGCCACTGCATGTGGACAGCCCCGTGGCCGGCCCGGAACAGGCGCCGGAACAGGTCGGCGACTTCGACCAGACCCTGAGCATCGCTCAGACCCAGCGTCTGCAGCAGCTGTGCCAGCAATACCAACTGACCCCCAACACCTGGATCCAGGGTGCTTGGGCGCTGTTGCTGTCGCGCTACAGCGGCAACCGCGACGTGTTGTTCGGCGTGACCGTCGCCGGCCGCCCGACTGACCTCGCCGGTGTAGAAGAAATGGTCGGGCTGTTCATCAACAGCTTGCCACTGCGCATCGATGTCGACCCACAAGCGCCAGTGGCCGACTGGTTGCAGGCGCTGCTGTCCCACAACGCGCAATTGCGCGAACACGAAAGCGCGTCGCTGGTGGACATTCAGCGTTGCAGCCAAGTGCCACGCGGCCAGCAGCTGTTCGACAGTCTGGTGGTGTTCGAGAACGCGCCACTGGACATCAGCAGCGTGCAACTGGATGCCTTCAGCATCGACATCTATGAAGACCGGGTGCACACCAACTTCCCGATGACGGTGGTGTTGTACCCCGGCGACCGCCTGGGCATTCGTTTGTCCTACGACAGCATGCGTTTCAGCACTGACACCGTGCAGCGCATGCTCGGGCACCTGGTGCAGCTGCTTTCGAACATGCTGGAGACACCGCAAGCGCCCCTGGGCAGCCTGCACATGCTGCCCGAGGCGGAACGCCGGCAGTTGCAGATCGACTGCAACCGCAGCGACGTCGACTTCCCACTGGAGCGCGGCTATGCAGCGCTGTTCGCTGAACAAGTGCGCAGTCGCCCGCAGCACCTGGCCGCGGTATGCCAGGGGCAATCGCTGACCTACGCCGAACTGGACCGCCGCGCCAACGCCATCGCCCATGCGTTGCAAGCCGCCGGTGCCGGCCCGGAAACCCTGGTGGCGCTGTTCGCTGAGCGTGGCCTGGCCTTGCTGACGATGATGATCGCCACGCTCAAGGCCGGTGCCGCGTTCCAGGCGTTGGATATCCAACAGCCTCACGCACGCCTGGCGGAGCTGCTGGACCTGGGCGAAGCGCCGCTGTTGCTGGTGTGCGAGCACGCAACCTCAGCACTGGACAACGTCCTGCCGCAGATGCGCCAGCAACCCACCTGCCTGATCGCCCAGGCACTCTGGCAAGGCCGTGAACAGCCATCGGTGAGCTATGCGCACAACCCGGATCAACTGGCCTACGTGATCTTCACTTCCGGTTCCACCGGCACGCCCAAAGGTGTGATGGTCGAACAACGCGGCATGCTCAACAACATGTTCGGCAAGGTCCCGAGCCTCGGCCTGGGTGAGCACGACCGGATTGCCCAGACGGCTTCGGCGGCGTTCGATATCAGCGTGTGGCAATTCCTCGCCGCACCGCTGTTCGGCGCCACCGTGCACATTCTTCCCGATGCCCAGGCCCACGACCCTGTGGCCTTGCTCGATGCGGTTCAAGAGCAGCAACTGACGCTGCTGGAAACCGTGCCGGCGCTAATTCGCGGCATGCTCCAGGAAAGCCAGGCGCACCACAACCTGGCGAGCCTGCGCTGGCTCCTGCCTACCGGTGAGGCATTGCCACCGGCCCTGGCGCGAGACTGGTTCGCACGCTTCCCGGCCATCCCGTTGATGAACGCCTACGGTCCCGCCGAATGCTCCGACGACGTCGCCTTCTACCCCATCACCCAAGCCCCGGCCGACGACTGCCTGCACATGCCCATCGGCAAGCCGACCGCCAATAACCAGGTGTTCGTCCTCGACTCGGCGCTACGCATGGTCCCCATCGGCGTACCCGGCGAGTTGTGCATCGGCGGTGTCGGCGTAGGTCGCGGCTACCTGCGCGACCCGCAACGTACCCGCGAAGCCTTTGTGCCGCACCCGTTCCAGGCCGATGCGCGCCTGTATCGCAGCGGTGACATCGGCCGGATGCGTGCCGACGGCGTGCTCGAGTACCTCGGCCGTCGCGACCAGCAAGTGAAGATCCGTGGCCACCGCATCGAACTGGGCGAGATCGAAAATCGCCTGATGCAACACCCGGCGGTGGACAGCGCGGCGGTGCTGGCACTGCCCGACGCCCGCGGTGCGTTGCAACTGGTGGCCTGGTATGTGCTCGACGAAGCGGCCGACCTGGGCGGTGAGTCCGCACAACAAGTCTTGAGCGCTTACCTGGGCCAGCAACTGGCAAGCTACATGGTCCCGGCCCGTTGGCTGGCCCTTGCGCAATTGCCGCTGAACGCCAATGGCAAGGTCGACCGCCGCGCCCTCGCCGCCCTGGGTGTGCCCCAGGACGAGACCGCGCAGGCGCAAGGCATCGCACCGCGTACGCCAACCGAGACAGTGCTCGCCGAACTCTGGCAGGAAATCCTCGGCCTGGACAATGTCGGCGTGCAGGACGACTTCTTCGCCATCGGCGGTCACTCGCTGCTGGCCACCCAGGTGTTGTCGCGGATTCGTCGCCGGTTGAACGTGAACCTGCCACTGCGCACGCTGTTCGAGCGTGGCACCCTCGAACAATTGGCCGAAGCGGTCGATCAGCAGCGCAACGCCCAGACCGAAGCCGACAACGACAGCGAGATGGCCCTGGCGCCGCGCAACCAGCCGTTGCCGCTGTCCTACAGCCAGCAACGGTTGTGGTTCCTGGATCGCTTCGAAGGCCCCAGCGCCGCCTACAACATGACCACCACCGTCAGGCTGCGTGGCGCGCTGGACATCGCGGCGCTGCAAGCGGCGTTGCAGGCAGTCTTCGAGCGCCATGAATCCTTGCGCACGGCGTTCCACCTCCACGGCGACCAGCCTTGCCAGGTCATCAACCCGGCGCCTGTGGTGGACTTGACGCCAACCGAGCTGAGTCACCTCGACAGCGAGCAGCAGGCTCAAACCCTGCAACGCCTGATCGATGAACAGGCCGCACGCCCGTTCGATCTGCAACAGGCACCGATGCTGCGCGCCAACCTGCTGCGCCTGGGGGCCGATGATCATGTGCTGCAACTGGTGCTGCATCACATCGCCACCGACGCCTGGTCCATGGGCATCCTGATGCAGGAGTTGATCGTCGGGTACCAGGCCCGCACCAGCGGCTCGACACCGGTGCTGCCGGTGCTGCCGATCCAGTTCGCCGACTATGCCTATTGGCAACGCAGCGAAGCGCAACAGCGCCTGCTGGCAAGGGCCATCGACTACTGGCGCCGCCAGCTCGACGGCGCGCCAACGCTGATCCCGCTGCCGCTTGACCAGCCACGCCCGGCGCGCCCCGACTACCAGGGCGCGGCGCTGGAGCAACGCTTCACCGCGGCCCAGACGCAGGTGCTCAAGGCCTATGCGCAAGCGCAACGGGCGACGCTGTTCATGGTCTTGCTCAATGCCTTCAACAGCCTGTTGCAGCGGGCCACCGGAGCCAACGATTTCATCGTCGGCACCGACCTGGCCAACCGCGAACATCCGGCCCTGGAACATCTCATCGGCTTCTTCGTCAACGTGTTGCCGATCCGTGCCCGCCTGAGCGAGGGCGAAACCTTTGACGTCCGCCTGCAACGCTTGCGCGAGGATTGCCTGTCGGCGTTCCAGCACCAGCAGGTGCCGTTCGACAAACTGGTCGAGGAGTTGCAGCCGCCGCGTACGCCGGGGGTCAACCCACTGGTCCAGGTGCTGTTCGTCATGCAGAACACACCCAGCGGCAATGCCAGCCTGCCGGACCTTGAGGTGGAGCACTTGGTATCGCCCCAGGAAAGCAGCAAGTTCGACCTCGCTGTGTTCGTCGAAGAGGACGAGGAACAAGGCCTGAACGTGCGCTGGGTGTATCGCACCAGCGTGTTGCAGGCGCAGACCCTCCAGCGCCTCGAACAAGGCTTCGAGCACCTGCTGGAGCAGCTCGTCGCGGCCCCGGCGCAGGCGCTGGACCTGTGGTCGTGGCGCCTTGAAGGCAGCAACGCTGGCGCCACGCCTGATTCGCCGCTCGACGACGCCTCGGCCCGTAGCGCGCGCAAGCAGTCGAAACTGAGCAAGCTCAAGCAGACTCGTGCAACCGCCGTGAGCCAGGTGGCCCACGAGCAGGTCCGTACCCGCACCCTCAACGCCGGGCAAGCCTTGCCCTTGGTGATCGAGCCGTTGCTCGGCGACCTGGACCCGGTGCACTGGGCGCTGCAAGCCCGGGAATGGATCAATGCCCAGTTGCTGACCCACGGTGGCCTGCTGTTCCGGGGTTTCAACCTGCCGGACGCTGGCGCTTTCGAACAATTCGCCCAGGCCATCGAACCCGACCTCTACGGGACCTACGGCGACCTGCCGAAAAACACCTCGGGCAAGAACATCTACCACTCCACGCCGTACCCGGAACAGCACATGATTCTCTTCCACAACGAGAGCTCCCATCTGCCGCAATGGCCACGCAAGCAGTGGTTCTATTGCGAAACGCCGGCACCGCGCGGCGGCTGCACGCCCATCGTCGATTGCCGGCAAGTGTTGGCGCGCTTGCCCGAGGATATCGTCGCTCGCTTCAAAGCCCTGGGGCTGCTGTATGTGCGGCACTTCACCGACAAGCTGGATGTGCGCTGGCAGGACTTCTTCAAAACCGAACAGCGCGAGGAAGTCGAGCGCCAATGCCTGGCGTCGGGCATGCGCTGGGAATGGCTGGGGGCCGACAACCTGCGGATCGCCCAGCATTGCCCGGCCATCGTCGCGCATCCCGAGACCGGTGAACTGTCGTTCTTCAACCAGGTGCAACTGCACCACACCGCCTGCCTGGAGCCGGAAGTGCGCAGCAACCTGATCAGCCTGTTCGGCCCCGGGCACCTGCCCCGCAACGTGTACTACGGTGACGGCAGCGTGATCGAAGACGCGGTGATGCAAGTGATCGGCGAAGCCTATGAAGACTGCGCGGTACGTTTCAGTTGGCAAAAGGGTGACATGGTGATGCTGGACAATATGTTGGTGGCCCACGCCAGGGATCCCTTCGAGGGCGAGCGCAAGATCTGTGTCGCCATGGGCCAGATGATGCGCCGCGAACAACTGACCGGGTGCCTGCCCGAAGCACAGCCGGTGCCGGCTGCGGAGGTGCAGGCATGAGCGCCTTCGAAAAACGTGAAGAAGCCTTCGCCCTCTCGCCGCAACAGCGCAGCCAATGGTTGGCCGGGTTGCCAGCGGCGCGCCTGGAACTGGAAGTAAAAGGTCCGTTGGCCCTGGAACGTCTGCAGCAACGGCTCGTCGCCCTGAGCGCTTGCCACGAGGCCCTGCGCCTGCGGGTGCGGCCTGAGCCGGGCCTGCTGATGCCATTGCAGGTGGTCGAATCCACCGTCATGGCCGCGGACGCCATCAGCGTCGAGGTGCAAGCAATCGGCGACGATCGTCACCGGGTGACGCTGCAACTGCCGGCACTGAGCGCCGATCGCGGGACCTTGCTGCGCCTGGCACAGGCATTGGCCTCGACCGATGCACCATCGGTGGATGACGAGGCCATGACCTATACCCAGTACAGCGCCTGGCTCTACGAACTGCAGGCCGATGAAGACGCCGAGCCTGGTCGACGCTTCTGGGCCAGCCAGGCCCTGGACGAGCCGGCCGCCAGCGAGTTGCTCTACCGCCAGGTACGCAGCGACCGCCCCGACGCCCCGGTCACCACTCGCCTGGGCGCCACCCCGCCGTTGGGCATGGCCCTGGACAGCTTTTGCCAGCGTCACGACGCATCGCCCGAGCAGGTCTTGATGACGGCCTGGGGCGTGCTGTTGCAGCGCCTGAGTACCGGCGACAGTCCGGCACTGACCTTGAACTGGGTCCACGATTGCCGCGACGACTATGAAGAACTCGCCGATTGCTGGGGCTTGTTCGCCAAGCCCCTGCCCCTGCGCTGGCAACCGGCGGCGGATAGCCATTTTGCCCAGGCGCTGGCGAACCTGCAGGTGCTCTGCGAGCAAGCCACGGAATGGCAGGAATACTGCGGCGTCAGTGCTGCGCTGCCGGCCGACGCCTCGCAGTATGGTTTCCAGTGGGGTGGGCAGTTGCCTGATCGGCTCGACACCTTGGGCAGCCTGGCATCGACGCTCACCGTGCTGGACGCACAGGCCATCCCCGCGGGCATGGAGCTGCTGCTGGTGGCCGAAACCACCGCTGGCGGCTATCGCTTGAACCTCTGCCACCTGCCGAGCCGCTACAGCGAGCAAACCGCCCTGGTCTTGCTGGAGCAGTTCCAATCGCTGCTGCTCGATGCCCTCGCCAATCCGGACAAGCCCTTGGCCGAGCTGTCATTGCAGTCGCCGAGTTTCACCGCGACGCTGGCCGCCCTGCAGGCGCCAGGCGACGTCGCGGCGCTGCCGTTTACCAGCGTGCCGGCGCGCTTAGATGCGTGTGCCGCGCAGTTCCCCGAGCACTTGGCCCTGCGCGACCACAACGGGCAACTGAGCTACGCCCAATTGCAGGCCCGCAGCAACCAACTGGCGCATTACCTGCGCGCCCAAGGCGTGGGTCGCGAAGATCGCGTGGCCTTGTACCTGGATCGCTCGTCGCAGATGGTCCTGGCCATGCTCGCCGTACTCAAGAGCGGCGCGGCGTTCGTTCCCCTGGACGTGCACCAGCCGGCACAGCGCTCCCTGGCCATCCTGCAACAGGCGCAGCCGGTCTTCGTCCTGAGTGGTTCGGCCGGCAGCGCCCCTGCATTGCCCGCCATCGGCAGCCTCGACCTGCGGGATGAAGCGACCTGGCAGCAAGCACCCGTCACGCCAGTCGACGTCGAGATCCAAGCCCAGGACGCAGCTTACGTGCTGTTCACCTCCGGCAGCACCGGCACGCCCAAAGGCGTTATCGTCGAGCATCGGCAGCTCGCCAGTTATGTCGCCAGCGTGTCCCGCCGCCTGGCGCTGGCGCCCGGCGAACGCAGTGCGGTGGTCACTTCCCTGGCGGCCGACCTGGGCTACACGTTGCTGTTCCCGGCCCTGCTCAGCGGCGGCGAATTGCACCTGCTGGACAAGGAAACGGCGATGGATGCCCAGGCCTGGGCTGCCTGGCAGGCGCAGTACCCGATCGACCACCTGAAGATCGTGCCGTCGTTGCTTGAGGCCTGGCTGATTCACGCCCAAAGCGCTGCCGTGTTGCCACGCAAGCAATTGATCCTCGGTGGCGAAAGCTGCTCGCGGCGCCTGTTGCAAAGCATTCGCGGCCTCGCACCGACACTGGCGCTCTTCAACCATTACGGCCCGACCGAAACCACCGTTGGCGTGGTGATGCACAAAGCCGAGCCGGCCATGGATTATCGCCGCCTGCCGCTGAGCGACCGTCTCGACGGCATGCGCCTGTACCTGCTCGACGAGCAGCAAGCGCTGGCCGCCCCCGGCCAAAGCGCCGAGCTGTATATCGCCGGCCCGCAACTGGCCCGCGGTTACCTGGACGCACAACAAAGCGCCGGACGTTTTATCGAACTGGCGCAACTGCCTGGCGAACGCCTCTATCGCACCGGCGACCTGGCCCGCTATCGCCATGACGGTAGCCTGGAAATCACCGGACGCGCAGACCGCCAGGTGAAAATCCGCGGTTTCCGCGTAGAGCTCGACGAGATCCAGGCGCAGCTGAGCGGCCTTCCCGGTGTAGCCCAGGCTGCCGTGGAATGCATCCCTCGGGGCGAGCTCGGCCAGCAACTGTTCGCGTTCATGACCCTGGTACCCGGGCATTCGACCACGGTCGCCCGGCTGCATGGCCAAGCCCAGGATTGCTTGCCGGACTACATGCTGCCCACCCTGCGGATCGTCGAAGCCTTGCCGTTGATGGGCAACGGCAAGCTCGACCGCAAGACCCTGCAGCAATGGGCCGATAAAGTCCTCGACACGGTCGGCAGCGCCTTGCCGCGCACACCGCTGGAAGCCCTGCTCGCCGACGTCTGGGCACAGGTGCTGGGCCTGGAGCGAGTGGGCATCGACGATGACTTCTTCGAGCTGGGCGGCCACTCCCTGGCAGCAGTGACCCTTGCCAGTCGCTTGCAGACCGCGCTGTCGGCACCGGTGACGGTCAATGCGGTGTTCAATGCCCCGAGCGTCTCGGCGTTTGCGGCGCTGGTACAGGCCGAGCTCAAGCTCTCGCCGCTGGTCCGGCTGTCGGCGCCCAATGCCGTTGAAGCCGCCAACCTGTTCTGCTTCCACCCGTCCACCGGCCACGTGCAGGATTACCGCACGCTACTGACACCGCTTTCGGGCTGGCATCTGTGGGGCTTGCAGGCGGCCTACCTGACCGACGACAGCACAGCGCTGGGCGGCGATATCGAGAGCCTCGGCGCGCTTTATGTCGAACACCTGCGCCAGCAGCAACCGCAGGGGCCATATCACCTGCTGGGCTTCTCCCTTGGCGGCCTGCTCGCGATTGCCGCGGCCGCTCACCTGGAAAGCCAGGGTGAAGAAGTGGCGTTTCTCGGTATCATTGACTCGCAATACCAGCATCAGGCGCCGGAAGACAGTGTCGAAGCACTGCTGGAATCGGCTTCCCAAGCACTGACACCGGACAGCCAGGCGGTGTTGCGCCAGTTGCCGCCGCCGATCATGGCCGCGTTGCTGGCGCAACTGGACGCCCTGCCACCGGTGGCACGCCTACCGGAACTGGTCCAGTGGGCACGGCAACAAGGCCTGCAACTCGATGGTGACAGTTGGGAGCATTTGCAAACGCGGCTGCGCTACCAGCAGCATACGCAGCATCTGCTGGCCACGTTCAAGCCCGCACGGTTGAGCTGCCCGGTGCATGTCTGGTGGGCCAGCGATACCCTGGCCGAGGCGGCCTTCGTCGACCCACATTGGGAAGAGCTGAGCAGCGGGCCATTGACCCGCGAGGTCATCGCAGCACAACACCTCACTATCCTTGAGCAACGCGCCTTGCATGAACAATTGGCGGCGCGCCTCACGGCCATTGCTACACACGGAGCGGTTTGAAATGGATCTGCTGTTACTCATGGCTAAACGCTCATGGCGCGCGCTGCTGGTGGCGACCCTGACGGGGCTGACCTGCGGCCTCGCGGCGGCCGGCCTGATCGCCAACATCAACCACAGCCTGGAGGTGTTCGATAAGCTGCGCCCAGTGGATGGCCTGCTCTTCGCCGGCCTGGTGGTGTTGGTCGCGGTGTCGCGGATAATCTCCGACATCAGCCTGCTGCGCCTGGGCCAGGCCGCGGTCAACGACATGCGCCTGCACCTGAGCGCCAAGCTGATCGACACGCCCTACGCGCAATTGCAGCGCCTGGGCAAACATCGCCTGCTGGCGATGCTCACCGACGATACGCAAACCATCAGCCAGGCTGTGGAGTTGGTGCCGATCCTGCTGGTCAACGTCGGGATCATCGTCGCATGCCTGGGCTACCTGGGCTGGCTCAGCATGCCGCTGCTGGGCCTGACGCTGCTGCTGATCGCCCTCGGTAGCCTGAGCTTTCACTGGCCGCAACGCCGGGCACTGACCTCGATTTCCCGCGCTCGCGAGCTCAAGGACCAGTTGTTCAATCAATACCGCCTGCTCACCGATGGCAGCAAGGAACTGCAACTCAACCATCCGCGCCGGCAGCACTTCTTCACCCGCCTGCTGATACCGGTGAGCCAGCAATATCGCCGCGATTTTGTCCGGGGCATGAGCATCTACGCCCTGGTCCTGAACTGGGGCAATGCGGTGTTCTACATGCTGATCGGCGTGGTGCTGTTCGCCGCGCCGCATTTCATCGACCTGGGCGTGAGCCTGGTCACCGGCTATATCCTGGCGATCCTCTACATGATCACGCCGCTGTCGGAACTGATGCACGCCTTGCCGACCCTCGGCCGGGCCAGCGTGGCGCTGAACAAGATCCGCGCCCTGGAAGGCGAGATGCAAACCGCCGACGAGGCCCTCGACACGATCTCGCCGACCCAGGTTCGCAGCCTGGTGTGCCGCCAGGTCACCCACACCTATTACCGCGAGCGCGAGGACGGTCATTTCACCCTGGGCCCCATCGACCTCTCCCTCAATGCCGGCGAAGTGGTGTTCATCACCGGCGGCAACGGCAGCGGCAAGACCACCCTGGCGCTGTTACTGACCGGGCTATACCGGCCGGAAAGCGGCGACATCATGCTCGACGAGCAAGTGTCTTCGAGCAATGACAACCACCATTACCGGCAGCACTTCTCGGCGATCTTTACCGACTTCTGCCTGTTCGAAAACCTGTTCGATGGCGACGATCCGCACCTGGTGAAACAGGCGCAGGACTACCTGGTGCACTTGCAACTGGACCACAAGGTGAAAATCGAGGAAGGCAAGCTGACGACGCTGGCGCTGTCCACCGGGCAACGCAAGCGCCTGGCGCTGCTCAGCGCGTACCTGGATGATCGCCCCTGCTATCTGTTCGACGAATGGGCCGCCGACCAGGACCCGGTGTTCAAGCACTTTTTCTACACCCGGATCCTGCCGGACCTGCGCGAGCGCGGTAAATTACTGATCGTCATTTCCCATGACGACGCCTACTTCGGCCTGGCCGACCGGCTGATCCGCATCGAACATGGCAAGCTCAGCGAAGTCGCCCCGCAGACTGATGCGATGCCGGTGGCCGAAATGCTGTCTTGAGGAGGCCCTGAACATTGTGGGTAATGCTGTTCACTTGTTCGGCCATCGTGGTTTAACGGGGCGTCCAGATCAAGATCTAAAGCAAAGCGAAAGCGGGGCATGTCCAGCATCTATGTGACTGCGCCACGGCTATCGCGAGCTGGCTCGCTCCCACAATGGGCCGCAGTGAACACAGAACTCATGAACACCCAAGATCACCTGTGGGAGCAAAGCTTGCTCGCGATGAGGCCAGCAAACCCAACATCCATGTGACTGAGCTACCGCCATCGCGAGCAAGCTTTGCTCCCACAGTTCTGATGGGTGTATGACCGGGAGAGCCAGGTCGGCTATAAGGCCGCCTCGGCGTGGACGTTGATCTCGGGCGCCCCGTTAACCACGATGGCCGAACGCAGGCATTGTGGACGCGCTCCCCCCTACCCATAGATGTAATGCAGGTAGCTCACCTGCTCTGCCACCGGCAGGCGGTGCAGCTTGGGGCAGGATTCGCAGAGCACTGGCGGTTGGCCTTCGACCGGCTCATGCAACTGGTAATGCAGGCAGCAATGCCGGCGCAGGGGCAAGCACGGGCAAATCTGCGGCGCCGGTGATTCGACCATGCGCTGCAGGCCTCGCAGCCTCAAGCGTCCGTTGTTCACCGTGACGTGTTCCAGCCACTGGTGCGCCTCGGCGAAGCCGTCCCTGGACAGGTCGGGGTCCAGCCTGGCGAACGCACCGTCCCAGATAGCGACGAAGTTGCCCCACAATATCTTCGGGGCCAGGCCACCGGCGGCGGCCAAGGTGCTGAACAGCGGCGCCAGGTGCTCGTGGATCAATCGCGACCAGTACGCGGCACGATCATCCGCGCCCAAGGCCGACAACCCGGTAGCCAGGCCCAGTGCCGCAGGTTGACCGTCATCGTGCAGCAGCGCGTCCTCGCCCCAGAACTCGATGGCGCAGTGACGCGTCAACACGCAGGCCAGGGTGGCCGGCAGGACAATGCTCATGTAGTTCATCGACCACTGCGAGACCACGGCGGCGCGGTTCACCCCCGGGTAACGCAGGGCAAACCGGCTCAGCAAGGGTTGCAGTACGGCAGGGTCGGCAAGCTGGCTCAACGCGATGGCAGGCTGGTCGCCAGGTGCCTGCCGGATAACCCGCTGTATCGGCGGCCAGGCCTGGTTAAGCCATTCTGGAAATTCGATAACGGGGCTCCCGTGGCTTTCCCTAATTAATGCAAACGATTAGCATTGGCTGATCCTATCCTCCCGCCCCTGCAAACTCAACGTCGTTAGCGACCAGGCTTACCAAGACCACATGCACACACTTCGTAATTTCTGGCGTCTCGCGCGGCCTTTCTGGGCCTCCGAGGAAAAGTACCCGGCCCTGTTGCTGCTGTTGGCCACCGTGCTGATGACCCTGTGCCTGGTCGGCGTCAATATCCTCACCAATTTCTGGAACCTGCACTTCTATAACGCCTTGCAGGCCTTGGACTATCACGGTTTCCTGATCGGCAGCCTGCAATTCATCCTGCTGCAGATCGGCACGGCCGCCTTTACCGTGGGCGCATTCCACTTCCAGCAAAAGCTGACCATCCGCTGGCGGCGCTGGGCGACCCGCAACATGCTCGATCAATGGCTGGGCAGCCAGCGCTACCAGAAGCTGAAGCAGACCGAGACCGACGTCGACAACCCCGATCAGCGGATCGCCGAGGACATCGACCTGTTTATCGTCAAGTCGCTGAAGTTGAGCCTGGGCCTGTTGACGTCGGTGGTGTCGCTGTTTTCCTTCCTGCATATCCTCTGGCAGGCCTCCAGCCTCGTCAGCGTGCCGTTCAACGACCAATCGATAGTCATTCCGGGGCTGCTGGTGTGGGTCGCCCTGGTGTATGCGCTGGCGGGCACCGGCTTGGCCTTCTGGCTGGGCCGCGCGCTGCCCAGCCTCAATTTCATGCAACAGCGGCGTGAGGCGGATTTTCGCTTCTCGCTCATTCGCCTGCGGGAGAATGCTGACTCGGTGGCGCAATACCGGGGCGAAGTCGTGGAGAACGAACGCTTCAACCATCGCCTGGAGGCGGCGCTGGAGAACTTCTGGGCGCTGGTGAAGAAACAGAAGCTGATCATGGGCTACTCGACCTTCTACTTGCGCAGCGCGACGGTCATCCCGATGTTCATCATGGCCCCACAGTTCTTTGCCGGCGCCTTTCCCCTCGGCCGCCTGACACAAATAAGCGCGGCCTTCGGCGAAGTGCACGCGGCCATCGCCTACCTGGTAAGCGTGTTCCCGGAACTGTCGGAATGGAAGTCGGTGATCGACCGGCTGGTCGGTTTCCAGGAGCGCCTGGATAACGTCGAGGTCAAGTCCCAGGTCAGGCACGAGCAACAGGCCAGCGGCCTCGACATCAAGGACCTGGACATCTGGCTGCCGAACGGCCGGCCATTGTTCAAAGGCTTCAACCTTTCCCTCAAGCCCGGCGACAGCCTAATGATCAGCGCGCCGTCCGGCTACGGCAAATCGACGCTGATCCGCACGATTACCGGGCTTTGGCATCACGCTCGCGGTTCAAGTAGCTATGACCGTGAGCGCGCCCTGACACTTTCGCAAAAACCCTACCTGCCGTTGGGCAGCCTGCGCGAGGCGCTGTGGTACCCCAAACCGCCCCGCCGCGAAGAAGATGCGGCGCTGCGCCTGATCATGGAGCAAGTCGGCCTGCAACACCTGGCCGATCAGTTGGAGCAGGAACGGGACTGGGCGCAGACCCTCAGCGTCGGCGAACAGCAACGCTGTGCATTCGTCCGGGCCCTGCTGACCCGCCCTGCGGTGCTGTTTCTCGACGAGAGCAGCTCGGCGCTGGATGCGGCAAACGAAGCGCGCTGCTATCAACTGCTCAAGCAAACGCTACCGGACACGATCCTGATCAGTGTCGGGCACAGCGCCTCCCTGGAGCACTTCCATTGGCAAGTCCTTGAATTGCGGGACGAGGCGCAGTGGGTGCATCGCAAGGTCAGACAAGCGGTGTAAGAGCGTAGAAGCGTAGGAACGTAGGAACGTAGGAACGTAGGAACGTAGGAGCGTAGGAGCTGTCGAGTGAAACGAGGCTGCGATCTTTCCAAGATCAATTGAGTCGAGAGCGAAAGATCAGATCAAGATCAAGATCAAGATCAAGATCAAGATCAAGATCAAGATCAAGATCAAGATCAAGATCAAAAGATCGCAGGCTTCGCCAGCTCCTACAGAGTCCAGCGAAAACAAGCCCCCCTTCCTGCGCGACACAACATCCCTGTTCACATACTGGCATGCAGGTTTTGTGGTCTATAGTTCCTGACAGATCCAGAGTTTCGCTCGGGCCATAGGAGCAACACCCCCTCGAGCCGTAACCATGTCGGATGCCCACCAGCCTTCGGTAGTGAATAATGCAGGGAGCACACCATGCCGATCCAGCGGCCTGAGACACTGAGGTTGGCCCCTGGCCCTGCCCATCATGCAGCGATTGATGGCGACACCGAGGCCGGCGTGTTTCGGTTCGGCTTCGACCAGGCCAAGGAAGCCTACATTCTGTTCCCGTTGCTGGCCGCGCTGCTGTTGCTGGCCATCTGGACCGCGACCCTGTACCTGATCAAGATTGAACATGCCCGCGCGCAGCAGAGCGCCGCGACGGCAAGCCTGGAGATGGGCGCCACCTACGAAGCGCAAATGTTGCGCGCCATTCACGAAATCGATCAAACCCTCAAGCTGGTCAAATACACCTACGAAGCCGAGGGTGAGCCCAATCCCCTGCGTCGGCTCCAGGAACGGGCCTTGTTGCCGCCGGCCTTGGTATTTGACGTCAGTGTGGTCAACCCGGACGGCAGGCTCGTGGCGAGCACGCGGGTCAACGACCGGGAAAACATCGCTGACCCGGATGAGCAGCAAACGCTGCGCCATAGCGACTCACTGTCCATCAGCCATCCGTGGAAAAGCCCGGTCACCGGGGAATGGCGCCTGCGCTTCAGCCGGCGACTCGACGCGACGGATGGCAGGCTTTCCGGGATCGCCAGGGTCGAGGTCGATGCGGCCTATTTCGTCAGCAGCTACGACGCCTCGAAACTCGGCGACCAGGGTGCGCTGGGACTCCTTGGCACCGACGGCATCTTCCGCGTACGGCGCACCGGGGAAATGGTACTGGCCGGCGATACAGTCGATTACAGCGCCGTGGTGCCAGACGCCGAAAACACCGAGGCCGTGCTCTCGGTCAATGGATGGGACGGGGTGCGGCGCTACACCAGTGCCCGCCAGCTCTATGACTTTCCGTTGGCGGTGATTGTCGGCTTGTCCGAGCAAGAGCAACTGGCCGCGGTGAACCAGCAAGCGCGTACCTATCTCTGGCGCGCCGCGGGCGGCAGCCTGGTGCTGGTGCTGTTGGTGAGCCTGCTCGCCCGGATGAGCTGGCAACTGGCGCAAAGCCGTTTGCGCGCCGCCGAAGCCCAGACGCAACTGGCCGCGGCCGCCCGCCAGGCCGGCATGGCCGAAATCGCCACCAACGTCCTGCACAACGTGGGCAATGTGCTCAACAGCGTGAATATCTCCGCCGACCTGGTCACCCGCAAGCTGCGCACCAGCAAGGCCCTGGGGCTCGGCAAGGCGGTGCAAATGATGAACGAGCATGCCGAGGATCTTGGCGACTTCATCTCCCATGACGAAAAAGGCAAGCTGCTGCCCGGCTACCTGAACCAACTGGTGGACGCGCTTGCAATCGAGCAACAGAGCATGACCGAGGAACTCGGCCAACTGACTAAAAGCGTTGATCACATCAAGGAAATCGTTTCCGCCCAGCAATCGTATGCGGGCACCTCCACCATTGCCGAAACCGTGCAGATAAAGGAACTGATCGAGGATGCCCTGCGCATGAACGCCGGCATCATCGCAGCGCGCCAGATAACCGTGGTGCGAAACTTTGCCGAAACACCCTTGCTGCTGTTGGACAAGCACCGGGTGCTGCTGATCCTGGTCAATTTGATAAAAAATGCCAGCAGGGCGATGGATGACAAGCCGGAGCTTGCCCATCAAATCATCCTTCAGAGTGAGCTGCACCCAGGAGACACCCTGGTGATCAAGGTCATCGACAATGGCGAAGGCATCGCGACCGAGAACCTGACACGGATCTTTGCCCACGGCTTTACCACACGCAAGGATGGTCATGGTTTTGGTCTGCACAGCTGCGTCCTGGCGGCCATGGAGATGGGCGGTTCGTTGGAAGCCCACAGCGATGGGCCGGGAACAGGGGCGACCTTTACGCTCAAATTGGCGATCTAAGCTACGCTTCGGTGGTTTCACGCAGCTTCAGCCAACGTTACAAGGAACAGACGAATGGCGATCCATGCAACGAGGTCACGTTGACCCTATGGCGACAAGACCCAATACCCTGGCCCTGGCCGTCGTGACGCTGTATGCCGGCGGGGCCAGCGCCGACGCAGCCGATACGTCGATGTTCTCGCTGAGCAGCTTCGGCACGGTGGGGATCGTCCACTCCAGCGAGAAAAAAGCCGACTTCACCTCCAGTATCTTCAAACCCAACGGCGCCGGTCATTCACGCAACTGGAGCGCCGACGTCGACAGCCTGATCGGCGCCCAGCTGACCGCTACGTTTACCCCGCAGCTGTCGGCCGTGGTGCAGGTCATTTCAGAGCAGCGCTACGACAACAGCTACCGGCCCTTTGTCGAGTGGGCCAACATCAAGTACCAGTTCACACCGGACTTCAACGCACGCATTGGTCGTACCGTATTACCGACTTTCCTGGTCTCCGACACTCGAAAAGTGGGCTACACCCTGCCCTGGGTGCGGGCGCCCATGGAGGTCTATAGCCTGGTACCGATTTCCAGCAGCGACGGCATCGATGGCAGCTACCGGTTTAATATCGATGAAATCACCGATACCGTGCAGGCTCACTACGGTCAGACCGACAGCCGACAGCCTGACGGCGCTGGCAAAGCATTGGCGAGAAATTTCTGGGGGATCACCAACACCACTGAGTTCGGCGTCCTGACCACGCGCATCACCTTCATGAAAGCCGACCTGACCCTGGAGCAGTTCAACTCACTCTTCGATACGTTCAGGGAGTTTGGTGCAGAAGGCATCGCCATCGCCGATCGCTACGACTCCGATCACACGCCCGTCGAATTCCTTGGAGCAGGCGCCAGCTATGATCCGGGTGACTGGTTCGTCATGAGCGAATGGGGGCGCCTCAATAGCCGTTCCGGTCTAGGCAGGACCAGCGCCTGGTACATCAGCGGCGGGTACCGCATTGAAGCGTTCACCCCCTATGTCACCTACGCTCGGTCCAAGACCGAAACAGAAGTCTCCAGCCCGGGCTTGACGACATCGGCCTTGCCACCGGAACTGGCGGGTACTGCCGCGCAGCTCAACGGTGCGCTCAACTCGGTCCTGGGCTCAAACGAAGGCCAGCAGACCCTTTCCCTGGGCGTGCGCTGGGATTTCACCAAAAACATGGACGCCAAGCTGCAATACGATCACACACGTTTCAAGGGCAACTCGGTCGGTCCGTTGATCAACCCCCAATCGGACTTCGAGCCTGGGGGCTCATTCAACGTCATCAGCCTAGCTGTCGATTTTGTATTCTGATGGAGCGGGCCATGTGGTTTGTGAGGCTCATCGGATTCGCCGCAGCGGGACTCGCCATGTGCGCAGCCAGCGCTGCCGTCAAGGCCGACGTGGTCGTGGTCGTCGCCACGTCCAGCCCGGTGAAAGCGCTCGCGCGTAATCAGGTGTCGGATATTTTCCTCGGCAAGACCAGTCGCTTCCCCGACGGCGGACAGGCAATTCCCATTGATCTGACGGAAGACTCGCCGACCCGCGATGAGTTCTACACAACGTTCACAGGCAAGTCTGCTTCCCAGCTCAAGGCGCACTGGTCGAAAATCATCTTTACCGGCAGAGGCCAACCGCCCCAGGCTGTTTCAAGCAGTGCGGAGGTCAAGAAGCGTGTCGCAGAGAACCCTGGCACCATTGGCTATATCGATGCTAGGGAGGTGGATGGCAGCGTCAGGGCGCTGCCGCTTGACCCGCAATAAGCACGTAACGCCGTTCACTTGAGAAAGCAGATGAATCTGTGGCGAGGGGATTTATCCCCGCTGGGCTGAGCAGCAGCCCTAAAATCTGAAATCCCAGTTTGCCTAGTAAATTGAATCGGCACTGTTGGGGCCGCTTCGCGACCCAACGGGGATAAATCCCCTCGCCACAATGAGTACGGACCTTTACGTATCGAGATCCGTGTCAGCCGCCTGGGCTTGCAGCAATACCTTGAACTGATCGGCGGGAACCGGTTTGTTGAAGTAGAAGCCCTGGAACTCGTCGCAGGCATTGTCGCGCAGGAAATCGGCCTGTTCCTTGGTTTCCACGCCTTGGGCCACCACAGTCAGGCTGAGCGTCCGGCCCATGGCGATAATGGCCTCGGTCAAGGCTTTGTCCTCCGACACGCTGCTGGTATCGCAGATACACGAGCGGTCGATCTTGATGACGTCGAGCGGAAACTGCTCGAGGGCAGAGAGCGAAGAATAGCCAATGCCGAAATCATCGATGGCGATGCGGACCTTCAGGTGCTTGAGCCCGGTCAACACGCTCAACGCTCTCTTGACGTCCTGCATGAGCAGGCTCTCGGCGATCTCCAGCTCCAGCAGACGTGCATCCATACCGGTTTCGGCCAATATCTCAGCCAGGTCCGTGAGCAGGTTCTCATCGGCAAACTGCCGTGCCGTGAGGTTCACGGCGATTCCCAAGTGCGGCAACCCCTGTTGCTGCCAGGCCACGTTTTGCTGGCAGGCGGTCTTGAGTACCCACTTGCCGATCGGCACGATCAAACCGGTCTCTTCCGCGACGGGGATGAACTGCATCGGTGCCACGACACCCAGGTCCGGATGATTCCAGCGCAGGAGCGCTTCCATGCCGGTAATGCGGCCACTGCCGATATCTCGCTTGGCCTGGTAGTGAAGCTGGAACTCGTGGCGCTCCAGCGCGTGGCGCAAGCTCAACTCCAGCGTCAGCCGTTCCAGTGAGTCCGCGTTCAGCTTCGCGGAGTAGAACTGGAAGTTGTTCTTGCCACGTTGCTTGGCCTGGTACATCGCGATATCGGCGTTTTTCTTGAGTGTCTGCTCGTCCAGGCCATCCTGTGGGAAGACACTGATGCCGACGCTGGCGGTCACCCGGAACTCCTGGCCCTGGAGGTTGAAAGGTCGGGCGATGGTGCCCAGGATTTTCTGGGCTGTGGTTGCCACGTCCTTGTCATCGGACAGCTCCGGCAGCAGGATCACGAATTCGTCGCCGCCCAATCGAGCCACCGTATCGCTGGTGCGCAGACACGTATTGAGTCGCAGTGCGACTTCCTTGAGCAATTGATCGCCGGCATCGTGTCCAAGCGTATCGTTGACTTGCTTGAAGCGGTCGAGGTCAAGGAACAGTACCGCCAGTTGCCGATGATAACGACTCGCCTCGCCGATGCTCTGGCTCAACAGCTTGCTGAACAGACTGCGATTGGGCAACGCCGTAAGGCCGTCGTGATAGGCCAGGTACTCGACATTTTCGGCGTAGGCAATTTTCGCTTCGCCAGCGCGCAGGCGGCTTTGCAGCAGTTGCCAGCTCATCCGGGCAAGCAGCCCCGCCAACAACACCAGCAACAGGCTGCCGCCCGCGGTCCGCCAGAGGTAGGTGCGCGCTTGCCGCTTCACCGTGGCCAGCTGTTCTTCTTCGGATAAGCCGACAATCACCGCCAGCGGAAAATCGTAGAGCTGACGGGCGCTGATATAGCGCCGCACACCGTCCGGCCCGTTGATCAAGCGTACGGCTTCAGCGTTTTCAATGTCTGGCACCACGGCGGCGTAATCGACCTCGTCGCCCGCCGATATCGCTTCGCCGCTGCGCCGTGCCCGAAAGACGCCGTCGATGCCCAGCAGACCGAGCAAGCCCTGATTGCCAAGCTTCGAGGTGTCATAACTGCTGACAAAATAGGCCGCATCGACTTCGACCATGGCAATCCCGGCGAATGCGCCATCCCCCGTGTCGAGCCGCCGGCTGAAACGCAATTTCCACTCCCCCGTCGCCGGGCTTTTCCACGGGCGGCTGATCGACAGTGCAGTGTCACGCCCCACCGTTTGCAGCTCATCCTTGGCGATCCGGTTTCCGACCTCGTTCGACTGGGTGCTGGCAACGACCAGGCCACTGGCATCGACCACGCTGACATCAAACAAGTAGGGTGAAGGCAGCAAGGCGCGTGCCTTGAGCTTGGGCAAAGGGTTTGGCTCGCGCTCGGACTCGTAGGTGTACTTGACGAGCTTGAGGGTCTGGTCGATTTCACGCACCGCCCGCAGGATCTGCGCTTCGTAGGTGGCGCCGATTTCCAGGCTCGCCTCGGCGATGCCCCGCTGCGCGCGGGCCTGTTCGAACTTGATCAGGTACAGGGTGCCTGCCCAGATGATCGACAGCAGCAGAACCGCCAGCAGCGGGAACAGAATGTAGGCTTCCTTGACCTGGTCGAAGCGGCGCCGAAACAGATCGCTCGCCGCATCGGACAGGGCGTTTTCACGAGGGGCAACATCCTGGGCCGACGTCAGTACACTCGCCCGTTGGATCGCCATGGTGTGCTCCCTGCATTGTTCACTGCTGACGGCCTGCGGGTATCCAACGCGGCAACGTTGCGAGGCGTCCGTGGTTCCTGATCGCCGACACTGAAGGGTTCCGGACCTACAGAAAACTATAGACCACAAACTGCGTCTGCCACTGCCAATCGGCACGTCGTCCGTGGCTTTGCGCTGGTTGTAATGACGAAGTGCAGTTGACTCCCCTGACTTATTGGTCCAGTTTTTAATACAACAGTGTCCTGCGGGTCTTTCATGCAGGACGCAATGCCTGATAAATCCCGTTCGTTAATCAAAGGGCCCCTGCCAGCCTATGAATGATGTACGTAGGACCTCCCCTGCCATTGAACGCCAATGGATGCCCCTGTGCCGTTGATTCCCCTGGTTGTGTGTGACGACTCCAACATGGCGCGCAAACAGGTGTTGCGCGCGTTGCCAACAGACTGGCCGGTTTCGGTCACCGAGGCGGTCAACGGGCGCCAGGCCATGGACGCCATACGCCAAGGCCTGGGGCAAGTGGTGCTGCTCGACCTGACCATGCCGGAGATGGATGGCTACCAGGTGTTGAGCGCCTTGCGCGCCGAGGGATTGCAGGCGCAAGTCATCGTGATTTCCGGTGACGTCCAGGACGAGGCGGTGCGCCGCGTGCTTGAGCTGGGCGCGTTGGCGTTCCTGAAAAAGCCTTTCGACGAAAACGAACTGCGCCAGACCCTCATCCGGGTGGGGCTACTGACCCAATCCGGCCAGGTGCCGCTGCAGAATCGTTCGGCCACGAACGCGGCCATCAGCTTTCACGATGTGTTCCGCGAGACGGTCAACGTTGCCATTGGCCGGGCAGCGGCCCTGATCGCCAAGGTATTGGGGGTCTTTGTGCAGTTGCCGGTGCCGAACGTGAACATTCTCGAGGTCGGGGAACTGCATATGGCGCTCAACGACGTCGGCAGCTCCCAGCAACTCACGGCCATCTGCCAGGGTTTCATCGGCAGCGGCATCGCCGGCGAAGCCCTGCTGATATTCCATGACTCGGAAATCGCCGACATCGCGCAATTGATGCAGCGCGAGAGCGCCGATTATTCGGACCTGGAAATGTTGCTGGACCTTTCCAGCGTCTTGATCGGTGCGTGCCTGAGCAGCATTGCCGAACAGATCGATGTGGTGTTTTCCCAGGGCCATCCGCAAATCCTCGGCCAGCACGCAGCCATCGAGGATCTGATCCAGGTCAACCGCAAGCACTGGAAAAAGACCCTGGCGGTGGAAATCAGCTACAGCCTGGAAGGGCATGATATTCGCTTCGACCTGTTGCTGCTGTTCACGGAAGACTCCATCGAACGGTTGACCCACAAACTCGCCTATCTGATGAGCTGAGCCATGAACGATTCCATCGATCTGAACGAGTTTCACTGGTTACTGGCCATCGTTCAGAGCATCGACGTCGGTGTCGTGGTGCTCGACCGCGAGTACCGCGTGCAGGTCTGGAACACCTTCATGGAGAACCGCTCCGGGGTGCAGCCCAAGGACGCCCACAATCAGCATTTTTTCACTCTGTTCCCTGAAATCGATCGCCAATGGTTCAGCCGCAAGGTGGAAAGTGTCGCGACCCTGGGCACGCCGGCGTTCACGGTCTGGGAGCAGCGCCCGTACCTGATTCGGTTCAAGAGCTACCAGCCGATCACCGGCCAGGAAGCGTTCATGTACCAGAACACCACGCTGCTGCCGCTGCGCTCGCCTGACAACACCATCAAGCACATCTGCCTGGTGATCTATGATGTCACCGACGTCGCCACCAACCGGCATCAACTCCAGGCCGCCAACGCGCAGTTGCAAAAACTCTCCAGCACCGATCGGCTGACGGGGCTGTACAACCGCGGTCATTGGGAAAGCAACCTGAAAGCCGCCTACGCCCGGCACCAGCGCTACGGCCATGCGTTGAGCCTGGTGATGCTCGATATCGACCACTTCAAGCGGGTCAACGACACCTACGGTCACCAGGCCGGCGACAAGGTCATCGAGCACGTCGCCGGGCTACTGCGCGAGCATGTGCGCGACGCCGACGTAGCCGGGCGTTATGGCGGTGAAGAGTTCGGCGTGGTGCTCTCAGACACCGACAAGGCCGGCGCGCAGATTTTCGCCGAGCGCCTGCGCAAGGCCGTCGAAACGCTGGAAGTGCACTACAACAACCAGGCGATCCGTTTCACCATCAGCCTGGGGGTGGCCGACCTGAGCCACCCCTCGAACGACCACGCCGACCTGATCGCCAGGGCGGACCAGGCGCTGTACACGTCGAAGAAGAGTGGGCGCAATCGGGTGACGATCCATGAATAGCCAGGCCACAACGGCTCCCTGTGGCGAGGGGATTTAGCGAAACGTCGCACCGCCCCGCTGGGCTCTGTAGGAGCTGGCGAAGCCTGCGATCTTTTGACCTTGATCTTTCCCTTCAGACTCAATTGGCAGTGGAAAGATCGCAGCCTCGTTGCACTCGACAGCTCCTACACAGCGTTCGCTCCCACAGGGGCCATTGGCATTTACTCACCCACAAGCCCTGGGGAAGCTTCGTCATATTTACCCAGCAGTTTGAGCGTCACCCCGTTCGTCCAGCCGAAGCCGTCCTGCAGTTCATATTCGCCGCCTCCCCCGCCGTCACCGCGCCCGGACAGATCGTATTTCTCCACCAGTTTGTTTTCCTTGCGGTAAAGGTTCTCGACTTGCTGCAAGAAGCGGCTGCCAATTTGCTGCGCCAGGGCGGTTTGCCGGTATCGGTCCAGCCCCTCCACCGCCACCCACTGCAACGGTGCCCAGCCATTGGGCTCGTCCCACTGCTGGCCATTACTGAACTGGGTGGTGGCAATGCCGCCGGGGCGCAACAGGCCGTCACGTACCGCATCGGCGGTGCGATTGGCATGCTCGACAGACGCCAGCCCCGTATATAGAGGGAAAAGCGTCGCGGCCGTGAGCTGCTGGCGTGGCTGGTTGCGTTGCCAGTCGTAGTCCACGTAGAAGCCTTTGTCGGCATTCCACAAGTGCTTCTCGATGGCACGCTGACGCAGTTCAGCGCGCCGGCCATAAGCCTGCACGCAGGGGTTGTTCTGCACCGTCTCGCAGGCTTTGACGATGGTGTTTTCCAGATGATAGATCAGGCTATTCAGATCCACGGGCACGATAGCGGTGGTGCGAATGCTCGCCAGGTTCCGGCCATCGTCCAACCAGCGCGAGCTGAAGTCCCAGCCACTTTCGGCGCCGGCGCGCAGGTCTCGCCAGACCTCTTCCCTGGGCCGGTCCGGCGCCTGCTCGGCGGTGCTGACATCTTGCAGCCAGGATTCCTGTCGTGGCGTCGGGCTGGCATCCCAATAGCGATTGAACACACTGCCATCGGCGAGCTTGACCACGTGCCGCTCAGCCGTGCCGGGCTTGAGCGCCTGGGCGCCCGCCATCCAATAGGCATATTCCTTCTGCAATTGTGGCAGGTATCGTCCATAAGCCTGGTCGCCCTCGATACGCGCCTGCAACTCCACCATGTAAGCGAAGAATGGCGGCTGCGACCGGCTCAGGTAGTAGGTGCGATTGCCGTTGGGAATGTGGCCGTAGGTGTCGATCATGTAGGCAAAGTTGTCGGTCATCTGCCGGACCTGGGCCTTATCACCGCTCTGCTCAAGCCCCAGCATGGTGAAATACGAATCCCAGTAATACATCTCGCGAAAACGTCCGCCGGGCACCACATAGGGCTGCGGCAGCGGCAACAAGCTGCTGTAGGCCGGCACCTGGCTGTAGGATCGACTCAGTACCGGCCAAAGGCTGTCGATGTGTACCTCGATCGCAGCGCCGGGCTTGGGAGCCGGGCTTTCGGCTGCGCCGGATTCGATGAAGTTGTCTTTCACGAAAGCCTTGATATCGAAGCCATCGCTGTTACGTCGGGCCAGGTAATCGGCGCGGATCTGCGCCGGATCACGGTTGGGCAGTGCGTCCACGAAATGCTTCTGGTCGGTGAACACCTGCTCGCGTTGCACCGCTTCAAAAAGCTCGGGGTAGGCTTGGTCGGGGGGGAGATTGGCCCGGTCCTGGGCGTCTGCGTAGCTCCAGGTTGCGGGTGGTTGGCTTGAACAGGCCACGCACAGCAGCGCGGCAAAGGAAAGGCTGGTGAGATCAATAGGTCGCATCAGAGGGTCCGTCCTGTTTTCGTTCCTGACAAACGAGTGACCTGCCCGGATGGACCTGGGTTCATTAAATGCGCTTCGATAGCCCCAGCTCCTGTGGGAGCGGGCGTGCTCGCGATGACGACGGCACACCCAACACCCATTCAAACTGACCCACCGCCATCGCGAGCAAACTCGCTCCCACAGGTCTTCAGCTGGCTGGCATCAGAACCAGGTTTCCATCTGGATGCCGTACTGCCAGGTACCGCCGGCGTTGAAGTCAGTCTTGCCGAAGGAGTCGGTGGTGCTGTACCGGTCCAGGTCCGACGACCAGTTCATGACGCTGGCGAACAGGCGTAGCTCAGGACGCGTGAGCAGATCGCCCAGGTCGGGCTTGAAGGTCGGGGCGACCGTGAACTTCCAGAAGTTGCCGTCGACCGCATTGCGTTGCAGGTAGCCCTTGGGGTCGAGTTGCATGGTTTGCCAGCTCATCTCGTAGGCCATCTCGAAATTGCTGTTGATTTCATTGGCCAACCGCACGTTGAGGGTCATCCAACGGTAGTCGTCACCCTTGACGTAGCGGTCCTTGCTTTGCTCGGCCAGCAAGCTCGGGCCGATGCGCCAGTCGGACGCTATAGGCGTCTCGCCGTAGAGCGCCAGACGCAGGGCACGGGCATCGTCGATCAATTCGCCATCGGCACCGACGTTCTTGACCTCCGCCCCCAATCCCTGGCCATAGAGCAGCGCCGTCTTGAAGAAGCCTTCGCGGCCGAAAAAGTTTTTCTGGTGATTGGCGACCATGCTGTGCAAGCCGGAATCGGCTGGCGTCAGCCCCGCTTCATTGGTGCGGGTAGCAAAGTCGTTTTTCTTCGAGCCGATGGCGTTGAACATCCACTGCCACTGCCCACCGTCGAAAAACTGGTTGGACGTCAGGATGTAGCTTTCCACATCGGCATTGACGCCGCCCTCACTGAAATCCCCGTAGTTGCGACCGATCAATGAGTAGTTCGAGCGCCAGTTCTTGTTCATCTGTATATCGTAGATACCGCCACCGGTACCGGCCAGATAGACGACGTCAGAGTCCAGCCAGTGGATGTCGAAATTGTCCCTGTCGAAGCGCTTGCCGGCCCACAAGGTGGAATTTTCGAACATCGAGTTGCCCTTGAATGCCGCCAGGTGATCGAGTTCGGTAAACACCTGGCGCACGTTCAGGTTGCTTTCATCGGCGGTCCAGTCGTTGGAGCTCTCCACCCCATCGGCGATGGACACCGTGAACTTGGAGTGGGTGCCGTTCTGCGCGTACTGCTCTTTCGACAGGTCGATACGCATGTAGGTATCGTCCTCGTTACCGAGTCGCCCGACAGCGCCACCGACAGAACCGGCCGGAGTGGTGTACGGACCGCCACGACCACCGCCCAACCCATCATTGATCAGCAACCCGGAGCGGGCGTAGCCCTTGAAGCTGAAACCGTCGGTAAGGTGTGCGCCACTGCCCTGCTTTTCTGTGCTTTGCTGGCTGGCTTCGAGTTTTGCCAGGCGAGCATCGAGCGTGGGGACCGTAGCGGCGGACGCCACCGGTTGTGTGGCGGGCGTGGCGAGTTTGAGTTGCTGCAATTCCCTGGCGAGTGCCTGGGTTTGCTGTTCGGCGGCGGCGGCGCGTTTTTCCGCTGCGCTGGCACGGGCCTCGAACGCGGCCATGCGCTCTTCCAGAGTCGCGGCCTGAGAAGTGGTCGCCGCGGCGCCGAGCACGCCTGCGAGTAGCCAGCTTGATGCTTTCTGCATGTGGATTTTCCCTGTTTTGTTTTTATTGTTCTGCTGCCGCGACCGGCCTTTTTCGCCCTGGTTCTGAATTGTCAAACCAAAGGAAAAAAAGGATGCCTCATCGCAAATACACTGCTACATTTGGCGATGTTAACGTTAACTTTTCTAAAAACAAAAATAAAGAGGGCTTTATGAAACAGCTCAAATCGATCCTTCCCGCGGCACTGCTCGGCCTGTGCGTCGGGTTTCCATCCCTCTCCACAGCCGCCAGCCTGACGATTTCCTGCGGTGCCGTGGGTGCTGAATTGCAACTGTGCAAGGAGGCCGTCGAGGCGTGGTCGAAACAGACCGGCAACAGCGTCGAAGTGGTTTCCACGCCTAACTCGGCGACCGAGCGGTTGTCGTTCTACCAACAGATCCTCAGTGCGCAATCCAGCGACATCGACATCATCCAGATCGACATGGTGTGGCCGGGGATGCTTGCCAAACACTTGATGGACCTGCGCGAGGTGCTTCCTGCCAACGCGACCCAGGGTTACTTTCAGGCCCAGGTGGACAACGCCACGGTGAATGGGCGCCTGGTGACCATGCCGTGGTTCACCGACTCGGGGCTGCTGTATTACCGCAAGGACCTGCTCGAGAAGTACAACAAGCCCGTGCCCCAGACCTGGGAAGAAATGACCACGACTGCCAGGGCAGTCCAGCAGGCCGAACGCGATGCCGGGAACGCCAATGCCTGGGGTTATGTATTCCAGGGGCGCGCCTACGAAGGCCTGACGTGTAACGCACTGGAGTGGATCAGCAGCCAGCCGCAAGGTGGGCTGGTCAACGCGCAAGGCGACATCGTGGTCAACAGCCAGGCCTCAAGGACCGCATTGACCCTGGCCAAAAGCTGGGTGGGAGACATCTCCCCGCGTGGCGTACTCAATTACACCGAGGAAGAAGGACGCGGCGTCTTCCAGTCGGGCAATGCGTTGTTCATGCGTAACTGGCCTTATGTCTGGGCCCTGGTGCAAAGCCAGGACAGCGTCGTGAAGGACAAGGTCGGCGTCGCTCCCCTGCCCCGCGGCGGCGCGACGGGCACCCATGCGTCCACCCTTGGCGGCTGGGGCCTGGCGGTGTCGCGCTACAGCGCCAATCCCAAGCTCGCCGCAGAACTGGTGAGCTACCTGAGCAGCGCCCAACAGCAGAAACACCGCGCCCTGGTGGGTGCCTACAACCCGGTGATCGAGTCGCTCTACCAGGATCCCGAGTTGCTCGCCGCCATGCCGTACTACAGCCAACTGCGCAGCATCCTCAATGATGGGGTCATGCGCCCTGCTTCAATCACTGCCGACCGCTATCCACGGGTCTCCAATGCGTTCTTCGATCAAGTGCACGGCGTGCTGGCGGACGAACGGCCGGTCGATCAGGCGCTGGCCGAACTGGAAAGCGAACTCACGCGCATCAAACGCCGGAACTGGTAAGCCACAAGGAAGGAAATCACCATGTCTGTCTCCACTACACTCGCCCCCGGCGACGACGAGCACCTGCTCACTCGGGAAACGCCGGTACAACGCCGTCGCGTTCGCGCCGCCTGGCTGTTCCTGAGCCCGATGTTGCTGTGCCTGGCCCTGGTGGCGGCCTGGCCGCTGCTGCGCACATTCTGGTTCAGCCTGACCGACGCAAGCCTGGCCGACACGGGCGATGCAAGCTTTGTCGGCTTGAGCAATTATCTGTTTCACAGCAGTGCCGGCTGGTCGGGCATCCTGGTCGATCCACAGTGGTGGAATGCGGTGCGCAACACCTTGCATTTCACCGTGGTGTCAGTGGGATTGGAAATCGTACTGGGGCTGCTGGTGGCGTTGCTGCTGAACGTCAAGTTCACCGGACGCGCGCTGGTGCGGGCGTTGATCCTGATCCCCTGGGCGATCCCGACCATAGTCTCGGCGAAAATCTGGTCATGGATGCTCAACGACCAGTTCGGCATCATCAATCACCTGATGCTCGGCCTCGGCCTGATCGATGCGCCCCTGGCCTGGACAGCCGACGCGGACCTGTCGATGTGGGCAGTGATCATCGTCGACGTCTGGAAGACCGTGCCCTTCGTCACGCTGCTGATGCTGGCGGCCTTGCAGATGTTGCCCAGCGACTGCTACGAAGCCGCCAGGGTCGATGGCATTCACCCGGTGAAAGTGTTCTGGTGGGTCACGCTGCCGCTGTTGATGCCGGCATTGCTGGTGGCGGCGATCTTTCGCATCCTCGATTCCTTGCGGGTGTTCGACGTCATCTATGTGTTGACCTCGAACTCATCGAGCACCATGAGCATGTCGGTCTATGCCCGCCAGCACTTGGTGGAATTCCAGGACGTCGGTTACGGCAGCGCCGCTTCGACCTTGCTGTTCCTGGTCGTGGCGGTCATCGCCATGGCGTACCTGTACCTCGGACGCCGTCAGCTGGAGGTCCGCTCATGAGCCCGCGCCTGCTGAAAAAAACCCTGCTGCGCGCCGGGTTCTGGTGCCTGATCGGGATCTTGCTGCTATATGCGGTCTTCCCGTTCTACTACGCCATCGTGACGTCGCTGAAGCCGTCCAGCGCCTTGTTCCAGGTGAGTTACTGGATCGACAACCCCGACTTCTCCAACTATGCCGCCGTGCTGAGCCAGGCCTCGTTCCTGCGGGCCATCGGCAACTCGCTGGTGGTTGCGCTGAGTGTGGTCGCGCTGGCCTTGTTCCTCAGCCTGACCGCCGCCTATGCCCTGGGCCGGGTGAAGTTTCGCGGACGCGGCGTGGTGTTGATGATGGTCCTGGGCGTCTCGATGTTTCCACAAGTCGCGGTGCTGTCGGGATTGTTCGAAGTGATCCGTGCCCTGGGCCTGTACAACACGTCCTGGGCGTTGATCCTGAGCTACACGATTTTCACCCTGCCCTTCACCGTCTGGGTGCTGACCACCTTCATGGGCCAACTGCCTCATGAGCTGGAAGAGGCCGCGATCATGGACGGTGCGTCACCCTGGGTCACGCTGACCCGCGTGCTGTTGCCGCTGCTCTGGCCGGCACTGGTCACCACGGGGCTTCTGGCCTTTATCGCCGCCTGGAACGAGTTCCTGTTCGCCCTGACCTTCACCCTGACCGACTCGCAACGCACGGTCCCGGTCGCCATCGCGCTGATTTCCGGCGGCAGCCCTCATGAACTGCCTTGGGGCTTGTTGATGGCGGCGTCGGTGCTGGTCACGGTCCCATTGGTGATTCTGGTGCTGGTCTTCCAGCGCCGCATCGTTTCCGGCCTCACTGCCGGTGCGTTAAAGGGTTGAGGCCCAACACAGACAAGAAAGGAACAGCATCGTGATCAAGTTGAAGCTGGACAACGTGAACAAACAATTGGGCGGCGCACGCATTCTTCGCGACGTCAGCCTGGAAATCTCGGCGGGTGAATTCGTGGTTTTCGTCGGCCCTTCGGGCTGCGGAAAGTCGACCTTGCTGCGGCTGATCGCCGGACTGGATTCGATCTGTGACGGCGACCTGCTGATCGACGGACGCCGGGTCAATGACCTGGAACCGCGCGAGCGTGGCGTCGGCATGGTGTTCCAGTCCTATGCGCTGTACCCGCACATGAGCGTCTACGACAACATCAGCTTTGGCCTCAAACTGGCCAAGACCGAAAAGACCAGCCTGCGCGAGCGAGTGCTGAAAACCGCGCAGATCCTGCAGTTGGACAAACTGCTGCAACGCAAGCCACGGGAACTGTCGGGTGGACAACGCCAGCGGGTGGCCATGGGCCGGGCCATGGCGCGGGAACCGGACATCCTGCTGTTCGACGAGCCGCTGTCCAACCTCGACGCCTCACTGCGCGTGCAGATGCGCAACGAAATCGCCCGGCTGCATGGCCGACTGGGCTCGACCATGATCTACGTGACCCACGATCAGGTTGAAGCGATGACCCTGGCCGACAAGATTGTCGTGCTCAATGGCGGCCGCATCGAGCAGGTCGGCTCGCCGCGCGAACTCTACGAGCGCCCGGTCAGCCGTTTTGTCGCCGGTTTCCTGGGGTCGCCCCGGATGAACTTTCTTTGCGCGTTCCTGCATGCGCCAGGCGAAACCAGCCAGGTTGAAAGCCTGGTGCTGGGCAGGACGTTCCTGCCCTTCGACAGCTCGGGCCTGGCGGCGAATACGCAACTGAGCCTGGGGATTCGTCCGGAACATATATCCCTCAAGGCGGCACAGGGACCTGCCGGCCTCGTGGTGAGCGGGGTCGAATACCTGGGGAGTGAAACCTATGTGCACCTCGACACCGGCCAGGACGATCCTATGGTCTGCCGTTGTGAGGTCAACGCCGGATGGCGGGTGGGTGACCGGGTCGAGTTGCAACTGGATATCGACAATCTGCACGTGTTCGACGCCCACGGCACGGCGTTGAAGCGCCGCGCCATAGAAAACCTGCCCGATGGCGTCGCTCCACGTTCGGCACATGCGGGCGCACTATGACCTTGTCCTTGAATACCATGAGCAATCCAATACCCGCTTCTCTCGAAATGGCCCAGCAGGCCCTGAATGACGGCCTGCCGCGCCTGATCCACGACTATCGACCCGACTACCATCTGGCCCCGCCAACGGGCTGGATGAACGACCCGAACGGGGTGGTGTTTTTTCGTGGCGAATACCACGTGTTCTACCAACACCACCCCTTCGACGCCAAATGGGGTCCGATGTACTGGGGCCATGCCAAGAGTGCCGACCTGGTCCATTGGCAGCACCTGCCCATTGCCCTGGCACCGGGCGATGACTTCGACCGCCACGGCTGTTTTTCCGGTAGCGCGGTGGTGTGTGGCGACACCTTGGCGCTCATCTACACCGGGCATACCTGGCTGGGCGACGTGGGTGACGAACGCTTTATCCGCCAGGTCCAGTGCCTGGCCACCAGTGACGACGGCATCCGGTTCGTCAAGCATGGCGCCGTCATCGAGAGCGCGCCGCAAGAAACGATCATGCACTTTCGCGACCCGAAGGTCTGGCAGGAGGACGGCTATTGGTACCTGATTGCCGGCGCGCGTCTGGGCGACAAACCGCTGCTGCCGCTGTACCGCTCCACCGACCTGCACAGCTGGGAATTCCTCGACTACGTGTCCAGCGGCAATGAGGGCGATGGCTACATGTGGGAATGCCCGGACCTGTTTCGCCTCAACGGGCGTGACGTGCTGCTGTACTCCCCCCAGGGCATGCACCCCGAAGGTTACGAACGGCTCAACAAGTACCAGACCGGTTATCGCATTGGCCGGCTCGACAGCGAATGGCACTTCACCGGCGGGCCGTTCATCGAACTGGATAACGGTCACGATTTTTATGCCGCGCAAACGTTGGAGGCCGCCGATGGTCGGCGCCTGGTATGGGCCTGGCTGGACATGTGGGAAAGCCCGATGCCGAGCCAGGCCCATCACTGGTGCGGCATGCTCGGCTTGCCCCGCGAGCTTGAACTGCAGGGCGATCGCCTTGGCGTGTTTCCAGCACGGGAACTGACCGCGCTGCGCCAGGCGCCGCTGCCGAGCGTCGCACCGTGGGGCGAATCGGGCAGTTGCTGGGTGCCGCAAGTGAATGGCGACAGGCTGGAAATCCATGTGCATCTGGATCTGCTCGGCTGCACCGAAGGCCACCTGGGCATCGCCTTGCGCTGCAGTGCCGATGAGCAGGAACAAACCCTGCTTTATTACGACGCGTCACTGCAACGCCTGGTGCTCGATCGCAGCCGCTCGGGTGCGCAAGTGAGCGGTCAGCGCAGCGTGTCGATCGAGCCGACGCAAACACAACTGCACCTGCGGGTGTTTCTCGATCGCTCGTCCATCGAGGTGTTCGAGGAAAACGGCCGCTTCAGCTTAAGCAGCCGCCTCTATCCGCGGCCCGACAGCCTCGGGGTGAAACTGTTGGCGAACGGGACTGGCGGGCGCGTCGCCATTGCCAAGGCATGGCCGCTGGACTCGGGCTGGCTGTGAGTACTGCCATTGGAGTCGCGAGAAGCCCAGGGCCTGTGTCATGATTCTGCGTCAACCTGACTGGCCGCACTTCGCATGACTTCCGTGAAAGACGTTGCACAGCTGGCCGGCGTATCCCTGATGACGGTTTCGCGCGCGCTCAACACGCCGGAAAAACTGAGCCCCGAAACCCTTCAGCGGGTACGTCGCGCCATTGAGGAATTGCAATTCGTACCGAGCCTGTCGGCGCGCAGGATGCGCGGCGACAACCTGCAGGCGCGCACCATCGGTGTGTTCGCACTGGACACCGCGACCACGCCGTTCGCCGTCGAGTTGCTGCTGTCCATCGAACAGACCGCGCAGCAGGCAGGCTGGAACGTCTTCATCCTCAACCTGTTGAGCAACCCGCCCACCGACCAGAACATCGACCTGATGCTGTCGCACCGCCCCGACGGGTTGATTTTCAGTGCCATGGGATTGCGTCAGGTGAGCATTCCCGAGCGACTCAAGAGCAAACCGCTGGTGCTCGCCAATTGCCTGGCCGATGACAGCCACCTGGTCAGTTATGTGCCGGATGATGAAGCCGGGCAGCATCGAGCCATGCAGCATGCGTTGAGCCAAGGCTACCGACGCCCGCTGTGTATCAATTTGCCGAGGAAGAGTCTTGCCTGGGGCCTGCGCCAGCAAGGCTTGCAACGCGCCTGTCAGGCCGTCGGGCTGGCACCTGAAGCACTCCTGCAATACGACCTTTCCGATCACGATGCCTACGGTGAAACCGCCGCCATTCTCGACCGGCACATCGTTGACGGCCGTCCGCAATTCGACATCCTGGTCTGCGGCAACGACCGCATTGCCTTTTGCGCCTATCAGCTGTTGTTGGGACGCGGCCTGAAAATTCCCGGCGATGTCGCGGTGCTCGGCTATGACAACATGATCGGCATCGCCGAACTGTTCATCCCGCCACTGACCACCGTACAACTGCCGTACTACGAGATCGGTCGCCAGGCGGCCCGGCACCTGATCGAGAACCTCGAGGTATCGGGCGCCCAGCCGGTGGATTGCCCGCTGGTGGTCAGGGCGTCGCTATAAGACCGCCGACAAACCCGTGGCGAGGGAGCTTGCTCCCGCTCGGCTCTGTAGGAGCTGGCGAAGGCTGCGATCTTTTGATCTTTCGCTTGAGATTCAATTGTCAGTGGAAAGATCGCAGCCTCGTTGCACTCGACAGCTCCTACACAGCTCCTACACAGTTCCTACACGGCTCCTACACAGCTCCTAAGACCCAGCGGGAGCAATCTCTGGCCACGGGTGCACCGTTTGTCTTAAGTGAACAGCATTATGATCACTCAGGCTGTTTGGCGGGCGACGGCGGCAACGCCGCGATGATCCGGGCGCGGCAAACCTCGAGGATTTCATCGGCCAGCGCGGAATCGTCCGGGCAGGCCCGTGACAACATGATCGCCCCGACGGCATGCGCCAACATGTCGAGCATTTTTGCCCTGATCGCTTCCTGCGGTGCTTCCTGCGACGCGTCTTGCCCGGCCTCGTACCGGCTTTCGAGCGCGGCCAGCGTGTTTTCGATGCCGTTGGCAAAGGTAGCCTTCAGTTCGGGCGATTGACGGGCCGCGTCGCCACATAGTGCCGCCATGGTACAACCGCCACCCCGGCCGTCGCGGTGATCCCTGGACACGTAAAGATCGACGAAACCAGCCACGTCGATACCCGCATTGTCGGTCAGCGACTGCGCAAGGCTGTTCGCCGCCGCTTCGGCCATCAGGTCGGCCTTGGAGCCGAAATGCTTGTAGAACCCGCCATGGGTGAAGCCGGCGGCCGCCATCAAGTCCGCCACACCCACGCCGTCAAAGCCTCGCTCGCGAAACAAGACAGAGGCCGTCTCGACGATGTGCTCCCTATTTGCCTGGGCCTGGGCCTTGGTCACCCTCATTTTTCACTCCCTCGTGCCGCTCGAAAATCATGCTCACATCATACATAGATGTCGAGCATAATCAAATTCGTTGACAGTTTAGATTTCGATCATCATCCTAATGAAAAGCCGTGCTCACCTCGCCGGGCTGCACGTGCTCCCTTTATCCAAATCTACGGAAACAAGACGTCATGACCGACCAGATCCTGTTCACGCCCTACACATTGGGTGATCTCACGCTTTCCAACCGAGTGGTCCTGGCGCCGCTGACACGTAACCGTGCGGGGCAAGGTTTTGTACCGAGCGAGTTCGCTGCCACTTACTACAGCCAGAGAGCGTCGGCAGGCCTGCTGATCTCCGAGGCGTCACAGATTTCCCAGCAAGGACAGGGTTATCAGGACACACCCGGGATCTACACCCAGGCGCAGATCGACGGCTGGCGCATGGTCACCGAGGCCGTGCATGCCAAAGGCGGGCGGATTTTCCTGCAACTGTGGCATGTCGGCCGCGTTTCCCACGTCGACCTGCAAGCGAATGGTGCGGCGCCAGTAGCCCCCTCCGCCCTGCGTCCGGCGACCAAGGTCTTCGTCAACAACAGTTTCGAGGACGTTTCCGAACCGCGAGCGCTGGACATCAGCGAGTTGCCGGGGATCGTCAACGATTTCCGCCAGGCGGCGGCAAACGCCATCGCGGCAGGGTTTGACGGCGTGGAGATCCACGGCGCGAACGGCTATCTGCTGGACCAGTTCATCAAGGACGGCGCCAACGTGCGCACCGATGCCTACGGCGGGTCGATTGAAAATCGTGCGCGCCTGCTGCTGGAAGTGACCGCGGCAGTGGTGGACGAAGTCGGCGCCAACCGCACCGGCCTGCGCATCTCGCCGGTCTCGCCGGCCAATGGTGTGTCCAGCAGCGCCCCACAGGCGCAGTTCGACTACCTGGTCGACCAACTCAACGCCCTCGACATCGTTTACCTGCACGTGGTCGAAGGCGCGACCGGTGGGCCACGCGACGTTGCGCCCTTCGACTTTGCTGCCTTGCGCCAGCGCTTCAAAAAAACCTACATCGCCAACAACGGCTACGACCTGGACCTGGCCACCTCACGACTCGCCGAGGACAAGGCTGACCTGATCGCCTTCGGCCGGCCGTTCATCGGCAATCCGGAC
The DNA here is from genome assembly GCF_001425105.1 of Pseudomonas sp. Root401. Lineage (NCBI taxonomy): Bacteria > Pseudomonadati > Pseudomonadota > Gammaproteobacteria > Pseudomonadales > Pseudomonadaceae > Pseudomonas > Pseudomonas sp. Root401. The sequence goes on along the minus strand of NZ_LMDO01000001.1, from coordinate 443,609 downwards.
CTGGTGGAGCGGCTCAGAACCGGTTCGCCTTTGGCGGCATTCAATCCCGCTACCCTCTATGGCGGTGGTGCGACGGGCTACATCGATTATCCAACGCTCGCTGAATCCAGCGCGCGGTAACACTGGCCAGACCCGACTGCGCGCCTGAACAACAGCGCGCGACTCGCTCATCAATACCTTGAAGAAGAGAATCTCCATGGACACTCGCACAACTGTTCTCATCACTGGCGCCTCCACCGGCATTGGCGCTGTCTATGCCCAGCGCTTTGCGCAACGTGGACACGATCTCGTCCTGGTGGCCCGCGACAGCGCACGCCTGCAAGCGCTGGCCGCCAAGCTGCGCAGCGAACACAACGTTACCGTCGATATTCTCCAGGCCGACCTGACCCAGATCAGCGACCTGACAACCGTCGAAGCGCGGCTGCGCGATGACGCCAACATCGGCATCCTGGTCAATAACGCCGGCGCCGCCCAATCCGGGACATTCATCGAACAGTCGACCGATAGCGTCGCGCACCTGGTGTCGCTCAATACCACCGCGCTGGTCCGGCTGGCCAGCGCCATCGCCCCACGCCTGGTCAAAGCGGGTGACGGCGCGATCATCAACATCGGCTCCGTCGTTGGCCTGGCACCGGAGTTCGGTATGTCGGTCTACGGCGCGACCAAGGCGTTCGTGCTGTTTCTCTCCCAGGGACTCAGCCTGGAACTCTCCCCGAAAGGCGTCTACGTACAAGCCGTCCTGCCAGCGGCCACCCGTACCGAGATCTGGGAACGCGCGGGCATCGATATCAACACCCTGAATGAAATCATGGAAGTCGGTGACCTGGTCGATGCCGCGCTGGTCGGTTTTGATCGTCGCGAGCCGGTGACCATCCCGCCCTTGCATGAAGAAGCACGCTGGGATGCCTTGCAGGCCGCGCGTCAAGGCCTGCTCGGGCAAATCCGGCAGTCCCATGTTGCCGAACGCTATCAAGACCCGGCGTGATCATTGTCTAGCGGGCGCCGGCGCGAAGGACAGCGCCGGTATTTCCGGATGCCTGGCCAGGTGATCCCTGCGCTGCATCCCTTATGAGAGCAAAGCACCATGAAGGCATTTTTAATCGACCGCTACGGCAAGCACAGTGGCCGTATCGGCGAGCTACCGGCCCCTGACGTGGGTGACCATGAGGTTCTGGTCCGCGTGCAGGCCGCCAGCGTCAATCTGCTGGATTCAAAGATCAGCAAAGGTGAATTCAAACTGATCCTGCCCTACTCATTTCCCTTGGCATTGGGTCATGACTTGGCCGGGGTCGTGGTCCGCGTGGGATCCCGTGTCGAGCAATTCAAGCCGGGCGATGAGGTCTATGCCCGCGCCCCGGATGGGCACATCGGCACCTTCGCCGAGCAGATTTCAGTGAACGAAAACGCCCTGGCCATGAAACCGGCAAACATCAGCATGGAAGAAGCCGCTGCCCTGCCCCTGGTCGCCCTGACCGCCTGGCAGGTACTGGTTGAAACCGCCCGACTGAAGCAAGGCCAAAAGGTCTTCATCCAGGCCGGTTCAGGCGGCGTCGGCACCCTCGCCATCCAGCTTGCAAAGCACCTCGGCGCCTTCGTTGCGACCAGCACCAGCACCGGCAATGTGCCGTGGGTCAAAGCCCTGGGCGCGGACGTTGTCATCGATTACAAGCAACAGGATTTCGCCAACGTTCTGCAGGACTATGACGTCGTGTTGAACAGCCTGGGCGCCGATGAGCTGGAGAAATCGCTGAAGATCCTCAAACCTGGCGGCCAGCTCATTTCCATCTCCGGACCACCCACCCCGCAGTTCGCCCGGGCCCAGGGATTTTCCTGGGTGCTGAGACTGATCATGGGCCTGTTGAGCAGTGGTATACGTCGCAAGGCCCGCCGAAAAGGTGTGGGCTATACCTTCGTGTTCATGCGCGCCAGCGGTCCTCAACTGCGTGAAATCACCACGCTCGTCGAGGCCGGCAGCATCAAGCCGGTGATTGATCGGTCCTTCTCCTTCGATGCGACGGCCGATGCCTTGAGCTACGTCGAGCAAGGACGCTCCAAAGGCAAGGTCGTCATCAAAGTCCGCTCAGGAATGGCCGATGAGTGAAATCGTATCCACCTCAGACAGCGACCAGGATCCAGCAACGGAGGTGACCCCTTCGGCCCCGGCCCCCTTGGAGGAAGACAAGGAGGAGCAAGACTTCGTTGCGCCAGTGATCGTCTGGCGCACGTTGATGCTCGAGCAATGAAGCGTGACCTCATTCGCCTCATGGCCGAATGAACGACGCCTCCTGCGCTGCCATTGTCCGAAGCAACGGAGCCACCCGCAGCCCTCGCTCAGGAAGTAAGGCCGCCCAGCCGGAAAGCGCCTCGACGATCCCAGGCAGACCAATTCGGTCGGCATGGTAAAGCAGTCCGCCCCGGTAACGGGGAAAGCCGTAGCCGTGAATCCAGACGAGGTCGATGTCATTGGGGCTGTCCACGATGCCTTGCTCAAGCAAGTGCGCAGCCTCATTGATCATGGCGAACAGGCACCTGTCGAGAATTTCCTCATCGTCAATTGCACGCGGCTCGATGCCACGGTTCTGTCGATGAGCCACGAGCATCCTGGCCACATACGGGTCCGGCAGGCCTCGGCGCTGGCCTTCCTCGTATCGATAGTAACCGGCCGCTGTTTTCTGTCCGAGACGCCCTGCCTCGTGAAGCTGTTCGATCCAGTTGCAACGGCGCTCCGATGCACTCAGTAGATCGGCCCGACCCTGGCGGTTTCGCCAAGCGATATCCACGCCCGCCAAGTCACGCAGTTCGAAGGGGCCCATGGGGAAACCGAACTGCCGGATGACCCGGTCCACATCCTCTGGAGCCGCCCCCTCCTCCAGCAGGAAACCCGCCTCGCGCTCGCGAACGGCCAATAGACGGTTGCCGACAAACCCATAGCAATTGCCCACCGCAACAGCGGTCTTGCCCAGTCGGCCACCCAATTGCAGCACCGTTGCCAGGACATCAGGTTGGACCCGGGGCGTCCTGACCACCTCAAGCAGCTTCATGACGTGTGCCGGGCTGAAGAAGTGCATGCCGATGACATCGCCCGGGCGGGTGGTCACGGCAGCAATGGCCTCGATATCGAGGTACGAGGTATTCGTCGCGAGGATGGCGCCCGGCTTGGCAAAGCGGTCCAGTTGCCTGAACACGGCCTGCTTGACGGCGAGGTCCTCGAACACGGCTTCGATAATCAGATCGGCGCTGGCAACGCCTTCAATGCTTGAGTCGAACTCGATCAGGCTGGCACGCCGGGCGGCTTCGTCGGTATCCAGCCGACCTTTTTCCACGGCGCTGGTGAAGTAGCGGTCGATGGTCGCGCGACCGCGCGCCAGGGCTTCGGGCTGCGTGTCGATCAGGCGTGTAGAGATGCCCGCGTTAGCCAGGCACAGCGCAATGCCGCTGCCCATGGTGCCCGCGCCAATCACGGCGACCACTTCGACGGGGCGCGTGGGAGCTTGCCTGGCCAATGCACGACATCTGGAGGCCAGGTCCCGCTCGGCAAAGAACACGTGCCGCAACGCCTTGGCCTGCTCGCTATGGCGGCGAGCGATGAAGCGCTCACGCTCGTTCGCCATCCCTTCGGCGAAGGGAAGCTGCCCGGCACCTTGCAGTGCTTGCAGGGCAATAGCGGGCGCTTCCTGGCCCGCTGCCTTGCGAATGATCGCCTGGGCGCGTTCGTGGATAAGCTGCGGGTCGAATGGCGCGACCGACAGGTCGCAGACCCGCGGGATGGGCTTGTCCCTGACCTCCCTGGCAAAGTCGCTGGCACACGCCAGCACCGAGGCGTCGCTCAACCGATCCAACAAGCCGATCGACAACGCCTGTGCCGCACCGATACGTTCGCCCTCCAGCACCATCGCCAGCGCCACCTCCATGCCGCACAACCGTGGCAAACGCTGCGTGCCCCCCGCTCCGGGTATCAGGCCCAGGCTGACTTCCGGCAAGGCGAACTGCGCATCAGGTGCGGCCACTCGGTAATGGCAGGCCAGGGCCAGTTCGAGCCCACCACCGAACGCCGAGCCATGCAGCGCCGCAACGACGGGTTTCGACGCCTGTTCAATCGCAACCAACACGTCAGGCAGATGAGGTGCCTGCAGGGGCAAGTCAAACTCCTTGATATCGGCGCCGGCGACGAACGTCCGCCCCTGGCACGCAATGACAATCGCTTTGATGGCGCTGTCCGCCAACGCTTCCTGCAGCCTTTCGAGCAACTGCTCCCGAACCTCCTGCGACAGGGCATTGACCGGTGGATTGTCGATGATGACCTGGCCGACATCACCTTCACGTTGGAGCACTACAGTGGCGTGCATCGGTTACCTCCCGTTGAATGGCTTGGATTACAGAAGCGACAGTGGGTAGCTGACGATCACGCGCACATCATCAGCGTCCCGGGCGAAGTCCGCTCGATAGGTGGCGCTGCGCACCCGCATGCTCATGCCTTTCATCGAACCGTTCTGCACCACGTATTGCAGTTCGACGTCGAGCTCGCGTTCACCGTCGGCATCCGCGCCTGTCACGTCGGCCCGGCTGCCGCGCACATAGCGGGTCATGAAACTCAGGCCCGGCACGCCGACGCTGGCGAGGTCGAAGTCATAGCGCGCCTGCCAGGAGCGCTCGTCCTTCTCGGCAAAGTCGCCCACCTGGACGAAGTTCACCAGGTAAGGATCGGTGCCGGCCACGTAGGGAAACGCGGAGTCCCCGGACATCTTCTGGTAGCCCAGCCCAAACGAATGGCCTTTCAGCTTGTAAGTCCCCAAGGCGCTGAAGGCGCGGTTGTCGATGCGCCCGCCTCGTGCCTGGCCGTCGCTGTCACTGTCGAAAAAGCGCACATCGCTGGTGAAGGCGCCCCAGTCGCCTTTCCTGCGGTCGGTCAGGCCCAGGAAGCGCTGCTTGTAGACGTCTTCGAAGACGGCGTACTGGGCAATCAGATCGGTCGTCTCACTGGCGTGAAAGGTCCCGCCGAGAAGGTTGAAATCGCCGCCATCGAGGGGGCCACTGAAACGTCGGTTCTTGTTGTTCAGCTCAAGACCGGTAGAGCCCGACTGATCCCTGTACACCGTGCCCTGGATCTGTGCCGCGGTGAGTTCAAGGGGCTTCCATTCGTTGACCTGCACCTGGGCACCTTCAAAGGTCTGCGGCAACAAACGACCGTTGTTGGCGGCCAAGGTCGGCCATTTCGGCAGCAAGGTCCCGACCCGCAACTGGCTCTCCGAGACCTTGACCTTGAGGGTCCCGCCGGCCTTGGAATAACTGTCGGGGACATCCCCATCGTCCTGGACAGGCAGCAGGCCGGTGCCGGAACGTCCTGGTCCGGAATCGAGCTTGATGCCCAGCATACCGATCGCATCGACACCGAACCCGACGACGCCTGGGGTAAAACCGGACTCATAGCGCAGGATAAAACCCTGGGCCCACTCCTGGCGTTTTGACTGGCCCGAGCCCTCGCGAAAATCCCGGCTCATATAGAAATTGCGCATTTCCATGGAAGCCTTGCTGTCCTCGAAAAAACCTTCGGCGCCTGCCATCGGCAGATACACGGCAAAGCCAACCCCTGCCGCGCAGAGCGGCATTGTTTTTATTGATTTCATGACTGCTTACCGAGAAGAAGCCGAGCGCTGCCAATGTGCTCCTTGACGCGCCGGCCAAGTGGAATTCAAACGCGTTTCAGCGCACCTGGGTCAGGTAGTCCTGGGCCTTGCCCGGAATTTTTTCGTTCTGGACCGCGCCCAGGAACTTGATCGCCCGCTCCACGTCGGTATCCGTCAGGTACGGGGTTTTCGGGAACGACTTGCGATTGCTTTCCCAGGCGGCGGCATAGACCTTGTCATTCACGCCGTCGAAGCGACTGCGCACGGCTTTCATGGCTTGCTGCGGTTGTTCGTTGATCATCTGAGTGGCATCACCCAGGGCGGCCAGGAAGGCTTTCACGATGACCGGGTTGTCCTCGGCCCATTGCCGGCGAGCACTGAGGGCGATCGAGGGGTAGCCATCCAGCTCGGCAACCATGCCCTCGGACATGTCCAGCAGGGTGAAGCCTTTGTGATCAATGACCGCACTATCTGATGCCGGCGATGACAGGGCAAAACCATCGATCTTGCCTTGGGCGAACGCCGCCAGCATGGCCGCGCCGTTATTGAGGTAAAGCAGCGTGAAGTCTTTTTCCGACTGCAGGTGAGCCTGCTGGCCGAGGAAACGCACCAGGAAATCGGCGCTGCCGCCAGCCCCGCTCACAGCCAGGCGCAGGCCCTTGAAAGCGGCCAGGCGTTGCTCGACGGTGGAATTGGCATCCAGGCCGAGCCGATCGGCCACCTCTTGGCGAATGACGACGTTGCTGGCGTATTGACCAACCATGCGCCCCAACAGCGTGATGTCGGCACCCTTGATCTTGGCGTTGATCGCATTCTGGGTGGCGCATGAGCAGAACTCCACCGAACGGCTGGCAAGGCCCGAAGCCGCGGCTCCGCCGCCCTTGAATTTCACCAGTTCGACATCCAGGCCATGTTTCTCAAACAAGCCGCCATCGAGCGCGACGAACAACGGCATGTGCACGAAACCTTCCGTCCCCAAGGCGACTTTTACGCTTTCGGCAGCTTGCGCCTGGAACGAGACCGCACTGAGTACGACGCTGAGTCCTAAAGCAGAAATAAAACCTTTGATAGACATGATGCGACCCTCTGTTTTTGTTGTTGTGATGGTTTTGCTCAGACCGAAATTTCTCGCTCGTCCTGTTCTTTCTTCCACGGCATCAGGTACGTCTCCAACGCGCGAACCGCCGCCTGGAGCAGCAATGCCAAGGCGATGATGGCGATCAGTGCGGCGAATACGCCGGCCGTGTCCAATTGCCCCGCCGCGTCCTGCAACAGGTAGCCCAGGCCGCGGTTGGCGGCCATGATTTCACCGACGATGGCGCCGATCAGGGCATAGGGCACCGACAGCTTGAGGCCGGTGAACACCCACTGGATGGCCGATGGCAGTACGACCTTGGTGATCAGGTGGTGCTCCTTGGCGCCCATCAGGCGCAGGATTTCCAATTGCTCGCGCTCCACCGCACGGACGCCGCTGTAGGTGTTGAGGAACACCAGGAAGAACACGATGGTGGCGGTCAGGATGATCTTCATTTCGATGCCGATCCCGAACCACATGATGAACAGCGGCGCGAGGGCGACTTTCGGCAGGCTGTAGATGGACGTCAGGATGGGGTCCAGCAGCTTGGCGAGCAGCGCGTTGCGCCCCAGGATCAAGCCCACCGTGATACCTGCCAAGGCACCGAAGAAAAAGCCCACCAAGGTTTCCACGACGGTGATCCAACCGTGGGCGAACAGTCGACCGCTGGCGACCAGCTCAATGAAGCGCCGGCCAATTTCCAATGGTGAGCTGACGAAGAACGGGTCCACCAAGGGACCGGAAGCGAACTGCCAGGACAAAAAAATCGCAGCGAAGATGGCGAGACGACCGAGAAAGATATTCATGTGCAGGGTTCTCCAAAACTGGGCCTTTAGGCGTCGTGATCCGGCGTGATGATTTCCCAGAGGTCGCCACAGAGCTGGTGGTAACGCGGGTTCTTGCGCAGCTGGATGATGTTGCGGTCATCCCCCAGGGGAATGGGCACATCGCGGACAATCGTGCCCGGCCGACCGGAGAAGACCAGGCAGCGATCGCCCAGGGCCACGGCTTCGTCCAGGTCATGGGTGACGAACAACACGGTTTTCTTGAGCTGGCGGCTCAGCTTGAACAGCTCGGTCTGCATACGGATCCGCAGTTGCGCATCCAATGCGGCAAACGGCTCGTCCATCAGCAGCGTCTCCGGGTCATAGGCCAGCAAGCGAGCAAGGGCGGCGCGCTTGCGCATGCCACCGGAGAGCTGGCTCGGGTAGGCCTTTTCATGCCCATCGAGGCCAACGAGGGTCAGCAACTCGCGGATACGCGCTTCACGCTTGGCCTTGGGTACGCCCTGGATTTCCAAGGGCACGGCGATGTTGCCGGCCACATCCCGCCACGGCAGGAGATGATCGCTCTGGGTCATGTAGCCGGTGCGGCCGTTGACGCCGTGTACGGCCTCGCCTCGGTACAGCACCTCGCCGGTGGTGGGGCAAAACAGCCCGGCGACCATGTTGAGCAAGGTCGACTTGCCGCAGCCGGAGGGGCCGATGATGGTCACCAACTGACCTTGCTGGATATCGACGTTGATGCTGTGGGAGGCCTGCTTGGCGACGCCTTTCACCGTGAAAGACTTGGACACGTCACGGAAAGAAACCACCGTCGGAGCGGTCGCCGTGGCGCTGATCGGGGAACTGCGCGACTGAATGGCAATATGGGGACTGTTCATAGAGACCTGCTTGTTTTTATGAGTCTTAAATGAGCGTTCTTTGATTATGCGAGCGTGATTTCCAGGGTAAAGACAGCTGTTCCACAGAGTGGAACAGCCCTCCCTTACGCCATGATCGTCAAGCCGTCCAAGGCCATCACCCCGCTTCCGGCGGGACGCACCAGCAACGGATTGATCTCGGCTTCAATCAGGCGCTCGCCCAACTGCATGGCCATGTCCGAGAACGCGACGATGCAGTGCGCGGCGGCTTCGATGTCGGCCTTGGGCATCCCGCGATAGCCGTCCAGCAACGGGTAAGTGCGCAGCTCGCGCAGCATCTGCCGGGCTTGTTCGAGGTTTACCGGAAGCAAGTGCAAGGTGGTGTCCTGGAACAACTCCGCCGTCACCCCGCCCATTCCAAGCAGGAGCGCCGGGCCCAGTTGCGGGTCGCGGTGAAAACCGAGAATGAGTTCCTGCCCGCCCGTGACCATTTCCTGGACGAGAAAGGTCGGCGGCTCGAACCCCACATGGCCGCAGACCTCGGCACGCATGCGATCCAGCCGCGCGCCGATATTTCCGGCGTCCAGATGCAAGGCCACGCCACCCACTTCGCTCTTGTGCGGGATCTGCTCGGAAAGGACCTTGAGGACGACGTGACCGCCCAGTTCCTGCGCGGCCTGAGCGGCTTGATACCCATCACCAACCACCCGCTCCCGCGTCACCGGGATGCCGAAGCTGGCGTACAAGCGCTTGCTGCGCTCTTCATCGAGCGGGCCACTTGGCAGGTCCTGGACAACCTCAGGCCGAGTCTGCGCACTGCCAGGCTCAGGGGATGGCTCGCTCCATGTGGCCTGCGCCGCCAACGCCTTCAGTGCGCTGGCGCAACTTTCCGGCGCGCTGAACGCCACGCCACCCGAGCCGTTGATACGTTGGGCCGCAGCCGGAGCATGGGGGCTGATGTACGCCAGCACCGGTTTATCGGAACTGGCCAGGCTGTCGCGAATGGCATCGGCCATCAGGTGGGGCTGGGCAACACCGGAAGAGCCCACGACGCTGATCACCGCATCGAAATCCGGACTGTCGAGCAGGATGCCAATGGCCGCGCGCATCAACTCCGGCTGCAGCCCTGCCAAGGTCAAGTCGATCGGGTTACGGTCCAGGACCGCCTGGTCGCCAATATCCAGGTCACGCAGTTTCGCTGCGGTCTGCGCGCCGGGCGTGGGGGTTTCGAAACCGCTGACGCCGAGGCTGTCGGCGATCAAGGTGCCCGCGCCACCGGTCGAGGTCAGAATGGCGACCCGTCGGCCACGCATGACCCTGCCACTGGCCAAGGCAAAGGGAATGTCCAGCAGGTCGGCAAACGTCTCGGCCCGAATCACCCCAAGCTGACGGAAGTAGGCGCTATACAGTGCATCGGAGCCGGCCATGGCCCCCGTGTGGGAGGCTGCCGCATGGGCACCGGCTTGGGAGCGTCCCACTTTGAAGACCACCACAGGCTTGCCGGCATCGCGGGCCTTGCGCGCCGCACGGGAAAACTTTTCACTGTCGCGCAAGCCCTCCAGATAAAGGGCAATCACCGAGGTCGCGGGATCGTCGGCCAGGTAATCGACGAAGTCGGCGACATCCAGGTCGACCTCGTTGCTGGTGGAGATCAGCTTGGAAAAACCGATGCCGGCAGCGACGCCACGGGACAGCAGCGCGCCCAGGATCCCGCCACTTTGCGATACCACGGCTACACGGCCGGCCAGCAGCTCGTCCATGTCCAACGCGCCGCTGGCCGACAGCGTGATCCGCTCGGTCAGGTTGACCAGGCCGATGGTGTTCGGGCCCAGGATCCTCATCGACCCACGGGCCGCTTTCAGTTCCTCCTGGCGCACTGTACCTGCCGTACCGGTTTCACCATAACCACCGGCCAACACAATCGCTGCGGGGCAACCCAATGCCGCCAGCTCGGCGACGGCCTGGTTGGCGCGCGCCGGCCCGAGGAGAATGATCGCTACGTCCGGCACTTCCGGCAGCTCGGCAATGCTGGGGTAGCAGCGCAGCCCATCGATGTCTTCATAACGTGGATTGACGGGATACAAGCGCCCCTGGAAACCGTGCTTGCGCAGGAACGCGATGGGCCGGCCCGAAGTTTTGCGAGCATCGCCCGAGGCGCCGATGACGGCGACGCTGGCGGGACTGAGAAGGCGTGCAATCTGGTTCATGGTTCAGCTCCGCTCGGCCTTGCGGGCAAGGAAGGCGGCAACCGATTCCTGATGCTCGCTGGAGGTGTAGCAAATGCCCTGGGCCTGGCTGCCCATGGCGAAGATCTGGCTCTGGGTGAGCTCGAAGGTGTTGTTCAGGATCGACTTGCTCAACGCCAGGGCCGTGGCGGATCCCCCCGCGAGTTGCAACGCCCAATCGTGGGCCGCCGGTAACAGATGATCGTGCTCGACGACGCGATCGATCATGCCGATCCGCTGGGCCTCCACCGGCGCCACCGTGCGTCCGCTGAAGATCAGTTCCTTGGCCTTGGGCAAGCCGACACGACGGGGCAGGAAATACAAGCCGCCGCCATCCGGGATCAGGCCGCGAGCGATATAGCTCATCGCAAAGCTGGCGTGCTCGGAGGCCACGATGAAATCGCAGCTCAACGCCATGTCGCAGCCCAGGCCCGTCGCGGCGCCATTCACCGCGGCAATGGTCGGCTTGGGCAGGTTGTGCAGCAGCGACACTGCATGATGAACCCGTTGCTGGCGTTTCCAGCCATTGAACGCCACGGAACCGGCCGGAGCGCTCATGCGTGCTTGCATGCCCTTGATGTCGCCACCGGCGCAGAAGCCCTTGCCGGAGCCAGTCACGATCAACGCCTTGATCGAATTGTCGGACGCAATGTGCTCCAGATGCTCGATCAACAACGAGCGCATGTCGTCGCTGATTGCGTTGCGCGCTTGAGGACGATTGAGGGTCAGGGTGGCGATGCCTTCGACAACAGACAGTTCGACCGGGCAAGACAATTGCTCAGGATTGGTCATACGGTGCCTCTTTTATTATTCGGTTGATTGACTGCCCGGCGCTGAGCCAAGCTTGGATTCAATCTGCGGGAGAGCGAACCTGATGACAACGCGACCGTTCCACCTGTTGGAACAGGGTGACACTGGCCTTGCTTCGGCAAACATTCCCGGGCAAGGCAAGGCGCCGCTCAACCGATCCCTTGAGCGCGGCCTCGATTTGTTGAGGGCATTTCGGCCGGGCACCGAGTCCCTGACCAATGGTGATCTGAGCGAGATCGCCGGTTTGTCGAAATCCACCGTGAGTCGGTTGACCCAGACCCTGGTTCACGCCGGTTTCCTGGATTACGACCCGACAACGGGCACCTACCGACTGGCGCCCTCCCTGCTTGGGCTGGCGCATTCGATGTACCACGCCAGTACGCTGTTGCAGGTCGCCACGCCGTTGATGTTGCAAGTGGCTCGCGAACATCAGGTCAACGTCAGCCTGGCCGCCGCCGATGGCGACGAGATGATCTACCTGGAGTCGATTCGCTTGGGCAAGCGCAAGTCGCCGCGCAATGTGCTCGCCGGGCAGCGCTTGCCCATGGACGTGACGTCCCTGGGCCGGGCTTATCTATCGGGGCTTGAAGAAGGACAACGCCGGCCATTGCTGGAACTGTTCAGCTCGCGCCGATGCGAGTCCCGCGCCAGCCAACTGATCCAGGAGATCGACGATGCGGTGAGGCATGTATGGGCAAGCGGGTACTGCGTGGCCTCATGGCAGCCGGAGGTCATGGCGATTGCCACCCCGCTCGGACACCCGGCCTATCGGAGCCATGCGCTGAACATCAGTCTGGCGACCGTTGCAACAGCGCAGGAAGTGGAAGAACGTTATGCAGCGGTGCTGCTGGATCTGGCGCAAGCGATCAGGCAGGCACTGGCAGACGCCCGTGCCGACTGATCGTCTGTGGCAGCCCTTACCAAACAGCAATATGCGAATCCGCCCGGGGTTCGGTACCACCACACAGCACCCCGCTGGCCGGGTCGCGCAGGATGATCTGGCCGCGGCCATAGTCGGTCAGGTCGCTGGCGATCTGCACCTCATGCCCCCGTCGCGCCAAGGCATTGGCCAGGTCCCGTGAGGCCCCGTGCTCGATCCCGACCTTCATCCCCCCCAGCCATTGCCAGCGCGGTGCATCCAGTGCCGCTTGCGGGTTCAGGCCGAAATCCACCAGGTTCATGACCATCTGCACATGCCCCTGGGGCTGCATGTAGCCGCCCATCACCCCGAAGGGGCCGAGGGCCTCGCCATTGCGGGTGAGGAAACCGGGAATGATGGTGTGGAAGGTCTTCTTGCCTGGGGCCAGGCAGTTGGCGTGGCTCGAATCGAGGCTGAATTCCTGCCCACGATTCTGCAAGGCAATACCGCTGTCGGGCAGCACCACGCCAGAGCCGAACCCGTGGTAGTTGCTCTGGATGAACGAGACCATATTGCCCTCCCCATCCGCAGTCGCCAGGTACACCGTGCCGCTGGCGTGGGGGTCGCCGGGCGCGGGCGGTTGGGCCTGTTCGCCGATCTGCTCGCGCCGGTGGGCACTGTAGTCATCGCTGAGCAGGTCAGCCACCGCCACGCGCATGTGCAAAGGATCGGTGATGTAGTGCAGGCCGTCGCTGTAGGCCAACTTCATCGCTTCCAGTTGGCGATGCCAGGTCTGTTGGCTGTCACGGTGATCGAAGTCGAAGCCTTCCAGGATCTTCAACGCCATCAAGGCCACCAGGCCCTGCCCGCTCGGCGGGATTTCCCAGACATCCACGCCTCGGTAATTGACGTGGATGGGGTCCACCCACTGGGCGCGATAATCCTTGAGGTCCGAGGCCCGCAGGTAGCCGCCGCTGGCCCGGGAATGGGCGTCCAGGCGCTCGGCCAACGCACCGCGATACAGGCTCTCGCAGCGGGTGTCGGCCAACTCCTGGAGGGTGCGCGCCTGGGCCGGGTTGCGAAAAACTTCCCCGGCCCATGGTGCCCGGCCTTCGATCAGGAAAGTCTCGAACCAGGCCTCGAGGACAGCATCACGATGGGGCGTGAACTCGTTCACCGCGACCTGCCATTGATGGGCAACCACCGGCGACAGCGCAAAGCCGTCCCGGGCCAGGCTGATAGCCGGTTGCAGCAGCTCGGCAAAGGGCAGCTTGCCAAAGCGTCGGGACAACTCGGCCCAGGCCGACGGGCAGCCCGGGACGGTCACCGGTGTCCAGCCATAGAGCGGCATCTGCTCGTGGCCGGCGGCCTTGACCGCCTCGATGCTCAAGGCGGCCGGCGCATGGCCGTTGCCGTTGAGGCCGTGCAACTGGCCCTTGCACCAGACCAGCGCGAAGGCGTCACCGCCAATGCCACAACCGGTGGGTTCCACCACCGTCAGCGCGGCCGCGGTGGCGATGGCGGCGTCGATGGCATTGCCGCCCTTTTGCATGATTTCGATGCCCGTCTGGGCAGCCAGGGGCTGGGACGCGGCGACCATGCCCCGACGGGCGAAAACGCTTTGGCGTTGCGACGGATAAGGATATTCGTGAGCAGAAAATTTCAGCATGGTGAAGGCTCTTCGATACAGGAATTCAGTGGCCGGGAAAGGTCATAACACGCGACTGAGAAAAGCCCGGGTACGAGGATGAATGGGGTGACAGAAAATCTGCTCCGGCGGCCCCTGCTCGATGAGCTCGCCCTGGTCCAGGACCACCACACGGTCGGCCACTTCCCGGGCAAAGCCCATTTCATGGGTCACCACGACCATGGTCATCCCCTCCTCGGCCAACTCCTTCATCACTTGCAACACCTCGCCGACCGTCTCCGGGTCGAGGGCGCTGGTGGGTTCGTCGAACAGCATGGCCTGGGGTTTCATCGCCAGGGCCCGGGCAATCGCCACCCGCTGTTGCTGGCCGCCGGAAAGCATCGACGGGTAGTGATCGGCCTTGTCCGCCAGGCCGACCCGCTCCAGCAGGCCGCGGGCCTGCTCCAGCGCGGCGGCGCGAGTCACGCCAAGCACCTGGATCGGCGCCTCGATGATGTTTTCCAGGGCCGTCATGTGAGGAAACAGGTTGAAGCGCTGGAAGACCATGCCGATGTCCCGCCGTTGACGGGCGATGTTGCGCTCCGACTCACGCACCAGGCTGCCATCGGCCCGCTCGCGATAGCCCATGGCCCGGCCGTTGACACGGATCCGCCCGCCCTGGATGTCCTCCAGCAAGTTGATGCAGCGGATGAAGGTGGTCTTGCCGGAGCCCGAAGCGCCGATCAGCACCACCACTTCGCCGCGCCGCACTTGCAGGGAGATACCCTTGAGAATCTGCAGCTCGCCGAAAGACTTGTGGACATCCAGCGCCTCGATAATCAGCTCTTCGCTTTTATGCGCCATGGTTAACGTGCCCTCAGCAGGTTCAGGGTGCTGCGACCGAACATCCGCGTCGAAGCCGGCGGCGGTGACGAGGGTCGGTCCGATTGACCGAAACGGGCCTCCAGCCAGCGTTGGAAAAAGCCCCACAACGTGGTCAGCAACAGGAAGTAGATCGCCACCACCAGATACAGTTCGAACACCCGGAACGTCGCCGACGTGACCATCTGGGTACTGAGCAACAGTTCCTGTACGCCGATCACGCTGACCAGCGTGGTGTTCTTGAGCATCACGTTGAACTCGTTGCCCAGCGGCGGCACGATGACCCGGAACGCCTGGGGCAGCACAATGCGGCGCATCAGTTTGGCGAAGGTCATGCCCAGCGAGCGCCCGGCCTCGTATTGGCCCTTGTCCACCGCACCGATGCCGGCGCGGATGATCTCGGCCATGTAGGCGCCCTCGTTGAGGCCCAGGGCAATGATCGCCGCCTGGATATTGCCGGGGATCACCAGCCCAAAGAGGTCGATGTCTTCGAAGCGGAAAATCCCGCCGGCGGCCAGCGCGGTGTAGAGAAAGACGATCTGCACCAGCAACGGCGTGCCGCGCATCAGCCACACGTAAAAGCGCACTGGCAAATGCAGCAACGGGTTCTTCGACAACCGCAACAGCGCGGCGGCCAGCCCGAGGGCACAGCCCAGCAGCATCGCCAGCACACTGATCAGGCAGGTCAGCCAGAGCCCGGTGAGGTACACCCCACTGGGCTGCAACAGGTACTGCCAGAATACATCCCAATTGAAATTCATCGGTGGTTCACCTCAATCAAGCGTGTCACTGGCGACATGCCATTTGCCCAGCAGTTGGCTGTAGCTGCCATCGCTGCGCATATCGCCGATGACCTGCTGCACAGCCGCAGTCAGTTGCGGATCGTCCTTGCGAATGCCCAGGCCGGTGAGAATCCGGCTGAAGGCCGGCACCCCTTCCTCGAACAGGTCGGGCGCCATGGTGGCGTAATAACCGGCGGTTTCCACGGTGGTGCCGTAGGCGTCGACCTGGTTGATGCGCAGGGCCTGGAAGGCATCGGTATCGGAGTTGTAGACCACCAGTTTCATAGGCGGTTTGCCGGCCTTGGCCAGGGTCTCGTTCTCGGCGTCGAGCAGGGTCTTGATGGTGGAACCGTTAAGTACGGCGACCTTGTGTCCGGAGAGATCCGGCAGCGTCTTGAGGCCCTTTGGATTGCCCTTGGGCACCACCACCGCCTGGCTGGAATACATGTAGTTGACGATGTCGATCACCTCGCGGCGCTCGGGCTTGTCAAACAGCTGGTCGACGATCATGTCGCACTGTCGGGCCAGCAACGCGGGGAGCAGCCCGGAAAAGGGAATGACCCGCCATTCCACCTTCTTGTCGCCCAGGCGCTTGGCGATTTCCAGCCCCAGGTCCACGGTCAGTCCCTTGGGTTTCTGCGCCTCATCGAAGGACACCAGCGGCGGCGAATCCATGCCCGAGCAGTAGACAAGTTTATCGACCTTGAGCAAACGCTCCGGGACAACGGGCGCGGCAACCGCCCACTGTGCACAGAAACCCAAGGATAAAGCGGCAACCAACAGGCGAGGCTTATGCATGACCAGACACTCCAGTTCAGTAAGTAACGGGCAGTACTCAAAGTCAGAACACGGGCAGGCTCGGAGCCCGCTCTCGTTATTTTTTCGATTGCAGGAACTCGATCAATTCAGGGACGGTGCCTTCGATGTGCGCACGCACCACCGCCTCGGCCTTCTCGGCATCGCCCGCACGCAGGGCGTCGAGAATCAGCATGTGCTCCTGGCGCGCGCTCAGGGGTTTTTCCACATGCTGCAACCACAGGCGCATGGGCGCTTCGATCAGGGAATAAAGCGCACTGATCTGCTTGAGCAATCGCGGGCGACCGCTGAGGCTGCACAGGTATTCATGGAACGCGCGATGGCGGCTGACCCACTCGGCGCTTTCCTCGCGGTAATCGTCCATCTCGTCCAGCAAGCGCTCCAAGGCGGCCAACTGGCGTTCGCCAATTCGTGCTGTCGCGACACGGACCGCCAGGCCTTCCAGGGCGCTGCGCATCTCGAAGACTTCGTGCAACTCATCGATGTCCAGGCCGCTGACAATCGCCCCGCGATTGGGCCGCAGAGTCACCAGGCCCTGGGCATCCAGACGGCGAAAGGCTTCGCGCACCGGCATCCGGCTCATGCCGATCTCGTTGGCGATGTCCTCGGCAATCAGCCGGTCGCCCTTGCGTAACCGACCGCCACAAATGGCATCGAGCAGGAAGTTGTAGGCCTCCTCCTCGGCGGTCATCGGCGGGCGTTCAGCGTAAGTCGGGACAAATTGCATGGCAGCACCTTCTGCATTTTTGTATCCAATTATCCATGAATTCAAAAAAGCAGAATGCGTGCCAAGCACACGAATAATCGTGCAAGCGTTTGATTTAAAGGAATTTGCCGAGGAAAACGACTGCCTGCCTGAAGCCCTGGATCGCACACCTGTGCTACCAAACAGCTCAGTGGTTGCCCTTTATGTGTGCAGGATGACGCTTCGGTAACACCGCAGGTGGCCGCTCACTTAAGGCTTGTTAGATTAATTGTGGCGAGGGGATTTCGCCTGCGCATCTGGAGCCCATCATGCAGGTGCCCTGGGCGTATCCGAGGGTGACTCGCCAAACAGCGCCCGGTAATGGGCCGCAAAATGACTCAGGTGGAAAAACCCCATCGCCACGGCGATTTCACTGACGTTGAGTGCCGCCGCACGGGTCGTGATCAAACGCCGACGCACGGCATTGAGCCGCAGGTTGCGCAGGTACTCCACCGGACGCATCCCGGTGACCGCCTGGAAACTGTTCTGCAGGGTCCTGCGACTCACCCGCAATTGCTCGCACAAGTCGAGGATGCTCAAGGGCACCTCTGCGCTGGCGACGACCAGCTCCTGGCAACGCTTGACCAGATAGGCACTGACGGCAAAATTGCCGCGCCGGCCACGCACCTCGTCCGAAGCGTGACTGAACAGGTCGAGAAAGGCGTTGAGCAGGACGTCTTCGAGGATTTTTTCCGAGGCCGGATTGACCGCGTCCGCCTGTTCCAAAAGGTGACGAAACAGTGGGTGGATCCTTTGTTGCACGCGGCGCAGTACCACCTCATCCACGCTGACCTGGGACACGCTTTGCAGGCGCTTGAGCTGTTCGCTCGACAGTTCGTAGGCCGCCAGCTTGGCGAACCGCACCGTGTCGACATTGGCCGCAAAGAAGTGCGTGCCTTCCGGGGCATGCAAGACGAAGTCCTCGCCATCGCGCAACAGCACGACACTGTGGGCGCCCACTTGGTGCCCCTGGACCACCGGCGCACCGCCCAGCGACATGGCAATGCACAAGCGCCCTTTGGGCGCGCAACCGCGCTGCACCACCCGTTTATCCAGCACCTCCTGGAAGATCTGGAAACGATCGGCGCACACCTGCCGCAGCTCGCTGGAAAGGCAGCCACGCCCGAGTTGGTCATAGACCTGTTGCCAGCCCAGGATCGAACCGGCGTGTTGCTGAGGATCATTGAAGGTACGGACTTCGGCGAACATGATCATTGTTCCTCGGTGACGCGTGCTTGTTACCTGATGCTGCGCAGGAGCTGTGCCGAACGCTGTGCCGGACGCTATGCCAATGCTGTGCCAGACGCTGTGTAGGAGCTGTGTAGGAGCTGTGTAGGAGCTGTCGAGTGCAACGAGGCTGCGATCTTTCCCCAGACACTTGAATCCCAAGCGAAAGAAAAAAGATCAAAAGATCAAAAGATCAAAAGATCAAAAGATCGCAGCCTTCGGCAGCTCCTACGGTGAACAGTGTTTATCGCTGGAAAACCAAAGCCAGTTCCGTGCCAAGCATGTGCAAACGATATTCGCCGACCCTGACGTCCATCGGCGCCAACAACGCCCCGGACAGCACCACCTGCCCCGCTTCAACGCGCTGCCCGTCGGCCAGCAACCGCCGGACCAGCCAACACAGATTCGCCAGAGGGGTGTCCTCGCGCGCCAGGACGTTACCTTCACCGCAGGACACGCCGTCATGCACCAGGCGATAGTTCACTTCGGGCAGTCGATCCGGATCGAACCCCACCCTGGCCCCGAGGCAATACAACCCCGCGGCGGCATTGTCGGCAAGAAACGCCCCGACACCGAAACGCCAGCCCTGCCAGCGACAATCGGCAATTTCGAATGCCGGCGCGACCTCGGAAATGGCGGCGAGGATGTCCTCGTCGCTGTAGAAATCCGGCACCAGCGTGCGCCCCAGGACAAACGCCAGCTCGATCTCCAACTTGGGCTGGATCAGCCGTGCCAGGGGCACCGTGCTGCCGGGTTCCACAGCCATGGCATCGGTCAGCGCGCCCAATACCGGTTCATCAATACCGAAACGGTCCTGGGCGGCGCGGCCGGCGAAGGCCACTTTCCACCCGCTCAACCGCTCACCAGCGGCCTGGCGCCGGCGCAGCGCCTCGCGTTGCAAGGTGTAGCCCGCCGACAGGTCGAGGGCCTGTGGCTCCAACGAAGGCAAGGCGTGTACGGCCTGCGCAGCATCGTGGAGCCGGACCAGGAAATCATCCTCACGCTTCATGAGAGTTGCTCCGCCAGTTTGCGCAAGACGCCTTCGAGCCGCTCGGGTGTGGTGATCGCGGCAACGAACCGATCCGGCCGCACCACCACAACGCAGTCACGCACCTTGGCAAACCATTCGCCCAAGCGGTTATCGACGTCCTCGACGCAAATGGCACCGCTGGCGGACAAGGGCTGGTTACGCCCCACGCCACTGCGCGAGCGATTGATCTGGATGAAACGCGTCTCCCAGCGCGCCCAATAAGCGGCGGTTTGTTCGCTGAGCTGTTCGCTCGGATTGACCCGATACCCCAACACTGCATAGGAATGCCCCAGCACTTCGTCCAGGCGTCGGCGCTGGCCCTGGGCATCTTCGATGGACGGTTGGATGAACAATTGCCCGACCAGATCATCCTCATGCAACTCGGCACGCTCGTGATGAACCAGGCCTTTGGTGATGGTCGCCTTGGGCTTGAACTTGAATTCCAGCAAGTGCGAACGAAGGTTGTCGACGCTGTTGACGGCCTGGAACAACCAGTCTCGCACACCGGCCATCAACGGGTTGGTCAGCCCCAGGACCGCGCCCATGTTGTCGGCCAACGCGATGAGATCGGTCGCGTGCCCGCGGCGCTCCTGGTCGTAACTGGCAAGAATCGCCGGCGACGCCCGCCCTTGGAGGATCGCGGCGAGCTTCCAGGTGACGTTGGCAACATCACGCAGGCCCGAATTGAGCCCCTGCCCGGCCCAGGGCGGGGAAATATGCGCCGCATCCCCCACCAAGGCCACACGGCCCTGGACAAAGCGCGCCGCGACCCGAGAGTTATGGGTGTAGGCACGGATCCGGATGATTTCCAGTTGATCGACCGCATCGCCGATATGCCCACGGATCAAGTCCCGGATCGTCGCCTCTTCGCACATCCGGGTCTCGTCTTCGCCCTCCAGGAGCATGAACTCCCAGCGCCGCTGCTGATACGGCAAGTAGATGCAGACGAAAGGTCGCTGAGGGTCGGCATGCAGGGCCGTATACGGTGCATCCAGGGAGTCGTTGGCCGTGTCGATCACCACCCATTTGCGCGGATGGGTCAGCCCCAGCAGTTCGATGCCGAGTTTCTTGCGCACGCTGGAACGTCCGCCATCGGCGCCGATCACGTACTGCGCCTGCAGTTGATAGAGCTCGCCCTGGGCATCGCGCACCTGCAAGGTCACGCCCTCGGCATCCTGCTCCAGATCGAGCATTTCATGGCCCTGGCGCAACTCGACACTGGCGTGCTTGCCCAACTGCTCGCGCAACGTCGTTTCCAGCAACTGTTGCATGAAGATGTTGCGCATCGGCCAGCCATAGTTTGCCGTGCTCGGTTTGACCTCGGCAAAACACACGCCTCGCGCATTGTAGTAACGCAGGGGCACGTTGCAGATCATGTCGCGCGCGGCCAGTTCGGCGATGCCGATGCCCTGCAACACACGCAGGGCCTCGTCATCCATGCCCACCGCGCGCGGATACGGCAGGACGCCGTCAGCCAACTCAAGGACGATGCAGTCGATGCCGTACAGCCCCATGTAATGAGCGGCCGTGATCCCGTTGGGGCCGCCGCCCACGATGACAACCTGGGTTTTCTCCTGCTTCATCGCTATTCACCGCTTTGTTGTTGTGGTTGTAGGCACTGGTCATACAAATAGTCCATGACGACAAGGTTGAACATCTCGCTCTGGTCATCATGGACGTAATGGCTGGCGTCGGCGATTTCCTCTGTGCGCACCCATTTATTGGCCTGCTTTATCGACTCGAGGGTCGCCAGGGGCAGGAAATCGGAACGGGCGCCACGAATGAACAGCGTCGGGCAATCCAGCGCCCGTACCGCCGGCCACAGGTCGGTCGGGGTAATACTCAGGCGCGCCTGGGCAATACCTTGCTGGTCGTGACGCCATTCGATTCCAGCCAGCGTTTCCTTCATGGAATACATCAACCTGGAAGCCAGCCCCTCCTGGGAGAGGCCAGGTCGCGCTTGCAGCCAGAACTGGGCGGCACTCTCCCAGTCAGGAAACAACAACGGTGTCTGGCTCATCTCGCGCCGAATCCGCTCGGCGCCGTCACCGCTGACCGAAGAACCAGGGCCGATGTCCTCGATCACCAACGCTTGCAGTCGTCCCGGATTGAGCCGCGCATACTCCAGTGCATTGGTGCCGCCAAGGGAATGCCCCACCAGGACGAAACGCTGCAACTGCAGATGCGCCACCAGATCTTCAAGATCGTTGACATAGGCCTCGGTCCGGTAACTGGCGGCATCCGCCCAGTCACTGTAGCCACGACCACGCTGGTCAAGGGCATAGCAGCAGTACCGCTCGCCCAATGCATTGACCAGGCCATCCCAGGTCTGGGCATAGGAGCGCAGCCCGTGCAGCAGCACCACCGCAATGCCCGACGGATTGCCCCAGGACAGATAATGCAGGCGCAGCCCCGATCGATTGGTGAAGAACTGGCTGTTTGCAGACATTCGTTTGCTTCCCACGATCCGTACCTCAATACAGGCCGTCATTGCCCTTGACGTCGGCAGCCTCAAGGCCACCCAGGCGCGCATGCAAGCGCCCACGCGTGGCGAAGGCCCAGATGATGATCAATTCGTCGGCCGCCGGACCATCGCCGAACGACAACGAAATGCTGTCGTAGTGCGAACGGACATACAGCGCATCCTTGTGAGCCAGCGGCACATCGATGGTCACGCCAGGCCCGCCACGCTTGCCGGTGGAAGGCACCCAGGATTTGCCGCCGCCCAATGCAACGCGGATCGGATCCGCCGCCGGATTGGTCAACAATGCATTGCCATGTTCGTACTCGCCCTGGCTGCCGACCAGGCACGCCTTGCCATAGCTGACGATCTTGTGCTGGCCCGCCAGTACCCGGATGCGCCGACCAAACTCCTGGCCCAGCAAGGGTGACGGCTCAATCAGCTCGTCCAGGCTTTCACTGAAACGGCCGGCATAAGGGTTGGCGATCACCGCGCCAATGGCGTACTTGAACAGCGGCTCACCATCGGCCAACTGGCCCGTTTCGTTGGCCAGGGTTTCCTCGACGAAGGTGTACCATTTGCGGATGTGGTAACTGGCGAAATTTGCGGTTTTCATAAGAGAAGTCTCTTTCAAAGTGGGTCGAGATCGAAATGCCGGCTGGGGGCTCCAGCGGCCTTGAAGCGGGCCTTGCCGCGTGCATCGTCGTGTTCGGACTCGAGGAAGAATTCCAGGCGATTGCCATCGGGGTCGTTGAAATACACGCCGTTACCGATCTCGTGGTCGGTGATCTTCACCACCTCGACGCCCTTCTTCAGCAACATGCCGTAGAGCTTGCGCAGGGTGGTCATGTCGCCCGCGATCTCCAGCCCGTAGTGCTGCAGCCCCAGGCCGCCCTGGTGGGCCCCGGGTGCTGCGCGGAGCAACGCGATGTCGTGGTGCTTGGCACCGAAGGCCATCATGATCCAGCTTTCACCCCGGGCGCTTTCATGCATGCCCAGCACGTCGGCGTACCAACGCGCCGACACTTCAGGGTCGCTCACGGACAGCGACAGGTGAGTACGAACGACTTCGACTTTCATCGCGCGATACCTCAGTTTTTCTTGATGATGGATTGATGCCCGGACTTGATTTGCGCCACGGCGGGCGTCCAGAGCACATCAGCGATTTCACTGAATTCACGCCACTGCTTCTGCCAGCCGTCACCGCCGTTCTCGGAGGTGAACAGATGCCCGTACTTGGTGCCGGCGACGATCTGGCGAGGGTCGGCAGGGTTCAGGGCAATCGCCCAGACGCAGGAGTTGGGCTGTTGCGGCAGTGGCAGCACTTCCCAACTGAGGGCGGCATCCCGGGAGACCAGCACCTTGCTGGTCGTGCCAGGGGTGCCGTCGGAAATGCTCAGGTAGAGCGTATCCTCGCTGCCCAGCGCTGCATTCATGGCGCGCACGTAGTACAGGCCGAAGGTTTCCCGGGCGACGATGCCGGTCCAGGTCTGCCCCTCGTCGAGGCTGCGGTAAACGGCGTTGACGCACACCACCACGATGACCTTTTGCCCATGGTTGGGCAGGACCACGATGTTGTGCACGTCCGAGTTGAAGTCCCACAGCAGGCGGTCATCGACACGGGTCCAGCTATCGCCACCGTCACGGCTGTGGAACAACCCGCCCTCTTCCAGGCCGAACCAGAGCTGGTTGCGATCGGTCGGGTCGTAGGCGAAAGCCAGCAAGCGCGGACGGCTGACCCCTTCGCAAAACTCCGGGATTTCCACCGGGGCACGTTCCCAGGTCTGGCCACCGTCGAGGGTGCGCCACAGCACCGCGCGCGACGGCGCACCGGTGCCGACGAAAATGCGCTGTGCATCCTGAGGATCCACGGCCACCTTCCAGACGGTCTGGCCGTTGAAGGGCGAATCCACCCGCTGCCAATGGCCTCCGGTATCACGGCTGATGCACAGGCCGACATCGGTGCCGGCATAGATCACCTCAGGCGTCCCCGGATGCAAGCTCAGGGAGCGGGTGATCGCGTCGAATTCCAGGTCCTGGCCCAGGCCCAGGCGATGCCAGGTACGGCCATCGTCGGCGCTGCGGATGACCGCCTGCCCTACGGTGGCGACCAAAAGGGTTCCGTTACTCATCACTGCTGCTCCTCAAATGAAGATGCCGCGGGTCAAGCCGCCGTCGATGCCAATGGATTCCCCGGTCACCGCACCGGCCTTGGGGGATGCGAGGAAACCGATCAGCCAGCCCATTTCGATGGGTGCCAGGGTGCGTCGGATCGGTGTTGCGTCGATGTAGCCCTGCTCCACCTGCTCGGGCGTCTTGCCCTGCTTGATCCCTTCGCGCTCGTAGAGCTCCTGGATGTGGGGGGTGTCCACGACGCCGGGGTGGATCAGATTGACCGTGATGCCGGCTGGGCCCAGTTGGTCGGAAAGCGTCTTGGTCATGTGGGCGATGGCCAGGTTGCGCATGCCCGAGAGGACCTTGCTGCCACGTCCGGTCAGGCCACCGATGTTGATGATGCGACCGAAGCCACCGGCCTTCATGTGCGGGGTCACGGCCTTGGCGCAACGGAAGTAGCCGATCACCTTGGTGTTGAGGTCCGAGAGCAATTCGTCGTCGCCGGCGTGCTCGATGTCGTTGCGCACCACACCGGACGGGGCCGCGGCGCCGTTGACCAGGATGTCGATGCGACCGAAGTGCTTGTGGGCAGCCTCGACCATGTCGGACACCGCCGACATCTGGTTGGTGTCACAGAACAGCGGCAGCACCTCGTTGCCGGTCTCTGCGGTGATTTCCTCGGCGGCTTGCTGGAGGTATTCCATGCGCCGCGCGCAGATCACCACCTTGCAACCTTCCTGGGACAGAAAGCGCGCGACTTCCTTGCCGATGCCCATGCCACCGCCAGTGACGATCGCCACGCGGCCTTGTAATTCCAGATCCATAGCAGTTCCTCTTGTGATTGTTCGGCTCAGGCGAGATCGACGAAGACACTTTTGGTTTCGGTGTAGGCATCGATCACGTTCTTACCCATTTCCCGGCCCCAGCCGGATTGCTTGTAGCCACCAAATGGCGAGGCTGGGTCGACGACGTTCCAGCAGTTGATCCACACCGAGCCGGCCTTCAACTGGGCGGCCACGCGATGGGCGGAACGCAAGTCACGGGTCCAGAGACCGGCGGCCAGGCCATAGGGCGAGTCGTTGGCGCGCAGCACCAGCTCATCGATCTCGGTCCAGCTCATGACGGTCAGCACCGGCCCGAAGATTTCCTCCCGGGCGACACAGGCGCGCTCGGCGCGGTCGAGAAACACGCTGGGCCGGATGAAGTGGCCGCGCTCCAGGTGGGCCGGCCGATCACCGCCGCAGATCAGCTCGGCGCCTTCTTCCTGGCCCCGTTGCAGGTAGCCATGCACCGTGCCCAGTTGCCGGGCCGAGACCAGCGGGCCCATGCTGCTGGTCGGATCCAGGCCAGGCCCCAACACATGGGCGGCCGCGTGACGCTCGAGTTCTTCAAGCACCTGATCGAGGACGCTGGCATGCACGTAGAGACGCGAGCCGGCGGTGCAGACCTGCCCCTGGTTGTAGAAAATGCCGTCGGCAGCGCCCTTGGCGGCACGAACGATATCGGCGTCCGGCAGGATGATGTTGGGGGACTTGCCACCCAGCTCCAGGGAGACCTTCTTCATGTTGCCGGTGGCCGCCTGGGCGATCAGCCGCCCCACCTGGGTCGAACCGGTGAAGGCGATCTTGTCCACGTCCGGGTGCTGGGCCAGCGGTGCGCCGGTATGCACACCCAGACCGGTGAGCAGGTTGACCACCCCGGCCGGGAAACCGGCGGCCTCGATCAACTGCACCAGGCGAATGGCAACCAGAGGCGTCTGCTCGGCGGGCTTGAGCACCGCGACGCAACCGGTCGCCAGCGCCGGGCCAAGTTTCCACACGCACATGGTCAGCGGGAAGTTCCACGGCACGATCAAGGCGCAGACGCCCACCGGCTCGCGCAAGGTGTAGTTGAGCATCGGCGCGCCACTGGACGGCGATACCGGCAGCGTGCTGCCTTCGATCTTGGTCGGCCAGCCCGCGAAATAACGAATGATATTGGCCGCACTGGCCGCTTCGCCCCGGGCCGCGGCGATCGGCTTGCCGTTTTCCAGGGTGATCAGTTGCGCCAGCTCTTCGCGATGCTGGTCGAGCAGTTCCGCCAGGCGAAACAGCAACAACCCGCGCTGGGCCGGTGAGTGCTGCGCCCAGGGGCCGGTGAAGGCCGCGCGGGCGGCAGCGACGGCGGCATCCACGTCGCGTTCGCCGCCTTCGGCGACTTCCGCCAGAATGTTCTCAGTGGCCGGGTTTTCCACGGCAAACCGGCGGCCGTTGGCGGCGTCCTGCCAGGTCCCGCCGATAAACAGGCGCCCGGGTTGCGACAGGAACTTCTCGACCGCAGGTAACAATTGAATCGGGTTCATATCCGCTCCTTCACAGGGCCATTTCAATCAGGCAAGGACCGCCATCGGCCTTGGCGTTGGCCAGGGCTCGCTGCAACTCACCATTGGTGTGCACGGTGCTGGCCGGCAAGCCGTAGCCCTTGGCCAAGGCCTTCCAATCGATGCGTGGACGGTCCAGCACCGTCAGGCTCAGGGCCTCGGGGCCCAGCTCGGTCATGCCGAAGCGGCGCAGCTCGTTCTGCAAAATGGCGTAGCGATGGTTGGCCGCGATCAGGATCACCACCGGCAGTTGCTCGCGGGCGATGCTCCACAAGGTCTGGATGGTGTACTGGGCACTGCCGTCCGATTGCAGGCAGAACACGCGATTGCCGCGCTCGGCCATGGCGGCGCCAAAACCCACCGGGATGCCCTGGCCGATGGCGCCACCGGTGTTGGTCAAGACCCGATGCCGTGCGGCATGGGCCGAAGCGGTGAAGAACGGATAGCCGCACGTCCCGCCTTCCACCGAAACGATACAGTCGTCGGGCAGCGACGCAGCCAGCACCTGACCCACGGACTGCGGTGTCAACGTAGCTTCGCTTGGCGGCAGCTCGATGCCGGTTGGCGTTGGCACATAAGCCGGCGCTTCAAGCGCATCGGCAAGCGCAGTGAGTGCGCCGGCAACATCGTCCCCTACTTCCGCCAGGCAGAGCAGGCGTTCACGTTCGGCCAGGCGAGAAGCAATGCCTTCGTAGCCGAAATAACTGATCGGGTCCGGCACGCCGGCGCACACCACCGCGTCGTACTGGTCAAGAATCTCAATGGCCACTTCGGGGAAGTAAGGCAGGCGATCCAGGTCAGGCAAACCACCGCCGCGATAGCTCAGGCGTGGAAAGGTTTCGGCGAACAGGCGCACGCCTGGCAGTTGTGCCAGGCGCCCCGCCGCTTCAAGTCCGGCGACGGACAAGCCTTGGTCACCAACGATAAACACCAGGCGCTGGCCATCACGCAGGGCCTGGGCGACCGCCTCGATCCGGTCGCCGGCAAAACGGCGAACCGGAGCCTGCAATGCCGTGAAGGCTTTCTCGTGCAGCACCGTGTTGGCTTGCAGATCCATCGGCAGAATCAGGCTGGCGATCTGTCCTTTGGCTTGCCAGGCGGCACGCACTGCCTCTTGGAAATCTTCGCCGACACCCGATGCGGTGCGCGATGTGCGCACCCATCCGGAAACACTCCCGGCCAGCGCCTGGATATCACTGGCCAGCGGCGGATCGTAATTGACGTGCCATGACGCGTGATCGCCGATGACGTTGACGATCGGGGTGTTGGCGCGACGCGCGTTGTGCAGGTTGGCAATGCCATTGGCAAAGCCTGGCCCCAGGTGAGTCAGGGTCATCGCCGGCTTGCCGGCAATCCGGCCATAGCCATCCGCAGCACCGGTGCATACCCCTTCGAACAAGGACAACACCGGCTTGAGGGCTGGCGCACTGGCCATGGCTGCCACCAGGGGAATTTCAGTCGTTCCGGGATTGGCGAAGCAGTATTCGATACCGCTCGCCACCGCCGCTTTCACTATCAGTTGCGCACCATTCATTTCCAGCCCTCTTGATCGAGCGTTTGCAGTGGCTGAGATTTATCACACAGAAAAACCCTACGCTCAAGCACTTTTTATACATAAAAACTCTTATTTTGAGATTTATGCAAAATTATGACGTAAATACAGCCTGCAATATGTATGTTTTTCTCAAGCACTGACGTATCGTGGCAACGCCCTGTACGCCGAGCGAGCGGGCTTTTCATCATCGGCGCACCTACCTATAGTGCTCACCCAACGACCACCTACGCGCCACTCCCCCCTTTAGGAGCGAAATGAGCAGTCTGAGCAAAATGCTGAGTGTGCTGGACCTGTTCGACCCGGCAACGCTGAAGATCGACCCCGACACCATCGCCGAGCGCATGGGCCTGTCACGGGCGACCGTGTACCGCTACGTCAAGGATTTGTGTGATGCGGGCCTGCTGGTCAGGGTGGATGCCGGCAGCTACGGCCTGGGGCCACGGATCATCGAGCTCGACTGGATGATGCGCCAATACGACCCGATCCTCGTGGCGGGCCGCGAGTTGATGCACCAGCTGTCCGAAGCCACTGGCCTGGCGGTGTTCGCCAGCGTTTTCTATGACGGCCACATCATCAACACCTACATCGCCGAACCCAATGACACCTACCAGTTCGCATTCGGTCGCGGCCAGCCGCTGCCGTTTTTTCGCGGTGCGCAATCCAAGGTGCTGATCGCCTTCCAAAAGGGACGGCGCCTGCAACGCCTGTTCGAAGAACACATGGCCAACGACCCCGACAACGGCTATGACTGGGCAAGCTTCTCCAAAGTGGCGAAAAAGATCCGCAAGGACGGCTATTGCATGACCCACGACGAACTCAACCTGGGACTCACCGGTATCGCGGCACCGATCATCAACCCTGGGCTGGACGAGGTGGTGGGCAGCCTTTCAGCCGTCGGCAGCACCGACAGCTTCAAACTGCTGCGCCAGGAAACCGTGATTGAAATGGTGATGGACACCACCCGGCGGATTGCCGAGAGAATGCAGAATCCGCCTGCCATCGGCTAGAAACCGGAGGTGCGCCCTTACCGCCGCCCTGTAGGAGCTGTCGAGCGAAGCGAGGCTGCGATCTTTTCGCCCCCATTGAGTCTCAAGCGAAAGATCAAGATCAAAAGATCGCAGCCTTCGGCAGCTCCTACAGGTCCCGGCGGGAGCAAGCTCCCTCGCCACAGGGTTTACCGAGCAACCCCAGCTTCAGAACGGAACGGCCACCGTCACCTGGCTGTACACGTTGGTGCCATTGCCCGCCACTTGATTGCCCCCGGTCGTTGCATCCCGATCCGGCTTGTAGAGGCCAATCAACGGCGTGATGATCACATGCTCATTGACGGCCCACTCGGCATACAGATCCAGTTCCCGGGCATCCAGGTTCAGGGCGTTATCCTTGCGTACCGTGTTGAAATCGAAATACAACACGCCGAGGGTCAGGTTTTCCAGTGGCGTGGCCTTCAGGCCGACATGGTGGATAGCCGTGTTGCTGTTGAAGGGCCCTGCGTAGTTACCCGCGACTTCGCCCTGGAACCAGGTGCCATAGCCGGTGCTCTGCCCGGTGAACAGCGAGTCCCACTTCTGGGAATAACGGCTGTAGCGGTACGTCAGCTTCGGGGCCCAGGCCAGATCGGCAAAGGTGTAGCCGGCCTCGGCGTACCAGGCGTTCTGCGGGCCGGCGTCCTTGTCCTGCCAGGCGTATTCGAATGCCAGGCTGGCGTTTTCGATGCCCGCGTCGCCTTCACCACGGATGCTGTAGACGTCCATGCCCTTGCGTTGCTTCTGGAAATCGCTGGCCCACTGCTCGTTCACGTCGAGGCCATGTATCCAGGTCAGCCCCAACGTGCCCGCCTTGGCGGTGTAATCGAGCGTACCGGCGGCCAGTTCGGTTTCGGCCTGGGCGCGGTTATCGGACTTGATCCACACCACACTGCCATGCAGCCCATCCTGCCCGCCCAGACGTAATACGGCGGTTTGATCGAACGCGTGCCGGGCAGCCAGGTAATAGGCTCCACCGCGATTCAAGCGACCATCGGCAGGCCCCTTGCCCAGGTTCGGCCCGTCATCGTTGATCAGGAAGCCCCTGCCCAGCTTGACCACCTGGCGGCCGCCGGAGATATCGACACCGTCCTGTCCCAATACGGGGAACAGATCGGCGGAACGCCAACCCAGGTAAGCGTCTTCAATCTTCGTCGTGCGCTCGCTGCCCAGTGTATTGCCGGCCGCGTCGCCATCGCCCCAGGTGGCGGAACTGACCAGGCTGAACGCCCCGTAGGCGGTGCCATGGCCGGCCAGGCCCTGGTCGCCGCTGACGCCATACTTGATGAAGCCTTCGCGCCAGGTTGAACCACCTGGCCGGCCGTCGTAATTCTTGCGACTGTTGAAAAGACCGAACACGGCCAGCATGTCGGCGTTGAGGTGAGTGTCGTCATCGGCATACAACTCATAGGCCTGGACCTGACTCGCAGCGCAGAGCGCCAGCGTACAGGCAAGGCCACTGCCGAAAAATCCCATACGCGATAGATTTCGCATGGCTGGAGCTCCTTGTGGTGCGCCCTTATAGGCTGTTTTTATATGCAGGAGCCGGCACCGCAAGCGGCACCGGCTGGCCGGGCTAACGGCAGTCAGCGAGCGCGCTGTCCAATGCGCCGACCATCATGGCGGCCTCGTCGGACGTGAGGGTCAGCGGCGGCGACATCACGATTTTGTTGCCTATCGGGCGCATCAATACGCCGGCCAGGCGCGCCTGCTCGGCAATGCGCGAGGCCAGGCCCGTAGCAGGGTCAAGCGGCTCGCGCGTGGCCTTGTCCGCCACCAGGTCCACGGCGATCATCAAGCCCTTGCCGCGCACTTCGCCCACCACGGCATAACGTTCGGTCAGCGGTTGCAGTTGCTCCAGCAACTGGGCACCGACCTTCCCGGCGTTGCCCGGCAAATCCTCGGCCTCGACGATGTCCAGCACCGCCAGGGCCGCCGCACAGGCGGTCGGGTGCCCGCTGTAGGTGTAGCCGTGCATGATGACGTTGCTGAAGCCCGGGCCGTTCTCGATGGCATCGACCATGCGCTGGTTGAAGACCGTGGCGCCCATGGGGATGTAACCGGCGGTGATGCCCTTGGCCAGGCACAGCACGTCGGGGGCGACACCCCAGCCACGACTGCCGAGCATGCAGCCGGTGCGGCCGAAGCCCGTCACCACTTCATCGGCGATCAACAGGATGCCGTGGCGATCGCAAACTTCGCGCAGCCTCTTCCAGTAGTACGCCGGCGGCACGATCACGCCGCCGGCGCCTTGCACCGGTTCAGCGATCAGCGCGGCAATGGTCTGCGGGCCGAGCAGCGCGATCTGGTCTTCCAACTGACGAATGCAGTGAGCGGTCAGTTCTTCCGGATCGCGGCAGTCCCAGGGGTTGCGGTACAGCCACGGCGTGTCGAGCAGATGACAACCAGCCAGCAGCGGCCCGTGGTTGTAGTGATACACGCCGTTGCCGCCCACGGAGGTGCCGCCCACGTGCACGCCATGGTAACTATTGCGTAATGACAGAAAGCGCGTGCGCCCTGGTTCGCCGCTGGCGATCCAGTATTGGCGGGCCATTTTCAGGGCCGTCTCGACCGCATCGGAACCGCCTGAGCTGAACAACACCCGGGTCATGTTTTCCTGGGCGAACATCGACGTCAGCCGCTCGGCCAGGTCGAACACCCGCGGATGGGCGATGCCGTCGAAGGTCTGGTAATAAGCCAGTTCGTCCAGCTGCGCGGCAATGGCCGCCTTCACTGAAGCCCGGTTATGGCCCACGTTCACGTTCCACAAGCCGCCGACACCATCGAGCATGCGATGGCCTTCGATATCGGTGATGTAGTTACCGTCGCCACGGGCGATGATCAACGTCTTGGACCGGTTCGCCGGCGCCGAAGAACTCATCGGGTGCCAGAATTTTTTTGGTGCTGTCTTGTATTGCTCGTACATGGTTGCACTCCTCACTCTGTTTCACGCTTGCGTACGTACAGCAGTTGCTGGCCGGTGAACTCCAGCAACCCTTCAAGGCCGAACTCGACGCCGAACCCGGACATCTTGCTGCCGCCAAACGGCGTATTCGGCTGGATCTGCGCATGGCAGTTGACCCAGGCCATGCCACATTCCAGGCGACTGGCCAGGGCCTGTGCCTGCTCGCTGTCGCGTCCCCAGACCGATCCACCCAGGCCCATGTCGCCAGCATTGGCGCGACGCAGGACATCCTCGACATCCTGGTAGGCAATCAGCGGCAACACCGGGCCGAACTGTTCCTCATCCACCAGGCGCTGCCCATCGGTCACATCGGCGACCAGCGTCGGCGGATAGAAGAAGCCGGGGCGGTCCAGGCGAGCACCGCCACACAACACACGCGCCCCCTGGGCACGGGCATCCGCCACCAGCTCCTCTACCAGTGCCAGCTGTTCAAGGTTCTGCACCGGGCCAAACGTGACCCCGGGCGCCAGGCCGTCACCCACCACCTGACGCCGGGCGATCAGGGTCAGGGCCTCGGCAAAGGCCTCGTACTGGGATTGGTGGATGTACAAACGCTTGAGGGCGGCGCAGGTCTGCCCCATGTTCAGGAATGCAGCCTGGAAAATATCTTCGGCGACCGCCTCGACCGAGGTGCCTGGCAGCACGATGGCGGCATCGTTGCCGCCCAGTTCCAGGGTCAGGCGCTTGAGGTTACCGGCGGCGCCGCGCATTACGCTTTGGCCGGTGGCGGTGGAGCCGGTGAAGACAATCTTCTGGATACCTGAGTGGGAGGTGATCGCACTGCCGAACCCTTGCTCACCGGTCACACTGTTGATCACGCCCCGAGGCACGTGGCGAGCGATGACTTCCACCAGGCGCAGGGTGCTCAAGGGGGTCAGGCTTGACGGTTTGCTGATCACGCAGTTACCGGCCCGCAATGCCGGCATGATGTGCCAGACAGCGATCATGAACGGCCAATTCCAAGGCGTGATCGACGCGACCACGCCCAACGGCTTGCGGTGCAGTTCGATACGCTGGGTCGGGGTTTCTTCCACCAACTCCACGGGAATCTGCTGCTCGGCGGCATAGCGCGTCCAGGCCACCGCGCCCATCACTTCGGAGAACGCCAATTCCAGTGGCTTGCCCTGTTCCAGGACAATGAGCCGGGCCAACGCCTCGGCTTCCTGCTCGAGATCGGTAGCGATGCTCAGCAGGCGCTGGCGGCGATCTTCATGGGTGCTGTGTCGCCACTCGACAAAGGCCGACTGCGCCGCTTCGACGGCAAGGTCCAGCTGGGCCAGGGAACCGGCCGCGCATCGAGCGAACACCGTACCGGTCGCCGGATTGAGCACATCAAAGTGCCCGTTTTCACCGTCGACCCGAGCCCCATTGATGAGCATTTGATAATCGTGCATAGAACCTTCCTTTCACGCGCTGACGAACCGTCCCGAACGACAGCGGACTTGTTTTCTGGGTGGATTGACGTTGTGCCTGACGCCTTAGAGCTTGTGGCTTCCCAGCGCCATGAACCGCTCGGGCGATACCTTGCGCAATCGAGCGGCGAGGAACACGCCGACGATCAGCGCGGCGGGAATCACAGCGCATAGGCCATAGGACAGGAGCTGGCTGGCGCCGGTCAGCACGTCGAAATGAATCACCGCAAGGGCCAGGACCACCAACAATGCCAGGCACGAAAAGACCGGCAGAATCCGACCGCGCCAGAGCCCCAGCTTCAGCTCCGGGTGAGCGCGGAAATAGACAAACACCGCCGCTGAGGTCAGCGCCATGAGCAGGATCACGCACAACGTGGCCAGGTTGGAAAACCAGGCGAACAGCTGAAGGATCGGATCGGCGTCCAGCGCGGCGAAGATCAGCACCACCACCGCCGCGATCAGGCTTTGCAGGACCGAGCCCATGTGCGGACTCTGGTGCACCCGATGGGTGGTGCCCAACCGGCTGTGCAGCAAACCGTCACGGCCGATGGCATAGAAATAACGCGCCGCGGCATTGTGGAACGCCAGCAGCCCGGCGTAGATGCTGACCATGAACAGCACGCGGATGATCTGGGTCAGATGCGTGCCGACAAAATGATCGGACATGCCGTAGATGAACGTGGTGGGATCCTGGAGCGCCTGCAAGGTCGGTACGATCTTGTCCGCCCCGACGCCAATCACCATCGCCCAGACCGACAGGGCATAGAAACCACCGATCAACAGCACCGAGCTGTAGGTGGCGATGGGAATCGTGCGATGCGGATTCCTCGCCTCCTCGCCGTAGATGGTGGTGGCCTCGAAGCCGATGAACGCCGCGAAGCAGAACAGCAAGCCGATGGACGGTGTGCCGCTGAACACATGGCTGCGATCGAACGAATCGAGATTGATGCCACTGTCGCCACCGGTTTTGAGAATGGCGAAATCCAGCGTCAGGATCGCCAGGTACTCGGCAATGACCACCACCGACAGCACCCGGGCCGACAGGTCAATCTTGCGATAACCAAGAATCGCGATGCTCGCCATTGCCAGGAGCGAATAGGTCCACCAAGGCAAGTCCAGGCCAAAGACGCTGGCCATCGTGCCACTGACCACGCCGCCGAACATGCCGTAGAGGCCAACCTGGAGAATGTTGTAGGCAAACATCGCCAGCACCCCCGCCGCCCCACCGGCCAGGCCACCCAGGCCGCGGGAGGTGAAGGCATAGAACCCACCGGCGTTGGTCATGTGGCGGGACATGGCGGTGTAGCCCGCCGAGAACGCCAGTAACACCAGCAAGGCCAGGAGCAGCAATGCCGGCGTGCCAGCGCCGTTGCCCAGCATGATGCCAATGGGGAAACCGCCGGCGATGACACTCAAGGGACTCGCCGCCGAAATCACAAAGAAGATGATGAAACCGACACCCAAGGCGCCGCGCTTCAACTCCGTCGAGCTGCTGATCGGGAAAGATACACTCATTGTTCTTGACCTTATTGTATGAGGCAGTTGTTGCTGGATCGCAGACGCCAGCTTCGCCGACATCCAAAAGCTTATTGTTCTGCTTGCACGCTGGATTCGATCCTAGGCCCTTGCCAAAACCCTTCGCTATCCCAAAACGGCAGCATCCAAAGCGGCGCCCCAAAACAGGTCAACACTCCTGCATGCAGCGCGCAGCGGCTGCCGATTCGGGATAACCGGCAGGCGTTTCCTCCCGCAAGATAGCCTTACCCGTCCTTCAAACAGTGCTGGGCCCAAAACAATAAAAATCCCTAAGCGCAGGAAACTTCAGCATGTTCTTCGCTCGTCTCTCTATCCAATGGCGGATCACGCTCTTGAGTGGCCTGTGCTTGCTCGCCGTCGTCGGGGCATTGACCGGCGCTTCCCTGTATCAGAACCAGCAAGGCGCCACGTTGCTCAAGCAGCAAAGCAGTCAACTGCTGGGGCGCTCGGCCCTGGAAGGTTTGCAGGCACAGGGCCTGGCCCATGGTCAGCGGGTGGAACGTTTTTTCAGCGAAACGGCAATCTATGGGGAAGGTTTTGCCCAGCAGGTCTTGCAACTGCGCGCCCAAGCGTGGAGCGGGCGACTGACGCCTGGGCAACTGCGCCGGGACCTGATCGCCGCGACCCGCCAAGCCCTTCAAAACCGCGAAAAAGTCCTCGGCTTCTACGTGGTACTGCTTCCCGACGCGCTGGTCGGTGAAGACGTCGGTTTCACTGGCCAACGCGATCTGGCCGGCAATGAAAAAGGTCGCTTTGCCCTGTACTGGTCGCAAAGCCAACCCGGCCATTTGGTGCAAGAGGTGCTCAGCGAAGCCCAGATCAGCGCCAACACCGCTCCTCCGGGCAGCGAGCCGGCCAACGCCTGGTACGTCTGCCCGCAGACCCAGGGGCGCACCTGCGTGACAGAGCCCTACGCGATCGAGGTCGAAGGCCAGAAGACGTTGATGAGCAGTATCTCCATACCGTTGCTGGACCAGGGCAAAGTCATCGGCGTGGTGGGCATGGACATCAGCCTCGATACCCTCCAGCAACTGGCCGCCAGCCTTGCCAACGACCTGTACCCCGGCCACAGCGAGATCAACATTCTTTCCCCGTCAGGGCAAGTTGCCGGCCATAGCGGCACGGTTGACGGCATCTCCATCGACGTTCAGCAAGCCGTGCAAACCGTCCCCGACAATACCCCCTGGCAATTGCAGATACGCGTGCCTGAGTCGCTTGTGCAAGCGCCGGCCCTGCAAATGCAGGCCCAGTTGGACGACAAGCGTCGCCAGTCCAATTGGTTCAACCTCAGCCTGGGCTTGCTCGCCAGTTGCCTGGGCTTATTGCTTATCTGGCTGACGGCCTACGGCGTCACACGCCCCTTGCTCAGGGTGGCGCACATGCTCGACGCCATTGTCGAGGGCGACGGCGATCTCACCCAGCGCCTGCCCAACGACCGCCACGATGAATTGGGCCAACTGGCGAAGGGATTCAATCGCTTTCTCGACAAATTGCAGCCCATCATCCGCGATATCCAGCAAGCGTCCCTGGACACCCGCGACACCGCCGATACGTCGGCGCAGGTGGCCCGGGAAGTCAGCGCAGGCATGCACACGCAGTACCGGGAGGTCGAGCTGGCCGCGACCGCCCTGCATGAGATGAGCACCAACGCCCAGGAAGTGGCCCGCCACTCCCACCAGGCGGCCGATGCCGCCACCGTTGCCGAGAACGCCAGCCGATCGGGGCGTGAATTGTTCGCCAACGCGGTCACCAGCATCGACAGCCTGGACCGGCGCCTGGAGACCACGCTTGAGCAAGTGCAGGCGCTGGCCGGCAACAGTCAACACATCGGCCAGGTGCTGGACGTGATCTGCGCCATTGCCCAGCAGACCAACCTGCTGGCCTTGAATGCCGCCATCGAAGCCGCCAGGGCGGGTGAACAGGGGCGCGGCTTCGCGGTGGTGGCTGACGAAGTTCGCCATTTGGCCAGCAACACCCAGAACTCGGTCGAGCAGATACGAACGGTGATCGAAGCGTTACAACAGTTGAGCCAGGAGGTCGTGCACAGCACCCAATTGAGCCGCGAGCAGGCCAGGGACAGCGTCGTTCAAGTCGAAAAGACCCAGGCGGCACTGCAACACATCAGCGACGCCGTGGAAGTGATCGAGCACATGAACCAGCAGATCGCCAGCGCTGCCCTGGAGCAAAGCGCTGTGGTCGAGGACATCAGCCATCGCGTCAGTGACATTCGCGGGATCAGTGAAACCTTGACCAGCCGCATGGAAGAAGCCTCGCAGGCGAGCCACTCGTTGCGTGCGATGGCCAATCATCAACAGCAACTGGTAGGTCACTTTCGGATTTAGGGGCCATTACACAATTTCACATCCCCCCTACAAAGCTTCACCCCTGTCGTTGGCCTCGCCCCCTACCATGGGCGGCTCAATATTGGGGAAGCACCATGTCCAAGATTCCTTTCGTCACACTGGGCCTGTTGGTCGGGGCACTGCTGCTCAGTGGCTGTGATAGCGCCTCGACCCCGGAGGCATCCGCTCCGCTGGCAAGCGTGCGCGTCGAAACCGTCCAGGCCCGGCCACTGTCGATCAGCAACGAGCTGAGTGGCCGGATCGCCGCGCCGCGGGTCGCCGAAGTCCGGGCGCGGGTGGCCGGCGTGGTCTTGCAGCAGGTGTTTCGTGAAGGCCGCGACGTCAAACAGGGCGAGGTGCTGTTTCGCATCGATCCGGCACCATTCAAGGCCGACCTGGACAGTGCCGAGGCGGCATTGCGCAAGGCCGAGGCGAATGCGTTCCAGGCCCGCTTGCAGGCACAACGTTACGCCCAGTTGATCGATGACAAGGCGATCAGTGGCCAGGATTACGACAACGCCCGGGCCAGCGTGCGCCAGACCGCCGCTGACGTCGCTGCCAGCAAGGCCGCGGTGGAGCGGGCAAAACTGAACCTGGGGTACGCCACGGTGACCGCGCCGATTTCCGGACGGATCGGTCGCGCCCTGGTGACGGAAGGCGCCCTGGTCGGGCAGAACGAAAGCACGCCGTTGGCGTTGATCCAGCAACTGGACCCGATCCACGCCGACCTCACGCAGTCGACCCGCGAACTCAACGACCTGCGCCGCGCCTTTCGTTCAGGGCTTTTGCAAGCGGTCGGCCAGGGCCAGGCCAAGGCCACGTTGATTCAGGACGATGGCAGCCCCTATCCGCTGCCCGGCAAATTGCTGTTCACCGACCTCAGCGTCGACCCGAGCACCGGCCAGATCACCCTGCGCAGCGAATTTCCCAACCCCGACCTGGACTTGCTGCCTGGCAGCTTCATTCGCGTGCGCCTGGAACAGGCGGTCAATAGCCAGGGCATCACCGTGCCGCAACGGGCGATCCTGCGAGACAGCGCCGGAGTCGCCCAGGTGTTGCTGCTGGACGCCGAGCAGAAGGTCAGCCAGCAACCGGTGCAACTGGGCGTCGCGCAAAACGATCGCTGGGTCGTCACGCAAGGTTTGAAGCCCGGCGACCGCATCGTCATCGAAGGCCTGCAACACGCCCGTCCCGGCGAGCACGTCCAGGTCGATAACACCCCACTTCCCCTCGCCCAGGTTCCCGGGCCACAGGCAGGACACTAAGCCATGCCGCAATTCTTCATCGACCGCCCGGTGTTCGCCTGGGTCGTTGCGTTGTTCATCCTGTTGGCCGGTATCCTGGCCATTCCGCAACTGCCGGTAGCGCAATACCCGGTCGTGGCCCCGCCACAAATCGAGATCTACACCGTCTACCCGGGTGCTTCGGCGCAAACCGTGGACGAAAGCGTGGTCAGCCTGATCGAGGAAGAGCTGAACGGCACCGACAACCTGCTGTATTTCGAATCCCAAAGCAGCCTGGGCAGCGCCACCATCACCGCGACCTTCCAACCCGGCACCAACCCGGAACTGGCCCAGGTCGACGTGCAGAACCGCCTCAAGGCCGTCGAGTCGCGACTGCCGCAAGCGGTGACCCAGCAAGGCCTGCAAGTGGACAAAGTCTCCGCCGGCTTCCTGTTGCTGATCACCCTCACCTCCAGCGACGGCAAGCTCGACGACGTGGCCCTCAGCGACTACCTGGCGCGCAACGTGATGAACGAGATCAAGCGCCTGGACGGTGTCGGCAAGGCCCAGTTGTACGGGGCCGAGCGGGCCATGCGGATCTGGATCGACCCGCAGAAACTCGTCGGTTTCAACCTGACCCCGGCCGACGTCAATGCCGCCATCGTGGCGCAGAACGCCCAGGTGTCGGCCGGCAGCCTGGGCGATTTGCCGAGCCGCAGCACCCAGGAAATCACCGCGACCATCGTCGTCAAAGGCCAGCTCAATACGCCGCAGGAGTTCGCCGACATTGTGCTCAAGGCCAACCCCGATGGCTCGACGGTGCGCATCGCCGACGTGGCGCGGGTGGAAATCGGCAGCCAGGAATACCAGTTTTCCACGCGTCTGAACGGCAAGCCGTCCACTGCCGTGGCGGTGCAACTGTCGCCGGGCGCCAATGCCTTGAACACCGCGACCCTGGTGCGCAACAAGATGGACGAGCTGTCGCGCTACTTCCCGGCCGGCGTGGAGTACAAGATTCCCTATGACACGTCGCCGTTCGTCAAGGTCTCGATCACCAAGGTGATCTACACCCTCGGCGAGGCGATGTTGCTGGTGTTCGCGGTGATGTTCCTGTTCCTGCAGAACATCCGCTACACCCTGATCCCGACACTGGTAGTGCCGGTGGCGCTGATGGGCACCTTCGCGACGATGCTCGCGCTGGGGTTCTCGATCAACGTGCTGACGATGTTCGGCATGGTGCTGGCCATCGGCATCCTGGTGGACGATGCCATCGTGGTGGTGGAGAACGTCGAGCGGATCATGGCCCAGGAAGGCTTGTCGCCCAAAGAGGCCACGCGCAAGGCCATGGGGCAGATCACCGGGGCGATCATCGGCATCACCCTGGTGCTGGTGGCAGTGTTCATTCCGATGGCGTTCATGCAGGGCTCGGTGGGGGTGATCTACCAGCAGTTCTCGCTGTCGATGGCGACCTCGATCCTGTTCTCGGCGTTTCTCGCCCTGACCTTGACCCCGGCGCTTTGCGCGACCTTGCTCAAACCGGTCGCCAAAGGTGATCACCACGCCAAGACCGGTTTCTTCGGCATGTTCAACCGTGGGTTCGACCGATTCGGCGAGCGCTATCAAGGTTGGGTGGCCTATGCGGTAAAACGCAGCGGCCGTTATCTGCTGATCTACGGCGTGTTGCTGGTGGGCATGGGCCTGCTGTTCAGTCGCCTGCCCTCCTCGTTCCTGCCGGTGGAAGACCAGGGCTATACCATCACCGATATCCAGCTGCCACCGGGCGCCAGCAAAAACCGGACGGTGCAGGCGGTGGAGCAGATCGAAGCCCACAACGCCGGTGAACCGGGGGTCGGTGACAGCACGATCATTCTCGGTTTCAGCTTTTCCGGCAGCGGCCAGAACGCGGCCCTGGCCTTCACCACCCTCAAGGACTGGTCGCAACGCGGCGCCGATGATTCGGCGGCGTCCATCGCCGACCGCGCCAACCTGGCGCTGAGCCAGATCAAGGACGCCATGGCATTCTCGGTGCTACCGCCGCCGGTGGACGGCCTGGGCACGTCCAGCGGTTTCGAGTTCCGTTTGCAGGACCGTGGTGGCCTCGGCCATGCCACCTTGATGCAGGCCCGCAGCGAATTGCTCGCTGCCGCCGACAAAAGCCCGATGCTGATGAATGTGCGTGAAAGCGCCCTGGCGGAGGCGCCGCAGGTGCAATTGGAGGTCGACCGCAAACAGGCCAATGCCCTGGGCATTTCCTTTGCCGACGTCGGCAGTGTGTTGTCCACGGCGGTGGGGTCGACCTACATCAACGACTTCCCCAACCAGGGGCGCATGCAACGGGTGGTGGTCCAGGCCGAGGGCGACCAGCGCAGCCAGGTCGAAGACTTGCTGAAGATTCATGTGCGCAACAACAGCGGAAAAATGGTCCCGTTGTCAGCCTTCGTCCAGGCCCGCTGGACCCAGGGGCCGGCGCAATTGACCCGCTATAACGGTTATCCGGCGGTGAGCATTTCCGGTGAACCGGCACCGGGCTACAGCACCGGGCAAGCCATGGCTGAAATCGAAAGGTTGGTGGCCCTGGGGCCGACGGGCCTGGGCCAGGAATGGACGGGGTTGTCGTTGCAGGAACGCTTGTCCGGCAGCCAGGCGCCCATCCTGTTGGGCCTGTCGCTGCTGGTGGTGTTCCTGTGCCTGGCGGCGCTGTACGAGAGTTGGTCGATCCCGACCTCGGTGTTGCTGGTGGTGCCGCTGGGTGTGCTCGGCGCGGTCTTGGCTGTGTCGTTGCGCGGCATGCCTAACGATGTGTTCTTTAAGATCGGGCTGATCACCATCATCGGCCTGTCGGCGAAGAACGCGATCCTGATCATCGAGTTCGCCAAGAGCCTGTACGACGAAGGCCACGACCTGATCGACGCCACGCTCCAGGCGGCACGCCTGCGCCTGCGGCCGATCATCATGACCTCGCTGGCCTTCATCCTTGGGGTGGTACCGCTGGCGATTGCCACGGGCGCCAGTTCGGCAAGCCAGCAGGCCATCGGTACCGGAGTAATCGGCGGGATGATCACCGCGACGCTGGCGGTGGTGTTTGTGCCGGTGTTTTTTGTGGTGGTGATGAAGCGTGTCAGGCGTGTTGATCCCAAGTGAGGCTAGGCCAGACCATCGCTATCGCGAGCAGGCTCGCTCCCACAGGGGTCGTGCCGTGCCAGAAAAACCGCTGGCAATCACAGATCAAAACTGTGGGAGCGAGCTTGCTCGCGATGACGGAAGTGAGCCCTGCTCTCAGTCCGCCTGCACCGTGACCTGGCGCTGTTCGCCCAAGCCCTGGATTCCCAGGCGCAGGGTCTGGCCCGGCCGCAGGAACACCGGGTTGGGCTTGATGCCCAAGCCGACGCCAGGCGGCGTGCCGGTAGAGATCACATCCCCCGGTTGCAGGCTCATGCAGCGGCTCAGGTAGGCAATCAGTTGCGGCACGCTGAAGATCAGCGTTCGGGTATTGCCGTTCTGATAGCGGTGTCCGTCGACCTCCAGCCACAGGTCCAGCGTATGTGGGTCGGCAACTTCGTCCCGGGTCACCAGCCACGGCCCGAGGGGGCCGAAGGTGTCGAAGCCCTTGCCCTTGTCCCAGGTGCCACCGCGCTCCAGTTGCCACTCGCGCTCGGACACATCGTTGATGACGCAGTAGCCGGCGACATGCTCCATGGCGTTCGCTTCGTCGATGTAGCGCCCGCCTTTCCCGATGACCACGCCCAGCTCGACTTCCCAATCGGTCTTGAGCGAGCCGCGCGGGATCTGGATGTCGTCGTTCGGCCCGCAGATGGCACTGGTCCACTTGTTGAAGATGATCGGCTCTTTTGGCACCTCCATGTTCGACTCGGCCGCATGGTCGGCGTAGTTCAGGCCGATGCAGATGAATTTGCCGACCTGCCCGACGCAGGCACCGATCCGTGGCTGGCCGGCCACGATCGGCAGGCTGCGCGGGTCGAGGGCGGCGAGCGCTGCCAGGCTGTCCGGGCCGAGGACCTGCCCGGCGATGTCCGGCACATGGGCCGAGAGGTCGCGGATCTGATTGTCGGCATCCAACAGCCCGGGTTTTTCCGAACCTTTTTCGCCGTAGCGCAATAGTTTCATGTCGTGCTCCTGCTCAAGTGAAGACCGGGGTTCAGATGCTCATGCCACCGTCGATGATGTGGATGGCACCCGTGGTGTAGGCGGACGCATCACTGCCCAGGTACAACGCCAACTGCGCGATCTCTTCA
The DNA here is from genome assembly GCF_001425105.1 of Pseudomonas sp. Root401. Classification (NCBI taxonomy): domain Bacteria; kingdom Pseudomonadati; phylum Pseudomonadota; class Gammaproteobacteria; order Pseudomonadales; family Pseudomonadaceae; genus Pseudomonas; species Pseudomonas sp. Root401. Next base: position 401,019 of record NZ_LMDO01000001.1, on the reverse strand, counting down.
GTATGGCCGATGCGGCCCATGGGCTGGCGGTCGAGAAATTGCCGGTAGACCTGCGCCTCATCGACGCCCTGCTGCGCGGCCTGGTCAGCAATGCGCTGGCGCAACGAGGGGGAATCCACGGTGCCCGGGCAGATCGCGTTGCAGCGGATGCCCTGGCTGACGAAGTCGATGGCGACGGCCTTGGTCAGGCCCACTACCGCGGCTTTGCTGGTGGCATAGGCGAAGCGATTGGGCACGCCCTTGACGCTGGAGGCCACCGACGACATGTTGATGATCGAACCGCCGCCACGGGCCAGCATGCCCGGCAGGAACGCATGGATCATCCGGTACATGGCCGTGACATTGAGGTCCATCGAGCGTGTCCAGGCGGCTTCGTCGCAGTCGAGAATGTTGCCGCTGTGCACAAAGCCTGCGCAGTTGAACAGCACATCAAGCCCACCGATGCGGTCGCAGGCGGCGCTGATGGCAGCGGGCGACGTGACGTCCAGGGTCATGGCGGTGATCCCTTCGATCCCCGCCAGTGCCTGGATATCGATGTCAGTGGCGAACACCTCGGCCCCGGCCCGGGCGAAGGCTATGGCGCTGGCCAAGCCAATGCCCTGCCCCGCTGCCGTCACCAGTACGCGCTTGTTTTGTAGGTTCATGCGGTCTCCAGTTGCGCTGCCGTGGTGGCGTGCTTGGGTGTCCTGCCGAGCATCGAGGCGGGAATGGCCAGGATCAGTCCACCGCTGACCAAAAGACACAAGGCCAGTACATAGGTGCCGTTGTTGATGTTGCCCGTGAGGGTCTCGGCCACGGCGGTGATCATCGAACCGGTGAAGCCCGACAGGTTGCCGATGGCGTTGATCATGCCAATGCCGGCTGCAGCGGCGACGCCCGACAGCACGGTGCCCGGCAGGGTCCAAAAGATCGGCATCAGGCTGAGGATCCCCGAGGCGGAGACACTGAGGAACAAGACTGACAGCACCAGGTTATCCGCAAAGAACGCACTGAGGATCAGGCCGGCGCCGCCAATGAACGCCGGGATTGCCGCGTGCAGGCGCCGCTCACCGGTGCGGTTGGAGTGCCGGGCGTTGAGCAGCATCGCCACCACTGCCACCGAGTAAGGAATGGCGGTCAGCAAACCGATGTGCAAGCTGTTGGTGATGCCGGTGCTCTTGATGATCGACGGCATCCAGAAAGCCAGGCCATAGAAACCGGTGTTGAAGGTCAGCAGGATCAATACCAGCAACCACACCCGAGGGTTGAAGAACACCTCGCTCAAGCGCGTGGCCTTGCCCTGGTTGTCGGTTTGCAGATTGGCCTTGAGCAGGTTTTTTTCCGCGACCGACAGCCATTTGGCTTTGTCGATGTTGTCGGCCAGGCAGACGATCACCACGAACGCCATGATGATCGAAGGGATGCCTTCGATGAGCAGCATCCATTGCCAGCCCGACAGGCCATGCACCCCTTGCATGCTGTTCATCAGCCAACCGGAGAGTATCCCGCCCAGGGTCAGGCTAACCGGCAACGCCAGCAGGAACCCGGACATCACTCGGCTCTGCCGATGGGTCGGGAACCAGTAGTTGAGGTAGAGGATCACGCCAGGGAAGAAGCCGGCTTCGCAAATGCCCAACAGGAAACGCAGCACATAGAACATCGTGCTCGATTCGATGTGAAAGAAAGCCGCCAGCGGCACGGTGTAGGCCACGGCCATGGAAATCACCGCCCAACTGAGCATGATCCGAGCGATCCAGAACCGTGCGCCAAAGCGATGCAGCAACAGGTTGCTGGGGACTTCGAAGAGGAAATAGCCCCAGAAAAACATACTGGCGCCCAAGGCATATACGGTGTTGCTGAACTGCAGCTCGTTGAGCATGTCGAGCTTGGCGAACCCGATGTTCACTCGATCGAGGTACGCCGCCATGTAGCACAACAGCAAGACCGGAAGGATGCGCCAGATGACCTTGCGGTAGGTCCGGTCTTCAAAATCGAGCTCGCAGGCGGGAGCCTGGGCGGGCAACTGCTCGGAGATGGTTTGCATGAGGTAACCCCTGATTGTTTTTATTGGGTCACGTCGAATGAGCGAATCATCCGGCGATTGAACGAGGACTCTACTGTCGGGGAGCGATTCTTTCCCAATGGCATTTTTGGATTAGTTGATAACGAGGCGTTATCGAAATGATCTTCAGACCATGGAACCTGTGACGAGTCATCTGTGGGAGCAAGGCTTGCCCGCGATGAAGACGACGCGGTCTGAGGGGAAACGAGGCGCCTGCATCGCAGGCAAGCCTTGCTCCCACAGATTCATACTGCCCTTAAGCAGGCTGCATGGCGGCCAGGCGGGCGTTGTCCTTGAGGATTTCGGCAAACTCCAGCGCCACGCCCACCAACGGCTCATCCTTGCGCGTGAGAATGCCGTAATCCTGCGGCACCAGGTGCAACGGGGTATCGAGAGTCTTGAGCTGACCGCTTTCGAGCAGCGGATCGACCATCGCATTGGGCAGCATGCCGATCATGGGTCCGCGTTGCAGCACCTGGAGGAAGGTCTGCATGGAAATGGTGTCGATGGTATTGCGCGGCATTCCTACCCCAGCCTCGGCAAAGGCCAACTCCATGCGGGCGCGAATCGGTGTGCCGACCGGATAGAGAATCCACGGCAAGTCCACCAGTTGCTGCAAGGAGACCGGACCCGCGCCAGCCAGAGGATGGCGATAGTTGACCACGATGCAGAACGGTTCCGGGGCCAACGGCTGGAAATCATAGCGCTGCTGCTGGCTTTGATCGGTAAAACGGGCCACCGCCAGGTCGAGCGTCTTCTCTTCAAGCATCTCCATCAGGTGGTTACTAGTCTGCTCCACCACTTCAATCGACAGCAACGGCCAGCGCTGCTTGATCTGCAGGATCGCCTCGGGCAAAGCCACCGCAGTGGCGGCAAAGATCCCGCCGACCTTGAGAAAGCCGTGGCCGCCCTCGCGCAAGCTGCTGATCTGTTCGACGAACGAGCGCGCATCATTCAAGGCAATCTGCGCATACCGCAGTACGTGTTCACCCAAAGCCGTAGGCGGCATGCTCCGTGGCAACCGCTCGAACAAGGCAAAGCCGAGCAGGCTTTCGATTTCCTTGAGCATCTTGCTGATGGCCGGCTGGCTGAGGTTCATCTGCTGCGCCGCCAGATGCATGTTGCGGGTGCGCCCCAACGTGTCGATCAGCAGCAAGTGGCGGAATTTTAGCCAGCCACAGAAGCTGGAGAAGGACAGATCTGACATGGCTATTCCTCAGGCCGGCGATAACCCGACGTTATCAAATACTGAATATATCTCATTGGAGTTTATCGAGCGGCCACCCTAGCGTGAAGGCTTTACGAACAGGAAGACCTGCCATGTCGCTACTGCTTACTCCCGAGAACACCCTGCCCGTCGATGGCGTGACCGGAACCCTGATTGGTCGAGCCTGGGTGCCAGGCCGAATCGCCGGGCCTTCGCCCATTGCGTTGCGCAGCGACGGTGTATTCGACCTCTCGGATCGTTTTGCGACATTGAGTGATCTGCTGGAAACCGAATCGCCCCTGGCCGCCGTGCGACAGACGCCCGGCACCTTCATCGCCAGTGTCGAAGCCCTGCTGGCCAACACCGGCCCTGATGCCGACCCGAGCAAGCCGTCGCTGTTGCCGCCACTGGACCTGCAAGTGATCAAGGCCGCCGGCGTGACCTTCGCCGCCAGCATGATCGAGCGTGTGATCGAGGAACAGGCCGGCGGCGATGCCGCGAAGGCCGAAGCCGTACGCGCCACCGTCCACAGCGTGATCGGCGACAACCTGCGCACGATCGTGCCGGGCTCCGAGCAAGCCATGCGCCTGAAGGCCCTGCTCATCGAACAGGGCATGTGGTCGCAGTACCTGGAGGTCGGCATCGGCCCGGATGCGGAAATCTTCACCAAGGCACCGGTCCTGGCCGCCGTGGGCAGCGGCAGCCGCATCGGCATTCATCCCGGCTCGCAATGGAACAACCCGGAGCCCGAAGTGGTGCTGGCCGTGAACAGCCGGGGCCAGATCCTCGGCGCCAGCCTGGGCAACGACGTCAACCTGCGGGATTTCGAAGGCCGCAGCGCGCTGTTGCTGAGCAAGGCCAAGGACAACAACGCCTCCTGCGCCATCGGGCCATTCATTCGCCTGTTTGACGAACACTTCAGCTTGGATGATGTACGCGCCTGCGTGGTCGATCTCCAGGTACACGGTGAGGACGGCTATCGCCTGCACGGCTCCAGCTCCATGAACCAGATCAGCCGCGACCCGCAGGACCTGGCAGGCCAGACGCTCAACGCCAATCACCAATACCCGGATGGTTTTGTGCTATTTCTCGGTACCCTGTTCGCCCCCACCGAAGACCGTGACCATGCCGGCAGCGGTTTCACCCACAAACGCGGTGATGTGGTCAGCATCAGCAGCCCGTTGCTCGGCAGCCTGCATAACCAGGTGACGCACAGCTGCGATGCCACCCCCTGGACCTTTGGTGTCAGCGCCTTGCTGCGTAACCTCGCCGCCCGAGGACTGCTGGAGCGCTAAAACGCCACGACCGTGACCGATTCATCCAATTACAAGAGAGAAATGAATCATGAGTGACACGCCAAAACGCCGCCTGCGCAGCGAACAATGGTTCAATGACCCGGCCCACGCGGACATGACCGCCCTGTATGTCGAACGCTACATGAACTACGGCATGACCCGCGAAGAGCTGCAGTCGGGACGCCCGATCATCGGCATCGCCCAGACCGGCAGCGACCTGACGCCCTGCAACCGTCATCACCTGGAACTGGCCCAACGGGTCAAGGCCGGCATCCGTGATGCCGGCGGCATTCCCATGGAATTCCCGGTACACCCGATCGCCGAACAGTCGCGCCGCCCCACCGCCGCGCTGGACCGCAACCTGGCCTACCTGGGGCTGGTGGAGATTCTTCACGGTTACCCATTGGACGGCGTGGTGCTCACCACCGGCTGCGACAAGACCACCCCGGCCTGCCTGATGGCTGCGGCGACCACCGACCTGCCGGCCATTGTCCTGTCCGGCGGGCCGATGCTCGACGGCCACCACAAGGGCGAACTGATCGGCTCCGGCACCGTGCTCTGGCATGCGCGCAACCTGATGGCCGCCGGCGAGATCGACTACGAAGGCTTCATGGAAATGACCACCGCGGCATCGCCGTCGGTGGGTCACTGCAACACCATGGGCACCGCCTTGTCGATGAACGCCCTGGCCGAAGCCCTGGGCATGTCGCTGCCCGGTTGCGCGAGCATTCCGGCGCCCTATCGCGAGCGCGGGCAAATGGCTTATGCCACCGGCAAGCGCATCTGCGAGTTGGTGCTGCAGGACGTACGCCCGTCGCAGATCATGACCCGCCAGGCCTTCGAGAACGCCATCGCCGTCGCCTCGGCACTCGGCGCTTCAAGCAACTGCCCACCGCACCTGATCGCCATCGCCCGGCACATGGGCGTCGAGTTGAGCCTGGAGGACTGGCAACGGATTGGCGAAGACGTGCCGCTGCTGGTCAATTGCATGCCGGCGGGCAAGTACCTGGGGGAAGGGTTCCATCGGGCCGGCGGCGTGCCAGCGGTCATGCATGAACTGCAAAAAGCCGGACGCCTGCACGAATTCTGCGCCACGGTCAGCGGAAGGACCATTGGCGAAATCGTCGGCAGCAGCCTGACCAGCAACGCCGATGTGATTCACCCCTTCGACACCCCGCTCAAGCACCGCGCCGGTTTCATCGTGCTCAGCGGCAACTTCTTCGACAGCGCGATCATGAAGATGTCGGTGGTGGGCGAGGCGTTTCGCAAGACCTACCTGTCCGAACCCGGTGCCGAGAATAGCTTTGAAGCCCGGGCCATCGTATTCGAAGGACCGGAGGACTACCACGCGCGGATCGATGACCCGGCGCTGGACATCGACGAGCGCTGCATCCTGGTGATCCGTGGCGTTGGCACCGTGGGCTATCCCGGCAGTGCCGAAGTGGTGAACATGGCCCCTCCGGCGGCGTTGATCAAACAAGGCATCGACTCCCTGCCCTGCCTCGGCGACGGACGCCAGAGCGGCACATCAGCGAGCCCTTCGATCCTCAACATGTCCCCGGAAGCAGCCGTGGGCGGCGGCCTGGCGTTGCTGAAAACCAATGACCGGCTCAAAGTGGACCTCAATACCCGCACCGTGAACCTACTGATCGACGACGAAGAGATGGCCCAGCGCCGCCGCGAATGGACGCCGAACATTCCGCCGTCACAAACCCCCTGGCAGGAACTGTACCGGCAACTGGTGGGACAGCTTTCCACAGGGGGCTGCCTGGAGCCGGCGACGTTGCATCTGCGCGTGATTGCTCGTAGTGGTGAGCCGCGTCATTCGCACTGACCTGGGCAAGTCTGCTCATTGGCCCACCACCTTGCCGCTGGCAGGTGGGCCGGTGGCTATCCAACGTTTACCGTCGGATAGCCTGGACCAAGGCTCTCCCCAGAGCGTCAGCGGTTGGCGAAGTACATGGTCACTTCGAAACCAATGCGCATATCGATATAGGCTGGTTTAGTCCACATAGTGAACTCCTCTGTATGGTTTTAATAGGTATAGCTATCTGAAATGATCGTCATCCTGGCGTATTTGCTGCTGACAACTCAGTAAAAATAGGCCAGTCGAAACTGCAGCGAATTATCGATTTTCACCCCCTCACGCACCTTCACATCCCGCATCAGCTGCCCCATCAATTGCAGTTGTTTGTTGGCCATGGTCGCCACCGTGAAGCCTACCGTGCCGTTGTCGTGGCTGGTGGCTAGAGTGGTGCCGTCGAGCGTTTCCCTCGCCCCCCAATTGTGCCGATAAGTAATCGCGGCGTAAGTCTCGGGGGTGAAGTTGTAACGCAGATGGTTGTGCAGTTGGAACAGCGGATCCTTTTTCGAATCGGTGCTGCGCTGATCACTGTAGAACTCGGTTTCGGCGATCACATCCCAACTGATCTTATCCGTCAGTCCCTTGATGTAACCCACCTGGAAATCCACCGCCCAGCGATTGTTGCTCAAGGCAAAACCTTCATCCTTGTCACTGCCGGTGGGCGCAGTGAAAAATATCGACCATCCCAAGTGCTCATTGCGCTCCAGGTTGGCTATGGTCCATAGCGTACCACCGAAGGTGATGTCCCCCAGTCCAGAGGTTTTGCTGTCACTCAAACCCAGTTCCTGATAACCGAAAGGGATCACGATTTGCGGGTCCCAGGTGTATCCGGTGCCAAAAAAATCCGTGAAGTGAATCAGCCTCAGTACCCCTACATTCATCTTCAAGTCGAGGTCGTCGACCGTCTTATGACCACCCGAATAGACTTCGTCACCGCGCGGATTCTGTTGGTACAGCACGACCACATCGGTGCCCTTGGGCAAGGCCGTATAATCGCCAGGGTCGGGCTTTACATCGGCCAGTGCCACTGACGACAACACGGCAATCATGGCTGCGCACGCCACTCTCACCAGGTCGGACATAGCAAAACCAGCGATGGAAGTCTGATGATTGAACATGACATGGACCTCATTATTTTTATTGTGGGCAGCAGTTGTCCGGACGGCTCGCAGGCGAGCCGCCGAGAGAACATCAGGAAATATCGATCAGGGTTTGGCGGAGTCTTTAAGCTCGGCCTGTAGATCATGGGTACGCTTGATCAGGTACTGGCGTATGAGTTCCATATCCTCTGGCTTGAGGATATCTGCGAAACTCGGCATCCCACCGCTCATTCGAGCGCCGCTGAGAAACGCCGGGAAAGCTGCATGCTTGTCCATGGTCAAGTAACGCAGGTCCGGAACTTCGCCTCCGCTGATGGCGTTGAGTCCGTGACAGCCGGCGCACAAGCCATTGAACATGGAACGTGCCTGGACCAACTGCTCGGGACTGGCCTTGAGCACAAGCGCTGTCGGCGGCAGCCTCGGCGCGGTCTTGGGCGGTGGCAGCTCGCCTGTCGCCCCGAGCTTGAAAGCGATGACCCGCGACTCGGCGCGGACATTGCCCTTGTTGGTCAAAGGACCGGTCAAGCGTGGGATGATCCCACCCCAACCCACGGAGAAAGCCACGTACTGTTCCCCTTTGACGGTGTAGGTCACCGGCCCGGCCATCACGCCGGAGTTGGCCCTGTGTTCCCAGAGTTTCTTGCCTTTGTCGGCGCTGTAGGCAACCACGTGTCCATCAGCAGTCCCTTGGAAAACCAGGTTTCCGGCGGTACTCAGCGTGCCGCCATTGCCCGCGCTGATATACGCTTGTTTCCACACCGGTTTCTGCTTGACGGGATCCCAGGCAATCAACTCGCCGGACCATGCATTGCGAATAGGTTTCAACTGCTTCGGGTCTTCCGGCAGGTCGGGCACATCCAGGCCAAAGTTGACCACCGACTTGTTTGGGAAAAACTGCGGCTGCTCAGCGGCCTTGAGCTCAGCCAGGGTCAACTGCGCCGGGATATAGACGTAGCCAGTTTTTGGGTTGAACGACATGGGATGCCAGTTATGCCCACCCAAAAAGCTCGGCTGCACGACCTTGGGTCCGGTCGAATAGTCAGCCTTGCCGGTAAAAATCGGCCGGCCCGTCTGCAGATCGATACCACTGGCCCAGTTGACTGGAACAAAATTCCTGGCAGACAAAAGCTTGCCGTTGGTGCGGTCGAGCACATAAAAAAAGCCGTTCTTCGGCGCCTGCATCAGCACCTTTCGCAGCTTTCCCTCGATTTCCAGGTCGGCCAGGATCATGTGCTGTGTGGCGGTGAAATCCCATTGATCCTTGGGTGTGACCTGGTAATGCCAGACGTACTCGCCGCTGTCTGGACGTAGCGCGACAATCGAGGAGACGAAGAGATTGTCACCCTCGCCGTCCGTGCGAAATTTATAATTCCAGGGCGAGCCATTGCCGGTGCCGATGTACAGCAGATCCAGATCCGGGTCATAGGCCATGGAGTCCCAGACAGTGCCACCACCGCCCCACTTGACCCAGCCATCACCCTTCCAGCTTTTGAGGGCCATCGCCATGGCAGGATTCTCGGGAGGCAACTTCGGATCGCCTGGCACTGTGTAGAATCGCCAGGCTTGCTTGCCCGTTTCGGCATCGTAGGCGGTTACATAACCACGTACGCCAAATTCGGCACCGCCATTGCCGATCAGCACCTTGCCTTTGACAATGCGCGGCGCGCCAGTAATCGAATAACTCTTGCTGCGATCAATGATGGTGTCGACACTCCAGGCCGGCTGGCCGGTTGCCGCATCCAGAGCGATCAGGCGACCGTCAAAACTGCCGACATAGACCTTTCCGTTCCAGACGGCAACACCTCGGTTGACCGGTCCGCAACATCCCTGACTCAGGTTCTCAGCGGGAACCTTCGGGTCGAACTTCCACAAACGTTCACCGGTCGCGGCATTGATCGCATAGACAATGCTGAACGCCCCCGTGGTGTACATCACCCCATCAACGACTATAGGCGTGGCCTCGGTGCCCAGATCGATGTCCAGCTTCTGCGTCCAGGCCATGCCCAGTTGCTTCACATTGCTGTCATTAATAGTGGTCAGTGGACTGTAACGCTGCTCGTCATAGGTGCGTCCGTGTGACATCCAGTTGCCTGGTTCACTGTTTGCCTGAACGATTCGCGCGCCATCGACACGCGCAGCCGAAGGCTGTGTATCAGCCAATCCCGACAGACTGGACACCAACAAAGGAAGCCCCAATAGCAGCGGCAAGGGCAACGTTCTCATGATCAGGATGCTCCAATCTCATACTTATTGTTGTTATCAGAAACGGTCTGGAAACCTACGCCAGCGCCCAAGATCTTGTCTGGCCAGCTGACGTTCATTAGAGCTGGGACAGAACAAGGACGCTTGACTGAGCGTGACAAGGCTACTTGGCATTTCCTGCCAGATGGTGGTGTTATCGCTTTGCCAGAGAGACATTCATTCGATAATTGCGGGGGGACAATTCGAAGTGACGCTTGAAGGCTCGACTGAAATGAGCGGCGTCGAAAAAACCCCACTTGAAAGCGATCTCCGTGACGGATTCGTGGCGAAGTTCGTAAGCGCAAAGATCGTGCGCAACCTGCTCCAATCGTCGACATTGGATGTAACGGCTTACTGTTTCACCCTGCTCTTCAAACAATCGGTACAGCTGTCTGACAGAGAGACCCAATTGGCTCGCCAGATGGGAGGGGCTGAGCGAGGTGTCTTGCAATTGCTCATTGATCAGCGTTACCACCAGGCGATACAGCTCGCCAGGCTCAAGCTTTTCTTCAATGACGGGTGGTCGCGCCTGTTCAGCCAGCGCGGGTACCAGAAGTGCCAACAATGCAGACTGCATGGCGTCTCCGTCTTCCTGCGGATACCTGACGCCGCCACAGAGTTGCGGATCACTGACCGAGTGGATCAGTGTGCGAATCAGCCGCGTGGAGACGCAATTGCGTGACAACTTTCCAAATAGCGCCCGTCCCTTCAGTTGTTGTTCGACAGTGCTGCGCAACAGATGAGTCGACACATTCTCAATCAATCCGCCCGGTTCGATGGCAAAAGCCTTGGCCGAATCGACCAATGCCAGATCACCGGCAGTCAATTCAATTGTCTGTCCTGCCTGCTGGATACGTTGCCGGCCACTTCGTTGGAAAATCAAAAAACAATACTGGTCGTCACCGTGATCGGCATTGGCGCGCTGACGGGCAATGTGCCCGGCGTTGGTCCTGACATGGGCAACGCCCAACCCGCCGAAATCCCTTCGGCAAACATCTCCGATGAATAGACCATGATGGTGCGAGGGCGTCGTGGCGAGGCTCCCGCAAGCGGCTCGCAGAGATGCACTCCAGCATTCAAACGCGACAGCATCATCGGAGGACAGTGAAGGCATCAATGGTTGCACCTCGAGAAGGTCGAGACGTACGTTATTATTTAGTTAACATATTATCCATTTAGATAAAGCGCAAGCACGTCGATGATTGCCTAGCGCACGTTCTCATAGCGTGTCAGGGGGATTGCAGCAGAAAAGACACAAGGAATAACGACGGAGGCCCGCACGTGAGGGCGATCCACGGCGTCGATTGTTCTCGGTTATTGAATTCAGATGGCAACTCAGCGGGGTTTATCTCCCGGGCCCAAACAAGAAAAATGCGCGCCATGGGCTGTTCGCCCGAACCAATCTGTTTCACACCCAAGGAGCAAACCGATGCCATTCGCCAACTACAAATTTCCCGAAGGAATCCTGGACCACGCCCGCAAAGAAGAGATCATCCATCGCACCACAGAGATGTTCGTCGAATACTTCGGTGAGGGAGTTCGTCCGTTCACCATGGTGCTGGTCGAAGAGGTTGCAGACGGCGGATGGGGGCGCGCTGATGAAACGCTGACGCTGGCGAAGATGGGGCTGCCTGCCAAAGGACAATAGCGCCTTCGGAGTATTCAAAAGGCCTATCGACGTCATGTATCAGTGCTTCAAGCAAACCAGCCAAGGATTCCCCATGACAACTCAAGACCTATCATCGCTGCGCTGCGCGGTGGCCACGGTGACTGCACGAGTCGCCCGCTTCGAACCTCACCTGTACGCCGCGCTGCGGATCGTCTTCGCCGTGGTCCTGTTTACCCACGGTTTGCCGAAGGTTCTGCGCACCGCCCACGGCTCGATGGCGGACCCAATGAGCGCGTCGATCAACCTCATCCAGAACGTGATGGGACTGCCTTTCGCGGCACAGCTTGCCTTCCTGGTCATGCTCCTGGAGACAGTCGGTGCGCTCATGCTGGCGATAGGGCTCGGTACGCGACTCGTCGCCCTGCTGATCGCCATTGAGATGGTTGCAATCAGCTATGCGCTGGGGCCGACATGGCCCTGGATAGATCGAGGCATCGAGTTTCCAGTGCTGATGGGTTTTCTTGGCCTCTACATCGTCGCGCGCGGCGGCGGCGCCTACTCAATGGACGCGCGCCAACGGTAGACCCCGCTAACCATGGATCCCGCGTCAGTGTGCAGCGTCGTGCGCAGTCGCCGCCACTGCCTGCAGTCCACCAAGGGCATAGCTCATCATGTGGTCGATCAAACCCTGCGGCTCGAGACTCAACCCTTGCAGTACATGCTGCTTTAACGGCTGATGGGCGATAAGCAGAAAAAGACAGGGAGCGAAGACGCTGATGGCGCTGCGCAAGGTTGTCGGGTGATCCGCTGGCAAGTTCATGATTTGTCCAAGCAAGCCACGCAGAATGTGCGCCTTGGGAAACGATTGTTCCTTGAGCACCACCTCGAACTCGGGAGAAGGCGAAAGCACTTCGCGCGTGAGCACTTTCAGCGCCCAGCCATCCGGATGGTCGTGCAGGCGCTCGACCAACACAGTGATAAGGGCACGTAATTTGTCTTGCGGCGAACCGGGCCGCTCGTTAAGCGAAACCAGAGTTTCCATCCGCACCAACCGAGCGTGGGCTTCGAGCAATACCGCGCGGTACAGGCCCTCCTTGTTTACGAAGTGATAATTCACCGCCGCGCTGTTGGCTTGCGAACGTTCGCAAATCTGCTTGCTGGTGGTGTTGGCCAACCCTTGTTCGGCAAACAACTCACCCGCCTTTTCCAGAATCTGCAGCCGCGTTGCCTGCCCATCGAGCCGCGAAGCACGAGGCAGGGAAGGCTTGCCAATGGCATTGTCCATGAGCTCATCTCTTTATAGTTCTAATTCAAATTTGACTTTTTATTTCAGCCTACCTATTTTGGTCCCGTCATTGTCCCTTTACAACACCACGTGAGGACTTTGCAGCCGATGCTGTGGGCTTTTCACGCACCACCAAGGAAATACCGTCATGGAAGCGCGCGTAATGACACCTTTCACCTACTTCTCATTGCCAATGCAGAAGCAGTTCCTGGCCAATCAGCAGGCCATCCAAGGCAAACCCTACGCCGACTTTTTCCGCTCGAAGATCAGCGTGCCGCTCAGTGCCGTCGAAAAAATACAGCAAGGCCCCATGCCCTTGGCTGACGCCTTGACGCCCAGCGTTGAAGACCTTAACCGCATGCTCGCCGCTGATTTCATTAGCGAAGAGGCCGGATACGCCCTGCTGCCAGGGCCGATGGCCTATGTGCAAAGTCGCAAGTTTTTCCCCAACTGCACCGCTGAGATGCTCAAGTGGTGGTTCATGTGGCATCCACTGGAGGCTGAGCGCTACACCCTGTGGTTTCCTTATGCCCACGTGGAAAACCCCTGCGTTCATCACGAGCGCCTCCTGGACGATACCTTGAGCTTCGAGGAGCGCTTATATGGCAATACCTTTTGCGCCTCCGAGTACGTCGGTGACCGCCTCATGCACCTGCACATTGATTTCAGGGACCCCTGCGAGCTGGGCTTCTGTCCGGACCTGTACCGCGAATCCAAAATAGACGGCAGCGTCAGCGCCCTGATGAGCCTGGCCCACGAACCGCAAGTGCCGGTGTCGCTGATGGCGCATTTGTTCAAGGAATGTCCGGAGGGTTTGTACCTGACGAGCCGTTACTGGGTCGGCAGCCACCCTGCCATGCAGCGTTTTCCAGGCGCCGAGCGAGCCGCTCAGCTACTGGAAGAAAACGGCCTGGGAGAAGTGGAGCTGGAAACCCTGGCTTATGAATTTGCGGTGCATGACTTGTGTGAGTTCAACCACCTGGCCAGCATCCTGCCGAGCCTTCATGCACGATTCAGCGGCACGAAATAAGCGCATCCCCTCCCGATAATCAGGCTTCGGCGGCGTCTTGAACCGCCGTCGAAGTCGGGCGCAGTACCCCGTTCATCAGCAGTGTCGTGAACTCATTGATATCTGCCTCCACCTCCAACTGCTCGGTCAACAGCCGGTACCAGCAAAACCCAAAGATCATATCCAAGAGCAATTCACGCGACGTATCCTTGGGCAACTCGCCCTGCTGAATAGCTTTTTCCACCAGCTTGCGAGGCAACTCCCTACGCCGCTCCATGAATTCGTCTTTCAGCTTGGGCAACGTGCTGGGATCGAGCTGGGCCTCGGCAATGACGCATCGAAAAGCCTCCCCGCAAATCGTTTCTCGCCAGACCTTCCAGAGATTGAGCAGCAAGAAATTGAGATTCTCCTTGAAAGAGCCTTTATCCGGCTCTTTGCGAATCTGCTCGCTTTCACTCTCGTAGACCTCGGCGATCAAGGCTGCCTTGTTACCCCACCACCGGTAGATTGTCGGTTTGCTCGCGCCAGCGCGGCGGGCCACCGCCTCGATGCTCAACCCCGAGTAACCGCACTCCTTAAGGGTTTCTATGGCAGAAATGATGATCGCTTTGTGCGTGTGAGGGCTCCTCAATGAGCCAATGGAGCTCCGAGATGGTTTACGGGCCATAAATCAAAATCTCCAATATGGCGCTTGACAAAAGAGACTCAGGGTATAGGATTCTCTCGAAAAGCAATGAAACGGATCGTTTCGTTTTGTATGTTTATTTGATCTCTGCTTCTGCTTAGAAGGGGGTCTCTTGAGCGCTTATTACCTCTAAATAGGGAGATATGAGAAGGGAAGTCATAAATTTTTAACGCTGCCTTAACGATACGGTACGTTTCGTATCATACATAATGATTGTACGAAAACAAACCTATTGTTCATAGGTTGACCGGTAGGTTCTGACGCTTGAACCTGCCGGTTTACGGGCATGGGACCGCCATTTGTCACTTTGCGAGCACCAATAGATAGTTTCTAAATATTTCATGCGCCTGTCACGGCTTTCTGCCAGCAGGTGAAAGAACGGAATCTGGAGGAAGTACACATGAATAAAGTAGGAATTGTGAGCTATGGCGCGGGCATCCCGGTCTGCCGGCTCAAGGTGGACGACGTGATCCAGGTGTGGAAAAACACCGATTTGAGCTTGGTAAAGGGTCAACTGGGCGTTCTCGAAAGGGCTGTGCTGCAGCCTGATGAAGACGTCATTACCTTGGGCGTCCTTGCCGCCCAACGCGCACTGGACAAAGCGCCGCCTTGCTCCCTTGAAGCGCTTTATCTTGGCACCTGCACCAATCCATATGACTCCCGGGCCTCGGCCGCGATCATCCTGGAAATGCTTGGCTGCGGCTATGACGCCTTTTGTGCTGACGTGCAGTTTGCCGGCAAATCAGGCACCAGCGCCCTTCAGATTGCATACGCCCTGGTAGCATCGGGCATGGTGGGCAACGCGTTGGCGGTGGGCGCCGATACGATCAACCGCAACACCGCCCCCGGTGATTTGACAGAGTCCTACGCCGGAGCAGGCGCCGCTGCCCTGCTGTTGGGTACAGAAAATGTGATCGCGCATTTTGACGCAAGTTTTTCTTGCGCGGCGGATGTCGCTGACAACATCAGGCCTCAAGGGGACCGCTATATCCGGTCGGGAATGGGACTGGGCTCGGACAAGAACAGCATCGGACTTGAAGACCAGACTCGCCGTGCTGCCTCGGGATTGATGGCCAAGATCCATGCGCAGGCGGGTGATTTCGATTATGTCGTCTTCCAACAGAACCTGGTGTCGACCCCCTACTCTCTCGGCAAGCACCTGGGATTCACGACGGCGCAAATCGAACCGGGCATCTATGCCCAGAGTGTCGGTGATGCTGGGGCAGCGAGCCCTTTGCTGGGCTTGGTCAACGTCCTCGATCAAGCGCGTCCCGGCGAAAGAATCCTGGTGGTTTCCTATGGGTTTGGTGCGGGCAGCGATGCCATTGCCTTGACCGTCACCGATGCCATCGAAGCCTATCAAAAGACCAACGTTCCGCTGCGCACGCTGCTGGAGGATAAGTACTACGTGGATTACGGGACGTCGATCAAGTACGAGTTCAAATACTTGCGGCCCGACTATGCCCTGACGGCCTATCTCTGATTCCAATCCATCCAGCAAGGAGCACTTTTTTATGAGCGCACGACGCGTTGCTATCGTTTCGGCTGCCTATACCCCTAAGCCCGGCAGCTCCAGAGTTCGTCAGACTTTCAAGGAGATGATCGTCGAGTCCGCCTACCAAGCGCTCAACGCCATCAAGATGCACCCCCGCGAACTCCAGGCAGTTGCCTATGGCTACCACGGTGAAGGCATTTCTGAATACGGAGGCCTGGGCCCGACCATTTCCGACGCCCTGGGTATCAGCCCTGCCCCCACGTTCATGAGTACTGCCAACTGCACCAGCAGCTCGGTGTCTTTCCAGATGGCCCACCAAATGGTCGCCTCAGGTGAGTACGACATCGTCCTGTGCGGCGGCTTCGAAAAAATGACCGACCACATCAACTACGCCGAATACATCGGCTCCAGCACTGAATGTGAATACGATTATTTTCTCGGCATCTCACACACAGACGCCTTCGCCCTGGCGACTGCCGAATATTTTGAGAAGTTCGGTTATGCAGGACGCGAAGCGGATGTATTGGCGACTTTTGGGCGGCAGATGCGTATCTATGCCCATAACACCCCCACGGCTACCCGCTATGGCGTGCCAATTCCATCTCTCGAAGCACTCAAGAGTAGCGAAGCCTGTGGCTCGATGTTGGCCTGGGGTGAAGCCAGCGGTTGCGCCATCCTGGTTGCCGAACACCTTGCGCACCGTTACACGACCCAACCGGTCTTTATCCGTGGCTGTGCCTACACCGGCGTATCGCACTATTTCGGCACCCGCTATCACAACCCGACGTTGCAATTTCCGGGGTTGCCAAAAGATGTAGGCATGGCGGTTTCCGCCAACTCGATGGCCTGCGCCGAAATCGCCTATAAAAAAGCCGGTATCACGGCAAAGGATATCGATGTGGCGCAAGTCTACGACTTGCTGGGCGCCGGGTTGATTCAAATGGAGTCCATGGGCGTATGTGGTCCAGGCCAGGCAGGCGACTTTGTATTGGAAGGCGGCATCGCCCTTGATGGGCAACTTCCCCTGAACACTGACGGCGGCAACATCGGACGCGGCCACGCCTCCGGTTGCGATGGGATTTTGCACATTACTGAATTGTTCCGACAGCTTCGCGGCGAGTCCAACAACCAAGTCAAAGGCGCCCGTATTGGCGTCTCGCAGAACCTGGGCGGTTACGCCGCGCACAACAGTGTCATTGTGCTTTCCAACGATTAAGGAGCCGACCATGTCCCTTTACCCTGAACAGATTCACCGCATGACCACCGCCAGCATGTTGCGCGAATGGCGCGAGCATGGCGGCAAATACCGTCTCGAAGGCAGCCGTTGCCAGGATTGCGAAGAAATTTTCTTCCCTCGGCGCACCGTCTGCGGCGCGTGCAATTCGTTGAATGTGGAACCGTATCGCTGCGCACGCACCGGCACGATCCAAGTCAGCGCCCATGCCGAGAATCCGATACTGGCGGCCATGGGCTATGGCGAAACCGTGCCCCGTTTCATGGCGATGGTGCGCCTGGATGATGGCCTGGTGATTGCCTCGGAAATCGTTGATGTCATCGATCCCCGGCAAGTTGTCAGCGGTGCGCCTGTGCGCATGGTTATTCGCAAACATGTCCGAGAAAGCAATTTGGCCTGGCAATATGCCTATAAGTTTGTATTGGTGAAATAACAAACTAGGCGCCCGCTACACCCCGCTCTTTCGATAACAACAGTCAAGTTTTTTGGCTCTCCAGCCCGTTGCTTTGATTCTGTTTTTCAGAATCCAGCTTTGCTGTTCATTGCCTTAAATGTGCTTCTAACTTTATTGGCTATTAGCCGAGGACTTGTCATGTCTACTCTTTGCAAACCCAGTCTGTTGTTCCCGCAATACAAGATTACTCAGCAACAAATGATCGAGCATCTAGAGCAGTTGCATGATGATCATCCACGAATGGCACTTGCCAAACGAATGATTCAAAACACGCAGGTGAACGAACGGCACTTGGTCCTGCCTATCGATGAACTGGCGGTGCATACCGGCTTTACCCATCGCAGCATCGTTTATGAACGCGAAGCCCGCCGCATGTCATCCATCGCGGCGCGCCAAGCCATTGAAAATGCCGGGCTGACCACCGACGACATTCGCATGGTCGCGGTGACATCGTGTACCGGCTTCATGATGCCTTCGCTGACGGCCCACCTGATCAATGACCTGGGCCTGCGAACGTCGACCGTGCAACTGCCCATCGCTCAACTGGGCTGCGTGGCAGGCGCTGCGGCGATCAATCGAGCCACTGACTTCGCCAGCCGGGCGCCGGACAACCATGTCCTCATCGTGTCCCTGGAGTTCTCATCGCTCTGCTATCAACCCCAGGACACCAAGTTGCACGCGTTCATATCAGCCGCGTTATTCGGCGATGCCGTATCGGCCTGCGTCATGCGCGCCGATGACCAGGCGCCTGGTTTCAAGATCGCCAACACCGGGTCTTACTTCCTGCCTGATAGCGAGCACTACATTAAATACGACGTTAAAGACAGCGGCTTCCACTTCACCTTGGACAAGGCTGTCATGAACTCCATTAAAGATGTCGCACCAATGATGGAGGAATTGAACTACGAGACCTTCAATCAACATTGCGCTCAAAATGACTTTTTCATCTTCCATACCGGCGGACGGAAAATCCTTGATGAACTGGTCCTGCAACTGGACCTGGAACCCGGTCGGGTCGCGCAGTCTCGCGACAGTTTGAGCGAAGCCGGGAACATCGCCAGCGTGGTGGTCTTCGATGTGCTCAAGCGCCAGTTTGACAGCGGGCTTGTCGATGGCGCGACGGGCATGCTGGCGGCCTTCGGCCCCGGCTTCACCGCTGAAATGGCCGTGGGCAAGTGGGTCGCCTGACAGACCGATAAAACACCGGCACCCAGCCAGGGGCACATCTGCCCCTGGCTGCCGGCGTATGGATCGCAGGCGTTCACCTCGTTCGAGAGGGCTTCGAAAGCGCTAGGGAAAGAAGGGGAAGGAACATGGAGATGAAATATCTGGTCGCCCGACCTTGGGGCGGCTATGAAAGACGCATGATCACGCTTCTGTCACTGAGCTTCGGGCTGGTAGGACTGGACAGGTTCATTATCATGCCGCTGTTCCCGGTGATCATGCGTGACTTGGCCTTGGACTATCAGGACTTGAGCATGTTGTCGGCCATCCTGGCATTTGCATGGGGAGGCTCTGCCCTGTTCATGGGCGCTGCCATCAAGGTACTGGGCCCCAAGAAGTTGCTGGTGCTGTCGATCACCCTGCTATCGCTCCTGGCCGGTGCGTCTGCATTGATCACCAGCCTGGTGGGCCTGGTGCTCTTGCGCGCCTTGATGGGCGTCTGTGAAGGTGCCTTCACTCCAGTCAGTATCATTGTCACCGATGAAGTTTCGCAGCCTTGCCGGCGCGGACTCAATCTAGGGATTCAACAGGCCTTGTTCCCCATCATCGGCCTGTGCCTCGGACCGCTGCTGGCGGGCGTCTTGCTGGAAATATTCGGATCCTGGCGCGCCGTATTCGCCATCATTTCGTTACCCGGCCTGTTAGTGGCCTGGTACCTCTATAGAACCTACCAACCGACCCAGGCGCCCAGCGCGGTGTCGATTGCACACACCTCCAAAAGTCAGTGGAGGACGGCCCTGTCCAGCGGGAATGTGCGGCTCAATATTGCCTTGATGCTTTGCATACTGACGTGCCAGTTCGTTCTGTGCGCCCTGCTCCCCAGCTACCTGACAGACATCCTGCACCTGAGCAATTTCTCCATGGCCATGATCATTTCCGCCATTGGCCTGGGTGGTTTTTTTGGCCAACTGGTCATTCCCGGCTTGTCCGACCAACTGGGTCGCAAGCCCGTGGTTTCCATCTGCTTCATGATCAGCGCGCTGCTGGTGGGTTTATTGATCATCAGCCCACCGCTGCCCTGGCTACTGTTCCTTCAATTATTTTTCTTGTCCTTTATCAACTTCAGCCTGATCTGCATCACGGTCGGTCCACTGACCAGCGAATCAGTGCCGCCCAGTCTATTGGCCACCGCGACGGGCCTGGTGGTGGGCTGCGGAGAGATTCTTGGAGGCGGTGTCGCGCCTGTCGTCGCTGGCTACATCGCCATGACGTGGGGACTTACCGCGATTCTGTTCCTGGCACTGGCCGGAAGTATCACGGGAGGCTTGCTGTCCTTACGGCTCAAAGAGACAAACCCGGCTTTCAACGGACTCAAGGACTACGCCCCACTGTCCGCACGCTTGACCCTGGAGGATAAGTGATGACCCATTATGTAATGTTGCTGGACTCTCCAGTGCCGCGAGGAGGCCTTGGCGTATTTGACTTCAAGTCCGGGCAAAGCCGGGAGGTTCGTCCACCCCAGGGAAATCTTTATGAAGCCCTGGCCCATTGCGCGGATCGGAATATGGACTGGGAGTCCTATCTCAAGGACCTGCCGTCCACGCCCTACCCGCTTACGCCTGCAGCGGTGAAATACCGACCGCCGCTCAAGCCCGATAACAATTTATTGGTCCAGATCAGCGAAATCACCCTCTGTACCGCCAAGACAGAACAAGCCTGGTATTACAAAGGTAACGGCCGCCTGCTCAAGACCGACGGCGACCCTTTGCAGGTGCCTTATCATTCGCAAAGCATCAGTAGCGAGCCGTGCATTGTCTGCCTCTATTGGGTCGACCCGTTTGGCGCGCTGCGCTTCATTGGTTTTACCCTGGGCAACGATATTCACGATCACGTATTGCACAGTCGTGACGCCATTTCCTCAACGCATGCGCACTTGCGTACCTGTGCGATTGCCCCGGCATTGATCGTGGGGGAATTGCAGGCTGATCTGGCCATCAATGTCCAGATAGAACGCGACGGCCAACCCTTGACGGCAAGTCACCACCGGATGAGTTTGCATCGCTGGCAGAGTTTGCGCCGATACTCGGAAGAGTTCCTGGAGAAACATGAGCAGTTTCTCGAGCCTGGGCTGGTTCATTACGTGTTTCACAGCTTGAGCCATCGCACCGCGAATGTGCCGCTCCAACACGGTGACTGGCTCAGCATTGACTGCCCCGAGCTGGAATTGGCCATGAGCAATCAAATCGTCGAAGAGGAATTGGTTTCGCTGGTGCCCTTGCCTGCGCGACACGCACCTGACCATGGCTGTATTGACCGGCCCCTGCCCGTGCCGAAAAAGTTCTGATCGACCGCTATACACGAGGGGGTGGCCCTTGGTTTGAGCCACCCTTGCCCGCTTCTTAAAAATCGACCGTGGCCGACAGTTGCAATGTGCGCGGAGAGCCGGGAGAGAACGCCCCATACGAGGCGACACCCGACCAGTATTCGCGATCAAAGACGTTTTGAACCGTGGCTCGGAAAGTCGTAGGCCGACCTTCGATCTTGGTGGCGTAGCGAGCCCCCGCATCGAAGCGAGTCCACGCATCCAACTGCTGGGTGTTGGCCTGGTTCACGTATTGGCTGCCGGTGTAAATCGCACCGCTGGTGAGAGTAAAGCCCTCCACCCACGGGGTGTCCCATTCAGCCCACAGGTTAGCTTGTACCTCGGGCACGCCCACCGGTTTATTGCCACGGTTGGCCGCCGTGGCGGAATCCGTCAGCTCGCCATCGAGCAGGGTCACGCCGCCCATCAAGCGTGTGCCGGGGGCCACTTCGCCGAACATACTCAACTCCACGCCACGGTTACGCTGTTCGGCCTGCACCGAAAACACATTGCCCGCGCCAATTTCGCCACTGGGCTTCTCGATCTGGAACAGCGCCAGGGTAGTCATGAAGGTGCCGTGCTCATACTTGACACCCATTTCGTGCTGCTTGGATTCGTAAGGTGCAAACGTTTCGCCGGCATTGCTCGCGTTGCCTGGCGCAATGTCACCTTTACTCAGCCCCTCGACATAGTTGTAGTAGAGCGACACGTCCTCCCAGGGCTTGACCACCACGCCGAGCATCGGCGTCGTGGCGCTGTCGTCATAACGGGAACTGACCGAGCCGGCGGCATTGTAATTGCGCGATTCGATGTTTTGCCGGCGCAGCCCCAGGGTCAATTGCAGACGGTCATCCAGTACCGACAAGGTGTCGGTCAAGGCGAAGCCGGACAACTGTGACTCGGAAACGCGCAGCACCTTGGGCGCATTGATGGCGGGCTTGGGCACGTCCACCGGGTGATAGATATTCGAGCGGACCTCTGGCCCGTTGGTGATGCCGCGGGACAGTTCATCCTGATACGTGGTCGCCATCAAGGTGGTCGTGTGGGTGACCGGGCCAGTGTCGAACACCCCGCGGATCCCCACGTCGGCGGTGGAGCGGTCCACGTTGAATTTGTAGTACCCGGGCGTGTTGCTGGTATCACCGGCACTGTTGAGAATTCTGGGCACCTGGTCGGACATCCGCTTGACGTCCGACCGACCTCCACCGGCGTGGGCAAACACCGTGACCGCGTCCGTCAGATCATATTCGCCGCCGAGCAATGCCGATTGCTCCTTGGTGTCCGACCAGCCCCATTTCTGCGACGTGTTGGTACGGCCATTGGGGGCAGACGGAATCTCAACGCCGGGCGCGACGGTGAAGGGTCGCGAGGCGCCGTCGAAGTTTTCCTTCTGGCTGATGAAGTCGAGGTTCAAGCGCAAGCGCTCGCCTCGATAATCGAAGGCGATCGCCCCGATATTGCCTTCGCGTTCCTGGTCATCGACGGCCGTGTCGCCACCTTGAAGACTGCCGTTGAAACGCACGCCGAACTGGTTTTCCGTGCCGAATCGACGGCTGACATCCAGATGCCCGCCCACTTGGGAATCGGACGCGTAGCTGCCGGTGAAGCGCGTCAGGTCTTCCTCCAACGGACGCTTGGGGACGATATTGATCACCCCGCCCACACCACTGTTCGGAGAAATTCCGTACATCAGCGCGCCCGGCCCCTTGAGCACTTCGACCCGTTCGGCGTAGTCGGTAAACACCCGGTAGTTGGGCGCCACGCCGTACACGCCGTCGTAAGCCAGCTCGCCGAGGTTACCCTCGCCGATTGGAAAACCACGAATGAAAAACGAGTCGACGATGCCACCCACCTGGCCCGTCGAGCGCACCGAAGGATCTCGTTGCAGGGCGTCAGCCACGGTCACGGTTTGCAGATCGGCCAGGGTCTTGGCGGTGTAACTGGTCACGCTGAACGGCGTGTCCATCACGTCCTTGTTGCCCATCATCCCCAAGCGTGCACCGCGCGCCACTTGACCACCGGCCAACACAGGTGGCAGTGCGCCTGGGTTGTTGCCGGTACCGGTGATAGTGGTCGCATCGAGGGTCAAGCCTTGCCCGTTGCCGACCACCACAGCGTTCGAAATTTTATCGGTAGCGGGCTCCTGCCCGGGGGTGGCCGCCCAGGCGGTGGCGCTTCCTGCGACCAGAACGAAACTCAGCGTGGCGGTACGAATCGCGACGGATAATGCAGACTCACCACAAGGTCGACTTGCAACAGACATGGCTTAAGGATCCTTTCCAACGAGAGAAAATGGTAATCACTCCTATTGCCAGTCGACCTGCGGAAAAGTATCACCTCCCGGGGTTTATTTTTTCAGGCTGCGCCAAAGCACTCACGCATACCGACGCTGCTGCGGTATCGACACCTTGCAACCTCTCTCGCAGCCGGGCATCTTGCCGACCCTGTCATCGCCTGCAGCACACGCAGCCCTACCCGCTTGCTGGCGTTTAACCACCGAGGCTGATCATGTCCCACACCGGTGTCGTCCAGGGTTCGAACGTCAGAGTCCTGATTTATCTTCTGTTCGCGATCCAGCTCATCTCCATGGGCGCGATGGAAATGAGCGGGCCATTCTGGCCGGTTCACCTGCGCGGGCTGACGTCCTCGGAGTCGGTTTTCAGCTTCGCCAGCATTGCCGTGTATGTCGGGCCGATGCTGGGCATCATGCTGACCAGCGCCTTTTGGGGCCGTATCGGTGATCGCTACGGCCATAAGTGGATGATGATCCGCGCCCTGGCAGGCTTGTCGCTGACCCAGCTCGGCCTGGCGCTGTGCAGCGATATCTGGATCATTCTGGTCCTGCGTTTCTTGCAGGGCGCCTTTGCCGGATACATCGCCCCGGCGCAGGCCTACGGCGTGAGTATCGAAGCCCCGTCGCGGCGAGCGCGGCTGTTCGCGATCCTGCAAATATCCACCAATGTCGGCTCATTGCTCGGCGCAGTAGTCGGGGGGCTGATCCTCGACTACGCCACGTTCTTCTGGATCAACCTCACCGCCTCGGCGTTGTGCGCAGTGTGCACAGTGGTGGCCGCCGTGACTTTGCCGGATGTGCCGCCAGTGAAGAAAATCCCGGCCAGCCAGGCCCCGGCAGCGACGAGTCGTACCGACAGCACCGGGCAAGGATCGCCGTTGCTGTCGTTGTTATGCGTCATGGGCATTCTGCTGTTGGCGCGGATGCTGCCGCAAACGTCATTCGCCTTGTATGTGAGCGCAGTATTCGAGGTCAGCAACTCGCTCGTCGGCCTGTGCTATGGCTTGCTGGCGCTGGGTTTCATTCTGTCGGCCACGGCCTGGTCGCGCTATTTCGAGCACCGTACCCAGCAGCAAACCTTGCAGCGCATCCTCTACATCGTGCTCGGTTGTATCGCCCTGACCGCCCTGGCGGGGGTCACGCGCAATGTCATCGTATTTGTCATTGCCTACTTTATCTGGGGCGTGCTGCTGGGTGCCACCACGCCAGTGCTGATGGCCCTCATCTCGAAATCCGCCGATAGCTCACGACAAGGCCACGTGCTGGGCATTGCCCAGGGCACCACGCAATTCGCTTCGATCGCGGGCATTTCGATCGGTGGATTGCTCAGCCAGGTCTACGGGTTGCAATACACCTACCTGTTCGTTTGCCTGGCCTATGTGCTGGCGCTGATCCCTGTCATCGTGTTGCGTTACCGGCCCGTGAACCCGCTGCGTACCTGAAACAGCGGTGGTTGAATGCCGCTTGCGTCGCGGGCAAGTTGTCCATTAGCATTGGGAATACTTCTCAATTGCAAAAAAACTGCAGCCATGAGCGAAACCCTGCCCGCGAACAACGACCATCATCTGCGCGTGATCGAAGCGCTGTACGCAGGTCATCACGGCTGGCTGTACGCCACGCTGAAGAAGAAACTGGGCAACGCCATGGATGCGGCGGACCTGGCGCAAGACACCTTCGCGCGCATTCTTGCCTCGCAAGTCACGGCCATTGACCAACCCAGGGCCTACCTGAGCTGCGTGGCCAAGGGCATCCTCGTCAACTGGTATCAACGCAAGGCATTGGAACGTGCTTATCTGGAGGCACTCGCGCATTTGCCGGCCCAGGAAGTGCCGTCCCCCGAGTTGCGTTTCCTGGTGCTGGAAACCCTGCACGAAATCGACGCCATGCTCGACACCCTCCCTGCGCCGGTCAAACGGGCATTCCTGCTGTCGCAGATCGGCGGCCTGAAATACGACGACATCGCCCAGCAGTTGAACGTCTCGCTGATCACGGTCAAACGCTACATGAAGCAGGCGTTCGTGCAGTGCCTGATGCTGGTGGACTGAATGCTCACCCGTCGTCATGAGCCCCCGCTCGACCCCAAGGTCCTCGAAGAAGCCGCCGAGTGGCTGATGCGCTTGAGTGAACGCGACCTCAGCGACAGCGAGCGCGCCGAATGGGAGTGCTGGAGAGTCAGCAGCCCCGAGCGTGGCCGGGCTTGGTCCCGTGCGCAGTTGCTGCAAAGCAAGCTCGGCGGTTTGCCACGCTCGTTGGCGATGTCGGCGCTGGATCGCCCGAGCAGCCCCGAACGGCGGGCGGCCCTCGGCAAACTGGCGTTGCTGCTGGCAGTCGTTCCCGCCGGTTGGGGCAGCTGGAAGCTGGCGCAATCGCAGCAATGGTCCGCCGACTACCGCACCGCCGTTGGCGAGCGTCGCGAGTTGACCCTGGCCGACGGTTCTCACATCACCCTCAATACCGGCACGGCCATCGACGTCCTGTTCGACACCCACCAGCGGCTCATCCAGGTGCGCGAAGGAGAAATCCTGGTTCAGACCGCACCGGATCCTTCGCCACAGGCCCGCCCCTTCCTGGTCAGCACCCGCGAGGGTCGGATGCAAGCCTTGGGCACGCGGTTCACCGTCCGCGAACTGCAATCGCGCACCCATCTGGCGGTACTCGAAGGCGCTGTGCGGATTGAACTGGCCGATGCTCGCCAGGCCGCGCCGATCATCGTCAACGCCGGACAGCGCACTGATTTCTCATCACAGACCGTTGGTCCGTTGAACCCAACAGACCGCAACGTCAGCGCCTGGACCCAAGGCATGCTGATGGCCGACAAGATGCGCCTGGCGGATTTCGTCGCCGAGTTGGCGCGCTATCGCCGAGGCTTCGTGCGCTGTGACCCGGCCATCGCCGAGCTGCGTGTTTCCGGTGCGTTTCCTATCAGCGACACCCAGCGCACGCTCAACATGCTGCTCCAGACCTACCCGGTTCTCGTCACCGGCCACTTGAGCGGTTACTGGCTGACGCTCACCCCTGCCTGACCTCACAGAAAATAGTTGCTACGCAGGTGATACTTTTTTTGATCTCGACTGGCAAAGAAAGGAATAACCATTTCATCTCGTCCATAGGGTCATCCATCCATGCTCGTTGCACGGCCCCTGCGTCCGGATCGTCCGTCCAAGCCCGTCATTCGCAGTGTGCTGTTGAGCCTTGCCTTGAGCACGGTCATCGGATCGTTCGCCTTGGCCGCCGTGCCTGTGCAGCTGGAAGCCATCGCCCCCCGAACCTATGACATCGCCCCCGGGCCGCTCGGCCCTGCCCTGTCGAGCTTTGCGCTGGCCGCCGGCATTGCCCTGTCGTTCCAGCCCTCGATCACCGAAGGCCTGGTCAGCCCGGGACTTTCCGGCACCTACACCGCAGCGCAAGCACTCACACGCCTGCTGGCCGACAGCGGTGTGGAGATGGTTGCGCGTGACGATGGCAGCTACACACTGGTGCTGCGCCAGGTGTCCTTGCCGGCGATCACCGTCGACGCCATCGGCAGACGCAACACCAGCCTGCCACCTACCTACTCCGACGGCCAGGTCGCCCGCGGCGCACGCCTTGGCCTGCTGGGCAATACCGACGTGATGGACGCGCCTTTCAGCGTCAGCAGCTACACCTCGACAATGATCAAGGATCAACAGGCGGTCACCGTGGGCGACGTGCTGGAACGCGACTCTTCGGTGCGCTCCACCGGCCAGGCGGGAGGCATTGTCGACTCGTTCTTCATCCGAGGTTTTCCTGTGGGCGAAGGCAATCTCGGTGAATTGGCCTTCGACGGTGTGTACGGCGTGGCGTCCAATTACCGGGTATTCACCGAGTACGCCGAGCGTATCGAACTGGTCAAGGGCCCTGGCGCCCTGCTGTATGGCATGTCACCCAACAGCGCCGTGGGCGGCGTGATCAACGTGGTTCCCAAGCGAGCCCTCGACGAGGACCTGACCCGCTTCACCAGCCGTTATGCCATGGACTCGCAACTGGGCGGCCACCTCGACGTCAGTCGGCGTTTTGGTGACGAACGCCGGTTCGGGATCAGGATCAACAGCAGCCTCCAACAGGGAGACACGGCCATCGACAAGCAGTCCCGAGCGGTCGGCACCGGCGCCATCTCCTTGGATTACCAAGGGGATCGCCTGCGCACCACCCTGGACCTGATCAACCAGAAGGAAAAATTCGACGCCGCATCACGGCCCTTTCTGATCGCCTCCAAGGTGCAGATTCCCTCCGCCGCCAACGGGCGCACCAGCGTCAGCCAGGACTGGGGGCGGTCCGAAGCCCGGGACACATCGGCGTTGCTGGGCGGTGAGTATGACCTCAGCGATCACCTGACGCTGTTTGCTCATGCCGGCGGCGGAAAATCGGAGGTCGAACGCATGTCCGACCAGACCCCGACCATCATCAACGCCGCCGGCGATACGTCATCCGTTCCCGGTTATTACAAATTCAAAGTCCAGCGCTACACCGTCGACGCGGGCGCGCGCCTGGGCTTCGACACCGGGCCGGTCAGCCACCGCACGGTGCTGCAAGTCAGCCGTTATCGCGATGAGTTGTTTCGGGGCATCCTTTCCGGCCCCGCCATCCTCTCGAACATCTACCAGCCGATTGACCGGCCCAGGCCAAACCTCGCCGAGCCCCGTACTGCGAAAGTCTCCGCGAGCGAACTGTCGGGCATCGCCTTGGCCGACACCTTGTCAGTGCTCGACGAACGCCTGCAAGTCACCCTCGGCCTGCGCCAGCAGAACATCCAGTCGGACAACTACAACACCGCCGTCGTCACCCCGTCCTACGACCAAAGCAAAACCACGCCACTGCTCGGTATCGTCGCCAAGCCCTGGGACCATGTCTCGCTGTACTACAACTACGTTGAAGGCCTGAGCAAGGGCGACATCGCGCCGTCCGCCGCCACCAACGCCGGGGAGATATCCTCACCATACATTTCCCGCCAGCAAGAGATCGGGGTCAAGGTCGACTACGACAGCTTCATGGCCACCCTGGCGCTGTTCCAGATCAAGAAGCCCAGCGGCGAATTATCGTCCGGGGTGTTTTCGGTACAGGGCGAGCAACGCAACCGTGGCGTGGAACTGAACCTGTCGGGCGAGATTGCCCGGGGCACACGCCTGCTCGGCGGCGTGACGCTGCTCGATGGAGAACTGACCAAGACCGGCGTGACCACCAATCGCGGCAACAGACCGGTGGGCGTCCCGCAGGTCCAGGCCAATCTCTGGACCGAGTGGGACACCCCGGGCATCGAGGGCCTGACGCTGACCAGTGGCGCAATCTACACCGCCCGCCAATACGTCGACCAAGCCAACACCCAGGCACTGGATGCCTGGACCCGCTTCGATGTCGGTGCCCGCTACGCCACACGCATCGCTGAGCGACCCACGACCTTTCGCGCCACGGTGCAGAACGTCTTCGACCGCGCGTATTGGTCAGGTGTCGCGTCCTATGGCGCGTTTTCCCAAGGCGCGCCGCGCACGCTGCTGTTGTCCGCCACCGTTGATTTCTGAAACGTCCGGTCGGGAGCGGCGCCGTGCGCCGTTTTCCGGTCCGGCTTTTGTAAAGGCATGAACCATGGTTACCGTTTTTCGCCGCCCTCACACGTTCGTCGCACTGCTGTTCGCCGGGCTGCTCGGAGTGTCGTTTCTTTCGCTGACGCCACGCCCTGCGCTTGCCGCCGATGCGGATCCAGCCCTGGGCAGCGTGACCGACCTGCTCGGGCGCCAGGTCAAGGTTCATCTTCCCGTTCGACGGGTCATCCTCGGCGAAGGTCGCCAGCTGTACCTGGTCGCGGCGCTGGACACACAAAACCCCATCGAACGCATCGTCGGTTGGCGCAAGGACCTGATCCAGTCCGATCCGGACACCTACGGCGCCTATCTGCGCACATTTCCCGCCATCGCCAAGATCCCGACCTTCGGCGGCTTCGAGGACGGCACCTTTGACATCGAGCAGGCAATCTCCCAGCGTCCGGATGTGATCATCCTCAATATCGAAGCCCAGCACGCCACCGAGGACGCGCGCTACATCGAAAAGCTCGACGCCTTGGGCATCCCGGTGGTCTACGTCGACTTTCGCAACAACCCGATGCAGAACACCGAGCCGACCATGCGCCTGTTCGGCCAACTGTTCGGCAAGCAAGCCCGTGCCGAGGCCTTCATCGAGTTTCGCAACCAACAGATTCGCCGCGTTACCGATGTCATTGAGGCGCGCCACCCTGCCCGGCCAAAGGTCTTCATCGAACGCATCGGCGGTTACACCGATGATTGCTGCCTGAGTTTTGGCAACGAGAACTTCGGCCTGTTCGTCGAAATGGCCGGTGGCGACAACATCGCCAAGGGCATCATCCCCACCACGTTCGGCCAGTTGAATGCCGAGCAAGTGGTGGTCGCCAACCCGGCCCATGTGGTGGTCACCAGTGCCAACTGGGAAGCCTTTGCCCCCGGCGGCCATTGGGTCGGCGTCGGCCCGGGTGCGGACATGGCCCAAGCCAGGAAAAAACTGGCGTGGTACACCCAGCGACCGGCCTATGCCGGCATCAAGGCCCAGGACGACCAGGCTTTCCACGCCATTTGGCACCAGTTCTACAACAGCCCCTATCAGTTCGTGGCCATCCAGCAATTGGCCAAATGGTTTCACCCGACGTTGTTTGCCGACCTGGATCCGGATGCCGCGTTCCGCCAATTGCATGAGCAGTTCTTGCCGGTACCTTATGAGCCGGGCTACGCCGTCAGCCTGCGCCCGGCAGAGGTCACGCCATGAGCTCGCTGAACGAAGCCTTGGTGGTTCAACGTGACACCTACCGACGCCTGGTGCTGCGCAAGCGCCTCATCCTCGGTGGGCTCGCGCTGCTGCTGATCTGCAGCGTCCTGCTGGACCTGGCCCTCGGGCCGGCGCGCTACAGCCTCGACGAAGTGCTGGGCGCGTTGTTTTCGCCAGACAGCGCATCGCCCCAGGTCCGCGTGGTGATGTGGGATATCCGTTTGCCCGTGGCGCTGATGGCCGTTGCGGTCGGCGCCGCGTTGTCGCTGGCCGGCGCGCAGATGCAGACGATCCTCAACAACCCGCTGGCCAGCCCGTTCACCCTGGGCATTTCCGCCGCCGCCAGTTTCGGTGCGGCCATGGGACTGGCGTTTGGCGTCGCCTTGTTTCCACTGGCGGCACAGTACATGGTGCCGGTGAACGCGTTCATCATGGCCATGTTGTCGGCCTTGCTGATCCACTTCCTGAGCCTGCGCCGCGGTGTCAGCGCCGAGACCATCGTGCTGCTCGGCATCGCCCTGGTGTTCACCTTCAACGCGCTGTTGGCACTGGTGCAATTCTTCGCCACCGAACAAGCCGTGGCCGCCGTAGTGTTCTGGACGATGGGCAGCCTGACCAAAGCCACCTGGCCCAAGCTCGGGGTGATCTGCCTGGTGATCCTGGTCACCCTGCCGATTTTCGCCCGACGCGCCTGGGCCTTGACCGCGCTGCGCCTGGGGGATGACAAGGCCGCGAGTTTCGGCATCAACGTGCGCAGCCTGCGCTTCCAGACGCTGATCATGGTCAGCCTGCTGGCCTCGTTCCCGGTGGCGTTTGTCGGCACCATCGGCTTCATCGGCCTGGTCGGCCCGCACATCGCGCGAATGCTGATCGGTGAAGACCAGCGGTTCTTCCTGCCAGCATCGTTGTTGACCGGCGCATTGATTCTGTCCGCCAGTTCGGTGATCAGCAAAACCCTGATCCCGGGCGCCATTTTCCCCATCGGCGTGGTCACGTCGCTGATCGGCGTGCCCTTCTTCATTTCCTTGATTCTCGGCGGGAAGAAAAACTCATGGTAACGATCCAGCTGGAGAACCTCGGTGCCCGCTACGGCCAGCGCACGATCATTCACGGTGTGACCACGGCAGCCTTTGTCGGCGGCCAGGTGGTGGCGGTGGTCGGCCCCAACGCAGCGGGCAAATCCACCTTGTTCAAACGGATGGCCGGATTGATTGAAGGCCCCGGACAGATCGTCTTGCAGGGCTCGAAAAAGGGACCGCAGGGCATCAGCTACATGCCCCAGGGCTTGAACGCCAGCGCGCGGTTGACGGTGTACGAATCGGTCCTGCTGGCGCGCAAGCAGCTCACGCCGGGCTGGGTCGTCCATGACGATGAACTGAAGTTGGTGGATGACATTCTCGCCGCACTGGGCATCACCGAATTGTCGTTTCGCAACCTCGGTGAACTCAGCGGTGGACAGCAGCAGTTGGTGTCGATCGCCCAGACCCTGGTGCGCGAGCCGGAAATCCTGTTGATGGATGAACCGACCAGCGCCCTGGACATGCACCGGCAGGTCCAGGTGCTGGGCTTCATGCGTGCCCTGGCGCGCAAGCGCGAAGTCATTGTGTTCATCGCCATCCATGACCTGAACCAGGCGCTGCGCTTCGCCGACCAGGTGTTGGTGATTGCCGACGGCACCGCCCAGGGCAGCGGCCCGAGCGCCGAGGTGATTACCGAGTCGATGCTTCGCCAGGTCTACAAGGTCGAGGCGCGGCTCGAACGATGCAGCCGCGGACAGCCCCACATCCTGATCGACGATATCGTTTGAGCACAGACCCGTGGTCAGAGCTTGCTCCCGCTGCTGTAGGAGCTGGCGAAGCCTGCGATCTTTTGATTTTGATCTTTCGCTTGCGACTCAATTGTCTGGGACAAGATCGCAGCCTCGTTGCACTCGACAGCTCCTACACAGCTCCTACCGCAGCCGAGCGGGAGCAATCTCTGGCTTTCGACAGATAACCGTTTGCAGGTCAGCAGCGTACCGTCCGAAGTCGTGCCACTGGTGGACAGTTTCAATCGGGTCCTCCAGCGCCTGGAAAATGGCTACCGGACCCAGCAGGAGTTTCTGGCGACCGCGGCGCACGAACTCAAGACACCGCTGGCGCTGATACGCGCACAAATCGAATTGATGGACAGCCACGATCGCAACGCGCTGCTCAACGATGTCGCTCACATGACCCGTCAAGTCCAGCAACTGCTGCTCCTCACCGAAGCCAGTGAGGCCCAGAACTACCTGTTTGCCGAAGTCGAACTGGCCGATGTCGCAAGGGAAGCCAGCGACTATTTGCAGCGCATGGCCGAAGCCGCCGAGGTACGCCTGGTACTGGTGCAGAACGCTGCCTCTGCTGACCCATGGCAGGCGGATCGCAGCGCCCTCTTCACCTTGTTGAAGAACCTGCTGGAAAACGGCTGGACGCTCTCTGCCAGGAGAGCCGAGCCTGGTTTGTTGCTACAGCTCTCGCGGCGGGAACATTGATCTACCAGCCGAGCTGCTTGTTGAAACCCAGGGCGTCATAGTAGTCGTGCTGCGTGATAATCTTGCCCTCCTTGAGCCGGATGAAACTCACCCCCTTGAAGCTGAGGGGGCGCTGGGTGGCCGGCGTCTCGGTGCTCCAAGGCCCGGTATTGTGTCCCTTGAATTCCCATTCGAAGGCAATGCTTTCACCGTTGACGATCGGCTCGCCCAGCATCGTCCATTGCAGATCCGGCACTGCGTGCATGAACACTTCGATCACCTGGGTCTTGGCATTTTCCCGGCCGACCTGCGGTGTCCCCACCGAGGCGTCGAGGAACTCGCCGTCCTCGGTGAAGTACTTCGCCGCAGCCTCCGCATCGCGAGCGTTCCAAGCTTTCATATAGTCATGGATCACACCCAGGGTATCGTTTTGACTGGCTGCCAGAACCCCATGGCTGGCCAGAATCAGGAGCAACCCAAACAGCATCGAATGGATTCGAGACGTCATAGCGTTCACCCTTTTCTCATCAGAGGATTTGCCTGCCGCGCCCGGCGGCAGGCCGTCATGTCGCTTAGGTTTTTTTCCAGGCATCGGAAGCCGGGGCGGTACCTTTCTCGTAGGGGCGAAACAGGACCATGTAGACGAGGCCGACGAAGATCACGATGGCGCCAACCAACACGATGCCGTAGTTCACATACCACGGCGCGTCTGGCATACGCGGCCAGGACATATTGACGATGGCGAACAAGCCATAGCAGAGCGCAGCGATGTTCACCGGCCAGCCCCAACGTCCCAAGGTGAACTGGCCATTGGGTGTCCAGCCCCGGAGACGGGCGTACATCACACCCCCGACGATCATCTGGAATGCCAGGTAGATACCGATGGCGGCAAAACTCACCACCAGCGCGATGGCGTTCTGAAGATAGAAACCGACACACACGATGATCGCCGGCAGCACCCCGCAGACCATCAGGGCGGCGGTCGGCACATGGGTGGCCGGGGAGATTTTCTTCAGCACGCCACTGCCCATGAGCATCTCGTCTCGGGCGTAGGCATACAACAAGCGGCTGGCGGATGCCTGCAAGCTCAGCACACAGGAAACGAACGAAACCGTGATCACCGCCATGACCACCCGCGACATGACCGGACCGAACGCCGCGCCGAATATCGTGGCCATGGGGTCCTTGTCCTGGCCGGAAACAACGGCGGCAATATCAGGCACGGCCAGGATCAAGGCCAGGGCGGCAAAGATCGACGCGGCACCGCCGATCCAGATCGTCATTCGCATGGCCTTGGGGACTTGGCGGCTGGGATTGGGCGTTTCCTCGGCCACATCGCCGCACGCTTCAAAACCGTAGTAAAGGAACATCCCGGCCAGTGATGCGGCCAGGAAGGCCGGCCAGTACTCCCCATCGATGGAGATATCGAACGTGTCGAACAACACGCTCAAGGACTGGTGACGCTCAAAAATCAGCAAATAGCCGCCGATCAATAACGCCCCGACCAGCTCACACAGAAAGCCGAACATAGCCACCCGCGCCAGCAGCTTGGTGCCGCTCAGGTTCAAGACCGTCGCAGTAGCGGTCAGGACCAGCGCGACCAAGGTATTGGTGACCGGCGACGGCTCGAAACCCAGCAGGTTGGCAATGTAGGGACCGGCGCCCAGAGCTACGGCAGCAATGGTCACGCACAGGGAGATGGCGTAGATCCAGCCGACCATCCAGGCCCATTTTTTCCCCACCAGGCGACGGGCCCACGGATAGACACCGCCGGAGATGGGATATTGGGACACCACTTCGCAAAAAATCAGGCACACCAGCATTTGCCCTAACCCCACCAGCAGGTAGGACCAGAACATGGGCGGCCCGCCCGTTGCCAGGCACAGGCCGAACAATGTGTAGACGCCGACTACCGGCGACAGGTAGGTGAACCCGAGGGCAAAGTTCTGCCACAGGCTCATGCTACGTTCGAAACTCGAGGTGTACCCGAGGGCACGGAGTTGCTCCGCGTCCTGGTCCACGGCTGCCGTGGAGCTTATTGAGCTGTTCATTGCGCCATCCTTCAAAAAGGAATTCGTTGAGTAAGCGTCAAGCAGGCAGAACCATTCCACCCGTAACGTGGTTCACCAGAAATGCCTCAGAGCTGTATCCAGGTGGCCTTGATCTCGGTGTATTTATCGAAGGCATGCAGGGATTTGTCGCGGCCATTACCGGACTGCTTGTAGCCACCGAACGGCGCCATCATGTCGCCGCCGTCATACAGGTTGACCCAGACACTTCCGGCGCGAAGTGCGCGGGCCATGGTATGGGCGCGCGACAGGTTGGCCGTCCAGACGGCTGCAGCCAGCCCGTAAGGCGTGTCGTTGGCGATGCGCACCGCATCCTCGGCTTCGTCGAATTCGATCACCGACAGCACCGGGCCGAAAATCTCTTCCCGGGCAATTGTCATCGAGTTGCTGACATTGTCGAACAGTGTCGGCTCCACGTAGCTGCCGCCGGTTTCCTCCAATGCCACGCGCCCTCCCAGCAACAACTGGGCGCCTTGATCCTGTCCTTGCCGAATGTGTTGCAACACCCCTTCCAGGTGGCGCGCGTCCACCAGCGCACCGACATTGGTGTCGGGATCCAGCGGATGGCCTGGCTTCCAGCCTTTCATAGCCTCGACCACCATCGGCACGAAGTGCGCCTTGATGGAAGCCTGGACGAGCAAACGTGAACCGGCGGTGCACACCTCGCCCTGGTTGAAAGCAATGGCGGCCGCTGCCGCTTCGGCGGCTGCCTGTAGATCAGGGGCATCTGCGAAGACAATGTTCGGGCTCTTTCCCCCCGCCTCCAGCCAAACCCGCTTCATGTTCGACTCGCCCGCATACACGAGAAGTTGCTTGGCCACTCGGGTGGAACCGGTAAACGCCAGCGCATCAACGTCACCGTGCAAGGCCAGGGCCTTGCCCACCGTGTGTCCATAGCCTGGTAGCACATTGAGCACACCGACCGGCAATCCTGCTTCCAGGGCAAGCTGTGCGATACGAATAGCCGTCAGCGGCGAACGCTCTGAAGGCTTGAGAATCACCGAGTTGCCGGTCGCCAATGCCGGCCCCAATTTCCACGAAGCCATCATCAACGGGAAATTCCACGGCACGATGGCAGCGACCACCCCGACCGGCTCCCGCGTCACCAGCCCGAGCTGATCTACCGCCGTCGCGGCCACCTCATCGTAGATCTTGTCGATGGCCTCCCCGCACCAGCGAATGCTATCGATGGCGCCGGGCAGGTCGACCGCCAGCGAGTCGGCGATCGGTTTGCCCATGTCCAGCGTTTCCAGCAGTGCCAGCTCTTCGGCGTGAGACTGCAAGAGGTCGGAAAAACGCAGCATGACCGCCTTGCGCACTGCCGGTGCCTGACGCGACCAAACGCCGGAGTCGAATGCCGCCCGTGCGCTGGTCACGGCCAGCTCGGCGTCCGCGGCATCGCAACTTGCAACCAGGCCCAGCAATCGCCCGTCCACAGGACTCACGCATTCAAAGGTAGCGCCTGAACTGGCAGGCCTGTATCGCCCGTCGATAAAGGCACGGCCCTCGATGTCCAGCGCCTTGGCTCTGGCTTCCCACTCTGCTCGGGTCAAGTGACTCATGATTGAAGTGCTCCTGGGTTCGGATGAATGCGATCTCGGCTCGCTTAAACATATGGAACCATATCTTTTAATCCATGAGAACCCCATGAAATCCAAATTCAGCCAGGTTTTTTTGACTTCAACGCCTTTTCATCCCTAGAATTCCGCCCCAACGGCCCCTGAAAATGCCTTTGAACTATGAAATAGAATTTTTTTAGTCCCGGCGTCGAGGACGCCGCCAATGAATGAAACGACCATGAGCCCTACATCAAGCCTCATACGCCTCAGTCAGGAAGGGAAAACGGAATCCGTCACCCGCCGCCTGGTTGAAATGATTGACCTGGGGTTGCTGGTCGAAGGTGAACAGCTCCCCAGCGAAAGTACCCTGGCCACCCAACTCGGCGTCGCCACGGTCACCCTGCGCGATGCGTTGGCTGCCTTGCGAGAGCGCGGGGTCATCGAAACCCGGCGTGGACGCAACGGCGGCAGCTTTATCTGCGCCGCCCCACAAACCACCGATCAGGCGTTGTTCGATCAATTGCGTGAAATGAGCACGCTTGAATTGCGTGACCTGGCCGACGAGCACGCAGCCATTTCAGGCGCCGCCGCCCGCTTGGCAGCCCAACGCGCCGGCCCTGAGCAACATGCGCGGCTGGGTGGCTACATCGATGCGCTGGCCAAGGCACAAGAACGTCTGGAGCGCCGACGTGCCGACGCCAGGTTCCACATCGAAATTGCCGTGGCGTCGCAGTCGGTACGGCTGACCCACAGCGAGGCCCGCTTGCAGGCGGAACTGGGGGAGTTGTTATGGTTGCCATTTGATGAGCAACCGGATCCCCAAGTGATCGAGCGGGAACACCGGGCGATTCTGGAGGCCATCATTGCGAACGATGCCAATCTGGCGGGGGCACTGGCCGAAGCCCATGTTGCTCGCGGCGTCCGGCGTTTGACCGCCATACGCTTGCAGCAGATGGCGCAAGATGCCTGATGACTGGAACAGAACTTGCTCAACAACTGACTCCAAACACCGCCCGACAGCCTGTCCGTGTCGCCAGCAAACACCGCACTGTCCCTTCCGAGGCATGAGTTAGAGCCATGGATAACGAAATTTCAGCAAATGGGTTATCCCAATGCGCAACGTTGATCAACGCTTCCATTGGTAACGTCTTCAAGGGTCTCAACGACCTGGGCGCCCAGGTATCGAGCATTTGGGAACGGCAACGGTGCAAGACCAGGCACCCCAATCAACGCGACCTCAAGCCATTGTTGGCTGGCGTCCGGCAGATCCTTGACTCCGAGAGTCTCAAGTTTCATGGCGCTGGCGTGGTCTTCGCCCCTGGTGAGCTGGAAGATTGCGAGATGCACCTGCAATGGTGGTGCCGGACCCAGAACGAACAAATCCAGCCTTTGCAGCTGAATCTCGATAGCCGCAGCGATCGTTTCTACGATTACCTGCACATGCCTTGGTACACCCGTCCGCAGCAGACTCGCCAGCCCTCCATAGACGGGCCTTTTGTCGACTTGTATGGCACCGAGCAGTACATCGTTGCCTTCTCCGTGCCGATTTTTTTCGATGATCGCTTCATTGGCGTTGCAGCCGCCGACATCTCCCTGCACTCGTTGGAACCCTTGCTCGTGCGCAGCCTGATGAGAGTCAGCAATGAAGCGCTGTTGCTCAATGCCGAAGGTCGAGTATTGGCAGCTAATACGGCGAGCTGGTTAGCCGGTGATTTGATACGAGGCGTGCTGAACCAGGACATGGACCAAGGGCGCGTTTTGAGCCTCATCGACACCTCGTCCTATTGGAGTGTCGTGGAACGGCCGGTACCCAGGCTCTGATTGCCGGTCGCCATCGCGAGCAAGCTCGCTCACACATAGGTGATACGCAGGCTCAGGCGACCCCGCCGTCAGCGACCGTAAGCGTGTCGGCCTGTGGAACGCGGCTTGGCCGGAACGTTTCGGGCATCGCCAGCGACAGACCGAACGCCAACGCAGCAATCGCCGCCAGGGTCAGGAACGCCGCGCTGTAGCCAGCCCCTTGCACCACAAAGCCGGCCAGGCTGTTACTCAACGCCGCGCCGAATCCGAACACCGTCGACAGCACCCCGAGGCTGACATTGAAACGTCCGGTGCCCTGGGTCAGGTCCTTGACCACCAAGGGAAACAGCGCGCCAAACAGCCCGGCACCGATCCCCATCGAGCAACTGCACCGCCACCAACCAATAGGGGTCGTCCGAGAGCACGTACAACACCCCTCGAATGGGCAGGATCAGGAAGCCGGCCAGCAACAACGGCTTGCGTCCCCAGGCATCGGCCTTGACGCCGACCAGCCACGCCATGGGCACCATGACCAGTTGCGCCGCGACGATACAGGCCGACGTCAGTGGCGTGGCCAGGTGGGCATTGGCCTGGGCGAGCTTCTGGCTGACCAGCGGGAGCATCGCCGCGTTCGCCAGGTGAAACAGCCCGCAGCAAATGGCGAACAACAGCAGCGTGCGGTTATCCAGCAACACGCGCAGCGCCGGGGGCGCCGGGCCCTGCACCGACTGACCGGCCTCCAGGCCACGGGCCACGTCATGGTCAATGGCCTCGGCGGATACGCAACTGACCGCCACGATGCTGGCCAATGCCATCGCGGCCATCAGGTAGAACACCGCAATGGGACCGAACAGCCAGGCGAACCCACCCGCCAGCAGCGCTGCGCAGGCATTGCCCGCGTGGTTGAATGTCTCGTTGCGCCCGGTGCGCCGCGTAAAGGCGCGGGCGCCGGTAATGCCCAGGGAAATGGCCGCAATAGCCGGCGCAAAGACCGATGCCGCCACAGCGCCGAGCGCCTGGGTCAGCGCCACCAGGCCGAAGGAAGACGTGAACGGTAGCACCAGGCAACCCAGCGTCACCATCAAGGCAGCCACAGCCACCACGGCACGTTTGCTGCGCACCCGGTCGATCAGCGCTCCGGCAGGCGCCTGGGCAACGAGCCCGGCCATCGCCGCCACGGTCATTACCACGCCAATGCTGGCCGGGTCCCAGCGATGCACCGCCAGCAGGTAGATCGCCAGGTAAGGACCCAGCCCATCGCGTACATCCGCGAGGAAAAAATTCAGGCCATCCAGGGAAAGGTTGTTACGTCGGTCTCGGTTGCGATCCACAGCGGCCTCGACGGGCATTGCCTCAAAGAAAATTGCCGCCATGATGTCGCAAAGAATCGAACCGGGCCACCGTGATGAAACCGAGGCCACTGAGAAAGCCGTGGCGAGGGAGCGAGCTGTCGAGTGCAACGAGGCTGCGATCTTTCCCCAGACACTTGAATCTCAAGCGAAAGATCAAAAGATCGCAGGCTTCGCCAGCTCCTACAGAGCCGAGCGGGAGCAATCTCTGGCCACAGGTCCATCGTTTTTTCTTAGGCGAACAGCATGATCTACCAAAGCGCGATATCGTAGGTGAAATAGATCCGGTTGCTGTCACGGCCACGGGAAAAGTCCGAGCGATAGACGTAGTTGCGCAACTTCACCCCCAGCCCCTTGAACGTACCCTGCTGCACCACGTAGGCGATCTCTGCGTCGCGCTCCCACTCTTTGACCGTAGTATTGGACTTGCCGTCGTTGCCGCTCAGGTAGCGGGTGGAAAATGTCAGGCCGGGCACACCGAGGCGAGCGAAGTCGTAGCCGTACCCGAGCATCCAGGTCTTCTCGTCTTCCTCGATGAACTTGCCGATCCCGACGTTGCTGAAGGAGTACACCGTGGCGCCGCTGACATAAGGCAGGCCCGCCTCGCCACTGAGGGTCTGGTAGCCTGCGCTCAGTGTGTGGCCGACAACGGCGTAGGACAGCAGCCCACTGAGCATGTCGTTGTCGATCTTGCCACCATAGGCCGAACCCGAATCGACACTGTTGAAGTAGCGCAGGTCGCTGGTCAGTACCCCGGCGCCCAAGGGAAGATCATGCTGGATACCGGCAAAATTCTGTCGATAGAAATTCTCCAGCTCGCCATAGAAGTAACTCAGACGGATGTTTTTGCCCAACTTGTAGTCGGCACCGGCATAGCTGAAGTCACCGGACTTATCGCCACCGTAGCCATCGGGCACGATGGGCATGCTGTCGCTCGAATCGCGCAGCTTGAAACGCTCCAGATGCCCGCCGGTGACGGTGAGGTTGTCGATGTCAGTGCTGCTGATCTGGGTGCCCTGGTAAGTCTGGGGCAACAGCCGCGCATCGTTGTAGACCAATACCGGGGTCTTGGGCAGCAAGGTGCCGTATTTGAGCGTGGTCTTGGCCACCCGGGCCTTGGCGGTCATCCCTGCGCTGGCAAACTCGTCGGCGGCGCGACCGTCGTCATGCACCGGCAGCAGGCCGGTGCCGCTGCGACCACGCCCGGAGTCGAGCTTGACCCCGAGCAGGCCCAGGGCATCGACCCCGAAGCCGATGGTGCCCGGCGTAAAACCCGATTGGTAATCCAGCAGGAAGCCCTGGGCCCATTCGGTGCGTTCACTCTTGGCGGTCCTCGCCGCCCGTGCGCTCATACCGTGCTCGTCGCGAAAATTTTCGTTGAAGTAGACGTTGCGCAATTGCAGCTTGAGCTTGCTGTCGTCGATGAAACCTTCGGCGCTGGCCGTGGCCAGGGGCAACAGCCCAAGGATTGGAAACAAAGCCCCGCGGGTAAGCAAAATGGTCATGTCGAGCTACTCGTTGTTGTTATTGGACGTGCAGGCCGGCACACCCCCACT
Organism: Pseudomonas sp. Root401; assembly: GCF_001425105.1. Taxonomy (NCBI): domain Bacteria; kingdom Pseudomonadati; phylum Pseudomonadota; class Gammaproteobacteria; order Pseudomonadales; family Pseudomonadaceae; genus Pseudomonas; species Pseudomonas sp. Root401. The sequence goes on along the minus strand of NZ_LMDO01000001.1, from coordinate 360,071 downwards.
TGCGGGGGCGTGTCAGGCAAGAAACCAAGGTTGTCGGGTGAATCAGGAAAACAGCGTCAGCGCCCCGGTCAGCAGGGCCAGTGCGGTAATCACCAGGGAGGTGAGCACCGCCCATTTGACGGTGGCTTTCTGGAAGTCGCCCAGGTCGCGGTCGACCATGCCCACCAGCAACAGGGTCGAGGCCACCAGCGGGCTCATCAGGTGCACCGGCTGGCCGAGAATGGACGCCCGGGCAATTTCGACCGGATCAATGCCATAGGCGGCAGCGGCGTTGGCCAGGATTGGCACGACACCGAAGTAGTAGGCATCGTTGGACAGCACAAAGGTCAACGGCATGCTGGTAATCGCCACCACCAGCGGGAACAGATGGCCCCAGGAAGGCGGAATCCAGTCGACCAGGGTCTGTGCCAACGCATCGACCATTTTCGTCCCGGAGAAGATCCCGGCGAAGATGCCCGCGGCAAACACCAGCAGGACCACGGTCATGGCGTTGCCCGAATGGGCGAGAATGCGCTCCTTCTGAATATCCAGTTGCGGATAGTTGATCATCAGCGCCAGGACGAAACCGATCAGGAACAGGATCGCCGAGTGCATGAGCCCCATCACCAGTGCGACCATCACCGCGACCACCAGCAGCAGGTTGACGTAGGCCAGTTTCGGGCGCTTGTGTGGCGTGTCTTCCATGATCGCGTTGATGTAGCAATTACCGCCACCGCTTTGCAGTTGGACGTTGCCGATGCGCTTGCGCTCGGCACGGCCCAGCAGGAACGCCGTGAACACCACCCACATCGCACCGCCGATCATGGTCGGCAGCAACGGCACGAAATACTCACCGGCATCCAGGCCCAATGCTGCGATCGCGCGGGTCGCCGGGCCGCCCCAAGGGGTCATGCCGCTCATGATGCTCAAGGAGAGCATGGAAACAGTCGCCAGGATCATCGGATTCATGCCGATGCGTTTATACAGCGGCAGCATCGCGGCACAGGTGATCATGTAAGTCGTCGTGCCGTCACCGTCCAGCGCCACCAACAGCGACAGCAGCGCCGTACCCACGGCGATCTTCATCGGGTCGCCATTGACCCGCTTGAGGATCTTGCGGATCAGCGGGTCGAACAGACCGGCGTCGATCATCAGGCCGAAAAACAGGATCGCGAACAACAGCAGCGCCGCCGACGGCGCGACCATTTTCAGGCCGTCCAACATCATCTTGCCGGTGGTCCCGCCAAAGCCGCCGAGCACGGCAAAGACGATGGGCACCACCGTCAGGGCGACGATCGGTGACAACCGTTTGGTCATTATCAGGAAGGTGAAGACCACCACCATGGCCAAGCCAAGTAAAGCGAGCATATGTCAGATCTCTTGTTGTTATTGAGTAGCTGATGCGATGACGAGGTCTGCCTGGACTATCCAGCCAGGCGCTGGGAAACCGTGGCGTAGACGAAACCAGAGAAAAGTCGGCGGGCGGTGCGTACCACCGAAGCACGAATGGTCTCACCCTTTTCGCCGGTGTAGGACAACACCACATCGATACCGCCGCTGGGGTGCTCGATGCGAACTTGCTGCAAACGCGGCTCACTGACGGTACCGAGCAACTGTGCGACGACGCTGCCGTTGGTCACGCAAGCCGTCGCCAACCCGATGGAGCCGGTAATCGCCAAAGCGCGATGACAGTTGTGCGGCATGAAATAACGCACCTGGACCGTCCCGCCAGACTTGGCCGGAGACACCAGCACCGGTTTGGGAATGACCTTGTCACTGACATCACCCAAGCCCATTGCCAGGCCGGCTTTCAGCCGCAGGGACTCCAGGCGCTGCAGGAAGGCTTTATCGGCGTCCAGCTCAGCGGGGCTTTCATCGCCGCGCTTGCCAAGCTGACTGGCTTGAACGATCACCATCGGCATCGCCATGTCGATGCAGGTCACCGGGATGCCGTCGATCAGGTCCTGGGGTTGTCCGGTGGGAAAGAGCTTCCCTGTCTTGCTGCCCGCCGCATCGAGAAAGGTCAGTTGCACCGGAGCCGCTGTGCCAGGCACGCCATCGATGGCGGTGTCGCCTTCATAGCTGACTTTGCCTTCCGGGGTTTGCACTTCGGAATTCACGAAAGTCCCGGTATTGAGGTTGCGAATACGCACCCGGGTCAGGTCGCCGGTAGGCTTGACCAGGCCCTGCTCGATAGCGAACGGGCCGACGGCGCAGAGCATGTTGCCGCAGTTGGGGGCGGTATCGACCCGACGCTGGGAAACCATGACCTGGACAAACAAATAATCAACATCCGCGTCAGGGTGCAGCGATGGGCTGACGATCGCCACTTTGCTGGTTTGTGGACTGCCGCCACCGATGCCGTCGATTTCCAACTCATGGCCGGAGCCCATCAGGTTGAGCAGCAGCTCATCACGTTCGGCGATGGCGACCGGCAGATCCCAGGCAAGAAATACCGGGCCTTTGGACGTACCGCCGCGCATTAGCACACAAGGAATTCGCTGCATGATCACTAACTCTTGTTGATCAATCTGGATAATTGATGCTCTGGAAACAAGAGTGTCAGGGTTTTAAAAGTGTTTCCAATGCAAAGATCAGAGCGATTATTGCGTTTCACAAATGAATTGTTCTACGCTAATTGCCATCGCGCACTGCCCTTCTCCAGTGAGGTAGCACATGGAATATGAGCTCCAGGACATACGATCTTTCGTGAAAATCGCCGAACTCGGCAGCTTCCACGAAGCCGCCGACGCGCTGCATCTGTCGCAACCAGCCTTGAGCCGACGGATGAAAAAACTCGAGGAAGGCCTGGGAACCGCGTTGCTCGATCGCACGACCCGCAAGGTCAGCCTGACGAGTGTCGGGCGTGATTTCCTGCCCAAGGCGCGGCGCCTGCTGGATGATTTCGACGACTCGATTCTCAACATCCGCGAGTTGGCGGAGCGACAGATCGGCCGGGTGACCTTGGCGTGCATTCCTACGGCCGCCTTCTATTTCCTGCCTTCGGTGATTCGCCTCTATAACGAGCGCTACCCGAAAATCCGCATCCGCCTGCTCGACCTCAGCGCCAACGAAGGGCTCGAAGCGGTACTGCGCGGCGAAGCCGACTTCGGCATCAACATGATGAGCGGCCAGCACCCGGACATCGAGTTCGTGCCCCTGGTCAACGAACCCTTTGTGCTGGCCTGCCGGCGCGATCATGAACTGGCTGAACGCAGTGCGGTTACCTGGTCGGAACTCAGTGATTATCGGCTGATCGGCGTCGGTCGCCTGAGCGGCAACCGCATGCTGCTGGACCACGCGCTGTCGGGCCTGAGCTGGCGTCCGCAATGGTTTTACGAAGTGCAGCACTTGTCGACGTCGCTGGGATTGGTCGAGGCTGGCCTCGGCGTGTCGGCGATGCCCAGCCTGGCGATGCCGGCCGGGGATCACCCAACGCTGGTCAGCGTGCCGCTGATCGAGCCGGTGGTAAACCGCTCGCTGGGCCTGGTCTACCGCCGGGGCGCATCGCTCTCCCCAGCTGCGGAGAAGTTTGTCTCGATCCTGCTTGAGCAGTGGCCGCAATGAAGCGAGAGCCTCCACACCGCCAACGCGGCGAAGCTGATCAAGGCGCCTAGCAGGCTGACCGCCATCCAGCCCCACAGCGCATAGGCCTGGGTCGCGGCCGCCGCACCCAGCGCGCTGCCCGCCGAGTAGAAGCACATATAAGCGCCAACCATGCGACTTTGGGCGTCGGGCCGGGCAGCGAAGATCAAGCTCTGGTTGGTGACATGCACGGCTTGCACCGCGAAGTCGAGCAACACCACGCCGCACACCAGTGCGATCAGGGAGGTCTCGGTAAACGTGATGGGCAGCCAGGAGAGCGTCAGGAGTCCCAACGACCAGCCCGTGACACGCTGCCCAAAACCTTGATCGGCCCAACGACCGGCCCTTCTGGCTGCCAGGGCCCCGGCGACGCCGGCCAGGCCAAACAGGCCGATGGCCGTGTGTGAAAGCGACAGCGGCGCGGCGCTCAACGGCAGCACCATGGCGGTCCATAACACCGAAAACGCGGCAAAGATCAGCAAGGCCAGCAGCCCCCGGGTCCGTAGCACCGGCTCGGTCATGAACAGCTTGAACAGTGACCGGATGAGTGCCAGGTAAGGCTGCCGGTCAGGTGGCGACACGGCGGCAGGCACCACTGCCCAGAACACCGCAGCAATGGTCAGCATCAATCCCGCGGAAACGAAATAAACCCCGCGCCAGCCCGCCAGATCGGCAATCACTCCAGAGGTAAACCGGGCCAGGAGAATACCCAGGACAACGCCACTGGTGACGGTTCCCACGGCCTGCCCCCGCTGGGAGGGCGAGGACAGCACGGCAGCATAGGCCACCAGCACTTGGACAACCACCGCCAGCAAGCCCATCACGATCATCGCACCCAGCAAAGCCAACCAATGCTGGGCTGCACCAACGGCCGCCAGCACAAGCGCGGACAACATCAATTGCGCGAAAACCAGTCGTTTACGGTTGACCCTGTCCCCCAGCGGGACGATGAACAGCAACCCCAGCGCGTAACCCACCTGGGTGGCCGTGACCACCACCCCGATCAATCCTGACGCGACGCCCAGGCTCTCGGCCATCGAGGCGAGCAAGGGCTGGGCAAAGTAGACATTGGCGACGGCCAGTGCGCAGGTCACGGAAAACAATAACGTGAGCGCCGGCGAGAGCCCTGGGTGATGCTGTTCATTCAAAGAACCCGTTGCCCCCCTGTAGGAGCTGCCGAAGGCTGCGATCTTTTGATCTTTCCCTTGGGGTTCATGTGCCTGGGGAAAGATCGCAGCCTCGCTTCGCTCGACAGCTCCTACACGGGAGCACTCGCCCCCACCAGGGTGATTGCCCGAAGGCTGCTGGGTGAAACAGTCGACATCTGCTGTCATGCGCGTCTCCTTGGCGCTAAACTGGTTTCAATTAAAAACCTGACTGGATTGTCACCCGATCAGGTTTCAAATTGCAACCACGCACATCGACCGGACTTGCGATCCTTTTTCAGAAGGTCAATAAAATGGAAAACGCTTCACCGCAAAACAGCGAATGCCCGGTAGCCAGGACACTGGACGTGATTGGCGATCGCTGGTCGCTCATGATCATCCGTGATGCATTCGACGACATTCGCCGCTTCAGCGAATTTCAGAAGAGCCTGGGCGTGGCCAAGAACATTCTGGCTTCGCGACTCAAAGCGTTGGTCGAGGTCGGTGTGTTCGACGTTCGCCCCGCCTCAGATGGAAGCGCTTACAAGGAGTACGTCCTGACGGACAAAGGCCGGGCGATCTTTCCGGTCGTGGTCAGCCTGCGACAGTGGGGCGAACGCTTCCTGTTCGAGCCGGGAGAAACGCGTTCGGTGCTGTTGGACAACACGTCCGGGCAGGCCCTCATGCCGATGGATGTTCGTTCCTCAAGCGGTCAGAAACTCGGACCGGCCGATTGCCACAGGGTGAGGCTCATTGCCGACAACCTGACGTGAGCACTTTTATCCCCGCAAGACCAGCTGCGACGCGGCAGGCAACGAAGGCTTGCGCCAGCAACGGCTACTCGCTAAACCAGCTGGCGAACCCCCAGAGACAAGATCAAACCACCACACAGTCGATCAATAGCTTTTTTCCTACATTGATAGGCGCAAGCAATCCTCGGCTGTGAAAGCGCAATTGCGACCATTGCATACCAGGCCATTGAAACCATCACGACAACTGCCAGCATCGACAAAAACGTGCCTGGCGAAACGTGGGCGGGAGCCGCGCTTAAAAAAACAGCGGCATTGATCGTTCCCACGCTCTGCGTGGGCATGCATCCCGTGACGCTCTGCGTCACCTTCCAGAAGCGGAACGCGGGGCGTCCCTGGCGACGTTCCCACGCAGGAGCGTGGGAACGATCGATAATGCCGCATTGCTGCCCCACGGATTCAACCCGTCGAGGCGATACACCTACTCCTCGGCAGGCCTCATATGAAAAATCGTATAGGGCAGGATCAGCGTATCGGCGACGATGCTGAAAGGAAGGTCGACGACGGCAAACGGTGCCAGCGCGCGTGAATACACGTCGTGGTCATTCGTCGAGGCCTTGATGATCTCGATATCGGTCGCCGCACCGCAGTAAGGATGGCGGCCACAGAGCTGGCCCATGCCAAAGGTTTCGTTGGCCGTGGCGCATCCACCCAGCAACGCCATCGCCAAAGCCATTACTACGGTCCGCATGACACGCCCTCCCCCAGCAAAGGCCGGACTGTAGCATCAAAGCCACCCCAACGACTCAGCGCTCAAGACAAGGTCCCAGCAGGGTCGCGAACCACTGATGAACACCCCGAGCGTGGCTGCACCGATAGAAACGTTGTGGCGGCTGTATTCAGACAACCCCAGGTTCTCCTGTAGGATGCAGATATCGTCAATCAGTCGCGAATGTGATCAATGGAACTGCACTCAATTTTCGCCTTTACCCTGGTCGCGGCAATCGCCATTGCCAGTCCCGGACCTGCCACCTTGATGGCGATCAATAACAGCCTGGCCTACGGGCCGCGCTACGCGGTGTGGTCGTCGGTGGGCAACGCCAGCGGGCTGTTCTGCTTGTCGGCCGCCGCGATGCTGGGGCTGGGCGCGTTGCTCGCCAGCTCCGAATGGCTGTTCAACGCCGTGAAAGTCCTCGGGACGGGTTATCTGTTCTACCTGGGCGCCAGGCAGCTGTTCAAAAAGAGCCCGATACTCGCGCAGGATGTGCAAGCCGATGGCAAAACCAGCAAGCCATCGCGTTCAAAGCTGTACAAGTCGGCCTTCCTGACAGCCATCACCAACCCCAAGGCGACGATGTTCTTCACCGCCCTGTTCCCGCAATTCATCGACCAGAGCGCCGCACTGCTGCCGCAGTTCCTGATTCTTACCTCGATATTCGCAGGCTTGTCGCTGGTTTCCTTGAGCCTGTATGCCGCCATCGCGGCCCAGGCCAAAGGCGTGCTGAAACGGCCCACGTTTTCCGTGTGGATCAGCAGGCTCGTCGGCTCGACGTTCATCGGTTTCGGTGCGGCCATTCTGGCGATGCGGCGGCCGGCTGTTTAGGAAGTACTTTCACGTACCCCGTACCAGGTATTCAGTGAGTGTCGCCGCACACGCAATGATTCCTTCATGGAGCACCATTTCAAAGCCATGGGTATTTTCCGTTGGAATGGCGATGCACCCCACTCGCGCCGCCACTCCAGCACTCATGATGGCACTGGCGTCGGAGGCGAAATCCACCAGAAGGGCAACTTGTGGGTCATACCCCGAGCGCTGTGCTGCCTTGATCAGGGCGTCCACGACAGAGCGGGTGTAATAGCCCTTCTGGTCCCCGGTATTGATGATCGGGTCTGCCGATAAAACCGTTCCGTACTCGTCCAGGACCGGCCCCACCTCTACAGCAATGGTGGTATCCCCCGGCACGCGGGCAGCGGCATATAGCGCACCGGCGTTGGATTCCTCCTCAAGCGTCGTGCAGACGAACCAAACGTCTTGCTTGAGCTCATGCCTGCGGTTTTTCAGGTGCTGTGCTGTTGTGATCACTGCCGCCAAGGGCGCCCTGTCATCGAGGAAGTGAGCAGCGACTGAATCTTTCACTTGGAACGGCTGACGCCAGTGGCGACTGAGTACAACGCGTATGCCGGGCCGGACACCGGCATCGGCCAGTTCCTGCGGCGAACACCGGGTGATGACATGGACATCGCTCCACTTCACAGCCCCTGAAAGAACATCGCGCCCCTGCGCCGAACCACCACTGTTGTGCATGGAGCCATAAGACAGTACGCCGGGCAGGTATTGGGTATCGCCGAGTATGTCTACCGGACAAACGCCGAAGCAGATGGGCTGGGCACCGCCCAATGCTACGACCTCCAGATTACCGTCGTGCCTTACTTTCTTCACGATCATGGCAATTTCATCAAGGTGAGCCATGACCCTGATGGGCGCTTGCAAAGAATCAGCGGTAGCCTTGATCAGGCCCCTGACATTGCCTGCCTCGTCGACAGATATCTCATCGCAGTGCTTGCCCAGCTCCCTGAGGCATATTTCCCGAACCTCGTCTTCCTGCCCGCCGGGGCCGCGAGCCAGGAGCAATTCTTCGAGCAAGGGCTGAATGTCCATTGAAGACATCGGTTATTTTCCTGTTACGACGCTTGAAAAACGTAGACCGCCTCTTCTGTTCATCCGTTCAAATTCTGCGGACGCCCAAGCATGGCGGGGTCAACCCAATTCAATACACAGGCCAGGTTTCAACAATCTTCCCGCCGCGCACAGCCAGCAAATCGCCAAATTGCAGCAGCACGGATTCAGCCTGGGTCGGCCGTAAAAACACCTGGTCCTCCACGTTCAACCCTACGGCCGGCGAGCCGTTGACCATTTCCTGGTTGGAGCTGCGACCATAAAGCTCATTGCTTTGCAGCCCCTTGGGTGACTCGAACTCGGCCATCCAGTTACCGCCGTAGAGGAAGAATGTCGCGCGCTGATTGGGGTCCCACCAGGAGAACAATCGGGACTTGTCGTCCAGGGCTGGGAAGTTGACGGCCCCCGTGCTCTTTAGCACGGGCGTTGCGATAAAGGCCGCCGGCACATGCTCGGCCAGCGATGGCAGGTCGTAATGGGTCGGCTTGAGAAACGCCGTCCCCACCGAGACCTCGCTGCTCAAACGTTCCTGCTCATGTATACCGTAGCTGGGGCTGCCGGCTGTATTGAGCGTGAGCCCTTCGTGCCAAAGCGCAGGGAAGTGTTCACGCAGGTAATTCACATGGCCGTTGTAAATGACCATCACCTTGTCGAACAACGCCTGGGACGAACCAAGGACCCTGGGCACGCCCATGCCGACAAACGGGTCATACCCCATGAAGCCTGAAAATTCGAGCTGCTGCGCATGGGCACTGATTAGCGTCAGCATCTCGCCGAGCACCGCGTGGTCGGCGACTCCGCCACGGTGCAGGCCGACATCCAGCTCGATATTGATCCGCATCCGGATGCCCAGGCCTTGCGCCAATGCCAGGTAATCCATCAGCCGCCGGGGGGTATCGAGCAGCCATTGCAGTTGCCTGGAAGGGTCGAAGGTTCCCTTGTGGGTTTGGTAAAACACCTCGGCCGAGCGTACCGGTAAAGGCTTGCCGAGCAAGATGTCAGCCTCGGGAAAGGTCACTGCATCGTGATTGAGAAACGGCTGATGAAACGACATCAGCCGTCGGGTATCGGTACGTTTGGCGATGTACGCCAACAGTCCCGGTGATGGCAGGGATTTCTCCACCAGGCGCAAATGTTTACCGGCGCGGGTGACTGATTGCTTGACCACATTAATATTGTGATCGAGCAGGTCCAGGTCGATCAGCATCACGGGGCGCATCGGCCCATGGCGCTTCAGCTCCTGGTTCAGCGCGCGAAAGTACTCGTTGTAAGGGCTGCCCCGATCGCTCGGACGCAACAGCGCCCCCGCCCCGACCATCAATGCACCCACTCCTGCGGTGCCGAGCATAAAGGTTCTACGATTCATCAAGACGCTCCCGCGTGCGCAGTCAGGTGCACGTTACGGCAGCGGTACCCGGCTGTTGAGGCTATGGGAGGTCAGAAAGGGGACTTTGGCGGCCAGGCTTTGATCGATTCCTCCTAACCCCTGGACGTTGCAATGAACCCTGTGATGGCCGCCACCACATCGGCGCCCCGTTCAAGATAGGGCACATGCCCGCAGTCCTCGATGAACTCGCCGCGTGCATCGGGCAGTTGCTGGAGCAGGTTATCCAGGGTCGCCGGCAGAAACACCTGGTCGTGCCGCCCCCAGATCACCAGCGTCTTGGCAGCAATCTGTGGCAGCCGTTCGAGCAGCACGTCCAGGCCTTCACGACGGAAATCCTCAACGACCCGCTGCACAGCGGCAAACCTCGACTTGCCGCTGGCCGCCATGGCCTGGGCCAAGCGCCCTCCTACCTCGGGCGGCGCCTTGAACACCAGGCTCCAGAAGCGCTTCATCTCCTCGACCGTACGATAGCCAAACACCGTCCCCGGCCCTTGCAGGCTGGCTTTCAATGTGGGGCCTAGCGCTTGCTCACCCAGACCGGCAGGCGCCAGCAAGACCAAGTGACTGACACGCTGCGGGTGTTTCGCCGCATACAGCCCGGCCACGCACCCACCCAAAGAACTGCCAACCAGCACGAAGGGACCCTCGACGAGCGTATCCAGCAAGCCTTCGAGCTCCGCCAGCATTGCCTGGGGTCCAAAGCCAGCGCCCGCCTCGTAAACGGATTGGCCATGCCCCGGCAAGTCGACGAAAACGCAATGGTGATGGCGCGCCATGCCCAGCATCGCAGGACCCCACTGATCCTTGCTGGCACCCAAGCCATGGAGCATGACCAGCGTCGTCCGCTGTTGCCGTACAGGGCTTTGCAGATAAGCCAAGCGTCCATGCGCACCGCTGTGCCAGCGCAGTTTCAAACCGAACTGCCAGCGGTGGACCAGGCGCAAGGTGCCGAGCAGCAGTCGATCAACGCGGTTCATCCGCCACTCCTTGTCCTTTGTCAGCCGCCTTGGGGAAGAGTCTTGCCGGCAGGCGCAGTTGGCATAGCGCCACACCTGACAACGTCAACACGGCGCCGATCACCAGGCGCTGGCTGAAACCTTCGGCGAGCATGACCTGGCTGACAGCGATCGCGAACACCGGCACCAGGAGCAGGTACGGGCTCAGTTGCTGCATCGAGTTGCGGCCGAGCAACCAGAACCACAGGCCGAACCCCAGCAGACCACCACTGAGCGCGGTGTAGAGCACCGCCCACCACGCCTGGGCGCTGGCCGTGTAGACGCGTGTCCATTGCTCGCCTTCCTGGACGAACGACCACAGCAACAGTTGCGGTGCGGCGATGACCGCCGTCCAGGCACTCAAGGCCAGCGGATCGAGAGGCCCGAGACGCTTGGTCAACACTGATCCGGCAGCGAATGCCAAGGCCGCCAGCGCCACCAGCAACATGCCGATGAACGTCCCGCCCGCCGATGGCGTAGCGAGTAGCACCAGGACACCGGCGAACGCCAGCAGGATGCCCGCCAGGAGCCTCAGTTTCAGGACTTCCCCCAGTAACGCGAATGCCAGGACGAGGGTAAACGGTGCCGCCAGTTGATAGATGATCGCCGAGGTAGAGGCGTCTACCCGGGCGATACCGCAATACAGCAAACCGAAATGCAAGGTCCCGGTAATCGTGGCGATCAGGGCCACGGACGCCAACTGTTCACGTTTGACGCGCTTGAGCAGCGGCAGGAGAAACAGCGCCATGATCGCGTAGCGCATGGCGACCATGAGGATAGGCGGCAACTCGGCGCCGCCGATTTTCACTGCAGTGACCTGCGCGCCCCAGAGAAACGCGACCAGTAGCGCGAGCAAGGAATCTTTCAATGGCATGACAGTTATCCCTTCTGAAATTGAATGGGCCGCAGGATTCTTTCCGGCTTGCCTGTCGCAAGGGCTGGGGGGTTAAGTCGACAGTGATGCTCACAGAGCCGGTCCAATGTCTCGCGCAGGGCCTGTTCCGCTTCAGGATCGTGGGCCAGTTGGGTCTGGAAGCACGGCGGAAATCCCGAGCCGACCAGAATCATTTTGTTGAGCAGGACATTCAGCGCAACCTGGGAGAAAACCGCCGTGTGTCCATAGCGTCGGCCGACGACCGCAATCGCCGCGAGCTTGTCGCGCAGCGGACGCTCCCGTGGCCGCAGGAAGCCATAGCCGACTCGTTCCAGAAACGCCTGGAAGCGACTGTTGGTGCCGTAGGCATGCATGACGGGGAGATAGAGCACCGCATCGGCGCGGTCCAGCCGCGCCACCAACTGCCCGACGTCGTCCTGCACTTGGCAGTCCTGGTCGGAACAGGCGTTGTCGGCGTCGCAGTAGTCGATCCGGTAATCCTTGAGCCAGATGTCATCGACCGCGACCTCCTCGCCCAGGTGGCGGCGCACCAGCGCCACCACCCGTGCACTGACACCACAAGGTCGGCTTGACCCGACAATGATGGTCAGATTCATGATTCAGGACGCCTCCCGCAACCCTTCTTCGCCAGCCAGGTAGGCGCGCAAAGCCTCTTCCATCAACTGCCCGGTCAGCCACAGCGTGACGCGTGCCACTTCCTTGATCTGACGACGATCTTCTTCGGTCTTCACCGCACGCTGCATCGCCATACGCACTTCCTCGGCGTGCTTCTCGTCGATGGTCGAGTGGGCGACGAAGAAGGTCATCTGCTCATCCTTCAAGCCCAGGTCGGCGCGGAACCGCTCCAGGATAGGTTGGATGTGCTCGTAGACGTCCTCGGCCCAGTAGCTGTAGCCCAGGCGAGCGATCGGCCCCTTGCGGATGGCCACATCGTTGAGAAAGGCGATCAGGGCCTGGGTCGGCGCCAGGGGTGCCGGCATGGCCTGCGGCAACAGCCCGACCGATTCCAGGTCACGTAGCACCATGCGCTCGTGGCCCAGCTCTTCCAGGGCGTGCTTGTAGACGAAGCGCAACAGCGTCGTTTCCTCAGGATCGGCACTGAAGGCGCAGGCGGCCTGGTTCACCGAGTTGTAGCGGGTGTAGTGGTAGACCTGCAGCATGAGCTGTTGGTAGAGGGCTGGCGGCGTCGGGTTGTCCAGGCTGAATTTCCAGTAGGCGCCCTGCTTGATCTGGGCCCAGCCCGCGTCGACGATAGCGTCGAGTTCCTTGAAGAATGCTTGCATTTCAATTGGCTCCTTTAACATTGAGGTAAACACTTTCGAGTTCCAGGTACACGAGGCTGTAGCGCCGCTCGACCTGTTCCCCGGTCCAGGTAACGTCATCCACCAGCACGCGTCCGCCCAGGCCGACATAGAGCGCAGCCAATTGGCCGCGGCACAGTGCCGAGATGAATCGCAGGTGGGTGTTGGCTTTCAGCCAAATGGCCGCTTGCAGGAGAAACAGGCGCAGGTGCCGACCGCCGCGGTATCGCTCGTCCAGCACCAGGCGATTGGCATCGAAGGCATCCGTCGATTGTTCGAAATAAGCCTGCACGTCGACCGCTCGCTCGACGAAGCTCAGGCCATGACCCAGCGGGGTGACGCGCAACGTCCCAACCACTTCGTCCTTGTCCAGGTAGACCAGGTGATAGGACAAGGCGTCGCGCACCTGCTCCCTGCGCTCGAAGTCATCCTCCCGTGCCGGGTTGGTCCCCAGGTAGCGACTCCTGAGTTGCCGGACGGACTCGAACAGTTCATTGGCGTTGTCGATCACGCGAACAGACAGGCTCATCGCTGACCTCACTGGCCTTGACGCTGATCGACGATGCGTGCTTCTTTCCAGCTGAACCAACTGCCCAGGTTCACATGCTCGGCCAGATCGCCCACCACCATGACCGTGGCATCGACTCCCAGCCGTTCGCGCAGGCGCTCCTTGATCAGCAGCACCAGACGCCCACGATCGCCTTCGAAGAAGCGCGACATTTCCAGCTTGGCGATGACGGTGTCGCGATCATTGGCGCGACTGAGGATGATCTGGTAACCCAGGCATTGTTCGACGCCTTCAAGCAGCGCCTGCTCGATCTGTGCGGCGGAGAAGGCGCGATCGTTCAGTTGCACGGCATCCTTCACCCGACCGACGACCTTGACGGTCTGGCGCATCGATTGCGGATAGCCGGGACGCGACTGGATCGAGACCAGGTCACCCGTGCGGTAGCGAATCAGCGGCTTGCTGCCAGGGATCAGCATGGTCACGCACAACTCACCGTCGCCGGTGCAGCCCAGGCTTTCCCCGGACTTGGGATCGAGCACTTCGATGATGTAGTTGAGGCGATGCGGCACCAACTGGTCGTTGGCGTTGCAGGCGGCGATGATCAGCGCTTCCTGGGAGCCGTACAGGCTGTTGTAGGCCTGCGCGCCCCACAGGCTGTAGAGGTTGTTCTTCAATGCAGGGGTGCACAGTTCGCCGCTCATCATGAACGCGCGCAGGGCGAAGTCCTCGCGTGGGTTCAAGCCTTGGCGCTCGGCTTCCTTGGCCATGGCCAGCAACAGCCCCGGTGCCGATGCGAGCACGCCGATCCGCAGGTCCTTGAGCAGTTGCAGTGCCTTGGGCCAACCGATCACCGGCGAGTGCGGCCAGATCTTGGCGTTGCACAGGTCGAGCTGGGTGCAGACATCGCCCAGGGTGTCACCGAAGGAATGGACCTCGGTGGGTCCCATGATGCCGACCACAGTCCTTTCACCCGGGAAATGCTTTTCGATCACGGCCTGGTAGGCCATGGCCAGTTGGCGATTGCTCGCGTAGCTTTCCTTGCGGTCCCGTGGGCATGGCGTGGCGGGCCCGGTGGTCCCCGTGGTCTCGTAATAGAAGATGCTGTCTTCCAGCGGGCCGGACAAGATGTCGAAGCCTGCTTCGCGCAGATCATCCTTGGTCGTGAATGGCAAGGTGGCGAGGTCATCCAAGGTCAGCGAACGCTCGTCGACCTGGGCAAGGTGCCTGGAATAGAACGGCGAGGACCGCTTCACGTGGCCGATCACTTCCCGCAACTGTGCCTGGTGCCAGGCCGCCAGCTCGGTGTCGCTGAGGACGTCGGTCCAATAGGCATGATGAATCGGATCGTACCGCTTCTTGAATGTCTCTAAATGCTCTTTCATTTCAGCCGCTCAGGTTTGATGGGTTACTGGAACTCAACGGCCGCTACGTTAGTAACAGAACTTACAAATACCCAGCTGCGCTATCTCGCAGTTGTGCGCGCACGAGTTTCTTGTTAAAAGCACGCGCGATTACATACGCGCAGGGTTAGCTCTTCGCCTCGTCGACATTCAGAAATGAATGAAATATTAATATTCCCTCAGCAGTTGACAGCCCCAGGGCACGCTGGTAATTTCGCCGCACTGCCAATTATTCCCGCAGTGCTTAGCCAAGACTGGGATGTCTAAAAATGTACTATCACCTTTCTGCTATCAGTTCCTCCCACAGCTATCCCGACAGCTGTTCCCGGGCCATTCTGGCCATCTTCAAAAGCAATATCTGGCGTCGCTAATCTAGCGAAGACCGGAGCCTGTCTGCTGCCTGCCAGCAACGTCCTGATCTTTCCCCTCTGAAATCGAAGGCGCTCGCGCCTTGTGCCCTGCGCAACAATTGGCTGCAATCCATTGCAAGCTTTTTAGTGCGCGCGACATGAACAGCGTCCGCCACGTCTATTCAGGATATCCGTCAACACGTATTTAAAGTGCCTGCGCGCTTTATATTCCCGTGGCGCTCTCTTAATCGAGCGCCTGAATCGTTACACCTTGAATATGGTATTAACCGTGAATACAAATCTAATTGGCGTGAATGTTCTTCGTCGCGAAGAACGTCGACCTACGGATGCACTTGGCATATATGCAAATGCACTGGAACAACTGGGTCGCGAGTCTGTTTTCATTCTTGAATCACTGTCCGGCCCAAGCCGTGATCGCCGGGCGACGATCATCGGGCTCGAACCGCTGTTCGAGGTGTGTATCAATGAGGGCCAGGCCCAACTGCGAGGCTGCGCCGCCCTGTGTGAACATTTGTCCGCCAGCCTGCGGCAAGCGGGCATGCAGGTCGACCAGGAACACAAGATCCATCTACCCGACAGCGAAGCGGCGTGGAACCTGCTCCGGGCTATCCAGGCAACATTCCAGCCTGCGTCCAATGCCCCTTCCAGCCTGGCCTTCTTCGGCTATTTCTCCTACGACTGCGTTCGCCTGATCGAGCGACTTCCCGATCTGGCCAAACAGACCTACGACTACCCGCTCATTGCCCTGTCGGTCTATCAGACGCTGGTTTATTTCCACAGCAATGGCATCGTCGAAACCCTGATCAACAACCACGATCTCTGGTCGCCCCGTACGTTGGAGGACTACCCCTTCCTGAGCACAACCCCGGCAGCCGAGGCACTGGCTCCGCTACCGTACCCCGAGGGCTTCGAGGAAGAGCGCACGGTGACCCCGGAGCAATTCGTCGAGCGCGTCGAAGTGGCGATGGAGCACATCCGCGCCGGCGACGTCTACCAGATCCAGCTCGGCCATGAGATTCGCATCCGCTCGCAGGTTTCACCGTTCGATGTGTACCAGAACCTGCGCCTGCGCAACCCTTCGCCCTACATGTACCTGGCCCACGTAGGCGGCATCGACCTGATCGGCGCCAGCCCCGAGCTGTTCGTCAGGATCAAGGACGACTTGATCGAGATGCGCCCGATCGCCGGCACCGTGGGCAAGAAGCCTGGTGTCGATCCGACTCAGTTGGTCCTGGAGCTGACCCGCTCCGAAAAGGAGCGCGCCGAACACCTGATGCTCATCGACCTGTGTCGCAACGATATCGGTCGCGTGTGCCAGGCCGGCTCGCTGGAGGTCGATGAGTTCATGCTGGTGGAAGAGTACTCGCACCTCTACCACATGGTGTCGAACGTTCGCGGTTTGCTGCGCCCGGGCCTGGATGCCTACGATGTGATCAAGGCCTCGTTCCCCGCGGGCACCATGTCCGGCGCGCCCAAGGTCAGGGCGATGGAGCTGATCGAGGGGATGGAAAGCAACCGCCGGGGCATTTATGCCGGGGCCCTTGGCCTGGTCGGTTTCGATGGCAGCGTCAACACCGCATTGTGCATTCGCTCGACGGTCTTCGACGAGGGTACCTACCACTTGCGTGCATCCGCCGGAGTGGTGGCCGATTCGGTGCCAGAGCTTGAGTGGAAAGAGACGCTGTACAAGATGGGTTCCGTCTATCGGGCAGTGACCGGCCAGGAGATCGCACTGTGAAAGTATTCTTGATCGACGCCTATGACAGCTTCGTCTTCATCATCAGCCAGTACCTGGAACAACTGGGGCTGGAAACCCACGTCGAGCGTCACGACGTACCGGACCTCATCCAGCGCATTGAAGCGTTCTCGCCGGATTTCTGCGTGCTGGGCCCTGGGCCTGGGCATCCGGCCGACGTGGGCTACATCGAAGTGATCAGGCACTTTCAGGGGCGCCTGCCGCTGTTGGGTGTGTGCCTGGGTCACCAGGCCATCGGCCTGGCCTTCGGTGCCCAGGTTTGCCGGGCCCCACACGTGATGCACGGCAAGGTGAGCACGATCGAGAACGACGGCAAGGGCGTCTATGACCACACCCAGGCACATGCGATTCGGGCGACCCGCTACCACTCGTTGATGATCAGCGAGCAGCCGTTACCCGACTGCCTGGAGATCACGTCCAGATCCACGGACGACGGCTATGTCATGGGCGTGCGCCATCGCCACCTGCCGGTGGAGGGCGTGCAGTTCCACCCTGAAAGCATCCTCACCGAAAACGGCCTGGACCTGTTCCGCAGTTTCATCCGGTGTCACGTGCACAAGTGATCCGCCCGGAAGGGGCATGCGCCCCTTCCTTCCATGTACTGCGACTGCTTCATTCCTGCTACAACTAGAGCGATCCGTTTATGGACAAACACCACTCCCCCGCCTGCGGCCGGACCCAGGCCGAGCGTGCCGCTACGCTGACCGCCTTCACGAGCCTCGCCAAGGATGCCAACCGTTGCGATTGGGAGCGCCTGCTGAACAAAGTGCTGCGCCAACTCGGCTTCGGCAACTACCTCATCAGCCTGGGACCGGTAGCGCCGAGGGATACCGACCCTCTGGCCGGCCTCATCACCACCTTTCCCAAACGCTGGCTGGAACACTACCGCTGTGACGGGCTGATCGAGATCGACCCGATACTCAGGCACTGTCGACGCGAACTGGTGCCGCTTTTCTGGGACAGCGAGCGACGGCGCGCCCGGGGACGCTCCCGGCACTTCTGGGAGCAACGCGAGCAACACGGCCTGCGCAGCGGCGTGAGTATCCCGCTGCGCTACGAAATGCTCAGGGGAACACTGAGCGTGGCCTTCGACGACACACAGATCACCGAACAAAAGGGTTTTTCCAACCCCGCCGTTTACCAACTGTTCATGCTCATCCCCTACCTGCTCGCCGGGATACGACATCAGTTGCAACGACCTGTCCAACCGCGCCAGGACCTGACGCCCAAGGAAATGGACTGCCTGTACTGGGCCAGCGAAGGCAAGACCACCTGGGAGATCAGCCACATCCTGACCTGCTCCGAACGCACCATCGACTTCCACCTGCTCAATGCCCGACGCAAGCTGGGTTCGGTAAGCCGCCAGCAGGCCGTCAGTGCCGCGGTGGCCTGTGGGCTGGTCATGCCGACCGCTGGAAGCGTGCACGATAGCGACCGGGGCTTTCGCCGGTCCATTTCTTGAAGGCACGATGGAAGGCGCTGGGCTCCTGAAAGCCGGTCTGTTCGGCAATGTCACTGATGCTGCTGCCGGTCTGGCGCAGCAGCTCGACGGCCAGCCCACGGCGGACCTCGTCCTTGATTTCCTGGAACGAACTTCCTTCGCGCTCCAAGCGTCGACGCAAGGTGCTGGGGCTCATCCGCAAGTCACTGGCAAAGGCTTCCAGGGTCGGCCACTGGCTGTAATGGCTGTGGCGCAGGCACTGATGAAGCCGCGTAGCCAGGCCATGCTGATTGCGAAAACGGATTACCAGCCATTGCGGCGCACTGCGCAGAAATACCTTGAGGGAGGCCAGGTCCTGGACGACTGGCAAGCGCAGGTAGCGGCTGGCGAATTCGATTTCCGTGCGCTCGGCGCCAAAGCTCAGGTTGGGCCCCCAGAGCAGCGCATCGTCGCTGAGGGCCAGGCGCGACTGACGAAAGTCTGCGCGATCGATGGGAATGCGCCGCCCGCCCAGCCAACACAGCAGGCTGATCATCAGCACAAGGAAGGTTTCCTCGCCAAAACGCCGGGCATCCGGATCCGCCGAGCACGTCTGCAGACTGATCACCGCCCGCTTGCCGCGCACGCTGAGGCTGCCGCGAAAGTCCCTCAGGAACAACCCGAAGTTACCCAGGCACTGGCGCAAGGCCTTGCCCAAGTCGGGTTCCTGGATCAATCCCCGACAAATCAGGGCAAAACTGCCGACCGGCATGCCGTGGGAATCCAGCTGGAAGAACTCGTCCTGTAGTTCGCGAATCTGGATCAGCCACAAGGCAGCAAAAGCGCTCGCTGAAACCCGTGCCTCAGGCTGGCCCAGCAACGCCGGGTCGATGCCGGCCTCGGCCAGTATCGCCGCCAGCCGTTGAGGCTGGTCCCGCAGCGCGTGGATCATGGTGTGCACGAAGTAGACCGCGACCGAATCCTTTTCCCGCATAAACCCAGTTTCCCCACGTCCCGGATGGCAAAAAACGCCAGCATCGCTGAGCAGTTATGGCATAGGCCCACCCAACGGCGGCCTCTAGACTGGCGGCATTAAGGGGCACGGCACACTATCTGTCGAGCCCTTCCAGCGGACCGCGTCCAAGGCCAGCCATTGGCTGCACGTTGGGGCGCGCTAAAAAGGGAAACACTCCACATGCATCTGCACACAATCGGCGTGATCGGCGCCGGCACCATGGGCAACGGCATAGCACAGGTTTGCGCCCTGGCCGGTTTCGAAGTGATCTTGCTGGACATCTGCGCCAGCGCCCTGGAAAAAGCCCTGGCCACCGTGGCCAAGAACCTCGACCGGCAAATCGCCAAGCAGACCCTGAGCCAAGCGCAGAAACATCTCGCCCTGGAGAAGATCCGCACCAGCACCGACTACGCCAGCCTGGCCGATGCACAACTGGTGATCGAAGCCGCCACCGAGAACCTCGAGCTGAAACAGCGACTGCTGCAACAGGTCGCCACTCAAGTCAGCAGCGACTGCGTGATCGCGTCCAACACCTCCTCGCTCTCGATCACACAACTGGCCGCCGGCGTCAGTCATCCAGAACGCTTTATCGGCCTGCACTTCTTCAACCCGGTGCCGGTAATGGGCCTGATCGAGGTGATTCGTGGCCTGCAGACCCACGACGCGACCCACGCCATGGCCCTGGAAATGGCCCGACGGCTGGACAAGACCGCGATCACCGCCGGGAACCGTCCGGGCTTCGTGGTCAACCGGATCCTGGTGCCGATGATCAACGAAGCCATCCTGGTCTTCCAGGAAGGCCTGGCCAGCGCCGAAGATATCGACGCGGGCATGCGCCTGGGCTGCAACCAGCCCATCGGACCGCTGGCCCTGGCGGACCTGATCGGCCTGGACACCTTGCTGGCAATCCTGGAGGCGTTCTACGAAGGCTTCAACGACAGCAAATATCGCCCGGCTCCATTGCTCAAGGAAATGGTCGCCGCCGGCTATCTGGGACGCAAGTCCGGGAGGGGTTTCCATGCCTATGGCTGAGCGCTGCTCGCGCTTCGCCGAGAGCCGGGACAAGGCCCTGGAGCTGTTCGCCAACAAGGGCTTCGGCCAGGTTGGCATGCGGGAGCTGGCAAGTCACCTGGGGTTGACGCCTGGCTCGCTGTATCACCACTACCCAAGCAAGCAGCACCTGCTGGCCGATCTGATCGAGGAGTTTTTCGAGGAGCTGTTGGCCACCCTCGGGCGCATTGAACAGCAACCCCGGGACAAGCGCGGCAACCTGCAACGGTTGATCCGCGCCCACCTCAAGCTGCACCGGGAGATGCCCTGGCATTTTCGCCTGGCGGAGCGCGACAGCGGTTGTCTCAATGTCGAGCAGCAACAGCGAGTACGGTATTTACGCGAACACTACGAACGGCGGCTGTTGCTGATGCTGGGCCCTGCTCGGCGTCTCCCCTCCCAAGCATTAGCCGCTGCCGGCCACGCCATTGCCACCCTGCTCAACAGCGCACCCAGTTGGCTGGCGCAGCAGCCTCTGGAGCAACACGAGCACGACGAGTTGCTGGAGAGCCTGCTCGCTGGGGCCATAGAACGGGTATTGGCTTCCAAGGTCGCAGCCGAAGCAACGTTGTCTGTCACCACGGCTTGAGCCAAGTCCTCAGCGCAACTGCAACGGGTCGACCAGGCCAGCGACAATCGCCATGCCAACCAGCTGCGGCAAGTTCTCGGCCTCCATGCGCTTCATGACCCGGGAACGATAGAGGTCGATGGTCCTGACATTGACCCCAAGCTGCTCGGCGATTTCCCGGTTGGTGTAGCCCCGGACCAGAGGCAGCAACACGTCATTTTCCCTCGGGGTCAAGCTCTGGAGCCGGGCCTGCACCCGCGCCTGGCCTGCGCTGACGGTCTGGCTGTCGTCGGCCAGGCTCAAGGCCTGCTGCACGCTGTCGAGCAGCAACTGTTCGTTGTAGGGCTTCTCGATGAAATCATGGGCCCCGGCCTTGAACGCCCGCACCACAATCGGCACATCGGCATGCCCACTGACGAAGATTACCGGCAGGCGCAGCCCACGGTTGCGCATCTCTTCCTGCACGTTGAGCCCCCCCATGCCTGGCATGCGCACGTCCAGCAGCACGCAACCATTGAGCGGGTTGTTGCAGGCCTCGAGAAACTCCCGGCCACTGGTGAACGAGAGGGCCTTGAGGCCCACGGACTCCAGCAGCCAGACCGTCGAGTCGAGCAAGCCTTGATCATCGTCGACCACATACACCACCTGCTCCGCCACACTCACCATTGCCTTACTCCTCTTGTTGTCGGGCCGAGCCGGCCAGGGTCGGCCCCGGCAAGTTGCAGCGCATCTGCAAGCCCACGGCCAAGGGCCGGGCCTGCAACTCGCCACCAAAACCTTCGATGATGCTGCGACTCATGGACAGCCCCAACCCCAGGCCGTTGACCTTGCTGGAATAGAACGGGGTGAATATCTGCTCCAGTTGCGCCGTCGGCACGCCGTGTCCCTGGTCGCTGACGCTGACCTGCACCCCGCCGTCGGCCCCAGGTTCGACCGCCAGGACGATCTGCGACGGCAGGCCGGGATGGGCCTCGCGATTGGCCTCGATGGCGTTGCGCAGCAGGTTGAGCAGCACCTGCTCCAGCAGCACCCGGTCGGCGTAGACCAGCGGCAGATTATCCGGCAACCGCTCCACGATCTCCACCTGGCAACTGTTCGCTTCCCAGAGGCACAGGCGCGTGGTTGCCCGGGCAACTTCACTGAGGTCCAAGGCCTCCATACGGCGGCGACCTTTACGCAGAAAGGCGCGCAGGCGCTTGATCACCTCCGATGCGTGATTGGCGTGTACGGCGATCCGCTCCAGCCCCTGGGCTACCTTCTCGGCGGCCTCGGAATGACTGCCCAGGGCTTGCAGATAGCGCTGGCTGGCGTTGGCATAATTGACCACCGCCGCCAGCGGTTGATTCATCTCATGGGCAATGCCCGAGGCCAGTTCACCAAGGGTCACCAGGCGCGCTGTGTGAGCCAGTTCGTCCTGATGATGACGCTGCTGGGCTTCACGCAACTCTCGTTCGGACTGGTCGTGAGCCACCAGCGAATAGAAACGCTCGCCACTGGCCGCGCGGTGGGCCAGAAGCATCAACGACACCGGCACCGAAGCCCCTCCGGCCGGCGGTTGCAGGCGAGCCTCGATGCTCCAGCGGCCGCTGCGCTCGGCATAATCCCACCCTTCCTGTTCCAGGCTGGCCAGCACCTCGGCGCTGAGAAAGGCATCCAGCGTAGGCAGGCTGTGTTGCACCTCCAGTCCAAGGGTGCGCCGCGCCGCCGGGTTGAGGTAGGTCACCGCGCCATCGGGCTGGATGAACAGCACCGGGTCGGTGTTGGCTTCCACCACCTCCGCCAAACGGCGCTTGTTTTCTTCGGCCTGGACCCGGGCGGTGATGTCCCGGGACACGCTGATCACCTCAACCACCGCGCCGGTGTAGGTTTCGCGAATGGCACGGCACGCGGTCTCGAACCACAAGTAATGGCCGTCGCGATGGCGAATGCGGTAGGTCATGGTGTGATAGCCGTCCAGCTCCAGGGCATCGCGGGTGCGTTGCATCAGGCCAGCCTGGTCCTGCCGGTGAAACAGGCTGTGGGCCTGGCGCCCATGCAGCTCCTGCGGCCAGTAGCCAAGCAAGGTCCAAGAAGCCAGTGACGCATCGAGGAAGCAGCCGTCCGGGGTATGGCGGGAAATCAGGTCGGTGGTATTTTCGGTGATCAGCCGGTACAGGCGCCGCGCCTTGGTCGACTCGCGCTCAGCGAGGATCTGCGCGGTGGCCTGGCGACAGCGGGCCAGCACACGATTGGCCTTGGGGTCGGGAATGAACGTCCAGATCAGGATCTGCTCAGCGACCTGCACCTCCACGTTCTCGATGGCTCGCTGCTGGGCCAGACAGGCCTGCACCAGGTGCGAGTGGCTGACCGGCAACAGGCTCGAGGCATCGACCAACGACAGCTGTTCGAGCAGCGCCATCAGCGCCTCATTGAGCTCCAGCGGTCGGCCTCGCGAATCAAGCAATGCACTTGGCTGCGGGTCATGACCGAGCAGCGGCGAATCGCGCAACTGGCCACCGACACTGGCTAACAGCAGATTCAGCAATTCGTGCACGGCCACCAGCCAGTCCTGGCCCACTTCCGGCTGTAGCTCAACCAGCAGCAAGCCCTGCTGCCCCGGCTGCAGGGTCAACTCCAGGACCTGGCCATGCTCGAGGGCCGCACGACGCAGACGACCGGCCAGCCAGCAATCGAGCTGGCGCACCTGCGTCAGCTCCAATCGTCCCTCGTCCTGCAAACGCTGGAAAAGTGCCCGGTCACTGCTTTGCAAAGCTTCACCAAAGCCCGGCGGCAAATGCCGGGCACGACCTTCATGCCGATAGATGCCACTTGGCGCATGCCAGCTCAGGTAGACCGCCCGGCGGATTTGCGCGCAATCCTGCAAGGCCCGGCAAAGGGCATCGGCGCAAGCCGCCAGGGCCATGCCTTCACGTTGCAGGCGCAACCAGCCGTGCAAGCGAACGGAGGTGGAGATCATCAGAAAACCTGTCGTAAAGAGAGGGCGAGCCGCATATGGTATATATACTATACAACTCAGGTAGTACTTCCATATCAATCGGCAAACAGTATATAAATTCCCCCGGATAAGTCACCGAGCTTTTCTGTGGTGAACGCGTCTGCCGACAATCGCACTGCGATTCAGCGAGCACCGGCAGCCCGTGACCACGAGAATCTCGGCCAATAGAGCTAATAATCAGCCACCGGGTACCCCAGCCATGTCCATCTACGAGCAAGGTCTTGCGCCAACTGGCGTCAACCACATCGCCCTGACACCCCTGAGCTTCATCGAGCGCACCGCAAGCGTCTATCCCGATTACCCAGCCGTGATCCACGGCTCGATCCGGCGCACCTGGGCCGACACCTACAGCCGCTGCCGGCGCCTCGCCTCAGCCCTGGCCGGACGCGGCATCGGTAAAAACGACACGGTGGCGGTCATGCTGCCGAATATTCCGGCCATGCTTGAAGCGCATTTCGGTGTGCCGATGATCGGAGCGGTGCTCAACGCCCTCAACGTACGCCTGGATGCCGAGGCCATCGCATTCATGCTGGCCCATGGCGAAGCCAAGGTGTTGATCGCCGACCGTGAGTTCCATGACGTGGTACAAGCGGCCATCGGCATGCTCGACCACCCGCCCCTGGTGATCGACCTTGACGATCCGGAGTACGGCGAAGGCCAGGCAAACAGTGAACTGGACTACGAGGCGTTTCTTGCCGAGGGCGACCCGAACTTCGCCTGGCAGTGGCCAGACGATGAATGGCAGGCCATTTCCCTGAACTACACCTCTGGCACCACGGGCAACCCCAAAGGCGTGGTCTATCACCACCGCGGCGCCTACCTCAATTCCCTGGGCAACCAGATGACGTGGGCCATGGGCAATCACCCGGTGTACCTCTGGACGTTGCCGATGTTCCACTGCAACGGCTGGTGCTACCCCTGGACCGTGACGGCCCTGGCCGGCGTCCATGTGTTCCTGCGCCGGGTCGATCCGCAAAAAATCCTCAACCTGATTCGCGAGCATCAGATCACCCATCTTTGCGGTGCGCCCATTGTGCTCAACGCCCTGGTGAACATGCCCGACTCGGCCAAGGCCGCGATCGATCATCCGGTCAGTGCCATGGTTGCAGGAGCGGCGCCACCGGCCAAGGTGATTGGCGCTGTCGAGGAAATGGGCATCAAGGTCACCCACGTCTACGGTCTGACCGAGGTCTACGGGCCAGTAACTCTCTGCGCCTGGCACGCGGCCTGGGATGAGCTGCCGCTGGAACAGCGAGCCCAGATCAAGGCTCGCCAAGGCGTACGCTACCCTACCCTGGAAGGGTTGATGGTGGCCGATCCAAGGACGCTCGAACCAACGCCTCATGACGGCCAGACCATCGGTGAAATCTTCATGCGCGGCAATACCGTGATGAAGGGCTACCTGAAAAACCCCAGCGCCACCGCCGAAGCCTTTGAAGGCGGCTGGTTCCACACCGGCGACTTGGCCGTCACCCATGCCGATGGCTATGTGGAAATCCGCGACCGGCTCAAGGACATCATCATTTCCGGTGGCGAGAACATCTCCACTATCGAACTGGAAGGCGTGCTCTATCGACACCCGGCCGTTCTGGAAGCCGCCGTGGTGGCCCGTCCTGACGAAAAATGGGGAGAAACCCCCTGCGCCTTCATCACCCTGAAATCCGACCGTGAAGAGGTGCACGAAGCCGAGATCATCAGCTTCTGTCGCGAGCACCTGGCAGGTTTCAAGGTGCCGCGCACGGTAATCTTCACCCAATTGCCCAAGACTTCCACCGGCAAGATCCAGAAGTTCGTACTGCGCGACATGGCGAAAAATCTCTAGCCCGAACGCCAAAAAACCCCAGGTATCGCTGACAGCCCCGGCGTCTCACCGGCCGTCTCGTGGGCCGGCGAGCACCCGCACGTCAGCGGTGCCTGGGATCGTGATCCGTGAACCGCGCAACTGCGGCCATCCAACCTCCTTTCCTTGCATGAGGCTCATTGCAATGCCCGAATTCAACGCCCCGTTGCGCGACATGCGTTTTGTCCTGCACGAAGTCTTCAACGCACCGAACCTCTGGGCCCGCCTGCCCGCGCTGGCGAATACTGTCGATGCCGCCACCGCCGATGCGATTCTCGAAGAAGCCGCCAAAGTCACCCATAACCTGATCTTTCCACTCAACCGCAGCGGCGACGAAGAAGGTGCCCAGTGGCACGACGGCCAGGTCAGCACGCCGAGCGGCTTCAAGGCAGCGTATTCGACCTACATCGACGGCGGCTGGGTTGGCCTGAGCGGCAACCCGGCCTATGGCGGCATGGGGATGCCAAAGATGCTCGCCGTACAGTTCGAAGAAATGCTCTACGCCGCCAACTCCAGCTTCGCCCTGTACTCGGCGCTGAGTTCCGGCGCCTGCCTGGCCATCGACGCCCACGCCAGCGAAGCACTCAAGGCTCTGTACCTGCCGCCGATGTACGAGGGTCGCTGGGCCGGCTCAATGTGTCTTACCGAAGCCCATGCCGGCACCGACCTGGGCATCATTCGCACCCGTGCCGAACCCCAGGCGGATGGCAGCTACCAGATCACCGGCAGCAAGATCTTCATCACCGGCGGTGAGCAGGACCTGACGGAAAACATCATTCACCTGGTCCTGGCCAAGCTGCCGGATGCGCCCGCCGGGCCCAAGGGCATCTCGCTGTTCCTGGTACCGAAAATCCACGTTGATGCGCAGGGTACGCTTGGGGAGGCCAACGCCGTCAGCTGCGGTTCGATCGAACACAAGATGGGCATCAAGGCCTCGGCCACTTGCGTGATGAATTTCGACGGTGCCAGTGGCTGGCTGATCGGCGAGGCCAACAAGGGGTTGGCGGCGATGTTCACCATGATGAACTACGAGCGACTATCCATTGGCATCCAGGGCATTGGCTGCGCCGAAGCCTCGTACCAGAACGCCCGCCGCTATGCCCAGGAACGCATCCAGAGCCGGTCCCCCGCAGGCGCCCAGGCCAAGGACAAAATTGCCGACCCGATCATCGTCCATCCCGACGTGCGCCGCATGCTGCTCAGCATGAAAGCCATGACCGAGGGCGGCCGGGCCTTCGCCTGCTACGTCGGCCAGCAACTGGACCTGGCCAAGTTCTGCGACCACCCCCAGGAGCGACACGACGCCGAAGCCTTGGTGGCCCTGCTGACCCCTGTGGCCAAGGCGTTCTTCACCGACACTGGACTGGACAGTTGCATCCATGGCCAACAGGTATTCGGCGGCCACGGCTACATCCGCGAATGGGGCCAGGAACAACTGGTACGCGATGTGCGCATCGCTCAAATCTATGAAGGCACCAACGGCATCCAGGCCCTCGATCTGCTGGGGCGCAAAGTAGTGGGCAACGGCGGCGTGGCCCTGCGCCTGTTCGCCACTCAGATCCGTGACTTCGCATACCTGCCCGGCGCCGCCTATGCCGCCGAGCTGCTGGACGCCGTGCAACGCCTGGAAAACCTCAGCGACTGGCTGCAGCAACAGGCCAGCCTCGATCCCCACGCCATCGGCAGCGCGTGCGTCGAGTACCTGCACCTGTTCGGCTACGTCGCTTACGCGTACATGTGGGCACGCATGGCCCAGACAGCCGAACACCAACACGCCACAGACCCTGCGTTCTATGGCGCAAAGCTGGGCACCGCGCGCTTCTACTTCAGCCGTCTGCTGCCGCGCATCCTCAGCCTGGAACAAAGCATCCGCGCCGGCAGCCCGTCACTGCTGCAACTGCAACCCGAACAGTTCTGAGGCCGGATAACACCGAACACCTGCACGCCCGTGTGGGTGTTCGCGCCTGATTGCAGGCTTGGCCGGCACAGCAGCGCGCTACCGCACGTTGCGTCATCAGCGCCCGGACATTGGACCGTTCGGGCGTTTTGCACCGCGTTTTTTTTGCCTGACCGAACCAGGGTTGGCAAGGCGGCTTGGTTCAGATACTCCGGACGTACGCAGTAACCGGCTGATTTCCTGCGCACTGACCGCCTTGCTGAAAAAGTGCCCCTGGATTTCATCGCAGCCGTTTTCACGCAGGAAGGTTTGCTGCTCCTGGGTTTCGACACCTTCGGCAATGACCTTGAGATTCAGCTTGTGCCCCAACGAAATCACGGCAGTGGCGATGGCTTTGTCGTTCTCGTTGTCGGGTAGATCTCGCACGAAAGACTGATCGATCTTGAGCCTCGCGATCGGGAAGCTTTTCAATGCGGCGAGGCTGGAATAGCCGGTGCCGAAGTCGTCGATCGAAAGGCTGATCCCCATGGCTTGCAGGGCCTTCATTTTGCTGATGGCTTGCTGAAGGTCTTGCATGATCAGGCTTTCGGTCAGCTCCAGCTCGAGGTACATCGGGTCCAATCCGGTTTCCTGCAAGGCATGCATCACCCGGTCGATCAGGTCCCTTTCGATGAACTGGCGGGCCGAGATGTTCACCGACATGGTGATCGGTGGCCAGCCGGCATCCTGCCACGCCTTGTTCTGTCTGCAGGCGGTATGAATCACCCAGTCGCCGATGGGCACGATCAGCCCGGTCTCTTCGGCCTGGGGAATGAATTTGATGGGAGAGACCATGCCGAGCTCGGGATGCTGCCAACGGATCAATGCCTCCACGCCGATGATCTGGCCTGACTGCAAATCCACCTGTGGCTGGTACAACAGCAGGAACTCGTCGTTGTTGAGGGCGCTTCGCAGCCCGTCTTGCATGGCGAGCTTGCCCTGGACCTTGTTATTCATCTCGCTCGTATAGAACTGGAAGCTGTTGCGCCCCAGCTCCTTGGCCCGGTACATGGCGGCGTCCGCATTGCTGAGCAACGTGTCGGTATCGCCGCCGTCGGCCGGGTATGTGGCCAGTCCCATGCTGCAGGTGACGTGGAGCGTATGGCCGCTCAGTTGAATCGGCCGCAGGATGGCTTCCTGGATTTTGTGCAGGACTGGCGTCACGCCGTCCAGGTCCGAGGGCTGGTCGAACAGGATGATCACAAACTCGTCGCCACCCAGTCGCACGACGGTGTCGGTACGCCGTACACACCCCAGCAGGCGCTGGGCGACGGTTTTCAGCAGTTCGTCCCCGGCACTGTGCCCAAGGCTGTCATTCACCAGTTTGAACTTGTCCAGGTCGAGGAACACCACTGTCACCAGCCGGTTGTAGCGCTGGGCATAAAGCATCGCCTGCTTGAGGCGGTCTTCGAGCAGCGTGCGATTCGGCAGCCCGGTCAGTGCATCATGGTCGCCCATGAAGCGAATGCGTTTTTCGGTCAGTTGGCGTTCTATCGCAATGCCGGCAAGCGGTGTCGCCAGGTCGATCAGTTGTGTCTCGGCCGCGCTGGGGCTGCGCACGGTGTTGGCATACAAGGCAAACGTACCCAAGACCTTTCGCTCATGGGACAGGATCGGCGTCGACCAGCAGGCGCGAAACCCATAGGGCGCAACGAGTGAACGGTATGCTTCCCATAGTGGATCCTGCTCGATGTCCGTGACGATGACCGGCTCTCGTCGATACGCCGAGGTGCCACATGAACCGACGTTCGGACCGATTTCAATTCCGTCGATGAGCTGGCAGTAGGCTTTCGGCAAACTGGGAGCAGCCCCATGCAGCAGGTGCTTGCCCTCCTCGTCCAGCAGCAGGATGGACACTTTCATGCCCTCCAGTTGGGACTCGACCAGGTGCGCCAGGCTGTCGAGCACCTCTGCAAGCTCGGTGCTCCTGGCGATCAGTTCCAGGACATGACCTTGTCCGGTACGGATGATCGCTTCTTGTTCCAATCGGTCGTTTTGCACGGCAAGCCGCTCTGTGGCGATACTCAATTGAGCCGTTCTTTTCTCCAGCTGAAGCCGGTCTTCGAGAAATTGATTCACCGCCCGCGCCATGTTGCCGATCTCGTCCTTTCCATGGTCGGCCATCATCAAATGCGTTTTGTCCGTGTGTTCCTGACGCAATTGCCGGCTAATTTCATTCAGGCGCACGAGCACATGACGGCCCATGAAAACCCGGGTCACGAACCAGGCGAACACCAGGCTGGCGCCCAACATGATCAGCACCCATTGCTGGCTGCGATTCGAGGCCTCGACCAGACGCTGCACCGCTTCGCGATAGTCTTGGGTGTAGGCGTTCGATTGCGTACGGGCAACCGCGACGAGGACCCCGGCCTCATTCTTGAGTTGCTCATTGAAGCGCTGCAGGACGTTATGTTGATCGATGAGCGTCTGGCGCAGGGAGAAGAGATCCGGCGTCTGCACATCAGCGTCGGATAACGCGCCTGCGGGGCGTGGCAGGCGCTCATATCGGGCCCGCAGCCGTTGCACGGCCTCACTGTCAATCGCCTGCGGCAGATCGAAAAGCAGCACCGCCAGTTCCAGGCTGGCCCGGGTCTGGGTCGCCGTCAATCGGGCGGTACGGTCCTCCAGGGCCTGCTCGAAGGTGACTTCGGTTTGCAGCAGGCTTTCTCGCAGCTGCGCAACGATGTTGGCGGTATTGCGGAACATCTGACTCGACTGATGCATGTCGAGTATCGCCACGCCACTGTTTGCGGCAGTCAGTTGCTGCACCAGTTGATCGAGGGCTTCAAGCTGCTCGACGGTCGCCGCATAGCTTGAACGCAGGATGTCGGGGGAACGGGTGGTCAGAAGCTGGTCGGTCTGGCGTTCGATCAGCAAGGTGTGCTGCACCATGTCTTGCCCATTTTGCATGCGGACCAGTCGTTCATCCGTCAGCTGGCGAGTGGCGTTGTTTGAGGTGCGCAGCGCGTAGACCGCCGTAGCACCACCTGCCAGGATCAGCAGCGCCAGCGTCAGGAACGCCAGGGTGAATTGTGCGCGCAGCGATTGTGGCAAGAGCTTGCGTCCAAACCGGGAAGTCATATCCAACGTCAGGGATTCCATTGGTGGCGATAGATGTCTCGATAGCCATTGTCAGGATCGTACTGGAATTTTTTCCCGCCATCGAAGGCGATATTGTCGTTATTGACCAAGTGAATCGGCGCGACGAAGCCGCTCACTGGCTGACCTGCAAACAGCCGGTTCAATTCATCCATCACTTGCCAGCCATGCTGGTTGAGCGGCTCGGCCACAGTCACGGTCTGGTAGGTCTTTGCCTGTATGCGCAGGAAAGCCGAAGCGCTGCCGTCACCGGCAGACAACAGACTGATGCCATCACTGGGTATGGCGGCGCTGGTCAGCGAGGCAATCGAGTAGTCGAAATAGATGTCATTGATAGCCAACGCATGGGTCCAGCGCTTGCCATAGCGCTGAAGCAGTTCCTTGGTGATCGCCGGCATCTTCTCGCCACTTTCGGAGATCGCCACATCGCGCACCTCCAGCAACGTACATTCACGACAGGCCCGAATGACGTCTTCCATGGCCTTGGCTTTCGCCATGGCAATGCTGTACTTGGAGTCGGTCAGGATGACCACGCCGGCGCGTCCGTTTGACTGCGCCACTGCCGCCATGGCCGTGAGGCGCGCCACTTCAAGCGGGTCGGTGGTGACGTTCATGGCCACCGGCGTACCGTCAATCGGCCCCGGGCGTACTCCGGCGTGCCAGCCAACCACCGGTACCTCCTTGTTGGCGAAGAGCAGCAGCGCTGCCTTGTTCTCAAGGGCATCGGAGCCACACAGGATAAGGCCGTCGGGCTTCGCGGCCAGGGCATCGGAGAACGCCTTTGCGCGTCCGGCCGATGAGCCGGCACCATCGAATATCTTCAGCGTCCAGCCCAACGCGCTGGCGGCCTCCCGTGCACCCTGCGCGACACCGACAATGCCTCCGTTACGCAAATCTTCTGCGACAAGCGCGATGCTCTTGCCCCGCTGGGCCTGCGGGCCAGATTCAGGGCCGCTCCAGCGAACGGCGCCAAGGGTGGCCTTGGAAACGATTTCCTGCGCTTGAATCACCGTAACCGTGGTGTTTTCGAGCCCCGCTGCGGTTGTCAGGTCCTGGCTGTATGCGCAAGTTGTCGTGAAAAGACAGGAAACCGTTATTGAAGCCATCCGGAGTAACGAGGATCTTGGAAACCTGGGCCCAATCGAACAGGTTCGATCACCGCATGTGATGCCGTGTCTGGGGCCGGTGGTGCGATCAATGTCTGGCATGACGTCCCTTTTTGCCAAGAATGCAGTGTTCCGAAAGAATAGTCGGTTCTGCTGCCATCAGCTCCTTTATGGGCAAAGGGAATTTCCAGCGGGAGCGAGCCCGTTCCCACAGGTTTCGTTTCTTAACTGAGCGGCATTTTCCCTTATCCCATCCTTTTCCTTTTTAACGCCTGAATATCGGTGCCTGCAGGCTATCCCGAGCGCTCCTCAAAGCGTCTACTACAGCCGCCATGGCGCCAACTTATTGGCAGAAAAACCAACCCGATAAAAATAAATTAATACAGTGACGGTTTCCCGACGCACGGTACCCATGTGCCATTGCTGGGGGTTCAAATCGAAGCTCATCATCCACAGGCAACCCCCGCAAAACGTTTAGGCCGCCGACCTGGACTACAGGAAGTAATCAATCGCATCACTCAATGGAGCGACACCGAGATGATGACTGTCTATTTTGTTGTGATGACGATCTGCAGTGGCTTCGAAGGCTGTGTCGATGAACGACAACCAGGGCCAACCTTTGCTTCCAAGGCAATGTGCATGGAGACGGCCAGAGTCATGGCGCCGCGCAAAGGGGTGAAGTTCAAGTGTCGCAAAGAACGTACATTGGTGGTCCATGAGACACTGCCGGTAGAAGGTTACGGCAAGATTGTCTCCACCAAGACCGCGGGCCAGCCTTAGCAATTTGACCTCGTCGCCAACGCCCCCCAGCTTTCGTGGACTGAGCGGTCTTGGGGCTGCTCACCGGGCCTTGAACCAGCCGATAGGGAGATCAATTGGCAACACAGCCCCTTGCCCAGAGCATGTGTCCGGCCCAAATCTTGTGCTCGACTAAATCGGCGGCAATCTCCATGAAGGCGTCCTCGACATACTTGGCCGCGGGGCTGACCCGCCTGTTCGCAGGGAAGACCTGAACCAGAGGGCTTGGCAGGCTCAATTGCTGCTTAGGTGTGTGTATATCCGTTGCTGCGGTAACGGCCGCTGGCGGAACCCTAAGTAGCCGTAACCGCAGCAACGGATATACACACCCACCCTGAAATACGCTACGACCGTGCTTCGATATAGTTGCTCCCCTTACCCATCCCCAAGCATCTGCCACAACGACGCCCCCACCCCGGTAATACTCTCCCCGGCAATCAACCCCGCCGCCGCGGTGATGGCGAAGCGTTCCGTAAGGCTCGGCCAACGACAGCTCACCAGCCACGTCAGCACCGCACCGAGGGCCATCATCAGCGACACCGAGGCCGGCAAGACAAAGGCCAGGCCCAAGGCCGCCGTGCTTGGCAGGTAGCGGGCCCGATGCGCCGGCAGCAGGCTGTCGAGGATTCCCAACAACAAGCCGACCAGGCCGCCGATGAAAATCGCCCAGCGGATGCTCGCTGACAATGAATCCAGGCCCAGGGTCAAGGTTTGTGCCACAGCCTTCCAGGTAGCCACTGCCGGGGCCGGCCACTCTTCGGTGAGCAGCATGGTTTGCGGGTCCGGGATCAGAGCCAGGTAAGCCAACACCCCGACGATGCTACCGACGAAAATCCCCAGGGTCTGGGCGATCAACTGCTTGCGCGGCGTGGCGCCAATCGCCCGGCCTACCTTGAAGTCGTTCATCAAATCGGTGCACTGCCCGGCCGAACCACCGGCGGTGTTGGCGCTCATCAGGTTGATCGGCACCTGCCCTGGCGCGACGATGCCGAAACTCAACTGAGACAATTGGCCGATGGCCCCGATCGGCGGAATGCCCGTGGCGCCGACCACTCGGGCGGCCACCGCCGCCAGGCAGATCGCCAAGGGAATGGTCAACAGGGCCATCCACGGGTTGATGCCGAACAACAGCACTTGCAGGCTCACCACCAGGATGATCGACAGTACAAAACCGGTGGCAGGCCCAGGCTTGGGTATCGTCCAGATCGCCCCGCCGTCCGCCTTGGTAGACCGGTGCAATGCCCACAAGCGAATCGCCAACGAGGCCAGGGTCGAGCAGACCATCAGGCTCACCCCCGGCCAGAGCAACCACTCCACCAGCGCCGCGAACTGCGGGCCGCTGCTGCCGTGCGGCAACCGCACCAAGCCTTGTTCCAGCAACCACGGCGCCAACCCACCCCACGCCAGCAAGGCACCGAGCAGCAAAGTCAGGCCCACGCGAATACCGATGATGCCGCCGAACCCCACCAACAACAGCGAAGGGTCGGCGGTAAACGTCAGGCGCTCCAATTGGGCACTTGGAGACCAGCGCGGGATGGCCCACATGAAGGTGTCGACCGCCTTGACCAGCCCGGACAGCAACGCGGCGCTGAGCAGCACCTTCAAGCGCGTCGCGGCTTCGTGGCCGTGGTTGTAGATATGCAGCAGGGTTTCCAGGGTCGCCATGCCCTCGGGAAATTTCAGCGCCTTGTCATTGAGCAGTGAGGGGCGCAGGTACCAGGCAATCCAAATCCCCAGGAAACTCACCGAAAAGACCCAGGCCACCATGGGAATGGCGTCCAACTGCTGGCCGGTCAGCAAGGTGTAGGCCGGGATGGGCGCGACCAGCCCACCGGAAATGATCGACGCAGCGGCAGAGGCCACGGTCTGGTTGATGTTGCTTTCGTGCAGTGTCCAGGGCAGTCGACCCACCGATCGACTCGCCAAGCCTTGCCAGATGCCATAGCCAACCAGCAAGGCAATGATCGACATATTGAACGACCAGCCGATCTTCAACCCGGCATAGACATTGGAAGGTGTCAGCAGGATACCGAGGACGATTCCCGTACTGACCGCACGTGGACTGAGCTCGCGTTCGACGGCGGCGTTCAAGGGGAATGTGGACGAGGTTGGATGCATGCGAAATCCTTGTCGGCACTGGAGGGCAGCCGCCAGATCCAGACTGATCCCTTGTGGGAGCGAGCTTGCTCGCTCCCACAGGAGCACTTAAAACGGCAACTTAATAAGTGAACGCAGTATTGGCGCAAGGTTCACCCGACAGAGGCAAACCCTGGAGCGTGCTCATCCGAGTCGTCCATCCATGGGGCTGCGCTCGACTTATTTTCCCCCCTCGCAATTGACCATCCAGGCAATCCCGAAACGGTCTTCGAACATGGCAAAGCGTTCCGCCCAAAAGGTCTTCTCCAGGGGCATGTACACGCTGCCACCTGCACTCAAGCCACTAAACAGCCGCTCGGCCTCCTCCACGCTGTCGACGTTGAGGGAAACCGACACGCCTTGCGGCTTGCGAAACGGCTGGCCTGGCGGGCAATCGGAGGCCATCAGGCTGAAAGCACCGACGGTCAGGCAAGTGTGCATGATCAGGTTGGGATCCTTGGGCATCCCGGTTTCCTCGGGGGCCTCGGCAAAAGACATGGAAAACAGATCGCCGCCCAGTACCTCCTTATAGAAGGCGAAGGCTTGCTTGCAGTTACCGTTGAAGGTCAGGTAAGGAATGATTCTCATGGTAGGGTCTCCTGTAGTCGGTTTCACGATTGGCCAGACATCTGCGCCCGCAAGCGTTCTTCCTGCTCGCGCAACTCGGGGGTAAAGGACTCGCCGAACTCCTCGAGCTCGAAGATCTGGCGGATCTCGATTTCACTGTCGCTGACCATCGGGTTGGGGCAGCGCTTGACCCAGTCGATAGCCTCCTGCAACGACTGGACCTTGAAGATCCAGAAGCCGGCGATCAGCTCCTTGGTTTCCGCAAAGGGCCCATCGATCACCGTCCGTTCCTTGCCGGAAAACTGCACGCGCACGCCCTCGACACTGGGGTGCAGGCCCTCACCGGCGAGCATCACCCCGGCCTTGACCAGCTCTTCGTTGTAGGCACCCATGGCGGCCAGCAGTTCCTCGCTGGGCATTTCTCCGGCTTCCGATTCCGGACTGGCTTTGACGATCACCATAAATCGCATGCTCTGATCTCCTGAGAGTGAATGGATTAGGCCGTCCGTGTGGCGGCTCTATGGGTTAATCGAATGGCATTGGCCGAAATCGACAGGCTGATGCGATTATTTTTCGACAGATGTGGTGTTCAGCATTTCCCAGGCACAAAAAAAAGCCACTCAATGAGTGGCGTCGTTCTGAACCCTGGAGCGGACAACGAGACTCGCCTGCCGTGTGATTGGCTAAAAGCTATCAAGCGCTGCGCGCGTTACCCTAAACAACAGCTTTCATGCGGAAATAGACGATAGCGGCCATCCCTGCCACTGCAATCACAGCCAAGAGGCCTTCGCGTTTCAACATGTACCAGGGCAGCCGCCCTATTCCCAATTTAAGTCCCCGTAATGCTCGAGCCCAAATGGAAACCTTACCGCCGCTCAGTGTTTCATTCGTAAAATAAATCGTACCGAGGAACACCGCTAACGGGCTTACCCATCGAAGCCACGGGACATGACTGGACCATGCGCATGCCAGGGCTGCGGGCACTGCACTGGGGAGTATGTGGCGGAGCAACAAGAGCCCAGCGCCTTGTCGATACCAACGGTGCGGGAGTAACAACCGGCTGAGCAGCACATCCAACCGCCCCGCTGCCACAGCCACCATAGCCCAGACCTGGTACGCCTTCATGCCAATCCAGTTCAGCACCAACATCATCAGTGGCATCAGAACTGACGTGCCCAGCCAATCCTTCCTCATCAGCCCGGTAAACACCGAAATGACAAGAACAGCAGACAGCGCCAGCCACAGGAAAAGATAGACCCCTCGATAGCTTGTGGGCGGTAACCAGTCCCGCCAGTTGTCGAGTGGTTGCAACCCAAGACGCTGAGGCACTTCAGGATATTGATACTCGATGGCCTGGGCGAGCTCCGCAAAGCGTTGCCAGTCGAGGCTGCTAAAGCCGTCGGCCATTTCACGGCGGCGCTGGTCCGTCATCGGTTTGAACAGCATAGCGGCTGCCTGCCCGCGGACTTTATCGTCGTCGAACCTGGCCAAATCGCCGAGTATGGTCTCTGCCAAGGCTTGAGCCTCGCACCGTCGGATCAGGCGGTCCCAGCGCCAGTACTCACAAGGTAGATTGCCCTGGGCTTCGTCCCACCCCAAGACCTGGCACACACCATCGAAAAAAGCTGGCGACCATCCTTCTGCGGATTCGAGCCAATCCAATATGTTCTGCTCGAACTGCTGGCGGCGCTCGAACGGCAATAGCCAGTCGCTCACCAGCCAAAGGCGCAGCGCGTCCATCACTTGGCGGTCTTTGCCCTCGGCCAACCATTGCTGCATCTGACCCAAGGACGGTTCCGGAGGACTGATGGCGGTCGAAATCTCGACGTGTTGGGGGATAACCAGCGTGGGACCTTCCTCGGTGTGGTAGCGCTCGGCGGTTGGCGCGCTTGCGGCCAACGGGGCATAAACGATTTCCTCATCCGCTTGAGCGCGCCAGCGGGCCTCGGCCAGTGAAGCCTCATAGGCTTCACGAAGGCGCTGGAACTCATTGGGGTTTTCGTCTGGGCGGTGGATTTTGAGCAACCGTGCATAGGCGCGCTTGATGCTGCGTTCGTCCGCATCCGGGGTAAGGTCCAGCACTTGCCAATGGCTCATGGTGGCTTAACCCTCTTGCTCAAAATGGACAAGGCGCTGGGTGATATCGCTACGCGCTTCGCGGATCCGGTGTTCATCCTGGGTGTCGAGCATTTGCTGAAAATGGTTCGCCAGCCCGGCAATATACTGCCGGCCATCGCCGAGGGTTTCCTGATACAGGCGGTCCAACCGAGCCAGCAGCAGCGTATTGATCTGCTGGTCGCGCGGGTGCACTTTCAACGCTTCGAGGGCAGTCAGGCGTTCTGCGATTTCTTCGGGAGCCAGTACCCCAGGGTTGTTCTCGATGACCAGCCGGCGGGTTTCGCCATTGATTGGCAAATGCACCTGGGCTTCGAGCAAACCGTTATTGTCGTAGGTGAAGCGTACGTCCAGGGTTACCTCGCCAGCCTTGCGCGGTGGCACAGGGATTTCCAGTTCACCGAGGAAAATATTGTTGGCCACCAACCGGCTTTCGCCCTGGTAGATCCCCAGCCTCACCACCTTCTGGTTATCGCTGAGGGTGGACACGTTACGAGAACGGCTCACGGGCACCACAGTGTTGCGCTCGATGATTGGCAGGTAGTGGCCGCTTTGGTAATCGGTGCCCAACTGCACCGCGGTCTCGATCCCCAAGGTATAGGGGCATACATCGGTCAGAACCACTTCTTCGAGGGAGGCATGGCGCGCTTGAAGCGCCGCCTGAATGGCCGCTCCCTGCGCAACGACCTCGTCCGGGTTTAGCTGCATCGCCGGGATTCGCCCAAACAACGTCGCGACCAACTTGCGCACCAGCGGCATACGCGTGGTGCCGCCCACCAACAATATTTCGTCCAGGTCCGCGACCTTGATCCGGGCGTCGCGCAGCGCGCGCTCGATCGGGGCACGCAAGCGGTCCAACAAAGGCTGGACGATGTCCGCCAGGTCGCTCTGGGTCAGCTCCAGGCTCCACTCACGCGCTTGCTCGCGAAGGATAAAGCGCGCGACCTGCGCCTGCCCCAAGGCATGACGAACCCGCTGTGCCTCACGCCGCAACCGCTGTGCGGTGGCAGGGCGTGTTGTGTCAGGGAGGTCCGCGGCACCGATTCTGGCGATGAAATGCTCCACGAGCCGGTCATCGAAATCTTCACCGCCAAGAAAGTTGTCCCCCGCACTGGCGCGCACTTCCATGACGCCTTCGAACAGCTCCAAGATGGACACGTCAAAGGTGCCACCACCGAGGTCGAACACCAGAAAAGTCGTTTCGTTTCGCTC
Source organism: Pseudomonas sp. Root401 (assembly GCF_001425105.1). NCBI lineage: Bacteria > Pseudomonadati > Pseudomonadota > Gammaproteobacteria > Pseudomonadales > Pseudomonadaceae > Pseudomonas > Pseudomonas sp. Root401. Next base: position 321,466 of record NZ_LMDO01000001.1, on the reverse strand, counting down.
TTGCAGGCCATAGGCCAAGGCTGCGGCGGTAGGTTCGTTGATCAGTTTTTCGATCTTCAGTCCGGCCAACTCGCCAGCAATGCGCGTGGCCTTGCGCTGGGCATCGCTGAAATACGCAGGCACGCTGATCACCGCTTCGTGAACAGGCTCGCCCAAGGCACGCTCGGCATCGGCCTTGAGGCTGCGCAGCAAGATTGCCGAGAGTTCTTCTGCGCGGTAGACACGCCCGCCCAGCAGCGTTTCACGGCCGCTGCCCATGTAGCGCTTGAACAGCGATGCGGTGAGGTGCGAGTGGGTGTGCAGACGCTCGCGGGCAATATCCCCGGCGATCAGTTGGCCATGGTCGTCGAGGCCAACGACGCTGGGTGTAAGAAGATTGCCCAAGGCATTGGGAAGCAGCCGGGCGTGTTCGCCATCCCAAGCAGCCACAAGGCTGTTGGTGGTGCCCAGGTCGATACCTATGATCACAGTCACTTTTCCTTAAATGACGCGGCCGGCCAGCAGAGCACCTTTGTCGCAAGGTCAGTCAATACTGATATAGACGCGGTTTGCGGATTCATGGTCGAAGCTATCGGCAGCGCTGGCGATGGCTTTAACCCATCCGCATTGCCACCGATCCTTTTCCGGTAAATTGTCCAGTAAACATCCGCGAGATAGAGCAGCCACAGAGCGCCGGCGATCACGCCAAAACGTGTGTCCTCGACGTAACTCATAATGGCCAGAACAAAAAACATGAAGGCAATCGTCACATAGTTGCTCAACGGCCACCAAGGCATTTTGAAGGTGTGACTCTTCACTTCAGAGACGCTGAGTGTTCGACGGAACTTGAGCTGCGCGGCGAGGAGGATGATCCAGGTCGTCATGTTGCCGGTGGCTGCAACTGCCGTCAGCCAGATGAACACCTTTGCGGGCGCCAGGTAGTTGAGGACCACCCCAACAGCGAGGATCGCTAACGTCAGCACCGATGCCCGCCGGGGCACACCCTGGACGGAAGGCAAGCAGCACACCCACGACTCCGTTGGGCATGAAACCGCCGTGAGTCCAAAGATTGCTGATCCCGACAGCGTCACCACCGTTGCCGATCCCCCACACAATCATCCCCAGCCCTGCAACGATCAGCACAATGATGGTGATCACTTTGATCAGGGAAAACCAAAACTCGAACTCTAGAAAATCTGTATGTCCAATGTCATGACCCGTGTCAGCGCGGTTTGAATGCAGACATTTCCTGAAGCAGCATCGTGAGCAAGCGATTCGAACCGACACTCAGTTGCCGTCCCAGGCGACTGATCAAATGAACGCGCGGGCTGGCAAAGATTTCGTTGTGCAGAGCAAGGGTGCAAAGACGTCCGGCCTCCACTTCTTCATCCACCACGAACGTGGGCAGGAGCGTCACTCCGCCTTGCATGGAGTAACGCTTGAGCATGGCGATGGTGTTGCAGGTCAAGGTCGGACTCAGCATGACACCCAATTGATGCTCGGCGAGCGTGAGAATCTGTCTGATACCGAATGAGACACCTGGCAAAGCCAGGCGGTACGAATCCAAACCCTCAAGCGGGATCGGGTCGTTAGTCTGGGCCAAAGGGTGCTGTGGGTTCACAACCACACAGACCGGCTGAGGTTGCGAGGCATGCGAGCGTAGTTTCGGATCCGCCGCCGGGTTGAAGACCAAACCTAAATGCGCTTCATCCTCTACGACCTGCCGTATGACCTCGTTACTGCCGCATACATTTACCTGAATCTCGACCTTGGGGTACAGCGAGGAGAAGTTACTGAGTGGACCTGCCAGCCCATCGATGAACCCCTCCCCCACGGCCAGCACGACAGACCCGCTCTGAAGCCCTCTCAATGCCTGAAGCGAATCCAATAAAAGTTCCTGGTGAGTCAGGCGCTGACGGTAGTACCCAAGCACACGGTCACCGGCTTCGGTGGGTTTGACACCTCGCCGATGCCGCTCAAGCAGTGGCGTACCCAGTTCCTGCTCAAGCTGGCCTATCTGCCGGCTCACAGCGGACGGCGCAACGTTCAGGAAATCAGCCGCAGCTCGTACGCTGCCAAGTCTTACCGCCTCAAAGAAATAGAGAATTCGACGATCTTGGACCAAGCTCATACATCTCCTGTGTTGCGATAAAGGCAACAAAGTTTCGAATTTGTGAATATTGCTGGAGCATCTACCCCCTGTCCATACTCAATCCATCAGCAACAGGAGATGGATATGAGTTCTCTTTGGCAGCGCCTTCGCGATCAAGCCCAGCAGTTGACCGAGCGCAACCCGGTACTGCGCGACTATGCGACAAGCCACCTGCTGGCTTATTCATCCTTCGCGGATGCGCTTGCGGCGAACCTTGCCCGCCAGATGCAAACCCAGGCGGGCGAAGTCGCTTTGGAAAGCTGGTTCAAGTCAATCATCGACGCCAGCCCCTCTATCGCCGAGGCTGCGACCGCAGATATCAACCACCTGGAAATCGTCAATCCTGCCTGCCCAGACCACCTCACGGCTTTTCTGACTTTCCGTGGAATTCAGGCCGTTCAGGCTTACCGCATCGCTCATGCGTTGTGGATTGAGGGGGACAAGCAAAGCGCGGTGCTTGTGCAGAACTGGGCGGCGAACACTTGGAGCATCGACATTCATCCAGCAGCCCGGCTGGGCAAATCACTGTTCGTCGATCACGGCATTGGTCTCGTCATTGGTGAAACCGCTGTAGTCGAAGATGAGGTGAGCCTGTGGCATGGCGTCACGCTGGGCAGCACGCTCAGCGAAGCAGGCGACCGACACCCGAAAATCCGCCGAGGTGCACTGATTTGCGCCGGAGCCACTGTTCTCGGAAACATTGAAGTGGGTGCCAATGCCATCGTGGCAGCCAACTCTGTCGTGCTTAAACCAGTGGCCGCTGGAACCGTTGTAGCCGGAACACCGGCCAAGGTTGTCGGTAATGCCCCTGTCTCTCTCGCCACCTTCACAACAAAGTCCAAAGGCTAACCAGGAGCTAACACCATGACCGCCGCTGCTCAGTTCCCGCAAGGTATCGACCACCCCCTCGTCACCGTGCGCAATCACGCCGAGGTTTTGGAGCTGTACCGCAAAATGGGATTCGCACCTTCTCCGGTCAGCTATCACCCATGGGGAAGCGTGACTTCCTTGATGATGTTCCCCAGTAACTTCATCGAGTTGATTGGTGTCGACGACCCTTCCAAGTTCGGTACCAACTCGGTGAACGGTTTCTGCTTCGGGCGTCAGCTGGGTCAATTCCTTGACCGTGGCGAGGAAGGCGTTTCGTTGGTGGCGCTGCATAGCAAGGACGCCGACGCAGATCATGCTCGTATGGTTGAAGCTGGACTCCAAAGCCAGGGTCGCATTGATTTTCGCCGCAGGATGACGCTTCCTGACGGCCGCCACGATGAAGCCGTGGTTTCCCTCGCCCTCTTCATCGATCCGCAATTACCGGACGCCTCCAACTTTATCTGCCACCAGCATCGACCCGAGCTGATCTGGGTTCGAGGCTGGCAGAACCATCCAAATGGTGCAGATGGGATTCTCGCAATCACTTATCTGGCAGACCCCAAGCTGCTTGAGCCTCGCTGGCGAGCCATCTATGGCGATGCCGTGAAGTACAACGGTGCTGTCTTGGAGGCCGATACCCGATGCGGCGTGTTCCGAGCCATCGATGCGGCAACAGCAACCCTGGAGTTCCCAGGTGTTGAGCTGCCCAAAAGTACTCAGGAGCGCGCCCATGCCATTTCCATTCGATTGCACACCACAAGCCTGAGCGTATTGCGCTCGATCCTCGAACACAACGAGATCCCTCACCGTGAAGTCCCGGGTCGCGTCTTCGTAGAACCAAAGGCGGCAGGCAACGTCATCCTCGAATTCGTACAGAACATTTAACTGAGACTTCTGAAAATGACTATGAAAGTAGGCGTCATTGGCTTGGGCAATATGGGGGGCGGCATGGCCGCGACCCTTGCCGGCAAAGGCTTCGATGTGAGCGGATTTGACCTGTCCGAGGCTGCACTGGCCCAGGCCAAGGCGAACGGTGTCAAACCCACTGGCGATCGCAATCTGCTGATCAATGAGTCAGATATTCTGATCCTGTCACTTCCAAAAGCGGAACACGTGGAAGCGGTCTGCCTTGGCAATGGCGGGATCATTGAGCGAGGTCGTGAAGGCTTGATCGTTGTGGACACCACCACCTCTACGCCGGAAGCCAGCCGCAAGGTCGCCGCAGCGCTGGCCAGGGTCGGTATCGCCTTCATCGATGCGCCGGTCTCTGGCGGGCCTAAAGGTGCCGCGACCGGAACCATGTCAATGGTCATCGGGGCGCAGGATGCGGATCTGGCACGCGCCATGCCAGTGCTGGAAGGCATGAGCGGTACCCGTGTCCATGTCGGTAAATGTGGCGCTGGCAACGTGGCAAAAATCGCCAACAACATGCTGGCCGCGTGTCACTTGATCAGCACCGCGGAAGCGGTCTCGATGGCCGCTAAAGCAGGTGTGGAACCTGAAAAGCTGTTGCAAGGGTTGAACGCAGGTTCGGGCCGCAGTGGTGCTACTCAAGTCATGTTCCCTAACTGGGTACTGAACAAGGCTTATGACTCAGGTTTCACCATGGGTTTGATGCGCAAAGACGTCGGGCTCGCCAGTGATCTGGCCGACAGCCTGGATCTCGACCTTCCCCTGTCCAGGATCGTCGCCCTGCTTTGGAAAGCCAGCAGCGAAACGCTGCCAGACAACGAAGACTTCTGCGCGATTGTCCAGCGCACCGATGCCAAGCTTTATGGCCGTGAGAATAATCAATGAGCACGCAAAAGATCCTCGAACTGATGCGCCCATTCTGGGGTGATCGCCGTGTTGTCGGCAGTTTCGTCGGTGGCGAGTTCATCGATGGCCACGGCGCCCCGGTAGAAGTACGAAACGCTCACGATGACAGCGTGTTGCTCACCTTCCCCGACGCTGATGAGACGTTGATTGCGCATACCGACAAAGTGGCAAAGGCAGCACAAGCCCAATGGTGGGCGCTCACTGCGCAAGCGCGTGGTCGCGCGATGTATCAGATTGGCGCGCTTATTCGTGAACACACCGACAGCCTCGCACAGATCGAATCGCTGACGGGCAACAAGCCCATCCGTGACGCTAAGGTCGAGGTGTCAAAGGTCGCGGAAATGTTCGAATACTACGCGGGTTGGGCAGACAAACTGCACGGCGAAGTCATCCCCGTCCCGACCTCCCATTTGAACTACGTCACCTACGAGCCCTTGGGCACCGTGCTGCAGATCACGCCCTGGAATGCCCCTGTTTTCACCTGCGGCTGGCAGATTGCACCGGCCATCGCCGCTGGCAATGCAGTCATCCTCAAACCCTCTGAGCTGACCGCCCTGTCGTCGCTCATGGTCGGCGTATTGATCGAGCGTGCGGGTGTCCCTAAAGGGCTGGTCAATATCATCGCAGGCTTCGGTCACACCATCGGCCAAGGCTTCATCGCCAAGGCGGACATTCGCAAAGTTGTATTTGTTGGCTCGCCAGCGACAGGCCGACACATCGCCGTCGCGGCCGCGCAACGTTGCATCCCAGCGGTGCTGGAATTGGGCGGAAAATCGGCAAACATCGTGTTCGAGGACGCCGATCTGGACGTCGCATTGCGCGGTGCTCAGGCGGCAATCTTCTCCGGAGCTGGCCAGAGTTGCGTATCAGGCTCTCGCTTGCTGGTCCAGGAATCGATCTTTGAAAAATTCACCCAAGCCCTTGCCCGGGCAGCCAAGAACTTCAAAGTCGGCGATCCGAGCGACCCTGAAACTCAGATCGGCCCGATCAACAACGCCAAACAGTACAACCATGTGAAAACCATGGTCGAAGGCGCATTGAAAGATGGTGCGAAACTGGTCGACCAAGATGCAGATCCCATTCCGAACAAGCCTGGGTACTACATCAACCCAACCGTATTGGCAGGTTCCAACGACCTGTACTGCGCCCAGGAGGAAATCTTCGGGCCGGTGGTGGTCGCCATCCCGTTCAAAGACGAAGCTGATGCAATCCGCATCGCCAACGACAGCCGCTTCGGCTTGGCCGGCGGTGTATGGACTCGCGATGTCGGTCGGGCACACCGAGTGGCCAAGCAAGTCCGCGCGGGGACCTTCTGGATCAACGGCTACAAGACGATTCACGTCAGTTCGCCGTTCGGTGGCTACGGTGAAAGTGGCTATGGCCGCTCCTCCGGGCTCGATGCCCTGCGCGAATACAGCGAAGTCAAAAGCGTCTGGGTTGAAACCGCTGCTGAACCCGCCGCCAGCTTCGGCTACGGCGCGAGCCTGGAGTAAGCACCATGTCGATCTCCAAAGCCTTGATAGAAGATGCCATTACCTGGCGCCGTGATTTTCACGCAAGCCCCGAGCTCGGCTACAACGAACTGCAGACCTCTGACCGTGTTGCACAGCTTCTTGAAAGCTTTGGAATCGAAGTCCATCGCGGGTTGGGCGGTACCGGCGTGATTGGCACCTTGAGCAATGGTCCGGGCCCGACCATCGGCATCCGAGCCGACATGGACGCCCTGCCCATCCAAGAGTTGGGGCAATGTACGCACAAGTCGACTCATCAAGGTTGCATGCATGCCTGTGGGCATGATGGCCACACCGCAATACTGCTCGCAACCGCTCGCCATTTGAGTGAAACCCGAAATTTCAGCGGGACTGTCCACTTTGTTTTTCAACCCGCCGAGGAAGGTCTTGCGGGGGCGAAGCAGATGATTGATGACGGATTGTTCAAGCGTTTTCCCATGGATGCCATCTATGGGTTGCACAACTGGCCGGGCGCCCCGGCGGGGCACGTAGTGATCAATCCCGGTCCCATGATGGCGTCGCTCGATACCTTTGAAATCACCCTGACGGGCAAAGGTTGTCACGCCGCTATGCCGGACAAAGGGGCCGATCCAATCATTGCCGCGGCAGAGTTGATCCTGGCCTTGCAAACGATCCCCTCTCGACGGCTTTCACCGCTCGACAGTGCGGTGATCAGTGTCACCCAGATCAATGCGGGCGAAGCGATCAATGTGATTCCTGAAACGGCTGTTCTCAAAGGAACAGTACGCTGCTTGCAGTCCCCGGTTCGCGACAAGGTTCAAGCGCTGATAAGTCAGTTCGTGGAACAGCTACCGGGGGCTTTCGACATCAAGGGAACGTTGACGTATCACGTTGGATATCCCGTCACGGAAAACCATGTGGAAGCCGCTTCAATCGTTCGCCGCGCGGCGGTCGCAGCGGTGGGCGAATCAAAAGTCCAGTGGGGGTGTAACCCTTCAATGGCCTCAGAAGACTTCTCTTTCATGCTCCAGGCCTGCCCCGGTGCTTACTTGTGGATGGGGGTCGATGGGGAGAAACCGTCAGCCGCGCTGCATAACCCTTACTACGACTTTAACGACCAAGTCATTGAGCCCGGTGTAGCTGTCTGGACCCAATTGGTAGAGCAATCACTACCGATAACCTGATGGAACGCTGACCTCCCGTAACCGGCATTCAAAACCGAAACAACAATAAGAAGACGACCATGCCAAATAATAAAAAGAAATACAGTCCTTGCTGGGTCCCCTGACGCCCGCTCTTGTTTCTGCCCTCCAATTCTTGATGTTTAACGCTACGCCAGAAACCTGGCCGACGGCCTGTCTGCGCGCGGATTTAGCACTTTCCCGCCACACACACGAGAGCACCGCAATGAAACGAGAAAGAAAGCTGTTGAAATTGGCTTCAACCGTAGCGTGCCTGACCCTCAGTACTGTGTTTGCAATCAATGCCAACGCGGGCGCTACGCTTGATAACGTCAAAAAGAAAGGATTCGTACAATGCGGCATCAGCGACGGCCTTCCGGGGTTTTCATATGCGGATGCCAAAGGTGAATTCCATGGGTTCGACGTCGATGTCTGTCGTGCCGTGGCTGCAGCCGTTTTCGGCGACGCAAAGAAGGTCAAGTACACCCAGTTGACCGCCAAGGAGCGCTTTACCGCACTGCAATCGGGAGAAGTCGACATGCTCTCTCGAAGTACTACCTGGACGTCGTCCCGAGACGGAGCCATGGGCATCCAGTTCACCAACGTCGCTTATTATGACGGCCAGGGTTTCCTGGTAAATAAAAAGCTCGGCGTCAAAAGCGCACGGGAGCTGGATGGCGCCACCTTTTGCATCCAGGCCGGTACGGTTACCGAACTGAATCTGTCGGACTACTTCCGTAGCAACGGCATGAAGTACACCCCCATCACATTTGATACGTCTGATGAGAGTTTCAAGGCACTGGAGTCAGGACGGTGTGATGTTCTGACCACCGATCAATCGCAGTTGTACGGTCAGCGCCTGAAACTCGCCACACCTGATGATTTCGCTGTTCTTCCCGACGTGATTTCAAAAGAGCCATTGACCCCTGCGGTACGCAGAGGTGATGAAGATTGGTTCACGGTTGTGCGCTGGTCTCTGGCTGCGATGCTCAATGCCGAGGAGCTGGGCATTACCTCGAAGACCGTCGCCGACATGGTCAAATCTTCCAAGAATCCCGACATCGCGCGGTTACTCGGAACGGAAGGTGCACTCGGCAAAGACCTGAACCTGCCCAATGACTGGGCGGCGAAAATTATTACCCAGGTCGGCAACTACGGCGAATCCTTTGAACGCAATCTGGGGACGGGCAGTGACATGAAGATTAAACGCGGGCTGAACGCATTGTGGAGCCAAGGCGGCCTCCAATATGCCCCGCCCGTACGCTGACATTCACTCGCCCGGCAGTTAACTGCCGGGCCCTGCTCCCTTGATGAAAATCGATTTACGTTATACCCAGGGCGTGAAGAAAACCAAATCCAAGGAACCATGGTGCTCGACATCCACAGTTCGACGCACCTCGAAGTGAAGAACCGGTCGATCCCATAGTCTGTGAGCCACCCTGGAGGAGATGGCGATGACACACACCCGCTTTTTTGGAAAAACCGTACTGGCCTGCACGTTCATCCTGGCGATGATCGGCTGGGGAATCGGCTTCTATGGGCCGCCGATTTACATGCAAGCGGTCATGGAGCGCACGGGTTGGCCGATCGCCCAGGTCTCGGCTGCCGTGACCTTGCACTTTCTCAGCGGCACGCTTGTCATCGCCAACCTGCCACGCCTTTACGCACACTTCGGGATACCCATCATCACCCTGCTGGGCAGCATCCTCCTGGGCATCGGCGTGAACATCTGGGCTCACGCCAACCAGTTATGGGTGCTGTATACCGGCGCCCTCTGCTCGGGTATCGGCTGGGTGACATTGGGTGCTGCGGCCGTTAACACCTTGATCGCGCCGTGGTACGTCAAGGAAAGACCCAAGGCCCTGGGCAAGGCCTACAATGGCGCCAGCCTGGGAGGGGTGATCTTTTCGCCGCTGTGGGTGTTGCTGATCGAGCGTTTCGGCTTTGCCATGGCGGCGCTGGTGATCAGCATTGTCGCGGTGCTGCTCATAGGCGCCTTCGCTTTCCTGGTCTTCAACAAAAGCCCACAAAGCCTGGGGCAACATCCCGACAATGCAGACCAACCGGAACCCGTGCCGATCAGCGCCAGCGCCACGCCGTGGACCGCAAAGCAGACCCTCGGCTCGGCAAGTTTCCGCACCCTGGCAGCCGGCATGTCCTTGGGGCTGTTCGCCCAGATCGGCTTGATCGCGCACCTGTACTCGATCCTGGTGGGTCGCATGGGGGCGCATGACGCCTCATTCGCCATGGGTCTGGCCACTGCCAGTGCGATGGGCGGGCGATACGTCGCCGCACGCTTGATGAGCCAAGGCATGAACCGCCGACAACTGGCCTGCCTCGGTTATGCCATCCAGATGCTGGGCACGCTGACGCTTCTCGGCCTGGACCTTCACCCGACAGTGGCCTGGATAGCCGTGGTGTTGATCGGTTCGGGCATTGGCAATGCCACGTCCTTGCCGCCACTGATAGCCCAGACCGAGTTCAGCCGTGAACAAACCGCCAGGGTACTCGCCCTGATGGTCGCGATCAGCCAAGCCACCTACGCCTTCGCCCCGGCCTTTTTCGGCCTGGTGCGCTCGCTCTTCAGCGATCCGAATCACGCCATCGTCGCCGTCGTGACAGCAGCGGTCGTCGTGCAGGGGCTCGCCATTTGGTCGTTCTTTCGGGGCGTGTCCGCTCGCTGCTTCAAGAAAACCGCTTTCTGACCGCTCCCCTTGGCCAGGCAGTACGCTGAACATCAGCCCTCCCGCGCATCAGGCAGGCGCAAGCGATCTACTTCGTCAAAGAGATTACAAAAGACATCCACCAGGAAAGGATCGAACTGGGTACCGGCTTGCTCGATGATGAAACGCCTGGAACGCTCGACATCCCAAGCCTGTTTATAGGCTCGAGGCATCCTTATGGCGTCATACACATCACATATCGCCACAATCCTTGCCGATAACGGGATCTCCTTGCCTTGCAATCCCTTGGGATAGCCGGTGCCATCCCAACGTTCATGATGCGACAGGGCAATTTCCGCTGCCAGGTCCGTCAACGGAGAGCCCTCTGGGTCATGCAGGATTTCATAACCAATGCGGGCATGCTCCTGCATGATCGCCCGTTCCTGCGGCGTCAACGCTCCAGGCTTTTGCAGAATGGCATCTGCAATGCCAATTTTTCCAACGTCGTGCATCGGTGCAGCCATCCTCATGAGGTCACACCATTGCGCGGGCATGCCGATTGCCTTGGCCAACAAAGCCGCGGACTCGCCAATACGGACAATATGCTGCCCCGTGTCGTCATCGCGATAGCTGGCTGCTCGACTCAAGCTGCTGCTGATCGCCTTGTAGCTGGAAGCCAACTGGGCCGTGCGCAGCTCCACTTTGCGCTCGAGCTCGACATTGACGTCGCGCAGGAGCTTGGCCGCCTGCGCCAGCTCCAGGCAATTACGCACCCTGAGCAGCACTTCAGGCAGATCAATGGGTTTGGAGATGAAGTCGTTGGCGCCCCTTTCCAGTCCTTTGCGCCTGTTCTGCTGATCACTCAAGGCCGTCACGATGATGACCGGTGACTCCGTGCGGTCACGTGTATTGAGGCGATCAAGGATCTCAAAGCCGTTGGGTGCGGGCATGTCCAGGTCCAACAACAGCAGGTCCCAGGCGTTCGCAAGCAGCCAGTCCAGTCCTTCGGCAGAGTCGCTGAATGTCGTGATGTTCTGCAGGCCCACGGCTCGCAAGCATGAATCCAGAAGCCGGAGATTGGTGGCCACGTCATCGATAATGACGATCCTGCTTTGCGCATTTACTTTGGCAAACATACATCCGCCCTCCCCGTGGTGAGCGTCAATACCAGACTACGAATACTCTGCCTCTCCAACGGAGAAGAGACGATGGCCTGGCATTCAAGCTGGTCAACCGAAGCGTGCTCGACGGCCGCACGGACCACGACGATCGACATGGCAGTCTTTGCGATACGCGTGCGCAAGCCGCTGAAAAAAGTGTTCAGCACGGGCACTGGGTCGGCAGTGGCGACGATCAATACGCTGACCGCCGTGGCATCAAGCACGAGACCGGCTTCGGGCAAGGTATCGACCCGTTCCAGATCAAAATCGCCGATTAACGCCTCTCGAACCACCTCACCATCCTTGGGGTCGTTACTCACCAACAGCACGCGTGGCAAGGCTATCGTCGACACTTTGGAGTCGTTCCCCGGCGCAGGAAACGCCGCCGAGCACAGGTCGATCCAGAAAGTCGTCCCGACTTCGACGTGGCTTTCAAAGCCCATGGTGCCGTGCATCAGGAGCGCCAGGTCTCGGCACAACACCAAGCCAATGCCAGTTCCCTGGATGGACGAGTTCTCTTTACCCAAACGCTGAAAGGGCCTGAAAAGCTCGCCCTGCAAAGCCGGGGAAATACCCATGCCGGTATCCGTCACGTAAAGACGAAGCCTGGCTCCGCCCTCGACAACCAAGGCCCCCAGAGTGACGCTTCCACCGGGCCGGTTGTACTTGATTGCATTGGATAACAGATTGATCAGGACTTGCTTGAGGCGACGCTTATCCGCCCAGACATGCCATGTATCCAGGGGAGCATTGATGTGCAACGTCTGGCCATGCGCCGAGACTTGCTGCTGGACCATGTCAGCGCAGTTGGATAACAGGCTTGCCACGTGTACGGGCTTGAGATCCAACAGTGGCTTTTCAGCCTGCAAGCTGGAGAGATCCAGCAGATCGTCAACCAACTGCATGAGGTGTTCACTGGCCTTGATGATTTCCTGCAGGTTGGCCGTCTCTTCCAATGCCGGGGCAGGCGACTGCATGAGCCCCAACTGGGCAAACCCGTAGATCGCATTCAATGGCGTACGCAACTCATGGCTCATGCTGGAGATGAATTTGGACTTGGCGGTACTGGCGGCCTCTGCCTCCAGGGTTTTCTCCCGCAGATCCAACTGGGTCTGCTTGAGTGTGGTGATGTCGACACACGCCACGACCACGACACTGGAATCATCCAGCCGAGAGGGTTCCAGCGTACGCCCCCGGCAAAGGATCCAGATCAGCTTTCCATGCACGTCCCTGATCCGGAACTCCACTTCCGGCGCCACGCTTGCACTGCCCCTGGCCTCCTCCAGAAACTGGGTGAAGGTTTGCCGATCTTCAACGGGAATGCTCTCCAGCAATGTCGCCATCGGCACTTCATTGGCGGCAAAGCCAAAGCGCTGGCACAGGGCGCCCTTGAGAATAAAACGCTGCCGTTTCGGGTAGTACTCCCAGAGCCCTTCGGCAAAACTCTCCATGACCAACTCCAGACGCTGCTGTGTGGAGCTGCGAATGAATTCGGCCTGGGCCAGCTGCCTGCCCATCCCCAGCGCCTGGTCAGACATTGACCAAAGTTCGGTGATATCGGAAGGACTTGCCGCTGGTTGCCAGTTACCCCCGCCGATCTCTCGCATCATGCGTGAGACCCCTTGTACCGGCGTGCTCAACTGGCGACTGAGGTCACGTGTACGCCACCACATGAAGGCAAAGAACAAGGCATAAAACACAACCAGCCCCGCGACCAACAGGTACCCCACCTCGCGGTAATGACTGGCAAGCAGATTGGTTTCCTGCATCGCCGCCGCTTCGTCCACTACCGCCAACAAGAGCCAGCCAGTGGTGGGGATCTCACTCCAGGCGACCAGGTGAGGCCGTCCATTCAACGTCAGCGCAACGATGCCCTCTGGATGGCCCGGCAAGCTCTTATTGAGGCTGGCGAGGTCCGGATAACGAGTAAGGTTCAAATCCGGCGATTGCAAGCGCTCGTGATCAACCGGCTCTCTAGTGAGCTGGTTCTCAGCGGCTCGCAGGGAAAAATCACGTTGCCCCGCCTTGGGCACGGCCATGATATCGAGCTTATTGTTGACCAGCATCAGGTAGCCACCCCAAGGCATCTTCAACTGTTCTATTTGCTTCAAGATGCCATCGACCGTTACGTCGACCCCGGCTACGCCCTCCAGGAAGTCGCCTCTGTAGACCGGCGCAATGGCAGACATCATCCACCCCTGGCCGGCGGGATCCAGGTAGACATCGGTCCAGACTACTTTTTTATCAGGGTTATGTTTTGCATCGGCCAAGTAGTAGAAGTTGTATTGGGGGATGTCCATATCATGTGGGTACTGCTCGAGCGTATTGAACCAGGGATAAATCCGGTTATAGCTGTCCCACGTATTGAAATAGATGCTGGCAATCAGAGGATCCCCGTCCTTCAACTGCTTCATCATGAAGTCCTGATTCGCCAGCAGCGATATCTTGTAGAGGTCCTGCTTTTTCAGCGGGGTGACATTCGAATAATACGAGGCGGACGCCCCGTCGTTTGCTGCGCTGTAACGGACACCATCGGCACTTACTGAAAGCGATGCCGCCACGGGAGGCTGGTTTTCGGTGAGTTCATGCTCAGTGGACTTGGCATAAAGACTGATCGCTTTATGAACCTGCTCCAATTGTCCTTGCACCAACAGCGCATTCTGCTGAACCGATACCTGAATGTCTCGTGTTGCACTTTGATGCAGGTGCTCGATCTGGGAGTTTCGAATGGACTGGTTCGTGATGAAATAAGTGGTAATCAGCACGCCTTCCACCAAGACGAGCGGCAACAGGCTGGTACTGGCAAACGCCCGCCAGATCCATCTGCGCAAACTGACCCTCTTCTTTGAAGCTGCTTGCATAGATACGCTCGTTGCGCCGGCCACACAATTGATATCACAGCGACATCATTGTGGTCTCATCCTTGATATCTGTCCAAGGTAACCCCCTTCCTTTCGTCCGCGGGCAAAACCCTGCAGGTATACCAAACATTGATCAAAACCCGTGGGCAGCCCTATGACCATAGTCGAACACTCGATTTAGCTCTCAAGACTTAAGCTATGCTCAAGAACGAGTTGCCAGAGGATGGGCGAATGGATTCAGCCATTGCGGTAGCAACACCGGACACGCAGGAGGCGGACGACGTGGGCGTCTTGTTGCTGGATGCCCAGGGGGCGCTGCTCATCATGGATGACTGCGCCAGCGGATTGCTGGGGTTAAGCGAGACCGCCGCTTCCCTGGTTCCCTTACCCTCCCTGTTTTCTCTCAAGCCGCAGACTTTTGAACAGCACATCACTAATGCTCGGCTTAAGGGTAGCTGGCATTTCCAGGGCATGTCGGCCGGTGGCGACACGCTGAGTGTGAAGCTCTACTACAAAGCGCAACAATCCACGTACCTGGTAAAGATCCACCGCGCCGAACACATCCACCTTGCCGAGCAGGATTATCGCTTGGCGTTCGACTCCGCCGGTACGGGCCTGGCCTTGCTGCGAATGAGCGGGGAATGGATCGCTGCCAATCGAATGTTGTGCCAGATGTTTGGCTATACCGAAGACGAACTTCGCGCGACGTCTTTCCAGCGGCTGACTCATCCGGACGATACCGATGTCAGCAAGGACGAATTAAACAGGCTCATCCAGGGGCAGCGCACCAGCCTGACACTGGAAAAACGCTACATTCGTAAAGACGGCAGCACACTGTGGGCACGATTAACGGTAGGTATCGCCCGTACCCCCGATGCAAAGGCGCTTTACTTTGTGTCGCAGCTTGAAGACATCAGTGAACATCTTGCCCTGCGCCAGGCCTTGTTCGATAACGAAAAAAAGTACCTGTCACTGGCCAAAAACTCACAAAACATCATTCTTCGCTACAACCGGCTGGGACAACAAATCTATGCCAACCCCGAGCTTGAGCGCGCCAGGGGCTTTCCCAACACTCACATCACTGAACGCACCTCGACACCCGATCAGCTCGACGAATACTTCCGCACGCAAGTAAAACTCACGTTATCAACCGGCGCAGCAAACACGTTCCTGGTGGAAAGCAGGGACCCGTACTCAGGTCGTTCCGTGGATTTCCTGTGCAACCTGACGCCGGAGCATGACGAAACAGGCGAGCTTTGCGGAGCGCTTGTCACGGCCCAGGATATCAGTGCGTTGCGCCGCCAGGAGCGCGCCGAGAATGCGCGCTCCGCCATTTTCCAAAAGATGGTCACTAACGACACGCTGCTTGAGGTGCTGCCGCTGCTCAGCGCCTACCTGGAAATCCTGACACCCGAGTTTCGCAACGCCATGGCTTTCAAGGCCTTGCCCGGCGACGATTCCCTTCGCACGCCTCCGACGGACACATCCTTGATTGAAACCTGCCTGGCCGAGGACCTTGATCGACATCCCGGGCTGTTCGAGCACCCCCGCTTCATACGTGATTTAAGCCGCGATGCCTCTGACCTTGCTTTCAGCCAGCCCGCCTTGCAGGCAGGTTACCGCGGGTGTTGGGTAGAACCGGTGATCAATAAGACCGGCGTCACGCTGGGCGCCATCCTGTTGTTCGTCTGCGGAGAAACCCAGCTGAGCGAGCAGGACCGCAAGCATGCACAAATGGCCAGTCATATCGGCGCCATCGCCTGGGAGCGCTGCTCAGCCCACAGCCACTTGGCCCAAAGCGAACGTCGCTACCGCGAAGTCTTCGATCATTCGCAAGACATGCTTTGCCTGCTCGCGGTGGATGCCGACCAGCAACTCAGTTGCCTGGAGGCCAATCCAAAGCTGTGCGAGATGCTCGCCAAGAGCCATTCGGACATGATCGGCCAACCGTTGGGCCAATGCCTGGAAAAAGAAGCCGCAAGTATTGTCGAGGCTATCTGCCTGCACTGCATCGCCGTCGGCGCTCCCATCGAGCTGGATGCGCATCTGCCTTGCGGTCAACGCTCGATCGTTGTCCACTTCAACCTGGTGCCCGTAGCCGATTCAAATGGGCGCTTGCATCGCCTGGTCTGCATTGCTCGCAACATTACCGATATCCGGGAGGCCCAGCGCAACGAACTGGCCCGGCAGCAGGAAATCGGCACATTGGTTGAAAACTCGCCTGATGGCATTGCACGACTGAGCCGCACGGGAGAACTGTTGTTCATCAATCCGGCATTGGAAATCTGGTTGGATCGTCCACAGATCGACCTGCTGCACAAGGACCTGCTCGAGATCCTGCCGAAAAACCTGCAGAGCCAACTATTCCGCGCAGCCGTCATCGAAGCCGTGGAAAAGGGCCAACCCCTGGAACATGAGTATGTGCTCACCGAGCAGCATCGACTGCAACGCGTCTATCACATCAGCCTCGTTCCCGAGCAGGACATCCAGGGAAAAATTGCCACCGTGTTGGCTGTCGTTCGCGATATATCACAGCTGCGCCTGGCCGAACTGCGCCTGGCATCACTCAACAAGCAACTGCGCCAATTGATGTCCAGTCGGGAAAGTGCGCGGGAAGAGGAACGCAAACTGATCGCCCAGGAGATCCACGATGAACTCGGGCAACATCTGACCGCAATACGCATGGGCACTTCGCTGCTGCGCTTCCAGTACGGCGAGCAACTGCCCCAGCTCGGTGAACAAGTCGCACGCCTGCTGCAACTGATCGACCAGACGGTGCAAGTGGTCAGGAATATTTCCACCAGCCTGCGCCCTTCCATCCTCAACATGGGTATCGCCGCGTCACTGGAATGGCTGACCGACACGTTCAAGCAGCAATGGGGCATCGACTGCAACCTGCAGATTCATCCGCCGCAAATCCGTCTGGACGATGCCAGTGCAACCGCTGCATTTCGGATCGCCCAGGAGTCGCTGACCAACATCGCCCGGCACGCCGAAGCCACCCGGGTCAACATCACGTTTGAGCAAGGCGACAATGGCTGGTCGCTGGAAATCACCGATAACGGCAAGGGCTTTGAGCAACGTGAACAATCGTCCAGGACCCTCGGCTTGCTGGGCATGCGCGAACGGGGCCTGACTTTGGGAGGGACCACCACCATATCCAGCAGCATCGGCAGCGGTACTACCGTTCAACTGCGCGTACCTGTTTCAAGGAGTCACGATTCATGATCCGTTTAATGGTGGCCGACGATCACACAATCATGCGCGAAGGCCTCAAGCAGCTGTTCGCGCTGGTCAAGGACTTTTCCGTGGTGGCGGAAGCGGAAAATGGTGCCCAGGTCCTGGAGTTGCTGCGCCACACAGACGTAGACGTGCTACTGCTCGACATGACCATGCCCGGTTCAAGTGGCGAAGATTTGATTGGCCGTATCCACGCCCATTACCCCAAGCTGCCGATGCTCATCTTGAGCATGCACAATGAAGCCCACATTGCCCAACGTGCGCTGCGCGCCGGCGCCTCAGGCTACATGACCAAGGACCGCGACCCGGAAGCGCTGCTGGCAGCGATCCGCAAGGTGAGCACCGGGGCGCGCTACCTGGACCCACAACTGGCCGAGCAGATCGCACTTCAGAGCAGCGGTGTAACGCCCGAAAACGCTGCGCAGAGCCTGACCTCACGTGAATTCCAGATCCTGCGCATGCTGGCTCAAGGACTGAGCGTCAACCAGATCGCCGAACAACTGGTGATCAGCAATAAAACCGTCAGCACCCACAAGACTCGGCTGATGGAGAAGATGTGCTTTGCCACCAGCACAGACCTGGTGCGCTACGCCTTGAATGAAGGGCTGGTCTGAAACGACGGCACGATCTCAGGGCTGATGTCCGCGAACGCCAAGGATGGCCGAAGCAATCTGCTCCAATGGCAACTCGCGCTCGACCGCTCCCAGCTTGAAGGCCTCCCGTGGCATTCCATACACCACACAAGAGTCTTCATCCTGCCCCAGGGTCCTGGCGCCGGCATCGCGCATTTCCTTGAGGCCACGAGCACCATCATCTCCCATGCCCGTCATGATGATTCCAAGGGCATTGCTGCCGGCGCTACGGGCGACCGAACGGAACAGGACATCCACCGAGGGTCGATGCCGACTGACCGCAGGCCCCTGCACGATATCCACCTGATACTGGGCACCGCTGCGCTTGACCAGCATATGGGAGCCACCCGGTGCGATCAGCGCACGCCCGGGGATGATTCGATCGCCCTGTACAGCCTCCCGGACCTCGATCTCGCAAACGTGATTGAGGCGCTCGGCGAAGGCAGCGGTAAATTTCTCTGGCATGTGCTGCACCACGACAATGCCCGGACATACCCGCGGCAACCCTTGGAGTACCTGTTCCAGAGCCTGCGTGCCCCCAGTGGAAGTGCCAATGGCAACGATGCTTTCAGTCGTGCGGGCCATGGCCACCAACGAAGGGGGCAAGATCGAGTCGGCATTGAGCCGGGGCGGCACGTCAACAGGCACCCGGGCGCCCGCTACGCGCCGCATGTTGGCCTTTGCTGCGGCCCTGACGGCCTGGATCAGATCATCCGCGCTTTCAGTCAGGAACTGTCGAAGGTTGGACTGCGGCTTGGTGACGATGCTGACGGCACCAGCCGCCAGTGCCTGCAAGGTGGTCTTGGCGCCCTTCTCGGTCAGCGTCGAACAGATCACCACCGGTGTAGGCTTTTGCGCCATCAGTTTTTTCAGGAAAGTAATGCCGTCCATCCGTGGCATCTCGACGTCCAGTACGATGACGTCAGGCCATTGCCTGCTCATCTTCTCCATGGCATACACCGGGTCGACGGCAACGTCGATAACCTGGATACCGCTGGCCTGGTTCAAGGCCGCACTCAGCACCTGGCGCACCACCGCCGAATCATCAACGATCAACACCTTGATATCGGTCATCTGGCATTACTCTTGGGCGATTCGAACACTTTGCGCACGAAATCGGCATGATTGAGTTGAAGGCGTCCGGTGCCCACGTCGAACACCAGGTGGCGATGCCCCCGGCCACCTACGTGATAAACCTGGCATTGCAACCCATGGGCCTGGATCAGGCTTCTGGCGGCATTGACATTCTGTTGGCCAATCCCGATACCGTTGCACCGTTTGATCCCGGGAAACATGTCAGCCCCGCCAAAAAGGCTCACCTCAAACTGCTCGGGCCGAGCCCCCGCGCGATGAATGCACTCCAACAGCAGCGCCAACGCATCTGCTGCGTAACGACCGTTCAGGTTGCCCGCGCCTTGCGACCGTTGCCGCGGCAGCATGTAATGACACATGCCACCCAACAAGCGTTGCGGATGCCAAAACACCAGTGCGACGCAGGACCCCAGGACGGTACACAAGCGCATTTGGCGCCCTCCAAACACCACGTCTCCAGGTTGCAGGAAATATTCGACCGCCCGAGCCATCTCAAGCGTCCGGTTTGCGGTAGATAGACGGTTTGACCAACTGCAATTCATCGCTGATGCCGTTCAGGCTTTCTGAATGACTCACGATGAAGTAGCCGCCTGGCCGCAGGTGTTTGCTCAAGCGTCTCACCACCTCAGACTTGGTCTGGTTATCGAAATAGATCATCACATTGCGCAGGAAGATCACGTCGAACTGCCCCACCGAAGGCAGTGCATTGTTCAAGTTGATCGAAGTGAATGTGATACGTGACGCCAACGCGCGATCAACCATGAAAACGCCGTTGTTGCTGCCCACGCCCCTCAGGCAGTACCTGTTCAGCAGCGCCTCGGGAATGCCGCGGATACCGTCCAGCGGGTAGCGTCCGCCCTGGGCTTTTTCCAGCACCCGGCTGCTGATATCGGAAGCGAGGATCTCCCATGGCCGGGTGCCCAGGCTGTCGGCCAGCACCATGGCCAGGGTGTAGGGTTCTTCTCCCGTGGAACAGGCCCCACTCCAGATGCGCACCGGGCCATTGCCACGAAGCTCGGGGAGAATCACATGGCGCAGGAACTCAAAATGCTTGGGTTCGCGGAAAAAGTAGGTTTCGTTGGTGGTCAGCAAGTCCACCGCCATTTGCAACTCGCTCCGGTCCTTCATCAACAGGCGATAATAGCTGCCGTAGGTGGTCAAGTTGAAAAACTGCAAGCGCTTGGCCAGGCGGCCACTGACCAGCTGTTTCTTGGCAACGGATAAGCTGATCCCGGCAATTTCGTGAATCATTGCCCGAAACTGCTGGAACTCGTTGTCGGAGAGCACGACATTCATGGTCTCGGCCCATCAGCGTTGACGTTCGAAGGGAGCAGCGTCGACCAGTCCTCGCTACTGAGCATGTGCTCGATGTCCAGCAGCAAGACGAAACGATCATTGAGCTTGCCGACCCCCACCACAAATGCAGGGCTAAGGCGCCCTTGGAGTGCCGGGGCCGGCTCGATCTGCTCGGCCGGTATCTCCAGCACTTCGCTGACTGCGTCCACGATGATGCCCACCAGGCCTGCGCCGCCGCTGCCGTGGACCTCCAGCATGACGATGCAGGTGTGTGGGTTTTCCAGGGTCTGGGCGCCGCCAAAACATAGCCCGAGGTCCAGCACGGGAATGGCCGCTCCGCGCAGATTGGTGATGCCGCGAACCTTCGGCGGCGCCATCGGCAACGGCGTAATCGGACCGTACTCGACAATTTCCCGAACACACAGGGTGCCTATCGCGAACATCTCCTGGCCCACGCTGAAGGTCAGGTACTGTGGCGCTGCCGTCCCTGGGGCCGGCAAGCGCGAGGCAGATATGGACATGATTCATTCCTCCGGATCCACCGTAGACGGCAGCATCCATCTCAAGACAACGTAGGCATGCCTGAGCGCTACAACTCAGTGCAACTGGCTGGCGATCTCACTGACACACAGCACCTGGTCGATCTGAAGCACAGTCAGGAACGAACCTCGCACCTTGACCATCCCTCGAATGAAGTCTTCACGGATCCGGTTTCCGATCGCCGGAGCGGCCTTGATATCGGCCAACTCGATTTCGATCACCTCGCTCACCGAGTCGACGACGATACCCAGCACTTGCGGCTCGCCTTCCTGAAGCAGTTCCAGGATAACGATGCAGGTCCTGCTGCCTTGCTGCGTGGCGCCCTTGCTAAAGCGCGCCTGCAGATCGATCACCGGCACCACCGAACCGCGCAGATTGATCACCCCGCGGATAAAACCCGGCATCATCGGTACGCTTGTAACCTGGCCGTACTCGATGATTTCTCGCACGCACAAGGTATCGATCGCATAGAGCTCCCTGGCGGATACGAACGTCAGGAACTGCAGGAATTCGCTGTCACACGGACTCTGCGGTGCATGCTCGAAATGGCTCAAGACTGCAGGTTCCATGGCTCAACTCCCGAAGCGAATGAAACCGCCTTCCTGGGCATGCTCACTGCTTTGCATGCCACCCAGACTGGAAGAAGCGGCCCGTGGTACGGCAGAAACCGCAACCCGACCATGCAGGGTGAAAAAGCCCATCAACTCCTGCAACTGCTCGGCCTGGCTACTCATTTCCTCGGCGGTAGCAGCCAGCTCTTCGGACGCCGAGGCGTTTTGCTGAGTGATCTGACTCATCTGTGACATGGCGGTATTGATCTGCTCCGAGCCGATGGACTGCTCTTCAGATGCAGCGGCAATCTCCTGAACCAAATCAGAGGTCTTGGTAATCGAGGGCACGATTTCATCAAGCAGATTGCCGGCCCGCTCAGCCAGGGCAACACTGTTCTTGGCCACTTGGCCGATCTCCTGCGCCGCGACCTGGCTGCGTTCGGCGAGCTTGCGCACCTCAGCAGCGACGACTGCGAAACCTTTGCCGTGCTCACCGGCACGGGCCGCTTCGATGGCCGCGTTGAGCGCCAGCAGATTCGTCTGGTAGGCAATCGAATCGACGATCCCAATCTTTTCGGCGATGGTTTTCATGGCCGAGACGGTGTCCTTGACGGCCTGTCCACCTTCACTCGCTTCCTTACTCGCCTTGCCGGCCATGCCGTCGGTCACTTTGGCGTTCTCAGTGTTCTGGGAAATCGACGCCGACATCTGTTCCATCGACGCTGACGTTTCTTCAACCGACGCCGCCTGTACCGAAGCCGACTGGCTGATACTTTGGGCCGTGGCGGAAATCTCTTCCGAGGCGCTGGACAGCGAGTCGGCGGAACTGCGCACCTCGCCAATGATCTGCGAAAGCTTGCTCACCGTTTCGTTGACCGCATTCTTCAGGTCTTGCAGGCTGCCCTGGTAATCACCTTTGACGGTGCGGGTCAGGTCACCACTGGACAGGGCCACCATGACCGCCATCGCCTCGTTGAGAGGGGCAACGATAGAGTCCAGGGTGCTGTTGATCCCCGCCACGATGCGGCGGAAGTCACCTTGATGGCGAGTGCTGTCTGCACGGGTATCGAGCTTGCCGATCATGGCATTCTCGCTCAGCATCTGGGTGTCTTCGATCAGCGCCTGGACGTTGCTGCGCAGTTGTTCGATGTTGTCGTTGATGAACGCTTTTTTGCCGGGGAAACGGGCCAGCGGTGCCGACAGGTCACCTTCGCCGAAGGAACGTATGCAAGCCATGGCCTGTTTTTTCACGCTGATGTGGCCATTGACCATGTCGTTGATGCCCTGGGCAATCTGACGGTACGAGCCTTGGAATCGCTGTACGTCGATCTGCACATCAATGTCGCCTTTCTCGTGCTCGTCCGACATGTGACGCATCTCTTCGATCAACGCCGTGATGGTGCTGCGAAGATGCTCGATGGTGACGTTGATAAAGGCTTTCTTGCCGGGGAACGCTTGCAGGGACGCCTGCAGATCGCCTTCGCTGATCGACTTGATGCAGGCCATGGCTTGCTTCTTGACGCTGATATGGCCACTGACCATATCGTTGATGCCTTGGGCCATCAGCCCATAGCTGCCAGCAAAACGTGCCGCATCGATCTGTACGTCGATGTCGCCTTTGTCATGCTCCGCGGACATGTGATTCATTTCGCCGATCAGTTGATTCAAGGTCCCGCCCAGCCGGTCCATGGAGCCCATCAGCCCGGTACGTTCAGGGCCATTGTTGCTGCCCTGTACATCCAGTTGCCCAGCCACCAACCGCTCGGCCAGCAGGCGAAGATCATCGGGCTCGCCACCCAATGTGTGGAGCAGCCGGCGTACCAGGAAGAAACCGATCAAGCAGATGACCAGCAAGGTGGCGCCGCCGACCAAGGCGATGCTGTAGATCGCCGTCTGTTCGGTCGATGCCGCGATCGCGGCATTCTTACGCCCCAGGTCCAGGTTGTACTGACGGATATCGCTCAAGGCGGAAGTGACCTTTTCGCGCGTCACCTCCAGGTCGAGCAGCAAACTACGGGCTTCAGGGGCGGCATTCTTGAAGGCGTTATCGAAACGTTCCATGCCCCGGTTGTATTCATTGACCGTGCTGCGCAAGGTGCTGAGCAGCGTCGCATCATGATCATCGGAGACGAACTCCTTCTGGTAGCGATCCAGCGCCTGGATCACCGTTTCCTTGTCGCTTTGCTGGGGACTACCGGCAGGTCCGGAAAGACTCTGCCATTGCCGGCTGTGGCTATCCGCCAGGGCCAGGGCCACTTGATCCAGCAACTGCAGGCTGGGCACAGTATTGACTTGTGCATAGCTGGCAGTAGTCCTGACCCCACCCATCAGATAAAGACTGAGACTGACCAGGATCAGGATGCCCAACACAGCTGAGGCGACCAGCAGCGAGATATTTTTTTTGACGGTCATGATGCTGTACTCCAGGGAGAACGATTAAGTCAATTCAGGACTGAGGGTCGCACCGTGCTTCTGTCGGCTAGGGACCTGCCCGAGTAGTTTTGGAATATCCAGGATCAACGCTACCGCTCCGTTCCCCAGGATGGTGAAGCCGCCCAGTCCATGAGCTGTACCGAAAATCTTGCCCAACGGCTTGATCACTGTCTGGAACTCACCGAGCAATTGATCGACGACCAGGCCCACCCGCATCCCTGCGTAATGCACGACCACGATGTTTTCACGGCCATGGTTAGGCTCATCGATGGCGAACATCTCGCGCAGGCGCAGGACTGGCAGTACCGAGCCCCGCAGGTCCAGGAAGTCCTGATCGCTGCGGTCGTCGGTCGATAGCTCGATGCACTCCTCAACCACGTCCAGAGGCAAGACATAAGAGGCATTGCCCACCCCGATCAGAAAGCCATCGATGATGGCCAGGGTCAGCGGCAGGCGGATACGCACCGTGGTGCCCACCCCTTCCTCGCTTTCCAGGTTGACCGAGCCTCGCAGGGCGACGATGTTCCGTTTGACGACGTCCATTCCCACGCCGCGCCCGGACAGGTTGCTGACCTGATCGGCAGTGGAGAAGCCTGGCTCGAAAATCAGATTGAGAATGTCGCCGTCGGCCAGCTGTTGCCCTTCGGCAACCAGGCCGCGCTCAATCGCCTTGGCAAGGATGCGTTGCTTGTTCAGGCCACCACCGTCGTCACTGACTTCTATGACGATGCTGTTGGCCTCGTGATAAGCGTTGAGGCGAACCGTGCCCTGTTCAGGCTTGCCACGCTCGCGCCGCAGCTGGGAGGGTTCGATGCCGTGGTCCATGGCGTTGCGCACCAGGTGGGTCAGGGGATCGCCGATGCGTTCAACCACCGTCTTGTCCAGCTCGGTCTCGGCGCCGAGCACCTGCAGGACGATGTCCTTGCCCAGTTCCTTGGAGACATCGCGCACCACCCGCTGGAAACGGTTGAATGTGCCGCCGATCTGCACCATCCGCAGGGTCAGGGCGCAGTCGCGCACCTCCTCGACAAGACGCGAGAGCGAGCTTGTCGCTTCAATCAGCTCGCCGATGCCGCTTTGTATGGCCCCCAGATTGGCGCCAGCGCCGGCGATGATCAGTTCGCCCACCAGGTTGATCAATTGATCCAGTTTTCCGGCGTCGACACGAATCAGATTACCTTCGGCCGGACGGGCCTCTTTTGCTCCCCGGTTCTTGGTGACGTCATCGCGAGCCGCCTGGTCTGCTGCCACGGCGGGCACCGCGACAATCGTCGATTCATCGGAAGACGGGCTCGCCAGCCAATCTTCACGGGACACGGAACCACAGGCGATAAAGGCTTCGACCATGACATCGGGCTCAGCATCGAGACGGCCGATCAACGCCCGGAAGCCTGCCAGGTCGCCGTTGCACGGCAACACGCAGATCTGGCTGCCCTCACGAACGAAGTCGAATGCACCTTCAATGGTGGCCTGGTCGGCATCACTGACAAATCCCAGCTCAAACCCCAGGTAACAGGTTTCCGGGTCCATCGTCGAAATATCCGGCATGCCCTCGGTGATGCACACAACCGCGCCGATCTGACCGAAACTGTTGAGGTAACGCAGCAGCGACAGCGGGTCCATACCGTTGCGCAGGACGTCGGGACACAGGCGCAGGGACAAGTGCCAACGCGCGGCACAAGTCGATTGCAGCGGCTCGATCGTCGCCAGGGACGGTGCCGATTCGTGACGGTGCTCCAGGTAGCCGTTAAGACGCTCGACCAACGCCGCGCCCTGCCGCTCATGCTCTGCGGTCATGCCTTGCAGGTCACCGTGGCTGGCAAGCAATTCAATCAGCGTGCACAAGTGGTCCCGCACTTCCAGGAACAAGGCACTCAGCGATTCGTCCACCCGCAGTTCATGTCCACGGACCCGGTCCAGCACGCTTTCTGCCACATGGGTAAAGGCAACGATCGGCGTGAAGCCAAACAGGCCGGCAGAACCTTTGATGGTATGGGCGACGCGAAACAAGGCGTTGATGGTGTCGACATCATCCGGCGCCTGTTCGATCTGCAGCAACGCATCTTCCATCAGGAGCAAGAGCTCCTGGCTTTCGGCGATGAACGTTCGTAGCACGTCGTCCAGATTCATGGGCGAACTCATGGCTTCAACCTCTCTGCTGAAGGGACGGAGCCGATTGATCGAAAAAGCTGTGCAACCCACTCATGTCCAGTGCATCAAGCACCGCCGTACTGGGGTTGCTCAGCAGCAGGTTGGAGCCATGGCGCAGCGACTCTTGCTTGATCAGCACCAACAACTGGAGCCCGGCGGTATCCATTTCGTCCACGCCGCCCAGATCCATTTCAACCTCCTGAGCCAAGGGAAACAGCTCCAGCAACAGGTCTTTGCGTTCGGCGGCGGTGTAGATGGTCAGCGGCCCTTCGAGCACCAGAATCCGACGCAGACAAGCCGTGGTGTTTGTCATGACAACCTCCTTTCCAGGGACTCTGGGCGGCACTACGGCATGATCAGTTTGGAGACGGCACCCAGCATCTGGGCCGGCTGGAAGGGCTTGACCATCCAGGCCTTGGCACCGACGGCCTGGCCCTGTTGCTTCATGGCCTCTCCGGTTTCGGTGGTCAGCATGATCACGGGCGTGAATTTGTAGGCCGGCAGTTGTTTAGCGGCCTTGATGAAGCTGAGGCCGTCCATGTTCGGCATGTTCACGTCACTTACAATCAGGTGGATCTTGCGTCCGTCGAGCTTGGTCAGGGCGTCACGACCGTCAACACCTTCGATGACCTCGTATCCGGCGCCCTTCAAGGTGATGCTCACCACTTGGCGAATGGAGGCAGAGTCATCGACAATCAGGATGGTTTTGCTCATGGGGAAACTCCCTAGAAAAAAGTGATCTCGGATGAAGTGCTGCTCACCACAGGCTTACCGTGATGGATCGCATGCTGTTCAGGCATGGTGTAGGTGCTTGCCAGTTGCTCAAGCCAGGCATCCGCGATGATCGGGGCCGGTGTGCCGCCGGCGAGGGCGAATTGCTGGCGCTCGACGATGTGCCCATGCAGCTTGCCAAGGTCGTTGTTGACCAGGGAAAGCATCTGGCCGACTCGATCCTGGAACTGCAAGGCGACCAGTACCCCCGATATCTCGGTGGCAACGTTCTCGCTCTGCTGCTGAAGACTGCTGCTGGTATCGACGATGGCCTGGGCGTTGTGCCGGAAGTGCTCGATCACCTGGGACACCAGTTGCTCTGAATGAGCCAGGGTTTGCGAATCCTGCTGCGCCTGGTGCTGAGACAGCTCGACGGTGCGAGAGATGGCAGCGTTGACGGCATTGACCGTTTCGCTGATTTTCTGCCCCGTCTCCCCGGATAAACTGGACAGCTTGCGCACTTCATCCGCCACTACCGCGAAGCCGCGTCCGGCATCCCCTGCCCGCGCCGCTTCAATCGCGGCGTTGAGTGCCAACAGATTGGTCTGCTGGGCAATATCACCGACGAACTTGGCCATCTCCTGCAATTGAGAGGTGAAGTCGGAAAGGAGCAATACCTCCTTGAGTTGCGACTCCTTGCGCAACAGCGCATCGCGAAGGGCAACCATGATCGAGTCCAGGTCCCGCTGGCCGACCTCAAGAATTTCCAGCAACCGTGTACCCGAGCTCTGGCTCGCCCCTTGGGAAGCAGAAGCACTGATGTCTCCCGACAGCGTCGCGAAGCGGTTACTCAGCTTGAGGATCGACTCCTCGCTGAGGATGCGCGCGGCATCGATCTGCTGGCTCCAGATCGGCAGTACCTGTGCGCATACCTCACCCAATCCTTCATCCGGCGAAGCGGTCAGCGGAACGTGAAGTGGCTGATCGTCGCCTTGCTGTGCGCTCTGCCGGGTGCCCAATAAACGCAGCGTCCACACACCCATCAGCAACGCGCCAAGCAAGACCAGCGCGCAACTGACTGCACTGCGCAAACTGAAGTCCGTGCTGAGCAGAATCGCGACACAACCGAAAACTCCCGTCAGTCCCGCGGGCAGCATCAAGATCAGGGGGGAGGAAATTGCCTGTCCTTTCACCTTCATCTCTCCAGTTCAGTGCGGATCCGACGGGACCCCGCGCAAGACATCCACGATTGGGATGCCTGGTTTTGTTGGCCTGGAGAGATAATGGCCAAGTGATGGCCTTGAAACTATCGGAGCATCCTGATTTACAACTAAGGATTGCGGTTGGTGCGGTAGGAGAATTCCTACCCGACAGTGACAGGCCCCCAAAACGACAGCAAAAAAAAAACCCAGCGACAGGCGCTGGTAAACAAACTCGGACTCGCAGGCGTCATCCGAATCGCGACTCGCTGCCCTGCCCCGTGCCCACCCAGAGCGCTTCAAGGCTCTTGAAGCCCCAGGTCTTCTCCGACTCAATGCTGACGATACTGTCCTGTCCACAGGCCAGATCAATAGATTCGAGAGGCAGCGGCATACGACTCGACGCCGAGTAGAAAACCTTCACCCTGGGCGTGAGCAAATAATCGGCGTGTTGCTCCATTACCACCGCCAACCTGCCACTTTGAAGGCGTACCAAAGCACCAACCGGATAGATACCAATGCATTTGACGAAGGCGTGAAACACTTTCTGATCGAAATGCCCGCTCCATCCCGCCATTTTTCGAATCGATTCGGCGGGGCCCCAGCGATCTCGATAAGGACGGTCAGACGTCACGGCGTCATACACATCACAGACCGCTGCCATGCGCGCGAATAGACTGATCTGGGTGCCACATAACTTATGGGGATAGCCACTGCCGTCGACCTTCTCATGGTGATGCAGGCAAACGTCCTGCACCCTGGAAGTGAAATGCCTGCTGTCCGCCAGCATCCTGGCACCCTCCTCAGGGTGTGTGCGCATCGTCGTATGTTCCTGGTCATTCAAGGGCAATGGTTTCGCCAGGATGGCCGTGGGTATCACCATCTTGCCCACGTCATGCAGCAAGCCCGCCAGCCCGGCTTCTTGAACCAGCAGCGGCGGTAAATCCAGCTGACGCGCCAAGCCAATCATCAACCCACAGACGGCTACCGAATGCATGTAGGTATATTCATCGGCAGTCTTGAGGCGCACCAGGCTGAGCAGTGCATCAGGATGACGTAACAGCGAGTCGGAGATTTCACCAACCATGTCCGTGACTCGATCCAGTTGAACGATCCGTCCCATGCGCAAGTCGCTGAACATCTCCGTGACCGCCGCCTTGGAACTGGAGCAAAGCTTGACCGCCCTCAACAACTCTTCGCTCATTGCCACCCTCGGACGCGGTCCGGGTACTTCGGTGTACGATCGGATCGACAAGCGTGGCGGCTGCGGAGCCTGCACAGTGGTTTGTACGTCCGCCCCCTTGGACAGGTCGATCCATGCACCCACAATGTCCGAGGCAATGACTTTCTCCAGCACCTCCTCATTCTGAATCAGGAAGCTTTTGCTCCAGAACGGACGCTCTACACAGGAACCGGACAGCTCCTGGACATACATTCCTACGCAAAGATCGGTCACACCGATATGTTTCAACACGATGCAGATCCTCCTCTGTCCGCAACCGCTCACCCTGAATTGCCCGAGGCGCGGTTGTCTTGGATACGCACCAGGATGCCACCCCAGCCCTTGAATAATAGCTAGGTGCCATCAAACAAATAATCGGAGCAATCTTATTTAGGACTAGGGAATACAGAGGGACGTGTAGGGATTTTCCTACGCTGAAGATTCTCAATTCGCTTCATTTCCCGGGTTTAAGACAGTTGGGGCGCCTAGACAAACACCTGATGCCCAGCTCACCTGGTCACTGCCAACCGCAAACGCGACGGAGCGCATGCACGCTTGGCGCGCCCTAAAGGCTTCGGGGGCTGCCGTCCTGGGTTTTGATGGCCTGTGCACTTGTCGGCTTGGCCGTGCATCTGTTGCGCTAGAGCACCGGAGACTGACTATCTCTGGCAGGCACTGGACCTGCCAGAGCACCCGCCTAAGGATTTTCTGGGCGAATTGCATAACTGGCCTCCGCACATGTGAGGAGGCCAGTTCGTACCGACACCCAGCCTGACGCTGGGCTTTTTATCTTTAGTGGCAGTGGTAATCGTTGGTCTTGTGGTTGCGGTGACAACCTTTTGCATCAGTGCCACCACTATGGGCGAAGGCAGTGACAGAAATGCAGCTACTTCATTCCTCTGTCGAGTGTTCGACGAAAGGTTCGTGTGGCTATTTCTTGAGCTACCAGGGCCTCTGGTTTAGGATGGCCTTATATCCCCCCTAGGAGGATGTTGCGTTCCTTGAGAACGAACATTTTTCTCAAGCGTAACTCGACAATCAAGTGATCACACGCCCTCCCCTGCGAGATGCCTCATGTTGAAAATACTCGCCAACCGCACCTACCGGCATCTGTTCCTGGCTCAAGTCATTGCGTTGGTAGGTACGGGGCTTGCCACTGTTGCATTGGGGCTGCTGGCCTTCGACCTTGCGGGAGCCCAAGCGGGTGCAGTCCTCGGCACAGCGTTGGCGATCAAGATGACAGCCTATATCGGCGTTGCACCGATTGCCGCGGCTTTTGCAGAACGCCTGCCACGCAAGGCAATGCTGGTCTCGCTGGACCTGGTACGTGCTTTGGTCGCGCTTGCCCTGCCGTTTGTGACGGAGATCTGGCAGGTCTATGTGCTGATTTTCATCCTGCAATCGGCCTCGGCCGCGTTCACCCCAACCTTTCAAGCAACCATTCCGGACATCCTGCCCGATGAGGACGAATACACCCGCGCCCTGTCTTTGTCGCGACTGGCCTATGACCTCGAAAGCGTCGCCAGCCCTATGCTCGCTGCTGCATTGCTGACCGTGATCAGCTTCCATAGTCTGTTCGCCGGCACCGTCATTGGTTTCCTGGCTTCGGCGGCCCTGGTTGCGACAGTATTACTACCGAAAGCGAAGCCGACACCTAAACGCAGCATCTACGAACGAACCACCCGCGGCATGCGCATCTTCCTGGCGACGCCTCGCTTGCGCGGACTGTTGGCGTTGAACCTGGCTGTAGCGGCCGCCAGCGCCATGGTCATCGTCAATACGGTGGTGCTGGTCCAATCGCGTTTCGCGTTGCCTCAAACTTCCACGGCACTTGCGCTGGCCGCATTCGGTGGCGGCTCTATGATCGCTGCCTTGGTGTTGCCTCGGTTGTTGAAAGATATCAAGGACCGAACAGCCATGCTGTTCGGCGCAGGGATACTGGTTATCGGTCTGGCCATGGGCATCAACCTGACCACCTACAATTTCCTGCTGCCGCTTTGGATGTTGCTGGGCGTGGGCTATTCGCTGGCACAGACTCCGAGTGGCCGGCTGCTGCGTCGCTCGGCACACACTGAAGACCGCCCTGCGCTCTTTGCTGCCCAGTTCGCGTTGTCCCATGCCTGTTGGTTGGTGACCTATCCATTGGCAGGATGGCTGGGCGCCGACATCAGCTTGACGGCAGCATTTTTCGGGCTCGCCCTGGTGGCCGGTGGCGCATTGTTAGTCAGCGTGGTGATCTGGCGTCCTGTCCATGATCAGGACTCGATCAAACACACTCACGAAAACCTTGCGCAGGATCACTCCCACTTGGGCGGTGAGGGTATTGAGCACGAACACCCGTACGTGATTGATGATCAGCATCGCCGGTGGCCAAATAACTGATCATGAGTTCAACGATCTTCAGAAACTGGCCGGGCGCCGTCAAACCAGCAAACGCACAGCTTGCAGTGCAACAAGATGCCCCGGATAGAACCAATACCCCCATTGCCCCACCGGCCAGACGTTGAAGCTTAACCTCTGGCGAAGCAGCCAGAGCCCGATCAGCGGAGCCGCAAAAGCCGTGCCCAGAACCAATAACGAATAGAGTTCAAAATCCAGCGCCCGGCTGACAATGCTGCTGCGGGTATTGATCAACACACACAGACTCGCTGGCAACAGCCACAGCACAGCAGGCTTGTTGATCACCAACAAGACCGAGGCCGGGACAAGGACTCCGTAGAAACCAAACATCAGCGGATCATCCAGCGCACTGGCGATGGCGCCAGCGAACAGCGCCATGGCGCCACTCGAGAATGTCCGATGGTGGCAACCCCAGGCCACAACCAACCCCAACGCCAGGGTCAGCAGCACGTTGTACGAGCCCGAAGTGCTGATCATGCGATAAGGCACCTGCGAAATGGCCGCGAACAACAGCATCAAGACGAGATAGCGTCCGTTCTTGTAAGTCAGCCATTCACCACGTCTGGACCGCGCGACGTTGGCCGCTATGGCGACACAAAACAGCGGAAAAGAGAGCCGCCCTGGAATGAACGGCATGCTCAGCTCCGGCCACACCAACCGCAAATGATCGATGACCATTGTCAGCATCGCCAACCATTTGATCAGATCGAGGCTGGCGCTGCGACCTTTCAACGAGGGATTCAGAACTGGGTGAGTCTCAGTCATAAGCCTTATGCGTTCAAACCGATCCAGCCGTGAAAGCCCACGTACAGACCGACACCAATGATCAACACACTGGACAAATAAGGAGCCCGCCGCGCAACGGTGCCCAGCCATGGCCAGCGATTGGAGGCCTGCCGCGCGCCAATGGCCGCGGCCGCTCCAACGGTCACCAGGGTGATCGCCAAGCCAATGCTGAAGCACAAGACAAGCATGCCCCCCAGCGCAACCTCCTTGACCTGAAGACAGAGCAGCAGCACGGTAATCGCGGCGGGACAAGGAATCAGCCCACCCGTCAGGCCGAACACGATGATCTGGCCCGTGGTCACTTTGCGATTGGTAAAGCGCTTGCGGATATCGTTGGCATGCGCCCGCTCGTGAGCGTCCTGGTAACCCTCCAATGACAGTTCCAGGCCCTCCAGTTCGGAATGCTCATGCCCATGATCATGCTCTTGATACTCAAGGTCGTAATCGTGGGAATGCCCCCCATGCCCCAGGCTCAAGCGAGCGCTGAACTCATGGGGCTCGGGAATATCGACCGTCGACTCCAGGAATCCATCGCGCTCGGCAAATGAGAACGTCTGAACGCTTCCATCGGCGCGAGTGGTCGTCAGGCGAACGTCCTCGGCGGACCAGGCATGGCCAGTCAACGTTTTCAGGCGCCAGTGGGGTGGCATGCCTTGCTCGAAGATCGAAAGTTCGACACGGCCATGGCCGGTATCGATGCGATGGGTTTCATCATGATGTCCATGGTCATGTTCGCCGTGATGATGCTCATCAACCTGCTCGAACTTGAACATCTGTTCGCCACGCCAGGTACGCCACAACATCCATAGCGCAATGACGATGATCAGCGCAGCCGATGCGAGCTGGAAGTAAGGTTCCGTGGTTTCGGCATCCAGCCCCTGGCCCAGGTACATGCCACCGATGGCGACCAACCACACCACGGCCGTGTGGGACAGCGTCGCCGCCAAACCCAGCAAAACTGCCTGTTTCACCGAGCCCCGAATAGCCACGATAAACGCCGCCATCATGGTTTTCGAATGACCGGGCTCCAGGCCATGCAAGGCGCCCAGCAAGATCGCGCTGGGAAAATACAGCCAGGCGCTAGCGCCACCCTGTTGCAGCAATTCGGCAAAATTGGGCATGGGGGGCCTAGAGGTACTTGGTGATTTGCTTGAAGGCTTCCAGCGGCGCGCGCTCACCCTTGTTCAGCGCCGAAACGGTGTCTTCCAGACAGTGATCGATGTGATCCTGAATCAAGGTCCGCTTGGCCTGGCACACCGCTTTTTCCACCGCATGCAGTTGCTGGGCGATATCCACGCACTCACGACCTTCTTCGATCATGAGGATGATGCTGCGCAGGTGACCGTCCGCCCGCTTGAGGCGCTTGATGATCGCTTCATGGCTTTGGTGGGTATGGGGATGGCTGTGTTCGTGCTCGTCACTCATGACTTGAGTCTCTGACTTCAATGAATTACGCTGGCAATCCTATCCCCCCATAGGGGATATGGCAAACGTATCACACCCCAGAATAACGAGTCGAAACACGATCACTATGTTCAGCAGAACACTGACAACGGCAGTGGTATTCGCGCTGGCTTTTGCCATGTTCATGGCCTGGGCCGGGCATACCCGTACGCTGTCCATGATGTCGCAACAGCCCGCCTGGGATGTCGCGCAAGATGCCCATCATCATTCCCATGATGAGCAGACCAACGTGTCGTGTTCAAACTGCTCGGATCACTATCACTCTCCCCTGACGCCCGATCATCAGCACGAGACGCCGCAACTCGCCGCCACGCTGATCCTGGCGGCTCAACTACAGCTCTCGCCACAAGCCGAGGCTCTCGGTTACGCCGTTCCTCGTGCGCCCATTTTTCTGATCGAACGTCCACCTCGTCCTTCGCTTGCCTCCTGACATGGTCGCGCTGCGACCCTTGATCACTGCAACGAAGGATCTTATTCATGCATTCGCACTCAATGAGTGGCGTCGGCGCGTTCACTGCGCCTTCGCATCGCCCACTACTGCTGTTGTTTCTATTGCTTGCGTCATTTCTTGTCGGAATGCCCGAAGCTCTCGCCCACGCCGTCGCTGAAGGCGATAAAGGCTTCATCCAGGAAAGCTCCGGCGTCATGTTGCTGCCCTTCATCTACATGGGCGCCAAACACATGATGACGGGCTACGATCACCTGCTGTTTCTGCTCGGGGTGATTTTCTTCCTGTATCGCCTGAAGGACGTAGGGCTCTACGTCACATTGTTCGCCGTTGGACACTCGATCACGCTGCTGCTTGGCGTGCTGACCGAGGTCAGTATCAGCGCCTACATCATCGACGCCATCATCGGCTTCTCGGTGGTGTACAAGGCGCTCGATAACCTGGGCGCATTCCAGCGCTGGTTCGGCTTCCAACCCAATACCAAGGTCGCCACGCTGATCTTTGGCCTGCTTCACGGGTTTGGCCTGGCAACGAAGATCCAGGAATACGAAATCTCGCCCGACGGCCTGATTCCCAACCTGATCGCCTTCAACGTTGGTGTCGAGATCGGCCAGTTGCTGGCCCTCAGCGCGATTCTCATTCTGATGGGGTATTGGCGACGCACCGGCAGTTTCTGGCGCCATGCCTACACCGCCAACGTTGCCATGATGAGTGCCGGTTTCCTTTTGATGGGTTACCAGATCACCGGCCTGTTTGTCTCAGCCTAAGGAATTCTGACCATGTTCAATACGCCACTTCCCACTGTTAATGAATTGCCCAGCACTCGTCGATTGGTACGCTCGACGGTCATCGCATTGGTGACCGCGGCCGGTCTGCTGGTCACGGTCGTCATGCCTGCGGAATATGCGATTGACCCCACAGGTGTGGGCCGCGCACTGGGCCTGACGCAGATGGGCGAAATGAAGATCACGCTCGCCCAAGAGGCGTTGGCGAATGCAGCGCCGCAGCCAGTACAAGAGGCTGCGGCTCCGCAAATTGTAGCTGTAACCCCAGCGGCTCAACCTGCGCCTCCACCCGCAGCTCAACCCGACCCAGCCCTGAAGACAGATGCAATGACCGTCACGCTAAAACCGGGTGAAGGGACAGAAATCAAGCTGGAAATGCTCAAGAACACCACCGTCAGCTATGAATGGGCGGCCTCTGGTGGGCCGGTTAACCATGACACCCATGGCGAACCCTACAACGGCGAAAAGGGCTATTTCCATAGCTACTCCAAAGCCAAGCAGGTCAAAGGCGACAAGGGCGAATTCACGGCTCTGTTTGACGGCACTCATGGCTGGTTCTGGCGTAATCGCAGCAATAACGACGTGACCATTTCGCTGAAAACGACGGGCGACTACCTGAGTGTGAAGCGCTGACTCCAGTCGAAACACACTTTTAGATTCCTACGGAAAACTCAATGAACGCCTCAACCACGCTGCTCCGCTCCGTGCTTCTGATCTGCTTTATAGGGCTGATGGCCGCCTGTGGTAGCGGCGAGAAGCCCGCTGAAGCACAAAGCGTGAGCCATGGGCACTCGCACGAGTGATGTCATGACAAGAGGCCGCGAATGCGGCCTCTTGTCCGAGGTAGATATGGACGAGGCCGCATTTGCGGTCTTGGCTTTTGCGTCCATCCCGCTACTAGGTTTTCGATTCCTCGATTGGAGTCAAAACGATACCCACTGAATATTCATTTTCTGATGTCGCCGAGCAGCCCACACAAGACGTGTTGGGCAGTCGATGAGGATCTACGACTGGAAGCTTGTGTAAAAAGTCGAAGTAGACCCTCCCCGACCGCAACACCCTGACCAAAACGAGGATCGAGTATCGCTTCATACCTTGAGAATGGATTGGCGAACGTAAAAAATCTTCAAAGCCACGATGTTCCAGCCTCCACTAACCCAAACCTTCGTCGGCGCAGACATTTGAAACTTTCCTGCTCGACTGCTCACGAGCGTAAATCGTCACAGAAGCGCGTAGCTTATTGCCGCCGAAAACACACATTTTGTCGAACGCCTTGTGGCTGACGGGAAGGTGCTGGCAGTCAAGTGCCTGACGGTGCTGACTATGATCAATGTCTGGATCATGCAGGTAGACGAAGTCCTCATCGTAATCAGTGACAATGACCCAGTGCGGGGCTTTTGAGCGCGTCAGTCGGTAGCTGCTGATCAACACCAGGGGTTGACCGCCCTCCTTCAGTGCGAGGGCCAGGTCCAGTTGGTTGCTGCTCACCTGCTCCACATCACTCTGCGCGAGTTCGCTGCAGAACGCTTCGTGTACCAGGCGCATTACTTCTTTTTTATGTTCGTCGCGCACGCCGTCGAGAAATAGCGGACCTGCG
Source organism: Pseudomonas sp. Root401 (assembly GCF_001425105.1). Taxonomy (NCBI): domain Bacteria; kingdom Pseudomonadati; phylum Pseudomonadota; class Gammaproteobacteria; order Pseudomonadales; family Pseudomonadaceae; genus Pseudomonas; species Pseudomonas sp. Root401. The sequence goes on along the minus strand of NZ_LMDO01000001.1, from coordinate 284,763 downwards.
ATACTCACTTGCAAGCGTACTCGAAACCCCCGGCGCCAGGCCGCGAGCGCCAACCCTTGGGGACTGCAACCACCGTGCCCTGAAGTCATGAACACGGTGGTGGCTTCACGCCAGATCTGCAGTTCGTCCCGACGCCCGATTAAACGATCGGGTTGCAATGCCTTCATGGCCATCAAGAGGCAAGCCGGGCCGCAGGTAAACTCAGTGGTCTGTTGGTAGTAAGGTACCTGGAGCTCACGGTTTTCCCGAGGCTGCACAACACGTTTTTCCAAGCGCAGCGCATGCAAATGGTCTTCGTAGTAGTCATTTACCACGGCGAAGCGCCGGTACCCATTGCGCTCATAAAGACTGATGGCAACCGGATTATCCGGTCGGACTTCCAGTCGCACGTAGGCGCAGTCGTGCGCGCGTGCGCACTCTTCCGCCTGATTCAGTAGCTGTTTTCCCAAGCCCAGGCCACGACTATGGGCGGCGATGGCGATGGAGTACAGACGCGCCAGCGAGGTGCCGCGGTGGAACAAGACCAGGCAATAGCCCATCAATTGGCTCTCGGCCTGCGCGACGATCAGGCTGGCATGGGCTCGGCCGATCATCCACTGGAAACTGCGCGGCGTGAGCCGGTCATGAGTAAAGCACTGGTTTTCCAGTTCCAGCAGAGACTTCAGGTCGTCGTGTGTCGCCTTGCGAAATACCAGATTCATATAGCCGCCGTAAAAGTTGCGTAACGAAACGAGACTTTTAAAAAGCATCGTGCTTAATAGATAAGAACTTGTTCTCCAACGGACCTTTTCATATGTCAGCAGCACAGGGTGATTGGCGTGAAGTATCAGAGCAAAATCGACTAGCGGCAATATCAAACCTAACTTATTTATCGAGTGCACCCAGACGGCAAAGCCAAGTCGTTATTATTGTTGAGCGAAAAGAAGACTGGGCGTCTTATTTCCCATCAGACGATGTGATGAGTGCCCAGGAATATCTCGAGCAACCCCTTGAAAGCGAGGCTGGCAAGCGTGTTCAGGTTATTAATCTGTGTCGGAGCTACAAGTACCTGGGACACGGGTATTACTGTTCATTGCTGGCAGAAGCACGCGGCCATAAAGTTATTCCGTCTGTGCGGACCATCAGCGAGTTGACCCGAAAGTCACTGTACAGCCTAGCGCTGGATGACTTGGACAAGGCGCTGGACAAAGCACTGAACAACCACCTTTATAGTAATACCGAAGGATTCACGCTCACTCTTTACTTTGGCAAAACCAACCTTGAGCCTTTGCAGGAACTGGCCCGGCAAATTTTCGAAATATTCCCATGCCCGATCCTCCTGGTGGAGTTCCGTAAAAGCAACAGTTGGCACATCGAGGGGATAAAGCCTGGCGTCTTGCAAAAGCTACGCGAAGACCAGGAGGATCAATTTGCCAACTCGCTGGACAGTTTCAGCCGCAAGATCTGGCGAGTACCGCGGTCACCCCGCGTGGCCCGTTACGACCTGGCCATATTGCATGACCCACAAGAATCGCTGCCACCTTCCAATGCCAAGGCACTGGAAAGTTTTATCAGGGTGGGCAAAGGTCTGGGCATTGATGTCGATCTGATCGAAAAGAAAGACTACTCACGAATAGCCGAGTATGACGCCCTGCTGATTCGCGAAACCACCAGCGTGGATAACCACACCTATCGCTTCGCCAAGAAGGCGGAAAGCGAAGGCCTGGTGGTGATGGACGATCCCACTTCAATCCTGCGCTGTACCAACAAGGTGTACCTGACTGATCTGCTCAAAAGCCATCAATTGGGTATGCCGGCAACCGAGATTCTCTACAAGGAGCGACCGGAAGACTTCGAGCGAGTCGGTGAACGCCTGGGCTTTCCATTAGTGCTGAAGATTCCCGATGGTTGTTTTTCCCGTGGCGTAATCAAGGTCGAAAGCCAGCAGGCGCTGCTGGATGCCACCGCTGAGCTCTTCGAGCACTCGGTATTGCTGCTGGCTCAGGAGTTCTTCTACACCGAGTACGACTGGCGCATCGGTGTGCTCAACCGAAAACCGATTTTCGCCTGCCAGTACTTCATGTCCAAAGGTCACTGGCAAATCTACAACCACAAGGCCAAGGGCCAGGACATTAATGGGGAATGCCGCACCTTGGCGGTTCACGAAGCACCGCGGGCGGTGGTGGAGCTGGCGGTGAAGACCGCAAATCTCATTGGCGATGGTTTGTACGGGGTCGACCTGAAACAGTCGGGGGATAAGGTGGTGGTCATCGAGGTTAACGACAACCCGAACATGGACGCGGGCATCGAAGACGCATACTTGCAGGACGACCTGTATTCCTTGGTTCTGGAAGAGTTCATTCGCCGCCTTGAGCTGAAACGTCGCGGTCAGGCCTGGTGAAGACTTGATCCGCTACACGCCCTGCAAGACACTGACTTCCTCCGTCAACAACGCCATAGGTCAGACGTGATCAAGAGTTTCTTACTCGCCAATGGGGCGCTGGTACCGGTTGAACAGCTCAATGCTGATGTGATGTTGTTCAGTAATCCCGATGCGGCAGAACGAGATCTGTTGCGCAGCGAGTTCAAACTGGACGATCACGCGCTGGCTTCGGCACTGGATCCGGACGAAGTCTCACGCATCGAATTCCATCCGGATAACCTGTTCTTGATCTGGAAGCGTCCGGAAAGTTACTCGGGCGGAGATAGCCTGGCCTTTGAGGTCTCATCGTTCGGCTTGCTCTTCTCTAAGACACGCTTGCTGATAATCGCGACTGACGACTCCCAGTTGAGTGGATTGGGGCAGCGGCACCCCTTGCACACAACGCAAGATGTGCTGCTGGACATACTGTTCAACAACCTCCACCACTACCTGGGTCACCTCAAGGTGATCAAGATGGTGGCTCGCGAGCTGCAGCAGAAATTCAACGCCTCGATGGAGAATCGACATCTGGTCCAGATGTTTAACCTCAGCGAAAGCCTGATCTACTACATCAATGCGATTCACAGCAATGGTGCTGTCCTGACTCGGCTGCGCAACCATGCGGAAAAAGAGCACTTCAGCGTCGAGGCGATTGCGCTTATCGACGATTTGATCATCGAAAACACCCAGTGCAACAAACAAGCGGAAATCTACTCCAGGGTGTTTGCCGGCTTGATCGACGCACGCGGCAATTTGATGAACAACACCATGAACAACCTGTTACGCAAACTGACGCTGATCAATGTGGTTTTCCTGCCCCTCAACCTAATCGCCAGCATTGGTGGCATGTCCGAGTTCAGCATGATGACCTCAGCCGTTCCCTGGTGGGTTGCCTATCCGCTTTTTCTCACGGGAATGGTAGTAGCCGGGGGCCTGATGGTTATCGCGCTCAAGCGTCTGACGCGTGGTTCATCCAGCATGAATGGCCCGCATTGAACGAGCCCCTCTGGATACTCGATGACTCTTTTACATCTCGACCTGTGTGCCCAGCTCTATCACCCGGTTCAACGGCAACTTGAAGTACTTCAGGTTGCTATTGGCGTTCTTCAGCAAAAATGCAAACAGCGTTTCTCGCCAACGGGCCATTCCGATGCGCTTGGTCGGGATCACCGTCTCCCGGCTGAGGAAATAGGTGGTGCGCATCGGACTGAAGTCCAGTTCAGCCAAGTGACAGAGACTCAAGGCCAAGGGGACATCGGGCTCCTCGATAAAACCAAAGTGCAGACTGACTCGGAAGAACCCTTCTCCATAGGCTTCAATCTCAAACCGTCGGTCAGCACTCACACGAGGGCTGTCTTCGGACACCACTGTGAGCAATACCACTTGCTCATGCAAAACCTGGTTATGCAGCAGGTTGTGCAGCAGTGCATGAGGAACAGCATCTGTCCTGGCCGTAAGAAACACTGCCGTACCTTGCACCCGATGGGGAGGCTGCGTGCGGATGCTGCTGATGAATAGCGGTAGAGGAAGTGCGGTTTCATCCAACCGCTCAACAATAATCTTTCTGCCCCGCTTCCAGGTCGTCATCAAAATGAACAGGCTGATGCCGGCAATCACCGGGAACGCCCCACCCTGAAAAATTTTGGGTGCATTGGCCGCGAAATACAGACCGTCTACCAGCAGGAATCCGAGCAGCATTGGGATGGCCAGCCAGCGCGGCGTTTTCCACAGGAGCAGGACGACTGCCGAGGACAAGACTGTCGTGATCAACATGGTCCCCGTCACAGCGACGCCATAAGCTGCGGCCAACGCACTGGACGACTCGAAACCAATCACCAACAGCACGACACCCACCATCAACGCCCAGTTAACCGTACCGATATAGATCTGTCCCTGTTCCTGGCTGGAGGTATGTTGGATAAACATGCGAGGGACATAACCCAACTGGATGGCCTGGCGAGTCAGGGAAAAAGCACCGGAGATCACGGCTTGAGAGGCGATGATGGTGGCGAGTGTGGAGAGCGCGACCATCGGTAACAGTGCCCATTCAGGCGCCAGTAAATAGAACGGGTTGCGCACGGTCTCCGGGTTTCCCAGGATCAGGGCGCCTTGGCCAAAGTAATTGAGCACCAAGCCGGGCAACACGAGAATGAACCAGGCGCGAGCAATGGGCTTGCGGCCAAAGTGGCCCATGTCGGCGTACAGTGCTTCAGCACCGGTCAATGCCAACACCACGGCGCCCAGAATGGCCACGCCAATCCCCGGATGCACCACAAAAAATTGCACTGCCCACGCAGGATTGAGCGCCTGCAGAACTTCCGGACGTTGCAGGATGCCGTAAATGCCGAGCGCACCCAGCACCATGAACCACAGCACCATGACCGGGCCGAACAGGATGCCGATACGCGCCGTGCCATGTTTTTGGATCAGGAACAGCGCTACCAGGATGACCACGGACAGCGGAACGACCCACTGCTCGATTCCATCGAACGCAAGCTGCAGCCCTTCGACCGCCGAGAGCACCGAGATGGCCGGGGTGATCATGCTGTCCCCGTAAAACAGTGCAGCGCCGAACAGCCCGAGCAATACCAAGACCCTGCTCATTTTGGGAAACGGCGCCGCAGCCCGACGTGCCAATGCGGTCAAGGCCATGATGCCCCCCTCGCCCTGGTTGTTGGCGCGAAGGATAAACAGCACGTACTTGATCGAGACGACCCAGATCAGTGACCAGAAGATCAACGACAGAATACCCAGTACACCGTCCTGGTTGGCCTGGACGCCGTAGTGACCGGCGAACACTTCCTTGAGTGTGTAAAGCGGGCTGGTGCCAATGTCCCCATAAACCACGCCCACCGCGGCGACGAGCAAGCCCACTCCTGATGTTTTGGTAGGGGAGTCTTCGTGGGCGGGAATCGCTGCTTCGCTCAAGGGTTGCGTCTCTCAAATTACGGGGGGAAGTGTATGCCATCCTTGAGCAATACGATTTGCCAGGGCCATTGGAAATGCAAGGCGCTTGGACGATCGGAAAATCGCGGCCAGTATCGTTGTGGGCCAAAACACCTACCGTAAAAAAACCGTAAAAATTTTACATTCCCCGTTGGTCTGTCATCGTCGTGACTGCGCGTTAACGGCAAGATCGCTCGGTTCGATCCGTTCGGTCATTGCCAGGTTAATCGCCCGTTCAACTGGCTTGGGCGGGGCAGAAAGTCGACCCTGCGCTTCAAGCTGAGCGATACACAGCCGCCAGTCAGAAGTCCGCAACTTTTCCCCAGGCCGACGTATGAAAGCGGTCCGGGTGATAAGGTCGAGGATCGACGATCGGGGTCATGCCACTGACGATGTCGGCGATCAAATGCCCCGCGCCCGGACCAATGCCGAAACCATGACCACTGAACCCGGCAGCCAATATCAGGCCTGGGAGGCTGGCCATTTCGCCGATCCCTGGTACGCCGTCAGGGGTACTGTCCACATAACCGGCCCAGGCCGCAGTGACCTGAGAGTCTTTCAACAGTGGAACCAGCTCCACCGCACGTTTATAGGTCAGCGCAACTGTCGAGGCATCAGCGGTAGGATCGAGCACGCGCATTTTCTCCATCGGCGTCGGTTGGTCCAGGCGCCAGCGTTGCCAGCTTTCATGACCTGAGCGCCAGCCTTCCAGCCCCCCTGGCGCCAGATTGCGCCATCGGCGATGAAACATTGGTAGAAATTGCGCGGAGAAACCAAGCAACTGAGGGGTGACGTCAACACGCCCCCGGCCGCTGATCGCCAGCGTATAGCTCCCGTCGGAGCGACGAGTCATGGAGGCTCCTGCCGTGTGCAATGCGCTGGGTAATTCCTGGCTTGGAGCAGAGACCGAAAGCACAGTCTGACGAACAGTGGCCTGGGGAAAGCGAATGCCATATTGGCGGCAGAACGAGGACGCCCAGGCACCCGCAGCAAGGACCGCCAAGCGGGTGCGGATAGTGCCTTTTTCGGTGACCACCGCCGACAGCCGCCCGCCTTCGGTCTCGACGCCACGGACAGCGCAGCCCTGATGTACCGTTGCGCCAAGGGCCAGGATGGCCCGAGCGACTGCCGGCGCCGCACGGGAGGGGGCGGCGATCCCATCGGTGGGGGCAAAGACCCCGCCTTTCCACTGTTTGCCGGTAGCCCTTCCCCGCTCGGCGGCTTGTTGTGCGGTCAGCATGTGCGTCGTCACATTGACGGTACGAGCAAACTCCCCCCAGCGCGCCCACCCCGCCAATTCCTTCTCGTCATTGCTCAGGTAAAGCAAGCCACACCGCGTAAAACCCGTCTGCTCACCGGTTTGCGCGCTGAACTGCTCCCACAACTCCAGGCTCTTGGTAGCCATCGGCAGCTCACGCGCGTCGCGATTTTGCTGACGGCACCATCCCCAGTTGCGACTCGATTGCTCAGCCCCTACGTGGCCTTTTTCGACCAGGGCGACCTTCATGCCGCGCTTGGCCAGATAATAGGCGGTAAAGGCTCCGATGATGCCGCCGCCAATCACGACCACGTCAGCGCTCGCCGGCAGGTTGGGGGAAGTTTCTACAAGAACTAAAGGAGCTGGCATGTTCGGGTATCCATCTAGTCTGCACAAACGCGATCAGCGAACAACTCACGCGTCAGGGCCGTCGTCCTGAAGTTGGTCAGTGTGCCGTAGGAGTCGAAGGTGATGTACTTGGGGCGAAGAAAGCTCATGAATGCGGTCCTTATTGGGCATCGAGGCGTCATGGGCTTATTACACCACCATGACACCGTGCATAAATGGTGAAAGGCCCGGGCTACGCAGTACAAATCACCGTTTAACAAGCCGGCCTCGGCAGACTTTACCAATAAGGCAGGCGCAGGCTTGCAACGCGGCAAACGCGCTTTCCAAGGCGTCAAGCAGCCGGTCGGTTTCCCTTTGTATCCAAATCAATGGCGGGCGAATTTTCAGAATGCTCGCGACGCAACAGATTGGCCCAATAGTACGGCGTTAGTATTGTTGTAAATGCTGGGGCTTTAAGCTCGGTCAATCATCCTCATTCGCCACCCGTGTCCGTTAGTGTTTAACGCGGCAAACAATCAAACCGAAGCTTTCAAATCCACGCCGAGTGCCTGGGCAAATGCCTTGACCAGGGGACTGCGCACAATGTTGTGACGCAGTATCAGACTGAACGGTGTGACGATGTTGAACAGGTCCGGGCGCACCGCGCGAAACTCGCCCCGCGCCACCATCGACGCGGCGTAATGCTGGGGCAGGAAGCCCAGGAAACGCCCCGTCTTGATCAGCAGTGCAACGGCTTCCACCTGGGTTGCCGAGGCGGAAAAGCTGTCGTAGTGGGCAAATTTCAGTTTGTCGCGATGAATCGCGTAGCGGTGGTTGATGCACTCGTAATCCTTGAGCACATTTTCCCCCATGTCCGCGTCCGCCATGGAGAACAGAGGATGGCCGAGCGCGCAATAAACCTCCGAGCGTTCTTCGTATAACGCGTAGTAATCAAACTCTTCGCGTTTCTGATAAATCGGCACAATTCCCGCCACCAATCGCCCCTCGACGACACCTCTTTCAACCTCATCAAGTTGCGTGGCCTGAAGTTGAAACCTGACCTTGGGCGATTGTTCATTCATACGTTTAAGCGCGGCAACTAACGGTGAATTGGCATCAGAGATTGTATTGTCAATAACCCCCACACCAAGATCGCCGACAAGTTCATTTTGCGCAGAACTAAGACGATCACGAAAGTTGTCGACCGAGGCAAATAAATCTATTGACGCCTGATACACCAGACGCCCTTCTTCTGTCAGGTGAAAGCCCTCTCGACCCCGCGTGCAAAGGCGCATGCCGATACGAATCTCCAGGTCGGAGATCTGTTTGCTGATGGCTGCCAGCCCCACATTCAGCTCATTTTGCGCGGCACTGAAGCCTCCTGCCTCGACCACGGCCTTGAACACCTTGAGCAGTTTGAAGTCCAGCCCACTGAGGGCTAACGGTGCCCGTTGCTGAGGTTTCGGCGGTGGGTTTCCGGAATTGGAAAGTGGGGTTTCCATAATGCTTATTTACCTCTGGCGCCCTATTCAACAATCTGTGTCCAACAACAAAAAATATAGCTGGCCTAATAATAATGAACACAGAAAAGCAGGCTTGGCAACCGTCAATAAATCCCCGGTTTCAGTGCCAAGTCACTGATCTCGAAACATTAAAAGCTGACACTTCGATCAGCTCTCGCTCCGTTGCAACTGCCCCCTTGAAAACTGCTCTGGCCTGATTTCGCTCGCCTATTTTTCAGCGACGTTTCGGTCCGGATTACCCATTTCAGTTCGCATTACCGACGAGGAAAACAACAATGTCCCAAACCACCGACCGTCTCTGGGGAGCTCGCTTCAAAAGCGGCCCTTCCGAAGCCTTGGCGGCCCTGTCCCGTTGCCCTGAACGCTACTTCCGACTCACCCCGTACGACCTGGCCGGCTCCAAGGCCCATGCCCGGGAATTGCAGCGCGCCGGGCTGCTGAGCGAGCAGGAAACCCTGACCATGCTCGACGCCCTGGAACACATCGGCGCGGACTTTCGCGCTGGCAGCATCGCCCCGACCCTGGATGACGAAGACGTCCACACCTTCATCGAGCGCCTGCTAACCGAACGTCTTGGCGCCCTGGGTGGCAAGCTGCGTGCCGGTCGTTCGCGCAACGACCAGACCGCCAACGACCTGCGGTTGTTCCTGCGTGACCACGTGCGCACCCTGGCCGTTGAAGTGCTGGGCTTGCAGCAAGCGCTGGTGGACCAGGCCGAGCAACACATCGAGAGCATCTGCCCCGGCTTCACCCACCTGCAACAGGCACAACCGATCGTGTTTGCTCATCACCTGCTGGCCCACGCCCAGTCGATGCTGCGCGACGTGCAGCGCCTGGTGGACTGGGACGTGCGTACGTCGCTGTCGCCACTGGGTGCGGCGGCCATGGCTGGCTCGGCTATCGCGCGTCTGCCTCAGCAATCGGCAAAGGAAATGGGCTACAGCGGTGTTTGCGAAAACTCCATCGACGCCGTGGCCAGCCGCGATCACGTCGCCGAGTTCCTGTTCATCGCCAGCATGCTCGGCATCAATATCTCGCGCCTGGCCGAAGAGTTTTGCCTATGGTCGTCGCGGCAGTTCCGCTGGGTCGCGCTGGATGACGCCTATGCCACCGGCAGTTCGATCATGCCGCAGAAAAAGAATCCGGACATCGCCGAACTGGCACGGGGCAAGGCGGGACGCCTGATCGGCAACCTGACCGGCCTGCTGTCCACCCTCAAATCCTTGCCACTGTCCTACAACCGCGACTTGAGCGAAGACAAGAACGGCGTGCTCGACAGCGTCGACACCCTGTTGCTGGTGCTGCCGGCCATGGCCGGAATGGTTGCGACCATGAAGGTCAACGTCGAAGAACTGCGTCGCCAGGCACCGCTGGGCTTCACCCTCGCCACCGAAGTCGCCGACTGGCTGGCGGTGCGCGGCGTGCCGTTCAAGGAAGCTCACGAGATCACCGGTGCGTTGGTCCAGGCTTGCGAGAAACACGACATCGAATTGTGGGAAGCCTCCCCCGCGCTGCTGGCGGAAATCGACCCGCGCCTCACACCGCAAGTACGCGAAAGCCTGACCCTCGAAGCCGCCATCGCTGCCCGCAGCGGCTGGGGCGGGACCGCGCCACAACAGGTGCGCGAACAGATCGGCCGGCTGAAAACCGCCCTCGCCGCCCAGCAGCAATGGACCGAGGACTATCAGGGCTTCCGCCTCTGAAGCTGCACACAAAACCTGTGGGAGCGAGCTTGCTCGCGATTACGGTTTCACCTTCAACATCAACGTGGATTGACCCACCGCTATCGCGAGCAAGCTCGCTCCCACAGCGATAGCGCCGAAACCGAGTACGGAGAACCACCATGAGCCAGACACAGGCAGAACGACTCCAGGCGGAGCGCAAGCTGGCGGAAAACCAGTTCGACATCACCCAGTACGATCATGTGCCCCGGCGCTACTACGGGCGGATCTTCTTCGCCACGGTGATCGTCATCGCACTCATCGGCCTGGTGCGCGCCTTCGCCGAAGGCAAGATCGAATGGTCGTACATCGGCCAGTTCCTGACCTCCCAGGCGATCATGTGGGGCTTGCTCAACACCATCGTCATGGCGGTGCTGGCGATGGCGCTGGGGATCGTGTTCGGCGTGATCACCGCGATCATGCGCATGTCGGCCAACCCGATCCTGCGCTATGTGGCGCTGACCTACACCTGGCTGTTTCGCGGTACGCCGCTGATCCTGCAACTGCTGCTGTGGTTCAACCTGGCGCTGATCTTCCCCACCATCGGCATTCCCGGCCTGTTCGAAATGGACACCGTGAGCCTGATGAGCCCATTCATGGCGGCCCTGCTTGGCTTGAGCATCAACCAGGGTGCCTACACTGCCGAAGTGGTGCGTGCCGGCCTGCTCTCCGTGGACACGGGGCAGTATGAAGCCGCCAAGTCGATCGGCATGCCGCGCCTGCAAGCGCTGCGTCGAATCATCCTGCCCCAGGCCATGCGCATCATCATTCCACCGGTGGGCAACGAGTTCATCGGCATGGTGAAAATGACCTCGCTGGCGAGCGTCATCCAGTACTCGGAACTGCTCTACAACGCCCAGAACATCTACTACGCCAACGCCCGCGTGATGGAGCTGCTGATCGTCGCCGGTATCTGGTACCTGGCCACCGTCACCGTCCTGTCCTTTGGTCAAAGCCGTCTGGAGCGTCGTTTCGCCCGCGGTGCCGGCAAGCGTTCTTGAGGAGCCCCACATGAGAAGCATCGTCAAGGCCGTGAGCCTGAACAAATATTACGACCAGTTCCACGCGCTCAAGGACATCGACATCGAAGTCGAGCAAGGCGAAGTGCTGTGCATCATCGGCCCGTCCGGCTCGGGCAAGAGCACCTTGCTGCGCTGCGTCAACCAACTGGAAAAAATCGACAAAGGCGGCCTGTGGGTCGACGGCGAACTGGTGGGTTACCGGATCGTCGGCAACAAGCTGCACGAACTCAACGAAACGCAGATCGCCCGTCAACGCCTGGCCACCGGCATGGTGTTCCAGCGTTTCAACCTGTTCCCGCACATGACCGTGCTGCAAAACATCATCGAAGGGCCGTGCCAGGTGCTCAAGCGTTCACCCAAAGAGGCAAATGAAGAAGCCCTGGAGCTGCTCGCCCGCGTCGGCCTGGTCGACAAGCGCAACAGCTACCCGATCGAGCTTTCGGGTGGCCAGCAGCAGCGCGTCGCCATTGCTCGTGCATTGGCCATGCGTCCCAAGCTGATGCTGTTCGATGAACCCACTTCGGCACTCGACCCGGAACTGGTCGGTGAGGTGCTGTCGGTCATGCGCGATCTGGCGCAGACCGGCATGACCATGATCGTCGTCACCCATGAACTGGGCTTCGCTCGCGAGGTTTCCAACCGCATGGTGTTCATGGACGGCGGGCAGATCGTGGAGGCTGGAAGCCCCGAAGAAATACTAATAAGTCCGCAAAACCCTCGCACCCAAAGCTTCATTTCTGCCGTTCGAACCTAGGCGCCCGTTGGCGCTCACAACACTCAAAAGAGAACGACCATGAAGAACTTCGTTATTCCAGCATTGCTCGCAGGCGTTATGGCATCCGGCTTCACCTTTGCCGCCGAGTTGCCGGCCAGCATCAAGGCCAAGGGCGAGATCGTCGTAGCGATCATGCCGAACTACCCGCCGATGGATTTCAAGGACCCGGCCACCAACACCCTCACCGGTCTGGACTATGACCTGGGCAATGCCCTGGCCGAACGCCTGGGCGTGAAGATCAAATGGCAGGAAACCGGCTTCGAACAAATGATCAACGCCCTGACCACCGACCGCGTGGACATCGTGCTGTCGGGCATGACCGACACCGCCGAACGTCAGGCCAGCGTGACCTTCATCGACTACTTCACCAGCGGTCCGCAGTTCTACACCCTGCAGAAAAACAAGGACACCAACGAGATCGTCGACCTGTGCGGCAAGAAGGTCGGCACCAGCCGCCGCACCACCTTCCCGACGGAAATCGCCGAGTGGAGCAAGGCTAACTGTGAAGCCGCCGGCAAGCCTGCGATCAATGTGATCGGCACCGAAGGCTCGGCCGATGCCCGTGCGCAACTGCGCCAGAGCCGCATCGATGCGGCCATGCAGGGCAGCGAAACCCTGCCCTACCTCAAGACCCAGGAAAAGGACATGTACAAGACCGTGGGCCTGCCGATCTCCGAGCAGTTCAGCGGGATGGGTGTGAGCAAGAAAAAACCCGAGCTCAGCGAGGCAGTGAAGGTTGCACTGCAGAGCATGATCGATGACGGCAGCTACCAGGCGATCCTGAAGAAGTGGGACTTGGAACTGGGTGCGATCAAGACCGTGACCATCAACGCCGGGAAGTAACCGCGCAGCCTCCCCTAATCCAATGTGGGAGCGGGCTTGCTCGCGAAAGCGGTGGATCAGCCGGCGCAGATGTTGAATGTGCCGGCTTCATCGCGAGCAAGCTCGCTCCCACAGGGATGTGGTTGTGTATTTGAAAGATTATTGGAGCACTACAGATGTCCTCCTCGCCCCAACCCACCTGGCCTGACAAATACAAGGCCTGTCTGGCCCTGGCCTTCGACCTCGATGGCCCGACCGGTGACGCCATGCTCAACGGCTCGATCTGGCGCAAGCCCGAGTACTTCGGTTTCGGTGGCTATGGCCCTTACCGGGCGCTACCACGCCTGCTCGATCTGCTCGACGCGTTTCGTATCCCGACGACATTCTTCGTCCCGGCCTGGGTCGTGGAGAACTGGCCGAGACAGTGCCAGGCGATTGTCGAGCGCGGGCATGAGGTGGCTTATCACGGCTACAAACACGAATCTTTTTACGCCCTGACGCTGGATCAGCAAAAAGAGGTGATGAACACCTCCCGCGAGGTGTTCTGGAAACACCTGAACATTCGCGCTGAAGGTTTTCGGACGCCGTCCGGCGACTGGCGCGCCGAAACCCCGGCAATGCTGGTGGAGGCCGGTGTTACCTACTCCAGCAGCATGCGCGGTGACGATCGACCGTACCTGGTGAACGTACCGGGGTTCGATACGCCGCTGGTGGAAATCCCTGGCCGCTGGGAAATGGACGACTACGCCTCCCTCGCCTACACCCGCGCGCCGAATTTCCCTTCCGGGCTGGACCGCACGGCCAGCTACGCGCTGACCTTGGATAACTGGTGCCGCGAGTACGACGGCGCGATGGACGAAGGGTTATGCCTGACCACCCTGTTCCACCCCAAGATTACCGGTAAGCCGGGGCGCATCCTGCTGCTGGAAAAACTCTTCGAACACATGCGCCAGCGCGACGACGTGTGGTTCGCCACCTGCCGCGACGTCGCCCAGTGGTGGCTGAAGGAGCATCACCATGGCTGATTCCACTCCCTGGCCGAAAGGCTATCGCTGCGCCGTGGTACTGACCGTCGATTACAACGACATTCACGGCATCCTGACCCAAGCCCCGGAAGTCGCCGGGCGTGACAAGACCTTGTCGGTATGGCGCTACGGTACCCAACGCGGCGTGCAGCGGTTGCTCGGCCTGTTCAAGGAACTCGGGGTCTCCAGCAGTTGGTTTGTCCCCGGTATCGTTGCACAGGAAAACCCCGAACACATTCAGGCGATCCAGGCCGACGGCCATGAAATCGCCTGCGCTGGCTATCGTCATCAGGACTACGACACGCTGGACCTGGCCGCGCAAAGCGATGACATCGCCAAGGGCTGTGAGGCCCTGGCCGGGCTGACCGGCCAGCGTCCGCTCGGCTTTCGAATCCCGGCGGGCAATGGTGCGCCGGGGTTCATCGAGGCCTTGAAAGCCCAGGGCATTCGATGGTCCTCGTCGTGGCGCGGCGATGACTTGCCATTCGCTCACCCGACGGCATCCAGCGTCATTGAACTGCCCCTGCATTATGAACTGGAAGACGAGCCTTACTTCGCCTTCAACTTGAGCCCGGCGGTACCGCCGGCGCAATCGCGGATCGCATCCTACAGCCACACCTTGGGCAACCTGCAAATGGACTTCGCCGGGTTTCATCGCTTCGGCCTGTGCTACGTGCTTCGCCTGCACCCGGAAATCATCGCCACGCCAGGACGGATAGGCGTGTTGCGCGAGTTGATCGAGGGCATTCAACAGCACGATGACGTGTGGATCGCCACGGGTGCCGAGGTCGCGCAGTGGTGGGCAGAAACCGCAACACCGGTCGCCGAGGATCATCCGGCGTCAGTTTACGAGCGGCATTATCGGGATTACGTTTTATGAGCGAACGTTTGCAACGTCTGGCGCAATTCTGTGTTGACCTGCGCTTTGAAGATTTGCCGCCTGCGTTGGTGGCGCAAGCCAAGCGGCACATTCTCGATACGTTCGGCGCAACGCTGGCCGGAGCCGATAGCGATGTCGCGCAACAGGCGCGCAAGGTGTTTGCCGGTGAAACGGGGGAGGTGTCGGTTTGGGGCACTGACCTGCAGGTAGGCGCGGCTCAGGCAGCGATGCTTAACGGTGTTGCCGCCCATGCCCTGGAGCTGGACGACACCGGTGGCTGCGATCATTCCGGTGCCGTTGTGCTGCCGGCGGTGATGGCGGCCGTTTCGCTGCTCCCGCGGCCAGTGAGTGGTCGTGAGTTCATCAGTGCCGTAGTGATCGGCTACGAAGTGGGCCGGCGGGTGCTCGAAGCATGCGGTGGCTATTCAGCCCACAACGGCGCAGGCTGGCATTCCACCGCCACCTGTGGCGTGTTCGGTGCCGCAGCAGCCAGTGCGCGGATCCTGGGCCTGGATGCGCGGCAAACCCTCGCGGCGCTAGGCATTGCCGGCAGCTTCAGCGGTGGCCTGTGGGCCTTCATCCACGACGGCTCGCAAAGCAAGAAACTGCACAGCGGACGTGCCGCAGAAGGTGGGCTACTGGCGGCGCGGTTTGCCCAACAGGGCATCAGCGGGCCGACGCAGTTGTTCGACGAGGTCTGGGGTGGTTTTCTGAAAACCCTCGCCCCGAAGACCTCCATGCCCGAAGCGCTGGATGCAGACCTCGGTGTGGTCTGGAAGCTTGCCCGTTGCTCGATCAAACCCTATGCCTCCTGCCGCGGGACCCATTCGGCCATCGACGCCCTGGGGCTGCTGCTGGATCAACTGAATGTACGGGTCGACCAGGTCGAAGACGTGCAGGTGCTACTGAGCGGGTTTCTTCACAACATGTGTGGCAGCCGGGACGTCAGCACCCTTGCCGCGGCGCAAATGAGCCTGTCGTATGCCTTGGCCGCGCGATTGGTACAAGGGCATTGTCGATTGCAGGCGTATGACGATTCACAAAGTAACGATCCGCGCATGACCCAATGGCTGTCGCGCATTCACCTTGAAGTCGACCCGCACCTGTCCGAGGATGGCGAGCCCGTGGTGACGCTGCGGACCGTGGACGGCCGGCAGGCGAGCTTGTGCGTAGAAGTGCTATTGGGCGCGCCAGGCAATCCGCTGACTGATGTGGCTCTGGAAGAGAAATTTTTCAGCCTGGCGATGCGGGTGATGCCGCGGGAACAGGCTGAAGGATTGCTGGGGCAACTGTGGCGCATTGAAGAACTGCAATCGGTACGCACACTGGATCGGTGGCTTGTCCGCGATAGCCGCGACGCGGTATTGCGGCGAACGCCAAACATCTGAATAAGGACATTTGCACCCCCGTGGCCACTTACTCGCTCGTTATCCGACGCTTGATGATCGTGTCACTGACCATCGTCGTCAGCCGCGCCATTACCAGTCCATTGCTCACGTTATTCCTGAGCAATAAGTTGGGCCTCAACCAACAGGACGTCGGCTTGCTGCTCGGTATCGCCGTGTTCATCGCCACCCTGTTGGCGCTGTATGGCGGCTATGTCATCGACCGCCTGGAAAAGCGCCGCCTGTTGATCCTGGCGATGCTCTCCAGTGCCATCGGTTTCATCCTGCTGACCTTTGCCGAAAACCTCTACCTGACCACCCTGACCGTGGTGATCACCGAGACCGCGTCGGCGCTGTTCCTTATCGGTTCGAAAACGATCCTCAGCGAAAACCTGCCCATGGGCCAACGCGCCAAGGCATTTTCCCTGCGCTACACCCTGACCAACATCGGCTATGCCACCGGCCCCATGCTCGGCGTGGTGATTGCCGGTGTCTACCCGATCGGGCCATTCCTGATCGCCGGTGGCATCGCGTTTTTCAGCATCTTCCTGATGACCGGCATCCCCAGGGATGCCGCGCCGACACCGGTCATTGGTCAACCACCCAGTTTTCTCAAGACGCTCAAGACCCTGAAAAACGACCGTACCCTGATCATGTTCACCTGCGGCTGCCTGCTCAGCACCGTGGTGCACGGACGCTTCACCCTCTACTTGTCGCAATACCTGCTGGTGACCCACGACTCCAAACGCGCGCTGGACATCATGGCCGCCCTGCTCGCCTGCAACGCCATCACCGTAATTGTGCTGCAATACCAGATCGGCCGGTTCCTCGATCGCGAGAAGCTGCGCTACTGGATTGCCGCGGGCACCAGCCTGTTCATGCTTGGCCTGATCGGCTTCAGCCTGGCGGACGACATGGTGAGCTGGTGCGTGGCGATGTTCATTTTCACCCTCGGTGAAATGATCATTTACCCGGCCGAATTCCTTTTCGTCGATACCCTGGCCCCGGAAGAACTGCGCGGCAGCTACTACGGTGCTCAAAACCTGGCAGCGCTCGGCGGCGCCCTGAGCCCGGTGATCTGCGGATACCTGCTGATGCATACTCCGGCACCGACGATGTTCTATGCGTTGAGCGCGCTGACCGCGATGGGTGGTCTGTTGTGTTTCATGAGTGGTCGCAGGATGGCTATTGTGAAAAAGTAACGTGAAGTGCCCGACCGCCATTATCTGACGCGCCCCGCCGAAGCCTCACGGAGTGCCTCTTTTTCAGAGACGCTTCGCTTTCGCCAGATCCGCAATCAGAAAATCCCTGAAGGCACACACCGCTGCCGGTAGATTGCGGCCAGCCATGCTTTGCAGTTCGATGCGGCGTGCCTGCATGCCTTCGTCAAGGATCGGCACGCATTGCAAGACCCCGTCCGCCACCTGCTTTTGCAAGGTCATTTCGCTGGCCAAGCTGATAACGCCCTCTTCGCGGACGAAGCTATAGAGGGCGGCAACGTAGTTGGTGGTCAGCACCGGGTCGAACAACAACCCCTGTACCCCGCAACAGATGTCGAACAGTTGCCGTATCGTGGTGTCGGCCTTGGGTAACGCAATGGGCCAGGGCTGCAGCTCAGCGAGGCTGACCGCTTCACGCCCGGCCAAGGGATGGGAATTGGCGACCACGGCAAAAATCGCCCCGCTCAGGACATGTTCGACCTTGATCTCCTTTTGCGGCGTCAGGCTGAAGGTCATCGCCAGATCGGCTTCGCCGGAACGCACCTTCTCGGTCGCTTCGGCAGGCGCACAGACCTCCAAGGTGAAATGAATGCCCTGATACTCACGCCGGAACGCGCTGATGCTCCTGGGCATGTATTCCAGTGCAAACCCTTCAGAGCAGGCAACGTGCACATGGCCCCGCTGCAAGCCATGCAACTCGGTGATCTCCAGCACCACCTGCTCGGCCTCAAGCTGCGACTTGCGCGCGTAGGCCGCCAGTCGCGCCCCCGCCTCGCTGAGCACCATGCCTCGGGCACGGCGCTCAAATAGGCTGGCATCCAGGGCCAACTCAAGCTTGGAAATCTGTCGGCTTACCGCTGACGCTGCAACATTGAGCCGCACCGACGCTTCGCTGATCGATCCGCACCGCGCGACTTCCAGAAAATAGCGCAACGCCGTGGATTGCACGCCATACAGCTGCATCGGAGCCCCCGAGGATTGCCTTTTCGGCAAAGCAAGTATCGAAAGATTGTGCTTGTGGCATTGATAGCCTTTCCCTACATTCGTGTCCAGACCAAAAAAAACTACGCCTGAGCTTCTCCTCCTCGTTTACCGCATTTGCGATTCGCTGCCCTTTGATTCAACCACTCTCGCCAACGGAGACGACGGCATGGGCATCAAAGGTTTCGCCTGCAGTTTTGCGCTGATGGGCCTCATCAGCAGTTTTCCGGCGCATGCCGGTAAAGCCAACGACACGCTGGTTTACGCTTCCGACAGCGAGCCTGAAAACATCAGCCCCTACCACAACGATTTACGCGAAGGGGTGATTCTCGGCCGGCTGATCTGGGACAACCTGATCTACCGCGACCCCACCAGCGGCGAATACAAACCCATGTTGGCCACCCGCTGGACACAGGTCGACGACACCACCCTCGACTTTGAGCTGCGCAAAGGCGTCACATTTCACAACGGCGACACCTTCACCGCCGACGACGTGGTGTTCACCCTCAACTACGTGGTGTCGCCCGAAGCGAAAGTCGTTACCGTGCAAAACGTAGACTGGATCAAGAGCGCCGAAAAAACCGGTGACTACAGCGTCCGCCTGCATTTGAAAAAACCTTTCCCTCCGGCACTGGAATACCTGTCCAACGCCGTTCCCATGTTTCCCAAGCAGTACTTCGAGAAGGTCGGCCTGGCCGAATTCAGCCGCAAGCCAGTGGGTACCGGGCCGTATAAAGCCGTGTCGGTGGTGGCTGGCGAAGGCGTGACCATGGAGATCAACAAGGACTACTTTCCAGACAGCCCACAAGGCAAGCCGCATATTGGCCACCTGAAGTTCCGGGTGATCCCGGATGCAGAAACCCGCCTGGCCGAGTTGATGACCGATGGTGTCGACTGGACGTGGCGTGTGACCCCGGATCAGGCAGTCGACCTTAAAGGTATGCAGAACCTGACCGTGACCAGCGGCGAAACCATGCGCATCGGTTTCCTGATTCTCGATGCTCGAGGCACCTCTACTGAAAACTCGCCGATGAAGCACCTCAAGGTGCGCCAGGCCATCAACCATGCGATCAACCGCAACGCGCTGGCCACGCAATTGGTGGGGGGCGAAGCCAAGCCCTTGCAGGTGGCCTGTTATCCAGGCCAGTTCGGCTGCGATACCACCGCGGCCACGGTCTACAACTACGACCCGGCCAAGGCCAAGGCGCTGCTCGCCGAAGCCGGTTACCCCAATGGCTTCGAGACAGAAATCTTCGCTTATCGCGACCGGGATTATGTCGAAGCCATCATCGGCAACCTGCGGGCCGTGGGCATCAACGCCAAGTTGCGCTACTTGAAGTACGCCGCCCTGCGCGATCAACAACGTGGCGGCAAGGTGCCGATGTCGTTTCAGGCCTGGGGCTCGTTCTCGATCCTCGACACCTCGGCCTCGGCCGGCACCTGGTTCAAGGGCAATCCGGACGACAACATCAAGGATCCGCAAGTCCAGAGCTGGTTGCAGACCGCTGACAACGCCCTCGACCCGCAATTGCGCAAGGACAACTACCGCAAGGCGTTGCAGCGCATCAGCGAACAGGCGTACTGGGCACCGCTGTTCAACTACTCGATGAACTACGCCTACACCTCCGAACTCGCGTTCACGTCGTACCCGGATGAGCTGCCGCGTTTCGTTCAGTCCAGCTGGAAGTAATCCGTAACCGAGCGGATTGATCGAGAGGTGCCGTGGCTTGCGAACTGACCCGCACCACGGACACCTCCCCATACCTGTCATCCATTGGATATGAGGAAACTTGCCATGCTTGGATTCCTTCTGCGCCGTCTGGGCATCGCCATTTGCGTTGCCATTACCGTGTCGGTGATCAGCTTTTCTCTTTTGCACCTGTCCGGCGACCTGGCCACGGCCATTGGCGGACCGGAAGCCACCAGCGAGCAGATCGAACAGATCCGCGTGCAGTACGGTTTGAACAAACCGCTACCGACCCAGTACTTCAACTGGCTGGGCGATTTGTTGCGGCTGGACCTGGGCAACTCGTTTTTCTTTCAGGAGTCGGTCTACAACCTCGTCGCCAGCCGCTTGCCGATTACCCTCGGGTTAGGCGCCATGGCGCTGGCTATCGCCTTGCTGGTGGCGATTCCACTGGGCGTGCTGGCCGCGGTCAAACGCGACACCTGGGTTGACCGATTGGCCTTGAGCATCGCGGTGCTGGGTCAGGCAATGCCAAGTTTCTGGTTTGCGCTGATGCTGATCGTGGTGTTTGCGGTAACGCTCAAGTGGCTGCCGGTGTCCGGCAACTCGACTCTGCTGCACTT
Organism: Pseudomonas sp. Root401; assembly: GCF_001425105.1. Classification (NCBI taxonomy): domain Bacteria; kingdom Pseudomonadati; phylum Pseudomonadota; class Gammaproteobacteria; order Pseudomonadales; family Pseudomonadaceae; genus Pseudomonas; species Pseudomonas sp. Root401. The sequence continues at coordinate 264,167 of NZ_LMDO01000001.1, read as the reverse complement.
CGTCATGCCGGCCATTGCCCTGGGCTATTACGCGACGCCGGCAATCATGCGCCTGACCCGTGCCGGCATGCTTGATGTGCTCAGTTCCGATTACATCCGCACCGCCCGCGCCAAGGGCCTGCGCCCTGCCCGCGTGTTGTTCAAGCATGCGCTGCGCAACGCCTTGATTCCGGTCGTCGCCCTGGCGGCGGTGGAATTTGGCTTCATGCTCGGCGGTTCGGTAGTGATCGAAACCGTGTTCTCCCTGCAAGGCATCGGACAACTCGGCTGGGACGCCATCGCCCGTGATGACTTTCCGGTGGTACAGGCCGTGGTCCTGCTCATCGCAGTGATCTACATCATCCTCACCTTGCTGGCCGATGTGCTCAACGCACTGCTCGACCCGCGCATTCGCGTGCGCTAGGAGGCTTACATGAGCACCCCCACTACCCTCGCGATCAATGACTACCTGCCACCCCCCAGCAGCCTGAGCCGCGTACTTGGCAAGAGCTTTCGTCATCGTGGCTTCGCCATCGGCACGGTGTTGTTGTTGATGATCTTCACCGGGGCACTCTTCGCGCCGTGGCTGGCACCTTATGACCCTTATGCGCAAGACGTGATGCTGCGTATGAAGCCGCCGGTATGGATGGCCAACGGCACCTGGGAATACATCCTGGGAACCGACAAGCTGGGCCGTGATTACCTGTCACGACTGCTCTACGGCGCACGTATTTCATTGTTCATCGGCATTGCGGCGGCGCTTATTTCCGGCTTTATCGGCACCGTCATGGGGCTGTTGGCGGGTTACTACGGCGGCAAGGTCGATGCGTTTATCAGCTACCTGATCACCACCCGGCTGGCGATGCCCGTCGTGATGGTCGCGCTGGCCTCGGCCTCGCTGATGGGTGGCTCGCTGAAAGTGGTGATTGTGCTGCTCGGCTGCCTGCTCTGGGATCGCTTCGCAGTAGTGGTCAGGGCTTCGGTGCAACAGATTCGCGATGCTGAATATGTGGCCTCGGCCCAGGCGCTGGGCTGCTCGACCCTGCGCATTCTGGTCAGTGAAATCCTGCCTAATCTGGTCGGCGCGCTGATCGTCGTCGCGACGCTGGAAATGGCCCACGCGATCCTGCTGGAGTCGGCACTGTCATTCCTCGGAGTGGGTGTGCAGCCGCCGACGCCGTCCTGGGGCTTGATGATCGCCGAAGGCAAACCCTACATGTTCTTTTCCCCGTGGGTCATCGCCATTCCCGGCGTCGCCCTGATGATTCTGGTGCTGGGCATCAACCTGGTCGGCGATGGCCTGCGCGATCTGATCCTGCCCGACGGCCGCAACTGATAGAGGAGTACCTAACATGGCACTACTCCATGTAGAAAACCTGCGCGTGGATATCCCCATGGGCAACAGCCCGACGCCGGATGACACGCTGCATGCAGTTCGCGGCCTGAGCTTTGAAGTCGAGCGCGGTGAAATGCTGTGCATCGTCGGCGAATCCGGCTGCGGTAAATCCTTGACGTCGCTGGCGCTGATGGACCTGTTGCCACGCAAGGCCAAACGTACCGCGTCGCGGCTGACGCTGGACGGTATCGACATGATCGGCCAGAGCGAACGGCACATGTGCGACCTGCGCGGCAATCGCCTGGCGATGATCTTCCAGGAACCGATGACCTCGCTGAACCCGGCCTACAGCATTGGCGATCAACTCAGCGAAGTGCTGACCCGGCATCGCAAGGTCTCGCGCAAGGATGCCCTGGTTCGCGCCGGGCAGATGCTGGAGAAAGTCGGCATCAGCAATGCCACCGAGCGCTTGCGGCAGTATCCGCATCAACTGTCTGGCGGTTTGCGCCAGCGGGTGATCATTGCCATGGCGTTGATGTGCGAACCGGACCTGATCATCGCCGATGAGCCCACCACTGCACTGGACGTGACCATTCAAGCGCAGATCCTGCGCCTGATTCGCGACATTCAGAAAGAACTCGGCCTGGCGGTGATCTTCATCACCCACGACCTTGGGCTGGTGGCACGGATCGCCGATCGGGTCGCCGTGATGTATGCCGGGGAAATCGTCGAGACCGCCCCTGCCCTGCAACTGTTCGAGAACCCGCAGCATCCGTACACCCGTGGTCTGCTGGCCAGTATTCCAATCCCTGGCCAGACCAAACCGGGTGAGGCGCTGGGTTCGATTCCAGGCCTGGTGCCGAGCCTGGTAGGCGAACAGCAAGGTTGTGCCTTCCGCAATCGTTGTGGTCAGGCGATACCGACCTGCGCGCAGGACATCCCCGAAGTCGAACAGAACGGACACATGGCCCGCTGCCTGTTCGCCGCACCGGCGCCGGCACCGATTCGCCTTCAGGAGCGTGCACAGTCATGAAAAAAGACATCGTTTTGGAGCTGTGTGACATCCGCCGCGAGTTTCGGATCAACCAGGGCTTTTTCAAACCCGCCGCCACCCTGAAAGCCGTAGATGGCGTTTCCCTGCGTCTGATGCGGGGCGAAACCCTCGGTCTGGTAGGCGAGTCCGGTTGCGGAAAAAGTACCCTGGCAAAGCTACTGCTCGGTCTGTTGCCGCCTACCAGCGGCGATGTGCTGGTCAACGGCAAACACCTGGCGGCGACTGATCGCAAGGCAATGTCCCGGCACATTCAGCCGATATTCCAGGACCCGTATTCCTCGCTGAACCCACGCAAGACACTGCGCGAGATCATTACCCTGCCGCTGATCGTGCATGACATCGGCAGCCCCGCCGAGCGGCGCAAGAAGACCGAAGCGATGCTTGATGTGGTCGGTCTGCCCAAGCGGGTGATCGACAGCTACCCGAGCCAGCTGTCCGGCGGACAACGCCAGCGAGTCGCGATCGCACGGGCGCTGATCATGCGCCCCGATGTGCTGATCTGCGACGAGCCCACCTCAGCACTGGATGTGTCGGTGCAGGCGCAGATTCTCAACCTGCTGCAAGACCTCAAGCGCGAATTCGGCCTGACCTATCTGCTGATCAGCCACAACCTCGCGGTCATCGAACACCTCGCCGACCGGGTCGCGGTGATGTACCTGGGGCGCATCGTCGAAGAGCGTACGCGCGAATCGTTGTTTGCTGAACCCGGCCACCCCTATACCCGCGCCTTGCTGGATTCGGTACTCACGCCCGATCCGCACCTGGGCATTCCCGATATCGGCCTGCACGGCACCTTTCCCAATCCGATGTCACCGCCGTCCGGTTGCGCTTTCCACCCGCGCTGCCCGAGCTGCTTCGCACCGTGCAAAACGGCCTACCCGGCCAATGATTCCATTATCGGGGGCAACGTGCGTTGCCACCTTCACGACAATCCTGCCCAAACACTGGAGCTCGTCCACTCATGAGTCGTTCATTGGCCATCAGCAACACCACAGAGCAATTCGACAACGGCGCCTTTTTCAATCTGCTCGAACGTAGCGTCGCCTTGCCCACCGAAAGCCAGGCAACGGACAGCCAGCCCGAGTTGTATCGCTACCTCAATGACTTCATCACCCCCCACGTCAAGGCGATGGGCTTCAGCGTCAATATCTATGACAACCCGGTGGCAGAGCGTGGGCCCTTCATGATCGCCACCCGCATCGAGCATCCAGAACTGCCGACCGTACTCAGCTACGGCCACGGTGATGTGGTGCGCGGCTATGAGGCGCAATGGCGTGAAGGCCTGTCACCGTGGCAAGTCACGGTCGAAGGCGATCGCTGGTATGGCCGCGGCACGGCGGACAACAAAGGCCAGCACCTGATCAACCTGACCGCGCTGGAGCAAACGCTCAAGGCTCGCGACGGCAAGCTGGGTTTTAACGTCAAACTGCTGTTGGAAATGGGCGAAGAAGAAGGCTCTCCGGGCTTGAATGCGTTCTGTGCCGCCCACAGCGAAGAGCTCGCGGCGGATGTTTTCATCGCCTCGGACGGCCCGCGCCTGGCTGCATCCCGACCGACGATTTTTCTCGGCTCGCGCGGGGTGTTCAACTTCGAACTGGTGGTCAATTTGCGCGAAGGCGCCCATCACTCTGGCAACTGGGGCGGCTTGCTGGCCAACCCTGGCATCATTCTGGCCAATGCCATCGCCAGCATGATCGATGAACAGGGCCGGGTGAAGGTGGCAGGCCTGCAGCCCGAGACACTGCCGGAGCCGGTTCGCCAGGCGCTGGCCGACATTGACGTGGGTGGCGGGCCGGGCGATCCGGACATCGACGCCAACTGGGGTAACCCGCAGCTCTCCCTGAGCGAAAAGGTGTTCGGCTGGAACACCCTCGACGTCATCGCCTTCAAGACCGGCAACCCGGACGCCCCCGTGCATGCGATCCCTGGTAAAGCCAATGCCCACTGCCATATCCGCTTCGTGGTGAACAGCGACTACACGACCTTCATCCCGGCTGTTCGTGCCCACCTGGATGCTCATGGCTTCAGCAATGTCGAGGTCAAGCCAAGCCGCATCGATGTGATGCATGCCACTCGGCTGGACCCGCAAAGCCCGTGGGTCAATTGGGCCCTCAGCTCCTTGACACAGACCACCGGCAAAAAGCCTGCGCTGCTGCCAAACCTCGGGGGTTCGCTGCCCAACGACGTGTTCGCCGACGTGCTCGGCCTGCCAACATTGTGGGTGCCGCACTCGTACCCGGCCTGCTCGCAACATGCGCCGAACGAGCACTTGCTGGCACCGGTAGTCAAAGAAAGCCTGCAAATCATGGCCGGCCTGTTCTGGGACCTGGGCAACGACGCGGCACGCCTGGCTCAGGAGCATCAGTTGCGGGAGCAGGCGCAATGAGCGCCACGCCACAACAGGCGCTGGACTGGCTTGCCGGCCAGCGCCACGCCATGGAAGCGCTGCTGCAGCGTATCGTCGACACTGACTCCAATAGCTATGACAAGGCCGGCGTCGACGCGGTGGGCGCGCTGCTCGCGGCGGAACTGGAAGCCGACGGCATCCTGCTCAAGCGCATGCCGGTCGATGGTTTTGGCGACGTGATGCTCGCCGAAGTGCCAGGCACCTCTGGAAAGCCGGTGCTGTTGCTGGGCCACCGCGACACGGTGTTCCCCAAAGGCACCACCTCGACTCGCGGCTACAGCCGCGACGCCCACCTCGCCTATGGCCCCGGCGTCGCCGACATGAAAGGCGGCCTGGTGCTCAATTGCTTCGCCCTCAAGGCACTCAAACGCGCCGGTCCGTTGCCCTATCCGGTGCAGGCTCTGTACACCGGTGACGAAGAAATCGGCTCCGGCAGCGCCAGACCCCATATCGAAAACGCCGCCCGTGCCGCCCGTGCCGTGCTCAATACCGAACCCGGCCGGGCCAGCGGCAACGTGGTCAGCGCACGCAAAGGCGGCGCCACGCTGATCATCGAAGTCAGCGGCCGCGCGGCGCATGCCGGGGTCAACCATGCCGACGGCGCCAGTGCCATCGAAGCCCTGGCGCGCAAGATCGTCAAGCTGCATGCCTTGACCGATTACGCGGCAGGCATCACGACCAATGTTGGCCTGATAGCCGGTGGCACCTCCAGCAACACCGTCGCGCATAGCGCCTCTGCCCGGCTGGACGTGCGCTTCATCGAACTCGAGCACTGGGATCAGATTTTTACCGCGATCCTGGGCATCGTCGCGGAAGAAGAGCTGATCGGCACCCGCGCCATCCTCAAGGAGGCGACAACCTTTCTGCCGATGGAAGCCTGTCACAGCGAACGGCTGCTGCACATCTACCAACAAAAGGCCCTGGCGCTGGGTTTCAGTGTGGAGGGCGAGTTCACCGGTGGTTGTGCTGACTCTGGATTCACTGCCAGCCTGGGCATTCCGACGCTGTGTGGTCTCGGGCCGGTGGGTGGCAAGGTTCATACCGAGCGTGAGTACCTGGAACTGGATACGCTGGTGCCTCGGGCTCTGGCGTTGGTGGCGACTATTCTGGCTGTTGGCTAGGGCAGTTGGGGCTTTTTTGGGGAAGAATCTATTTGCGTTTTTCTGGATGGGTGGTGTGTATATCCGTTTTTTTGGTAACGGCGGCTGGCGGTTCCGCTCTTACAGCCAGCCCTTTCAAGGTCTTTTGGCTTTAGCGGCCTTGAGCACCCGATCCGTCGACACGTGAGCATTCGCGGCTTTGCCTTCCAGCCACTCTTTGGATTTGGGCACCTTCGGGCCCCGTTTGCTCTTGGCGACGGCTTTGGGTAAGACGTTTTTCGCCAGCATCAGTAGGTACGGAGCCAGCCCATCTGCGGGGATGGGGATCGATAAGGGCTCTGGCGGCAAGGCAATCTGCATGCCCTCATATCCGCTGCGTACCTGTACCGTCAGGTGAAAAATCGATGCTTCCCAATCGTCGGGCACGGTCTGACGATGGGCCTGTTCGACGCTGCGCTTGAGCACCGCCAAGACGTTGTAAGCCAGCACTGCGGATGCAAACCCGAGCAAGGCTGCCTTGGGGTTGCCCAAAGTTTCGATTTCACTGCGGGGATGGGGATCGATAAGGGCTCTGACGGCAAGGCAATCTGCATGCCCTCATATCCGCTGCGTACCTGTACCGTCAGGTGAAAAATCGATGCTTCCCAATCGTCGGGCACGGTCTGGCGATGGGCCTGTTCAACGCTGCGCTTGAGCACCGCCAAGACGTTGTAAGCCAGCACTGCGGATGCAAACCCGAGCAAGGCTGCCTTGGGGTTGCCCAAAGTTTCGATTTCACTGTCCAGCACCGATTCCAGGCGCTGGAACATCCCTTCGATGCTCCAGCGACGGCGGTACAAATCGGCGATTTGCTCAGCACTGATCGAGTCGGGCAAGTTGCTCCAGAACAACAGCCTGGTGTCGCCAGACTCGGTAGGGCTTTGCAGGGTCAGTTCGATACGCCGCCACTGGCGACCACCTTGAACTTCGATGATTTGCTCGCGCACGCTACCTGCCGCGACCGCGACAGGCTCCTGCCAGTCGTTTTCCTTAAGCAGGCGTGGATGCTTGCTCGGCTCGCGGATGATGAACGAAGCCCTGGCATCTTCGCAGGCCTCCATGACGGGGAGCGTGCAGTAGAGTCGATCAGCCATCCACAGTTGCCCCGCACAAGCCTTTTTCAGCAGGGGCAGTACGCTGACACGCTCACTGGCGTAGGCATCTTCACAAGGCTGCAGATCGACGACCTGGTCCAGATCGGGGTCGTAGACCACGACGGAAAAACCAGGCCGGGCRGCGCCACGCTCACGGCGCAAAGCGCCCAGGCGTTTTTCGCTAGAAGGCAGGTGGTTGCCGTCGACGACCCGCAGTTGCCAGCCAGGCAAAATGGCTGAGTGCCCCAGCTCTTTTATCGTTGGGGCCAAGCGCTCTGCGCTGCCGATGATCAGAGCGCGCAACAGCGCAGGCTCTGTCCGGCTGATCTTGTCATACAGCGCCGCCARACTGACAGGAAGGTCTTCCATCTGCCGCGCAGCGGCATGCAGTGAAGGCCGCAAGCCCAAYGAAACAAGGGACATCAGCTCAACGATGGTTGAGAACAACAGCTCACGCGGGTACTGCCGTTGACGATGTTCTTCGAACATCTGATCGATCCATTCGGCAGGAACAGCNGAAACAAGGGACATCAGCTCAACGATGGTTGAGAACAACAGCTCACGCGGGTACTGCCGTTGACGATGTTCTTCGAACATCTGATCGATCCATTCGGCAGGAACAGCCTGCTCCAGAATCGCTCTGGTCATGACACTGGCCGGTGCTTTTTTCTCAAACCGCGCTAGAACTTCTGCCCACATCGCTTTCGTCACCCTGACTGGAGTTTTGTGGGATTTTATCAAAGACCTTGAAAGGGCTGGCCGTAAGGGCGGAACCATAAGCAGCCGTTACCAAAAAAACGGATATACACACCACACCTGAAATCCCGAAAATTCGATTCTGTCCAAAGCCGGCCTCAAGCATCCCAAGGGGCCACCGCGTCCACATCAATGGCGTACCGCTCAATGGCCTCGGCACACACACTGGCATCGAGGCGCCCCATGTGCATCAGGGCAGTCAGCGCACTCAAGACAATCTGGTGGCGGTCCACTTCGAAGAACCTGCGCAACTGGTCGCGGGTATCGCTACGGCCAAACCCGTCGGTCCCGAGTACCGTGTAGCGGGCATCGAGATAACTGGCGATCAACTGCGGCAAGGCGCGAACATAGTCAGTGCAGGCAATGATCGGCGTCGAGTCATTGAGCGACGCCTGGACATGACTGCAGCGCGAAGGCTGTCCAGGATGCAGTCGATTCCAACGTTCCACTTCACGGGCATCACGTGCCAACTCGGTGAAGCTGGTAACGCTCCAGACCTGACTGTCGATGCCCCAATCGCTGGCCAGCAACTCGGCGGCGGCAATCACTTCGCGCAGGATGGCGCCGGAACCCAACAACTGGACACTTCCACGCGCATCCTCGACTTCATGCCGGGCGAACCGATACATGCCCTTGATAATCGCCTGTTCGACACCATCGGGAAGGCTGGGCTGCGGGTAGTTCTCGTTCATCAAGGTGACGTAATAAAACTCGTCCACCTGACGCTCCAGCATCTGGCGCATGCCATGGTCCAGGATCACCGCGAACTCGCCGGCAAATGCCGGATCGTAAGCACGGCAGTTGGGGACCATCGCCGCCATCAGATGACTGTTGCCGTCCTGGTGCTGCAGACCTTCGCCACCCAATGTCGTGCGGCCTGCGGTGGCCCCGAGCAGAAAGCCGCGGGCCCGTTGATCCGCCGCCGCCCAGATCAGGTCGCCGATGCGCTGGAAGCCGAACATCGAGTAGTAGATGTAGAACGGCAGCATCGGCAAGCCATGCACCGAATAGCTGGTCGCCGCTGCAACCCAGGAGCTGATTGCCCCGGCCTCGCTGATGCCCTCTTCGAGAATCTGGCCGTCCAGCGCTTCTCGATAGCTCAGGATCGAACCGATGTCTTCCGGCTCATATCGCTGCCCCACGCTGGAGTAAATGCCGATCTGCTTGAACAGGCTGGCCATGCCGAACGTACGCGCTTCATCCGCCACGATCGGCACGATGCGCGGACCCAGCTGTTTGTCCCGCAGCAAACCACTGAGCATTCGAACGAACGCCATGGTGGTGGACATTTCCTTGCCTTCGGCAGCAACAGCAAATGCGCCATAGCTGCTGACGTCAGGCACCGCCAATGATTCGGCAGTCGAAGGACGCGATGGCATATAACCACCCAATGCACGGCGACGCTCATGCAGATAGCGCATTTCAGCACTGTCTTCATCGGGTTTGAAGAAGCTCAACAAGGCGGCCTGTTCATCGGTCAACGGCAGGTTGAAACGATTGCGGAACGCGATCAGCGCCTCCCTGTCGAGCTTCTTCTGCTGGTGCACGGTCATCTTGCCCTGCCCGGCATCGCCCATGCCGAAGCCCTTCTTGGTCTGCGCCAGAATCACGGTGGGTTTCTTGCCTTCGAGCAGCGCGCTTTGATAGGCGGCGAAGATCTTCACCATGTCGTGACCGCCGCGTTTCAGGCGGTCGATCTGCTCATCGGTCAGGCCTTGTGCCAGCTGCGCCAATGCCTCGTTCTGGCCAAAGAAATGATCACGGTTAAAGCGCCCATCTTTTGCCGCGAACGTCTGGAACTGGCCATCGACGGTGCTCGATAGCGCCTTGACCAGCGCGCCATCCGCATCGCGCGCAAACAAGCCGTCCCAGTCGGCGCCCCAAACCAGTTTGATGACGTTCCAGCCTGCACCACCAAACAACGCCTCCAGCTCGTCGATGATGCGACCATTGCCACGCACCGGCCCGTCCAGCCGTTGCAGGTTGCAATTGACCACCCAGACCAGATTATCCAGCCCTTCCCGCGCGGCCAGCGTCAGTGCCGACATGCTTTCCGGCTCATCCATTTCGCCGTCGCCAAACACGCCCCAGACGGTTCGCCCGGAGGTGTCTTGCAGGCCTCGATGCTCCAGGTAACGCATGAAGCGCGCCTGGTAGATCGAGCTGATCGGACCAATGCCCATGGAACCGGTCGGAAACTGCCAGAAGTCCGGCATCAACCAAGGATGCGGGTAACTCGACAGACCTCGGGCACCCTTGGCGCGCGCGCTGATCTCTTGCCGATAATGCAGCAGGTCCTTTTCTTCCAGGCGTCCCTCGAGGAACGCCCGGGCATAGACCCCTGGCGCCGAGTGCGGCTGATAGAACACCAGGTCGCCACCGCTGCTTTCGGTTCGCGCTTTGAAAAAATGGTTGAAGCCCACTTCGAACAAATCCGCCGCGCTGGCATAACTGGCGATATGGCCGCCCAATTCGCCATAGGCATAGTTGGCCCTGGCAACCATGGCCAGCGCATTCCAGCGCATGATCGAGGCCAGCCGTTCTTCGATGGCCAGGTCCCCTGGAAATACCGGCTGGCACTCAACGCTGATGGTATTGATGTAAGGCGTGCCATGGCTGGGCCGCCAACCGATGTCCGAGGCGCTTGCCACAGCCACCAGCATGTCGAGGATCTGTTTGGCCTGTGCCGTGCCGCTATGGGCGATAACCGACAGCAAGGCGTCCCGCCATTCAGCAACTTCTTGAGCATCTTCGGTGGTCTGATCCGGCCATTGGGCACGAATATCGGACAGGTTCATGGGCATCTCCTGCAAATGTCGGGCAACGCTTCCAGGTGGCGCAAATAGCTCAATCGGGCGAGTTTCTTGACTTGCTCTACCGCGTCAATGACGGAGCGCTCGGCCCAGCTGTCTTGCCCTATCTGGTAGATGCACGGGTTGCCAATGGAAAGATTGTTCAACAGATACTCTTCAAGTTCACCGCAAACGAGAAAGCTGTAATCACACCCCGCTACGTGTACTTCAACGCACCTGTCGGCCCCAATTTCCGAAGGCTCGACCTGTACCAGCGCGATATTGTCAAAACAGCTGAACCCATGATGCATCAGGTCAATATGATCACTGTCAATTGCGGACACGATGACAACGATGCGGGTACAGCTTGAAGGTTCACGCATCCACTTCATGGTTTTAGAACGACAGTCGGCAGATCGGCTCATGAGTGTGGCCTTTCCATTGGGGTCATAAATTCAGGCGTGTGTGGCGATGACTTTCGCTAGATGAAACAACGCTCTTGCAACCCACTTTTCACCAGTGTCCGGGTCACCGATAAAATCTCTTCCACCTGCTTATCGATCGCTGCATGGGAGGCTGTGTCTTCCAATTTGAGGACACGCAGTGGGTGACCGCAGACTGATCCCAGCCAGGTGAGACGGGGTATCGGGCTGACTTCGACATCCAGTAAAAAGCAGCCTTTGGATACGCCGCGCAGCAGTTGGCTGGCCCGGCAAGTGGTCGCCGACGCTGCATCTATCGGGTTGGACCCAAACTGCAACCAGTCGAGCATAAACGCCCTGGATTGCTGGACCACCAGATAAGCAACCTGGTCCCAGTCGTCGATCTCCATATGCAACTTGTCAATCAGGTACTTGGGCAACGCGGCGCTGGTCACGATGACGACCCCGGTATCCGCCAGCGGTTCTTTCACCCAGATTGCAGACTGCGATATCGCATGCATGGTGGTACTCCCGGCGTGATTCCTGAGCCTAAAGGCTGACACAATTCCCTGTGGGAGCGAGCTTGCTCGCGATAGCGATTTGTCAGTTACCTCTGTAGGCACTGAACCAACTCAATCGCGAGCAAGCTCGCTCCCACAGGGGCTCCCACAGATGACTCCAAAAGCACTTCTACGCTTAGCCGTTACGAAACAGGAAGCTGTAGGCGTTCAGCGCCGGCGCCCCACCCAAGTGTGCGTAAAGCACTTTGGAACCTTCGGGGAATTCGCCACGACGGACCATTTCAATCATGCCGTGCATCGATTTACCTTCGTACACCGGATCTGTCAGTACCCCTTCAAGGCTGCCGCACAGTCGGATTGCTTCCAATGTGCCTTCGTTGGGCAAGCCATATTCCGGGTAGGCGAAACGCGTATCGAGCACCACGTCCTCTTCCGTAATCTCGCGCCCCAGCTCCACCAGCTCAGCCGTATGTCGGGCGATGCGCAGGATCTGTGCCTTGGTCTGTTCCGGCTTGGCCGAAGCATCGATACCAATCACATTCTTCGAACGACCGTCAGCCGCGAAACCGACAACCATGCCCGCCTGCGTACTGCCGGTCACTGAGCAGACCACGATGTAGTCAAACTTGAAGCCCAGTTCTTTTTCCTGCTGCCGCACCTCTTCGGCAAAGCCGACGAAACCGAGGCCGCCATAGGGGTGCTCGGAACAACCCGCCGGAATCGGAAACGGTTTGCCGCCCTGCTCCACGACATCGCTCATGGCCTTTTCCCAACTTGGCCGAATGCCAATATCGAAGCCAGCGGCGTCAAGCCGCACATCAGCGCCCATGATCCGCGACATCTCGATGTTGCCTACGCGGTCATACACCGCGTCGGAATAGTTCACCCAGTTTTCCTGCACCAACACGCACTTCATGCCCAAGTGGGCAGCGACGGCAGCGACCTGACGGGTCTGGTTCGACTGGATGCCGCCGATGGAAACCAGCGTATCGCAGCCTTGCTCGATCGCTTCGGGAATGAGGTATTCGAGCTTGCGCGTCTTGTTCCCACCAAAGGCCAGGCCACTGTTGCAGTCCTCACGTTTGGCATACAGCTCGACCTTGCCGCCCAGATGTTGACTGAGGCGCTTCAAGGGCGTGATGGGCGAAGGACCGAAGGTCAATGGATAACGTTTAAAACGATTCAGATTCATGACTCTGCTCCTTGATATTGGATATCCAAGCGCCAGACCGAAAGGAAAAAGGCCGCATTCCTGGCTCTTTCCGGAGGGGCTTCGATGAGTTCAATATTAAGAAGAATACGAAAAATATGTGTTGCAAGTTTCCATCACATAAAGAAACATAACTTTCTAAACAGCAGACAAAACATACTTTTATTGCGCAGAAATCGATATGAAAGCAACAAATACTCACAAGAAGCCAGGCACCACAGAGCCAGTGCCGCATCCGCTGGATCGAACTGACCGCGCCATTCTCAAGACCCTGCAACGAGACGCCTCCATCTCCAACGTGGCGCTGGCAGAGAAGGTGAAATTGAGTGCCCCTGCTTGCCTAAGGCGCGTCGAGCGGCTCAAGCAGGTCGGCCTGATCAAGGACATCGTCGCCCTGCTGGACAATGAAGCGCTGGATGCGGGGATGGTGGTCTTGATCGGCGTGGTGCTGGACCGCTCCACCCCCGAATCCTTCGCCGCATTCGAGGCGGCCGCACAAAAGGTGTCCGGCTGCATGGAGTGCCATGTGGTGACGGGGGAGTTCGACTACTTCATGTTGCTGCGCACCAAGGACAGCAACAGTTTCAACCGGCTCCACGCGGAGCAATTGCTTTACCTGCCCGGGGTTCGCCAGATTCGCTCGTTCATGGGCTTGCGCCAGGTCTTGTCGACAACCCACATCCCCCTTTGAGGCTCCGGTCAGCCCGAGCAGGCATCGGGGGCATGCGCAGAAAAACTGACACGACTGAATGCGTTGGCAATCCAGCTGCTAAGCTCAATTTCGCTCCAGACCACAACCAATAACAATGCTAAAGAAAGGTAAGGCAGCATGACCACGGCACAGTCTCCGGCAACGTCTGCGAAATGGCGCTTCAAGTTAGGCATCGCCATTCTTTGTCTAATGCTCACGTTGTGGTTGTTGGTGCCACTGGCAGCGGCAGCGGATGTGCCCCGCTCCACCATCGCCGCTATCACCGGCGCCCTGTTCATCATCAACAAAGTGTTGTTGCTGCTGGTGATCGCCGTGATGGGCAAGGCGGGTTTTCAAGAACTCAAGCAGCATGTGTTCCGCTATGTGTCGGGCCTTGTGCCCAGCGCTGAGAAAGAGGTAAGCGTGACCCGCCACCGTATTGGCCTGGTGATGTTCTGCTTGCCGTTGGTGTGTTCCTTTCTCGAACCCTATGTCGACACCCTCGCGCCCGGTCTGCGCCCCAATAGCTGGGCATTGCAACTGCTGGGCGATGCACTGTTGGTTGGCAGTTTCTTTGTACTGGGTGGCAATTTCTGGGAGAAATTGCGCGCGCTGTTTATCCGAACCGCACGGGTCACTGCCTCCGACCCGGTCTGAGTCAACGCCCGGATCGCCTCCCCCGGCGCGCTGTCAGTTGTTCTTGAAGCGCCATGACTTACAGGTGCCGATATGCCCGAAACACAGAATCCTCCCGTTTCCGTCGAGCCTGAGCGCCAAACTGAACCGCCTCCTGAAAAGCCCGCGCCAGCCAATCCGCTGCGGCGCATTGCACGAGGTGTGGCGGTGTTGATCGTCGTGCTGTTTACCCTCTCCATTTTTATGGAACGACGCACGCCCTCGACGTCGCAAGCCGTGGTGCAAGCCTATGTCGTGCAAATGGCTGCCGAGGTGGGTGGTCGTGTGACTGAAATTGCGGTGCTCGACAATGCCCGGGTGAAGACTGGCCAGGTGCTGTTTCGTATCGACCCGCAACCCTACAAGCTTGTCGTCAACGAGGCTGAAGCGCGGCTGGAAGAAACCGGCCAGGCGTTGGGTGCCAGCACCGCCTCGGTGGATGCCGCCCAGGCACAGTTGGTGTCGGCGCGCGCGCAGCGTGACAACATACGCGAGCAAGCCAGGCGGGTGAACCAATTGGTCGAGCGCGGAGTGTTCGCCCCGGCGCGCCAGGATGAAGCCAAGGCCTCGCTGAGCTCCGCCGAGGCGGCCGTGAGCAAAGCCCAAGCCGACCTGGAACGGGCGCGTCAGCAATTAGGGCCCAAAGGCAACGACAACCCGCAATTCAAGCAAGCCCTGGCCGCGCTGGAAAAAGCCCGGCTCGATCTGGTGCGTACCGAAGTCATTGCACCGGCCGATGGCGTGATTACCAATCTCCAGCTCGCCGTGGGTCAGGTCGTCAGCGCTGGCCAACCGGCACTGACCTTCATCGACAGAAGCACCGTATGGGTGTCTGCCGCCTTCAAGGAAAACAGCCTGGAGCATGTGCAGGCTGACGACCCGGCGGAACTGGTGTTCGATGTATTGCCAGGCCGCGTGTTCAAGGGCCGCGTTGAAAGCGTCGGCTGGGGTGTCGCGCAACAGGATAGCAGCAACTCCGCCCTGCCCTCGGTGCGCAACGACAGTGGTTGGGTGCGCGACCCGCAGCGCTTTCCGGTGCGCCTGCTCGTGGAGGAACCGCACCCGATCGGCCCGCGCTACGGCTCGCAGGTGACCGTGGTGATCTACACCGATGACAACCGCATGACTAACGCGCTGGGGGCATTTATGGCACGCCTGGGCGCCTGGCTGAATTATGTCAATTGATGGGCAAGCTGCGCTGGAGCAGCTGCGGATAAAACGCCAGGGATTGCGTGTCGCCCTGGCAGCGACCGTGGGCCTGTGCACGGGTCTGGTCCTGGGCGACATCCTGCCTTTTCTCGCGCCCTTGTTCGCCATCCAGTTCCTCTTGGCCAGCCGCCGCGCACCAGCGTTGTCTCAGGGATTGATAACGTTGCTGGTGAGTCTGCTGACCGGCGCACTGCTGGTGTGTATGACCAGCATGCTCGGTGAGCGGCCGTGGGTGCTCCTGCCGGTGCTGTGGCTGTTTTATTTCGCCTGTTTTACCGCGCAAGGCCAACAACTGGGCGGCGCGGGGCCGGCGCTGATGCTGGTCATTGCCATTGTGGTACCGATGCTCGATATCGTGCAGCGCGATCTGGGCGAGTCCATCGTGCTAGTGCTGGTCAAGGCGGTCAGCCTGGGTTTGTTGCTGACTTGGGGCGCCCATGCGCTGCTGCCCGACCCTGCTGGTGAATACACCGACCAGCAAACCGCACAGCCGCGCGAGCTGACTCTGGTGATTCACCAGGCCATGGCCAGCGCGGCGATTCTGCTGGCGATGGTTGCCCTGTGCCTGAGCGACCCGCGGCTGGCCACGGCGATGGTCGTCCCCATCACGGTGGCCTCGTTGCTTAGCCAGTTTTCGCTAGGCATGAGCAGCCGCACCGCCCTTGGCCTGGTGATGGTCAACCTGCTGGGCGGGGTGGTGGCCTCCCTGGCCTTTACGCTGTTCGAACTGCGGCCGACCCTGTGGCTGGTGGCGCTGATCCTGCTGTTGGTAAGCCTGCTGTTTGCCGGCAAAGCCGCCATCGGCAACACCGCTGGCAAAGTATTCGGCGGGGGGCTCATGACCTTCCTTATTCTGTTCGGGCTCGGTGTATCACCATTGCCGACGGAAACGCCCCAGCTGTTTTCCACCCGGATCGCCTACGTGTTGTTTGCGGTTGTCTATGCCATTGGCCTGGCCGCGCTGCTGTGGCCAAGGGCAGGCGTCATGCCGGCCGAGGCGGCCAACGCCCATCGCAGCCTATCGTCCGTCGACCATTAGCATCTGCGGTCCAGTGTTCATCGCTTACTCAACGGCGCATCAAGGGGAATATCGAGGATAAAGGTAGCGCCCTGTCCGACCCCGTCGCTGCGCACGCTCAAGCTGCCACCCATTTCCTGCGCGGCCAGCGCGCAGCTGTGCAGGCCAAAACCGTGACCTTCTTTGCGCGTCGTGAAGCCATGGGAAAAGATACGCGCCAGGTGCTCGGGCGCAATCCCATTGCCGTTGTCGGCCACGGTGATACGCAATACTGCCCCGTCAGCGAGGGACGCGCCGAACGTGACGCATCGGCTGCGATCGATCACGCCGTCCAACGCCTGCTTGGCATTGTTGATCAGGTTCACCAGAATCAGCAGCATCCGGTGCCGGTCCAGGGGCAGCAGGGGCAAGTCGGCAATGTCCTTGACCACCGTCACCTCCTGGCGCGCCAGTAATCCAGCACTCATTCGCAAGGCATCGTCGATCAACTCTGCGACCGGCACTGTCTCGACAATACTGACAGCAACGGCATAGGACTGCTGGGCAGCGACAATGGTCTTGATGTGGTCAATGCCTTTGGTGAGTTGCCCGAGTTCGTCGATAATGCCCTGTTGCTCTTGCGCCACCACTTTCGCCAGCTTGAGCAGGTAATCAGGCAGCATCTTCCCCTTGTGGTCTTTGGTGAGAAAGTCGCTCAGGTCATGGGCGTGTTCGTTCATCATTTGCGCCACTTTGCCCAGCCCCTGGGCCTTGGAGGTGCGCATCTGGCTGCTGACCAGTTCTGCCGATACGTTCACGCTGTTGAGGACGTTACCGACGTTGTGCAGCACAGTCGTAGCGATTTCGGCCATGCCCGCCTGACGGGACTTTGCATTCAATTCGGTTTGCACCTGGGTCATGCGTAGCACCGCCCGTACGCGAGCCTTGAGCTCCAATGGCGAGAAGGGTTTGGCGATATAGTCATCGGCGCCACTCTCCAGCCCGGAGACGCAGGCCTCGCTACCGCCGCGGGCGGTCACCAGGATCACGGGCAAATGGGCAAAACCGGGGCTGCCTTTGATTCTGGCTGTCAGGCCGAAGCCGTCGAGCTTCGGCATCATCACATCCGAGACGACGACATCGATGGGCCGACGCTGCAGGAGTGCCCAGGCCTGCTCTCCATCAGTTGCGGTGGCGACGCTGTAGTCGTCGCGCAACAGCTCGCGGAGATAGCCAAGCATTTCCGGGCTGTCGTCGACTACCAGCACTTTGGATCGCAAGGCGTGTTGCGGGTGCTGCTCGTCCGCTTCTTCCATCGGCGCCCGGTCATTGCGAATGCCAAGGCGACCGTCGTCGAAACGCAAGTGGCGCTGCTCGGTTGTGCTTGCCGTGCTCGGTGACGATCGCTCGAGCATATCGCTGACTTCGGTCGGTACGGTGTTTTGCTCAGCCCCCAGCGGAAGTCGAACAAAGAAGCACGAACCCCGTCCGGGCTCGCTGTTGACGCCGACTTCGCCGCCCATCAGTTCGACCAGATCCTTGACCAGGGCGAGGCCGATGCCGGTGCCGCTGTAATGGCGCGTGGCGGAATTGTCGATCTGGGAAAAACGCTGGAACAGCAACGGTAGTTTGTCAGGCGCAATGCCAATCCCCGAGTCTTGCACTGCAAATTCAAATCGCTCGCCATCAAGCGGAGTGACTGCCAGGTGCACGGTGCCGCCAGCGGGCGTGAACTTGATGGCATTGCTCACCAGGTTGAGGAGAATTTTCTCGAAGTGCCGGGGGTCCAGGAACACCGTGCCGAGCGCGGGATCGATGCTGCAGGTCAAGGTGCAGCCTTTACCCTCGGCCACCATGGCGGCATCCTCGGCCAGCACACCCACCGTCTTGTTCAAGTCAACTGGCATCGGATACAACTCAAACTTGCCCGCTTCGGCCTTGGAGAAATCGAGGATGTCGTTCACCCGGTTCATCAAGCGCAGCGCGTTGCGTTGGGCGCGGTCGATTTGCACACGCCAATCCGCCGGCGGGGTGGTCGCCGCCGAGAGCTGCTCCAGAGGGGCGAGAATGAGGGTCAAGGGCGTGCGTAGTTCGTGACTGACCGTGGCCACGAAATCGCTCTTTGCCTGGTTAGCCGTATCGGCCTGGTTGCGCGCCTGGATGAGTTCGATGGCCTGCGCCTCGAGCACCTCGGTCTGGTGGTGCAGCGTGTCGGTCCGTTCGGCGACCATTCTCTCCAAAGAAGCCTGGACTTGTTGTCGTTCGGCTTCGGCCTCGGCCTCCAGCACCCGGATGCGCAGGGCATTCTCCTGGAACACCCGTACGGCGCGGGTCATGATTCCGATTTCGTCGCCGCGTTCGGCGCTGGCGATCTTTGCGTTCAAGTCGCCGGCCGCAAGCCGGCGCATGACCGAGGCCAGGGCCACGATGGGCTGGGCGACAAATCGCGACGTGCTCCAGGCGATGGCGCCGGCCAGCAGGATGGCGACGGTACCCGCAACGATCGTCGCAAGCATGCCGCGATCATTGTGGATCAAGGCATCGGAGCGTGCCTGGCCAGCGAAGCGCGCCACCAACAGGCCGGCGCTCCGTGCCTCGTTGCGAACCTGGTCGCGCGCGCCGCTCAAGGCGTTGCTCGCCTGATGGAACCGGGCGAATGCCGCTCGGTAGCCGGCAATCTGATCGCTGACAGTCAGGGGGGTAGCCTTGGCTTGCAGCCCCGCGGACGACGGGAGAACGCGCGCGAGACGGGAGAGCTCGTCCAGGATGCCGCCGACCGAGCCGGCGACCTCGGCCGACGGTGACAGGCGAAACGACAGGGTCTGCGCCTCCAGGGTGGCAACACGCTCGGCAAAACGCTTGGACAACGCGGCGGCATTGTGCAGCAAACCGGTTGCAGCCTGAATGTCGCTTGCGTCATGGACAACCTGCCCTTCCACTTCAGCCAACATTGCCTCGAGGCGCTCGACCACATCCCCGACGGCGGCGAGCTGCCGCAAAGCCTCGTCTCCCCGGAGCTTGGGCGCCTCGCCAAGGCGCTCGAGCGCCAGACTGACCGCAGCGACCGCCGTCGCCAACTGGTCCACGTTCTCTCGCTCCTGCGGCGCCGTCATCAACTCGCGCAATTGCTCGACCACCGGCGGGAGTGCCGCGCTGGCGTTGCGCGCCGCGGTGGCGGCCGCCCCATTACCGGTCACCAGCATCTTGGCCACATTGGCGATGATGATCCGTTCGCCGTTGCGCAGGATATCCAGAATGCGGTGAGCACTTTCGATGTTGCTCACCCGCGCCTCGTGCTCAGCGGCGCGGGCGTCGATCCCCTTCAGCCCATCGGCGATGCCCTGTTCGACGAGGATCGTCGCCTCTCGCATCCGGCCATAGTGGGCTGTCATGTTCTCCGTTTCGCCATCCATGGTCAGGGTCGCCGCTCGCAAGGTGGCGATCGCCGCAGCGAGCCGTTCCAGACTGCCCTTGAGCGATTGCGCCTCTGCCACCGCAATGGCGGAGAGGCCGGCGATCGCCGTCGCCACCATGCCTTCGGCCTGGGACAGGCTTTCCTGGTCGCGGGTGGCGATGAAGTTTTCCACCCGCCCGGTGGCACCGTTGACCGAGGCCAGAATTTCCGCGGAATGGCTGGCGGAATCCACCGCACGAACCATGCCTCGCAGGCCATAGAGGTTCACCAGCGATACCACCAGCATCAGGAACACCAGCGCGGCGACCGCCAGGCCAATCCTGACGGCAATGGGCCTGTCCGTGGAGGATTTGAATGTCAACATGGCGCCTCGCCTCCTCGCTCCACGCCTGCCACTACTGCTTCGTCACCTCCGGCAAAGGCGTCGGCGGCGCCGTATTGCTGATGGCCGCGTCAATCATCGCCGCAACGGAAGCCTGGCTGTAGGGAGGATTGGCAGCGCCGCCCACCGGCATCGTGGCGAGCCAGGTGTCCAGGTCTTTCGCATCGATGCGTACCAGCGGCACCTCGACGAACTTCGGCACTTGCTTGCCCGCCAGAATCTGTTGGGCCACCCAAAAACCCACCTGGGAGACGCTCGGGGAAGCGGAGACAGAGACGGTCTCGTAGCCATTGGCATCGCGCTCCTGTTTCCACAGGGCGAGTTCGTCCTGACGGTTGCCCATCACGATGATCGGCAAAGGGCGTCCCGCCGCCTTGAACGCCATGGCCGCGCCATAACCGTCACCGCCCTGAGTCGCAACGGCATCAATATTGGGCAGCGACGGCAGCGCCAGCGCCACCTCCTTGCGTGCGACAGAAGCCGTCCAGTTCCCGTATACCGTCTTGGCGAACTTCAGGCCCGGATAGTCGCCAGCGGCCTTGCGAATGCCATCGCTGATATTTTTATCGGTGGCATCGCCGGCAATACCGCGAATCTCCAGCAGCGTTCCGTTCCCCTTGAGGCGCCCGGCGATATAGTCCATTTCCACGCGGCCCATGGCGGACCAGTTGTAGTCCACGGTATAGACGCAGGGTTCGGTGACCAGGCTGGCCATGACGACCACCACGATGCCGGCGTTGCAGGCATCGCGGATCACCCCGTTGAGGGCCGTGTCGGACGCAGCCAGGATGACGATGGCGTTGGCGCCCTTGACGATCATGTCCTGGATATGGGCCGCTTGTTCCGATGCCGAGTTATTGGCGCTGACCACCGGAGCCTCGCGGATCAAGCCATCCTTTTGCGCCTGGGCCGCAATCTCCTGCCAGTTGCGCACCATCACCTTGCGGAAATCGCTGCCCGCGTAGGAGTTGCTCAAGGCAATGCTATAGCTTGCGGTAGAGCCGCCGGCGATGCCCGCGTCGGCAGCTTGGACTGGAGGGGTGGCAAGCAGCGCCAGCCCGGTCACGCAGCCGGCCAAGCGCCAGAAGATTTTGTGGGCGTTCGAAATACGCCGATGGACACGCGTTACCAGACTGCGCATTCGACCATTCAGATAATGGAACCGGGCATGAAGAACCGGACACATACAGACTCCTTTCCTTGGTGGGCGACACGTGAAACCAGTACATTGCCTGCAGTGGCAATGAGCATAGTCTCAACGTGCCCGCTTCGCGCGGCCATGGAAGGATTTCGGCCAACTGAGTGCCCCGCAGGGTCACACTGGCTACGACACCTGGGTGAGCGAGCGCGGTACCAAGCTTTTGGGCGGTCGGTGCTCAAAGCGGAGCGGCCTGCAGCGAATAGCCAATGACTATCAAACGTCGCTTCTCGGTGCTCCCTGTTCCTCTACGCTGATTTCACGCATGCGGAATTTCTGCACCTTGCCGCTGACGGTCATGGGGAAATCATCAACGAACTTGAAATGGCGTGGCGCTTTGAAGTGAGCGATCTTGTTAATAAATGAGCTAGCCTCATCGATTCTAACAACGATTTTTTAATCAACATCAAGTCGATATTCACAAGCGCGTTTCGGCCCCATAAATAATTCAGAAACCTAAATACAACTCATTGTTATAAAAGAATTTTTTATAACAATGCACTCATTTTTCTTGAACACTGGCCGATGGCCTTTTCACGGAATCAAGGAACAGTCGGAATGAGAAATAATCAGCCAGTTACGCAGCGTGAAATTTCACTCGCGCCTCAACAGAAACTCATCTCGACGACCAATGAACGAGGCGTTATCACGTACTGCAACGACGCCTTCGTCGAGATCAGTGGGTTTGATAGAGCCGATCTAATTGGCGCTCCGCAAAATATCGTCCGCCATCCTGACGTCCCCCCTGCCGTTTTTGCCCATATGTGGGGTGCGCTCAAGCAAGGACGCCCGTGGATGGGTATCGTCAAGAACCGTTCCAGGAACGGCGATCACTACTGGGTCAACGCCTACGTCACACCGATATTTGAAGGCAGCCAGGTGGTCGGCTTTGAATCGGTCAGAGTCAAGCCGACGACTGATCAGATTCGTCGAGCTGAGTCCCTGTATAAGCGCATCAGCCAGGGAAAACCAGCCGTCCCCCGCCAAGACGCTTGGCAAGCGTCCCTGCTGGATTGCTTGCCGTTCTTAGTCATGGGGCTGGCAGGCACCATGGGCGGCTTGTTCTTCAGTACACCCGTTGCGATTGCCGTGGCCGCAGGCATCGCCGTGCCGATCGGCTTGCTCTCTTCACGCTGGCAGATGCGAGGCACTTTGCGCCTGCTGCAGATGGCAGAGCCCTCAACTTCCGACTTACTGATTGCTCAGATGTACAGCGATGCGCGCGGACCACAAGCGCGCCTGGAAACCGCCTTCGTCAGCCAGACTTCGCGCCTGAAGACTTGCCTGACTCGCCTGCAAGACACCGCTGAGCAACTCAGCAAACTGGCGGAACAATCCGATGTACTTGCCACGGACAGCTCCAAAGGGCTGGATCGTCAGCGCGTCGAAACCGAACAGGTGTCTGCCGCGGTCAACCAGATGGCCGCGACCACCCAGGAAGTCGCCAGCCACGTCCAGCGCACGGCTGACGCTACTCAACAAGCCAACCTGCTGACCAATCGCGGCCGCGATGTGGCCCGAGACACCCGAGAGGCGATCGAGCGCCTCTCCGCCGCGGTCGGCGAGACAGGCCTGACCGTTGCACAGCTGGCCAAAGACAGCAATGAAATAGGGACAGTCGTTGACGTGATCAAAGGAATCGCCGACCAGACCAATCTGCTGGCATTAAATGCCGCCATCGAAGCCGCGCGCGCCGGCGACATGGGCAGGGGTTTCGCCGTCGTGGCCGATGAGGTTCGTCAACTGGCCCAACGCACCGCGCAATCCACCACCCAGATCCATGATCTGATCACCAAGCTCCAGGCGTCGTCCAACAACGCCGTGCAGACCATGGAGAGCGGTCATCGTCAGGCCCAGGAAGGCGTGACCTGGGTACTGGAGGCAGACAAGGCATTGGTGGGCATCAGCGAAGCGGTCTCCCACATCACCGAGATGACCACCCAGATTGCCGCGGCCACTGAAGAGCAAACTGCCGTCGCCGAGGAAATCAGCCGAAACATTACGACCATTGCCCACTTGGCCGATAAAACCTCGGAACAGGCGCACCAATCGGCAGATCTGAATAAGGAACTGACCAGGACCGCGTCCACGCAATACTCATTGGTCGAGCGGTTTAACCGATAACCGATCTTTCTTCAGGGGGAAGCCCGCCTTACGCGGGCTGTTGAGGGCCGGTTTTTTCGCTTCCGTAACGTGCTTTTCACGAAATATTTACATTACGAAGCACAGATTGAACAGACAAAAGGATTTGACCCCATACAGAGAGCCCGTCATGCACGGGCTTTTTGTTGTCTGACATTCCAGCTGCCAAGCTCGCCACTTCTCGAATGGAGTCGATGAACATGCATGCAAGGTAATCCCGGTTTTCAGCACCCTGTTTAAATTCAATGGCCTACGGTGGGATGATACCAATCTGCCTGTACATTTTTTGAGCACCCGTTAAAAGGCTCTGCCTACCTGGCCTCAGCGCGGTTATCCACAGACATACTCACGGATTTCTTGGATAACTGGATGGCGTCAGGGGCACTCTGGTCGGAGTGAACCTAAGGGTCTATGCTCGCCGTATTCCGCAAGCTGCTAGCCTGCCTTTTACGTCCCGACACTCGACCTGTAGATCCCCCGACAACACCATCGTCGTTTACACCCGACATACCATCACTATGGTAGAAACTCGGTGAAGGATTAGCGCACCAAGTCAAAGCATCCAGCCGGGAGATGACCGACCTCGGGCCTTGCATACAAATATCCCTGCATCAGCTCGATCCCCATGCCTAGAAGCGTCGAGCTTTCTTCACGGGTCTCGACACCTTCGGCGATGACCAGGATATCCAAGCGCCTGGCGACCAGGATGATGCCTTCGACGATCGCTTGTTTGACCGGTTCTCGATCGATGCCCCGGGTCAGTGCCATGTCAATCTTCAGCACCTGCGGCTGGAACATGGCCAGCAGGTTAAGGCCCGAATAGCCCGCGCCAAAATCGTCGACGGCGGTAATGAAACCCTGGCGCTCGTACTCCACGAAAATCGATTTGAGGTGCTCAGGGTCTACCACCTTCTCGCCTTCGGTCACTTCGAACATGAGCCTTTCTGGCGGGAAATGGGTCAGGCGCGCCGCTTCCAGGGTGGCCCGGATACACGTCTCTGGTCGGTATACGGCGTTGGGCAGGAAATTAATGCTCAGCAAGCAATCGGGAATATCCAGCAAGCCCAGCCTTGCAGCTTCCTCGATGGCTTTCACCCGGCAGGCCTGGTCGAATCGGTAGCGGTTGCTGTCGTTCACGAGCCCCAGGATGTGGCCAGCCGATTCGCCATTGACGCCTCTGACCAACGCCTCATAAGCAAACGCAGCGCGTGTCCGCACGTTGAAAATAGGTTGGAAGGCCATGGTGAAATCAAACCCCAACGCCTCGTGGTTGCGGCATTCGGCGCAGCCAAGCGATTGGAACGGAGGGCGTTTCGTCATGATCAATATTGCGTGGCGGTCGTGATATCCCTGCGGTTACAAGGAACTGTAGCCGACACCATCTGAGTCGGCGCGGGTCGAGGTTTCTGAAGCGCCATCGGCCCCCAACGCTTATCTTGGTCGGTACGGAATGCTTATCGAACTGTATTGGGGGGGATGATCTCAACACTCGCGGTCATGCCAGCGGCCAATTCAACGCCTGCTGGCACCCTATCGATATGGATACGAACCGGGATCCGCTGCGCAAGACGCACCCAGGTAAATGTCGCCGCCACATTTGGCAGGCCGAGATGACCTGGCGAATCGTTACTGTTCTCGATACCGCGACCGATGCTTTCGACATGTCCCGACACAGGCTGATCAAAGCCCATCAGCATGATCCGCGCCGGTTTGCCGACGTGGATCTGCCGGATCTTCGTCTCCTCAAAATAGCCAGTAACCCAGAAGCTCGCCGCGTCGAGGACAGCAACCGTTGCCGAACCGGCCGTCGCATAGTCGCCAGGCCGCAACCTCAGGTTAGTGATATAGCCATCGACCGGCGAGCGGATAGTAGAGCGGGCGAGATTGAGCTTGGCGAGGTCCAGAGCCGCCAGCGCTGCTTGGTAGGTGGCGCCCGCCACTGCAGCCGCGCCTCCTGTTTGCTGAACATCCTCCTGGGACACGATATCGCGGAGTTGGCCGCGCCGCCGCGCCGCCGCCTGGCGAACGAGCCTATCCTGACGCTTGGCTTCGACGTCGGCTTCGGCCGACGCCAATGCGAGCCGGTACCGCTGCGAGTCGATCACGTAAAGAATGTCACCCCGATGGACATACTGGTTATCAACGATCGGGACGGCACTCACAGTACCGGAGACTTCCGGTGCGATTTGCACGACATCCGCGCTCACTCGCCCGTCGCGAGTCCAGGGCGTTCGCTCGTGATGGTTCCACGCCCCCAGCGCAATGAGCGTGGCGCCAGCAACGAGGCAAAAAGTCAGGGCATAGCGGCTGAGCAAGGATAGAACAGGCTTCAAGATAAGTGTCCGATTGAGGGCAGGTGCTGCACGAGCAAACCGTAGATGAGCGCGAAAATGGCGAGTTCGACGAGCGGCCAGTGAGCGAACAGGCGGTAGATGCCCACGACGCGGAGGCCGCGGATTATCGCGACGGTGGTAAAAATGGCGACGAATACCAGCGCCAGTAAACCGGGGATGAGGACGCCACCGACGTCGAGATCAACGATCATGAGGCGCACTCGCCGTATGACTGGAACCTAGGGCAAACCTAAGGTCGATGAGCAGGTCGGCGATCCGCGAGCGGTCGTTGATCGAGCGGTCAGCGATCATCACCTGCAAGGTCTCGATACGCTGGTCAATACCGATCGGATCAACATGCGCCTTAAGGTCTCTGGCGCTGAAGCGTGCGGCGATTGCGCAAAGCAGCTCACCGAGTTTTTCGGCAATGTCGCCGTCGACCTGCGGGATGATCTTGCGAAGCGATCCAACAGCGTGGCCGACACGCAGATGGTGCAAGGTATCGTCGAGAACATCTGAATAGCCTTTGTTGGACACCCGTAACCTGGGTAGCAGCAGCGCCGTGCGATCGATCATAAGGTTCGTCCAATGCCGGTCATCAGGTACATCACCCAGCGCTCGACGGCTGACGCCCCTGCGACTCAATCGAAGCAACCGGCTGATCGCCGCGTCGACCGGGACGGTCTGGAACAAGGTCATGCTGACCGCCCCGAATCCGACCGCCGCGAAGAGCGCAACAACAGTATTGAGGGATGCAGCGAAGTCGCCGGCGTAGGTGGCGCGCAGCCCCGAAAGAATCGGGATGGTCAGGGTGATACCGAGCGCCATGAACGTTGTCGGCGGATGCGCTTGCAGGGAACCCGCGAACAGGAACGTCGGTGCTAGCACTGCAACAAGAAGAGCGAAGTCCGTGACCTGAGGAAGAATGACGAAGCTGTAGGCAAAGCTGATGACCACCCCATAGATCGAGCCGAGCATATATTTGATGACGTTAGGGGCTGGCGCATCGACATTCCCGAACAGCGTGCAACATACGCCGAAAATCGATACGGCCGTCGCGCCCTCAGGCCAGGCCGAGCAGATCCAGAAAGCACAGCTGATCAGGATGCCGACGATGGCACCCAACGCGGCCCGGCCCGCCATCCAGCGATCGCGGTGATAGATGTAGCCCTTCGCGGGCTTGGGCCAATGAAGCTCTGTCGCCTCGTGTGATGGGTCGGCAGTCACGATGTGGCGCCCCAGGTTGTCGCAGTCCTGGAGCAGGCCGATCATTTCGCCAAGATAACCGGCGAGATTAGCGGCGAGCCTGACGCCAGGCGCTGCGGCGTCTACGCCGAAATGTTTGTTGATCGCCCGCGCGCGGGCGATTAAACACATTGCGACGCCCTCCCGGTCGACCGCCTCGACAGCTGGGATCCACCTCGCGATATCATCGAGCAAAGCGACCAGTTCATCGGGCAAGTTGTAGCCGCCCATACCCAGGGAATGGATCCGGTCCTCGATCTCCGCAGCGAGCGCAAGCAGTCGCGCCAGCCGGTCATGGATCAGCTGTACCGACTCGTGCCGCAGCGCAGGGGCCGGATCATAGGGTAGGTGCGTTGCAAGCCCCTGAAGGGCAAGGAGATCCACTGCGAGCTGGGTGCGGTCGCGACGATTCTCGCTCGGCGTTCCCTTCAAGGCGTCAGCCGCCAACTGACGGGCGTCCCGCAGTGCCGCCAACAGCTTGCCAATGAACTGACCCGTCATACGCTTGGGCAGGATGTAGCGATGCACTAGAACCGCACACAGTATCCCGATGGAGATTTCCTGGACCCGCACGGAGGCCGTATCAAACACCGTGCCTGGATCAAGGACGCAGGGAAATCCGATCAGGCTCGCGGTATAACCAGCAAGAACGAAAGCATAGGCCCTTGGCGTGCGATCAAGCAGCGAGAAATAAAGACACAGGCCGATCCAGCAAGCGAGCACCACGCTGCATACGATAGGGTCGTTCACGAAATTCGGAATGATTGCCACCGTTGCCGCCGCCCCGACGAAGGTTCCCACGAAGCGATAGACACCGCGACTGAGCGACGCACCCGCAGAGGTCTGCGAGACGATGTAGACGGTCACTATCGCCCAGTAGGGATTGGCAAGTCCTATACGCAGCGAAACATAGTAGGCCAACATCGCCGCGGCAAAGCTCTTCGCCGAAAACAGCAAGGCGTCCACATATGCCCTCATGGCAGGGGTTCGCAGGAGGGACCCCACCGCGTGCGCGATGCCGACGTCGGCGCGCCCAGGTGGTTTGTTCACAGCAGATAGGATGTTCATGCGAACCATTATTGCTGCGTTGCAAACGCAAATAAATTCAGTATTCTTCCAAAATATCCCTAAAAACTGCCAACTGATGCCACCCACACGATCAGCCGTCTCTGTCTTCGACCCGGACCTCACGGATCGGCTGGCGGTGGCCCGGCAGCTCGACTTTGCAGATCACCAAGCGGAAGTGCCGACGCATGTGCATCGCAAGGGTCAACTGATCCTCGCGCTGCACGGGGCGGTCACTTGTACTGCGGACAACGAGATCTGGATCGTACCGCCCAACTGCGGTGTCTGGATTCCGGGCGGCGTGCCCCATAGCGCACGGGCGACAGCGAATGCCCGGCTCAATTATCTGTTCGTGAACCCCGGAGCGGCGAAGCTGCCCGAGGATTGCTGCACGCTGTCCATCTCCCCGATGATCCGGGAAATGGTTGATCGGCTGGCACAGGAGCCTGCCGATTATCCTCCGGTTGGCCATGCCGCCAGGCTGGCGAGAGTGATCCTCGACGAACTGGTCGAAATGCCGCGTGAGCGCTTCAACCTCCCCATCTCCAGTCATCCCAAGATTCGTGCGATAGCCCATGCACTGACGCTCGCCCCTTCCGACCGCAGTACGTCAGCCGAATGGGCCAAACGCGTGGCGATGAGCGACAGGTCGCTGTCTCGATTGATGATTCGTGAGACGGGCCTTACGTTTGGACGCTGGCGGCAGCAATTGCACCTTGTCGTTGCACTGCGAGAATTGGCCAGTGGTGCGAAGGTGCAGAACGTTGCAACCGAGCTGGGCTACAACTCGGTCAACGCCTTTATCACCATGTTCAAAAAGGCACTGGGGAGCACGCCCGCACAGTATTTTGCACAACGCGGGGCGCAGCTGCCGTCGGCTCCAAAACGAAGTCCGGCGTCTACAACAGTACGGCTTCGATTGGGCGCCTCAAGGATCTGGGCATCTCGGGTCCACGACCGAATCGAATGACAAGATCAGGCCTTTCACCCAAGATACCGATTGATTTGGCGAACTGCGGCCTGAGTGACGCGACTTCCACCGGCTGATTAAGGTGAGCGGTTCGAACATCCATCGCCGTTGCCTGCAAAGCAAACCGTTGAAAGGCACGACCCACCTCGATCCAGTGATGCTTGTCCTCAAGCGCGGAAACAAATACCGCAATGCCGGAGGAGCTCCGAACATGTCGCGCGTACTTGTCATTCTCGGACTCTTCGGAAAAAAAGAAATCAAACATCAGGCCACCAAGCCAACTGGGGACAGTTGGGTTGCCGGAAGCACCTGTAAACAGTCCATCGCCCTGCCTTGCGGCCTGTCCTCCGTTGAAACGCAACCATTCTTTGAGTTCGCGCACAAATGCCGGATCACGCATCTGTGCGGTGTTTCCCTGAACCACGAAGTCAAGGACATTCTCCATGTCCTGTTTATCCGTGAGCAACTGAACCCGAACGCCATTTCCCGAGCCGGCTATTTCCAGAAGCCGCAGTTCGTCGTTTGAAAGAGGCTTGGCATCAAATTCGGCCCTGGTCGACTGCCGACGCGGGATTGCCTCGAAAAGCGGAGTTCGGACCTGCGCTGCGCGCTCCAAGGAGATGTTCCATGATTCGTTCTTCCCGGTATTGAAAACGGCATCGCCCCTAAAGCCCATAGCTGCCGCTGCCTGCACAAGATTCTCGGCGGCGCAGCCGAGGCTGACAAAAAGGTGGTGATCGTCTGGATCGACAATCGGACATCTGCGTTGATAGTCAGGCAGGATTGAAATCGACTGATCGTCCAGCCCGAACTTCCAGCACTGGGTGTTGTGACTGGATGGCGCTAAGGTTGCGTAGCGCACAAGTTCCCGCAGTACTGCAGGAACGTTACTCGAATCGAGTTCGCTGTGACGCCATATCTGCTTCACGGCATGCTCATACTCCACACTGCCCTTGCTCGAGGTGTAGAACGCAAGGGCCCCGGCGGCACCCACCCCCGTTGCTGCTGCAGTAGTGATGAACTTTCTTCTCGTCAACATTGAACTACGCCCCCCATCTTTGAACGCCTAACGTTTGGTTAGTGGGCGGGCGTTAGCCCTGAGTGCCGTAGCGCTCTTGAGCTTCTTTATAACTCAACTCGTTTTTTTCGACAGGCATGGTCGCTGCATTACGCGATCCACGCTTGGCAAGTGCGCTTCTCGCGCTCCATCAACAACCGGGGCGCGACTGGACAGTCAATACCTCTCGCTCGGTCTTCGCGGACCGTTTCCAAGCGACTATTGGCATGGCCCCACTGCGCTACGTCACTGAGGTGTGGATGCGGCTTGCGAGCCAGTGGTTGACGCTTGAAAGTCACCGTACCTGGTACAGCACAGCAGCCCCTGGCTTGGGTTCGAAAGCCGGCACAGTGCGCTGCTCGAGTGGCATACCCTTGGCATCCCAAACCAAGGTGTCCGATGGGTACTCGTCCTTGCGGGTCATGGCGTCGATCTGCTTGGCGATCACCTCCGAGCTTGCAGGCACTTCGGGGTTCCATTCAAATACGCCAACTCTACCGTAGAACACAGCTGGCGCGTCGACATCGAGGCGTCGGTCGGGACACATGACCAAGCCGCGGTCGAGCATAACCCGCAACGCGCCGACAGGCACCGCCTTCACCGTGGGCGTGGTGCGTTCGGTGCTGTGGCCCGGGCAGACATTGGCCGAGCGAGTAACCATGTCCTCGACCACTTGACGATCGGATTGGGCCTGCGCCGAAAAGGCAACGGCAGACAGGGCGAGCACTACAAGATTTGACTTCCAGGGCACGCGAGACCTCCTATGGAAAAAATACTCCAACGTTGCGGACCGCCTCCATGTAAGAACAGTCCGTTGCCAAGGGCAAATTTTAAGACTACCACGACATTATTCTGTTCCACTTGCTGAGACATCCCATGGCAGTTAGTAAAGGTGATAAGAATGTTTGACTTCAGCAGGCTCATGAAAAGCCAGTTCACGCCCCCAAGACCTCTGTGTCTGTTAATGGCTTTGGCCCTGTGTGCGCCTTTCTCAATAGCCTATGCGGCAGACACTCAGCCGAACTCGGCAGAAATAGGCGCAACAAAAAACCGCACCAAAATGAACGACATTCCTCCACGCCTTCAATGGGAAGCGAACTATGGCTATTGCGGTGAGACCGCGCTCATCAGTGCCGGACTTTACTATGGCCAATACGTTTCACAATTCGATGCCCGCGCAATCGCCAGCCCGAACGTTAAACAATCCAAGCGGGGCAGCCAGTTACTATTAGGGAGGAACGATGGGGCCACCGCTGCTCAAATGCGCTTGAAAGCTGTTGAGTGGGACAGCCCAACCACGGCGAACGCAAACAGATTCCTGGCATGGGTCAAGGACAATGTGGTGTCCGGCTATCCGGTCATCATCGGCGTTTACGAAAATTTTTCCCAATTCGAAAATGAAGAGGGGGGCGAAGGCGATGGCGAATACGACCATATCGTTCCCGTCATTGGCGTTTCTTCCACAAAACCAGTCACCCAGCCTGCTACCTATTACGCTGATGACGTCATTACGTTCAGCGATAACGGTCTTTGGTCGCCCAATGGAAAACCGGCCTATCTTTACCGCTTCAAGTTCGGAGCATTTCAGGCAAACCGCGAAGAGGCCAATGACGAGTCTCGACCGGTGTATTCATTGCCTGGCGGCGGAAAAAACTATGGCGTGGCCATAACCGGGGTTATCGACCGAGACGGCAAGACGCTGCCGGTTCGTCTGACAACCGACGCGAATGAAGAAAAACCGGCCATGGGCGAAGGCTCCAGTACTCGTCCTGCTTCCGCTAAGGTGAACTTGACTGTCACTGTATCGGGACTCAAGCCAGGCGTGCCTTACAACCTGTACCGATACGACAGCTTCGACAACGTACCTGAGTCGGGCTTTAACGCTAAAGCATCAAAGGCGGAAAAACACTGGGAGATCGACATCAAGGAAGGGTCGACTTACGTGTTGAAAGAAACCATAGGTTCAGACCAGGTCGCCGTGTACCGAGCCGTTCCGGTGACTGCTCCATAAGCCCATTGGTTGGAAAGCCGACTCGCCCAACGCCTGACATGTTCCTGTCAGCCTCCGGTCACTCTGACGTCAGATCCTTCCCCCTAAAGTACCCCAATGACCGCCCCTACGGTGCCAGCGCTACAGGCACCAAGGACACATCGCTTTAGCTGGACCTCTTGCCATCAACCGGAAGGAGAAATGCAATGAGCCATCCTGATGCGCACGTCAGTGCCCTTGATCCATTCACTTGGCAATCGACGCTCGACAGCAATCTGGACAGAAAAGACCTGTTGCTCCGCCTGTTCGCCGAACAGCGATTCATGGCCGCGCAGGTGCGAGTCTGCAAGCTGGATCACAGGGACTATCTGCTTTCGCTGATTGATCCGGCATCGACGCTGAACGACGGCACTCGGCACTCATCAAGCGTCGATGGTCATCGAATGCGGAGCGTCATCACCGAAGCGGCAAAGAAAGCTCATTGGGGCAAGCCCCCAAGACATGGTCGAGCGCAAGGCATCGCTGCCCACTATGACGCGCAGACCTGCATGGCGGTCGTTCTCGATATCGAGGTGAGCGACGAAGGCCGCTTGATCATTCATGACGCGGTCGTTGTCGCGGACTTGGGCTTCTTGAAAAATCCTGGTCGTGTGCGCTCGCAGCTCGAAGGCGCTTGCCTGATAGGGATAGCGTTTGTGACATCCTGCGATTTTGATCCGACCACCGGAGATACCCGGCCCAAATCTGCCTATCGCCCCCGTTGGCCACTCGTCTCATGGCTGCCAGGACAGATCGCGGTGCACCTGATCAATCCCACCGGGGCTCCCGAAGCCGGCCAGCCCAGCCAGACCAGTTACGCACCTGTCGCCCGGGCCTTGTGCAATGCGATTGCCACACGACAGTCGCCACAGCAAGCCAGCTAAATCAAAGCTTCCAGACCAGATGAGGTTCTGCGCCATGCCCTTAGGATCCAGTGTTTTTTTCAACAGTCGTGGGCAACGCGGCGCGGACCTGTTCGTAGAAGTGCTTCGCAGCGAAGGTGTACGCTACGTCTTCGGCAATCCGGGAACAACCGAACTGGCTTTGCTCGACGCCCTCTCAGGCGCCTCAGACATCCAATACATCCTCGGCCTCCAAGAAGCCTCAGTCGTAGCGATGGCCGACGGTTATGCGCAGGCATCCGGTCGCCCCGGCTTCGTCAACCTCCATACGGCCGGTGGACTCGGCAATGCAATGGGCGCCATTCTCAACGCGAAGATGGCGAATACGCCGCTTGTCATCACGGCGGGTCAACAAGACACGCGACATGGCGTGACCGACCCGCTGCTCCACGGAGACCTCGTCGCGCTCGCCAGACCGAGCGTCAAATGGGCGGAGGAAATTCATCATCCCGAACACATCCCGATGCTGCTGCGTCGTGCGTTTCAGGACTGTCGCACGGGGCCGGCCGGCCCGGTTTTCCTTTCCCTGCCGATTAACGTGATGGAGCAACACACGGATGTAACGGCTGGCCCGCCATCGCGAATCGAGCGCGGTGCCGTGACCGGGGCGATTGAGGAATTGGCCGCGGCCTTAGCGACAATTACCCCCGGTCGTCTGGCGATTATCGTTGGCGAAGAAGTGATCCAGTCGAGCGCGGAAGTTGAAGCCGTGATGCTCGCCGAAGCACTCGGCGCGCCGGTCTACGGGCCATCCTGGCCCGGGCATATTCCGTTCCCGACGGCTCATCCGCAGTGGCGGGGAACGCTGTCTGCGAAGGCTTGCGATATCAGGGAGACATTCTCTGACTTCGACGCGGTCTTCCTGCTCGGCGGCCATTCGTTGATCAGCTATCAATATTCCCAGGGCCCCGCTATTCCATCTCACTGTCGCCTTATCCAACTGACCGGCGATGGACACCAACTAGGCAGAGTCCACGAGACCGCGCTAGGGCTGATCGGGGATTTAAGACTCTCCTTGCAAACGCTGTTGCCGATACTGGACAAGAAATTGGCCCCACACAGCGAGGCAATCGCGACGCTGCGAAACGTCGCGGGCCAAGAACGCGATACACGTCGTGCCGACGTCGCCGCTCGCGTCAGTCGCGAATTCAACACTCCGGTGACAACGCCTTTCGTGGCTGCCCACGAGGCTATCCGGGCAATCGGGCCAGACGTCTGGATCGTCGACGAAGCACCCGCCACGATTCCTCATGTCCGTGCCTGCCTGGATTCCCATTCGGCCCGCCAGTATCTTTTTACCCGCAGCGCCATCCTGGGCTGGGGCATGCCGGCGGCCGTCGGTACGTCGCTTGGCCTGGACCGCAGCCCGGTAGTCTGTCTGGTCGGTGATGGCTCGGCAATGTACTCACCGCAAGCACTCTGGACGGCGGCGCATGAACGGCTACCGGTCACGTTCGTTGTCATGAACAACGGCGAATACAACATTTTGAAGAACTACGCTCGTAGCCAGGCGCACTATCTAAGTACAAGCACTCACCAGTTCATCGGCATGGAACTTTGCGACCCGGCGATCGATTTCCTGGCCCTCGCCTCTTCCCTGGGAATCCCTTCCCGCAGGATCGAGCGCGCCGGCGATATTGCGGGAGCTGTCGAAGAAGGTATTCGCTCAGGCTGCCCGAATCTCATTGAACTACCGATCATGCCCTGAAGGAATGGGCGCACCTTGTCCCTGCCCTGCTTATACGGGACTTATTCGGGCATTCCGAACTGTCATTTCTGAGAGTGCAATCGCAAGTTCCTGAACAGAGTTAGGCCTAGATATTCATCTCGCGGTGCAAACTGCTCCAGCGACAAGCCGATTCAGTGCACATCAGCATCCTGGACTCGATCCTGGACCTGAATGCACCGGATAGCGCCGAGTTTCGGTGCTTTCCGCCGGAAACGAAAAAAGGACCCGGAGGTCCTTTTTTCGTTCGCTGCATGCTTCAGTTGAACTATGCAGCGCTATGTTTGGAGCGGGAAACGAGACTCGTATCTGGCGTCCGACCCATTGAAATCTAAAGGGTTTCTTTTCTTGCCGAAGCAGGGAAAGACTTGATTCTGGACTTGTTTTGGAGGGGTATCAAGGACCAGAGGCATGATTCCCAGCTCTGCCATCGGGTCTACGCGAGCATCCGTAGAATGTTTCAGTGCGTCTATGTCACCCATCATCCGTTCTCTTTAGCCAATCGCTTCATGAGGCAGATGCAAATGTTGTTTTGGACATTCGCGAGCGGGCTCGCTCCCGCAGTTTATGCGTTCAACTAGTGGGAGCGAGGCTGCTTGGGAACAAGAGTCAGGGCTGTTGCCCAGAAAATCCAACTCAGAAGTAATAGCCGATATTCATATACAACTGGTTTTCCCACTGATCACTACCACCAGCCCCCAGACTCTGGGTAAGGCTGCTGCCACCGATGACCGGATCATTCTTGCCGTACAACCATTCCGTGGCGATCCACAGTTTGCTGAGGGAGAACGAGGTGCCGAAAATCATCCGTTGCGAGGTCTTGAAATCGTCTGCGGATTTATCGAAGGCACTGTAGTTGGCGTACAGCTGTACACCGCTGATCTGATCGAACAGGTACTTGCCGCCAACGTCGTAGCTCACATCCGCCACGTACAAGTTGCCGCGACTGGCGACGTTGTAAGTGGCGTCGTAACCGCCGAAAGCCACCAGTTCATCAGTGCCGGGGTTGCGCGGTGACATCGCCCGCTCACCCTGGTCGGCTTCGCCTTATATCCGGTTCTTGTTCATCGGCTCACGGCTTCGCTCCACGCTTCCTCCCCACACTCGGTCGCCCTCATGCAGTTGCGCTTCACTTCATTCGCTGTGGTCAGCTTACGGCGGGACTTTCACCCACAAGATTGCGCCCATGCTGGGCGCACCAAAAAAAGACCCGCAAGCGGGTCTAAAAGGAGTTAGTTTATCACCTGAAACTGTTTAAGCTTTTCTTACTCGTCGGATGCCACCAAACGAGCACCTTTACGCGTTACCTGTTGCCCCACTGCAAAACTCGCATTGGGTGAGCGCACTGTACTTATTTCGCCTTGCGCGTTTTTCACTTCATAAGCGGTTTCAGACTTTCCAATCCCTGCCTGCAACGCGCTGCCTGCAAAAAAACCGCCGGCTGCGCCGACTAATATACCTATCGGGCCACCTGCCGCTCCAACCATCAGTCCCGTCAAGGCGCCGAAGCCTTTGCCGGCGGTTGTGTCGGGAACTTCACGGATTACCTGGTCTGCTTGGCACAACGGAACCAGCATTAGGTACATGGTAAAACCAAGCGCGATTGAACGAGTCATAACATTGCCCTTTCATATTGACGTTAATTGCATTACTTAATACACAAAGCGGGCCAATAATTTTATTGTTACATATCAAATAGTTAGAATAGAAATAGTCATCATGACCCAACCAAAAATTAGTCACAATGACAAAGGCTTAGTCAATATGACTGTTTATTGGGCGCGCCCTGGACGATGTCACAGCAGCAGGTCAGAAGATCTAAATAACGCATTGATGATCGTGAGCGCTGCCAAATTCGCCCGACTGCTTGAAGTAACTGGGCTCTTGCGGGGTGACCGGCCGGCTGGTGGAGATTTGTATTGGGCCCAGCTTTATGAGGGGGGGACTACTGAAAAAAATTTTGGGTCAGCGGCAACATCATTGACCTGCAGCCGCCCCTTCAATCAGCGCTGGGTTCTGGCTGGATAGCCCAGACCGGCAGGGATTACTATTTCAAACCAAGCCGCTTCGCCAGTCGGTGCAAGTTGGCCACGTCTAAATCCAGCATTCGAGCACAAGCAGACCAGTTCCTCATGCACTTTTTCAACGTGTTTTCAATCAGCTGACGATGGAAGTCATCCGTCGCATCCCGCAGTCCCTGGCCCACTTTGAGGAAGGGAACGTCCAGCGCAACAGGCGGCATGTCGACCTGCTCGAGCACTTGATTGAAATGCTGTGATTCAAGCAGCAGTTCGTCACTTTGCTGGGTTGCTCGAGCAATGATTGTCGCTCGATAAATCGCGTGCTCTAGTTCGCGCACATTTCCTGGCCACGTGTACTTTTTGAGCCACGACAGACAATTGGCAGCCAAAGCCACCCGTTTCAACCCCATGCGCTCCCGGCTTTGCTCACAGAAGAAGCCAGCTAGCAACGTGATGTCCTGCTCACGCTCACGCAGTGGTGGTACATGGACAGGAAATACGCTTAAACGATGGAACAGGTCCGCACGGAACCGATTGTTAAACACCTCCTGCTTCAGATCTCGATTGGTCGCGGCAAGCACCCGTACGTTGACCCGCAGGACGTTATCATCACCGACCCGTTGCAGATCACCGTATTGCAATACCCGCAACAGTTTCGCTTGCAGATTCAGCGACAGCTCACCGATTTCGTCGAGAAACAATGTGCCGTTATCAGCCATTTCGAACTTACCGGTGCGATGATGGATAGCGCCTGTGAACGCCCCTTTTACATGGCCGAACAACTCACTCTCGGCGACTGACTCCGGCAGCGCAGCGCAGTTCAGATAGACGACTGGCTTACCAGAGCGGGATGAACCTTCATGTATGGCCTTGGCCACCAATTCCTTACCGACTCCGGTTTCCCCAGTGATCAAAACGTTCAGGTCGGAACCCGCCACCATCTCGATCTCTCTTTTCAACTGTTGCATTGCGTCGCTGAGCCCTACCATTTCGGTACAGGGCTTACCCGCCGGGATGCTACTGACGGAGGGAGGAGTAATGGTCTGGCTTTCCAGTTGTTCCACCAACAACGCATTGGTCAATGCAGCAGAAGCGAGGGCTCCTACCAACCGCAGCTCTTCGTCGCTGAAGTGATCGAATTGCGACGGGTCCATGCCATCTATCGTCAGCGCTCCAATCAATGTCTGGTCCGCGAATAAAGGCAACCCAATGCAGGCATGCACTTTGAGATCTTGCTGGTTTGGTATCAGTCCGTCATAGGGGTCGGGCAAGTGACTCTCTGCCGGAAAGCGCACCACGTCACCGGCACGAGCGATGGCTTCCAGTCGCGGGTGTGCGTCAAGACTGAAGCGGCGCCCCAGTACATCTGGCGCCAAACCGTCAATCGCCAGCGGACGAAACTGTCGCTGTTCATAACGCAACAAGGCAGAGGCGTCGCAACCCAGCAACTGGCGCAAGGTATTGATCAGACGTTGAAAGCGGTCCTGATGAGACATACCGCTTTGCAGCTGGATAGCAATGCCTGTGAGGGATTCAACGGAGAGACTCATGGCTTTGTCACTTTGACAATAAATTAGTCATATGGACAGTAATTGGACTTTGTCATAAAGACAAGCATAGTTTATTTTTTACTTATAAATCAATAGGTTAAGACATGGCACGAACGTTGCCCTCCTCCGGTATAGAACTTCATTTCGATACCGAGGTAAGGACATGTCTATTCACGTAAAAAACAACATTCATTGGGTCGGCCAGCGCGATTGGGAAGTGCGCGACTTTCACGGCACAGAATACAAATGCCATCGAGGTAGCAGTTACAACAGCTACCTGATCCGGGAAGAAAAGACCGTACTGATTGATACCGTCGATCATAGGTTCAGCCGGGAATTCATACAGAACCTGGCGATGGAAATAGACTTGAACACGCTGGACTACATTATCATCAATCATGCGGAGGAGGACCACGCGGGAGCGCTGACAGAGTTGATGGCACTGATACCCCATACGCCGATCTATTGCACCGCCAATGGCGTGGACTCGATCAACGGTCATCACCATCATCCAGAGTGGAATTTCAACGTCGTACATACCGGCGATACCTTGGATATCGGCAATGGCAAACAGCTGATTTTCGTGGAAACACCAATGCTGCATTGGCCGGACAGCATGATGACGTACTTGACTGGTGATGCCGTACTGTTTAGCAACGACGCCTTTGGCCAACATTACTGCGACGAACACCTGTTCAATGATGAAGTGGATCAAAATGAACTGTTCGAACAATGCCAACGCTACTACGCCAACATTCTCACGCCATTCAGTCGCTTGGTCATTCCCAAAATTACCGAGATCCTCGGTTTTAATCTGCCGGTCGATATGATTGCCACTGCTCATGGCGTGGTATGGCGAGATAATCCGACGCAGATTGTGCACCGCTACTTGGAATGGGCGGCGGATTATCAAGAAGACCGCATCACGCTGTTCTACGACACCATGTCGAACAATACACGCATGATGGCAGACGCCATCGCACAAGGCATTTACGAAGTCGATCCAGGTGTAGCGGTGAAGATCTTCAACGTCTCGCGCCACGACAAAAATGAAATCTTGACCAATGTATTCCGTTCAAAAGGCGTTTTGGTCGGCTCATCCACCATGAACAACGTCATGATGCCAAAGGTAGCCGCCCTCCTGGAAGAAATAACCGGGCTGCGTTTTCGTAATAAAAAGGCTTCGGCGTTTGGCAGTTACGGCTGGAATGGCGGAGCGGTAGACCGTATTCAGACGCGCTTGATGGATGCGGGTTTTGAAACCACGTTGGCGCTCAAAGCCAAGTGGCGACCGGACGGTGACTCGCTTGAGGTTTGCCGCGCCCATGGGCGCGAAATAGCCATGCAATGGGCGTTGAATCCACCTACACACGCATGTCTCACGAGCCCCGCAGTCACGGCAACTGCCCCGGTAGAAGCGATTTCGGACAGCGGCCCGCGCATGCGGTGCAGTGTCTGTCAATGGTGTTACGACCCTGCGATTGGCGAACCTATGCAAGACGTGCAGCCCGGTACCGCCTGGTGTGACGTTCCTGATTACTTCCTGTGCCCTGAATGCTCAATGGGCAAATCGGTGTTCGATGAGCTTGCTGCGGAGGCGAAATGAACAAGGAAATTGTCATTGTAGGCTCTGGCTTCGCAGCTCGTCAGGTCGTCAAGAACTTGCGCAAGCTCGATGCAGCGGTGCCCATTCGGTTGCTCGCCGCAGACAGTTGCGACGAGTACAACAAGCCTGACCTGAGTCACGTCATCAGTCTTAATCAGACCGCGGACGACATGACTCGCCAATCTGCGGTGGACTTTGCCGACATGTATGGGCTGACCCTTAATGCTGATCGCCATCTGACTGCAATTGATCGCCTGAACAAGCGTATTAGCGTGGGTAACGAAACCATTAGCTACGACAAACTGATTCTTGCCATGGGCGCACAAGCCATAGTTCCAGCGATTCCCGGGCACGAATGGATGGCGACACTGAACAGTCAACAAGAATACCGTCATGCGCAACATGCTCTGAGAGCGGCGCAACGCGTGTTGATATTAGGGGCAGGCTTAATTGGCAGTGAACTGGCCATGGATATGAATCGGGCCGGAAAGCTGGTGACACTGGTGGATCAAGCCTGCAGCCTGTTAGCGTCGTTGTTGCCTGTCGAGGTGAGTAGCCGCCTGCAGCACCGGTTATGCCAGATGGGCGTGGAAATGGTATTCAACCAGTCTTTAGAATCCATTGAAAAGAAAGACGATAGCCTGTTGGCAACCCTATCCAATCGCCGGCAAATTACCACCGATGTGATCATTGCCTCTGTCGGGTTGAAGCCCAATACGACAATAGCAACGCAGGCTGGACTGCGGGTGGATCGTGGGATTGACGTTGATGATTGCATGCGTACATCTGATCCACACATATTCGCCATTGGCGATTGCGCGCAAATCCAGGGCAAGCTATTGCCGTTTCTGCAACCTATTCAATTAAGCGCCATGACCTTGGCGCGTAACGCACTCGGCGGCAACGAGCAAGTGAAGCTTCCGGCGATGCTGATAAAGATCAAGACCCCGGAAATGCCGCTGCACCTGGCCGGAGAGACCAGCCGTAAGGACTTGCAATGGCAGATCAGCCTTGAGTCACAGGGCTTGGTAGCCAAGGGGCTTGACATGGCAGGGGGGCTGCGGGCGTTCGTCGTTAGTGAAGATCAAATGAAGCAGGCTTTTGCATTGTTGCGGCAACTTTAGTTGTCAGGCCAACCAATCGCACTGAGTGTTTTTGTTCTTTCCCAGCTTATCGATGCCGGTCTGCAATCACCAGATCGGCTTCAAAAAAAACAACAGATCATCTCGGCTAATTGAGCCTAGCGCATGCCACCACCATGCATCTTTCCTTCAGCTAATTCAGACGGTGTGAAAAAACAGTTGGGTTCAATGGGCGAACTCCTATCGGCAATTGATCACTCCTGTCATTACACCAGCCATTGAATTCAACACCCTGCGCTCGCCTGAATTTTAGCTCCTTAAAATAACCGACGGCTGCAAAATTTAAATTTATACCATACGCCATTGATTCCAACCCTTTGAACAACCACAAACTTTCAGCACAAAATCCGAAGCGAAATTTGAGTTACGCTAGCATCCAACCCACTGAATTATAATTATATTTTCGGCAAAAAACCTTGATCCTGGATGATGATTTTGGGAGACATTGACAAAACTAACAAATCGTACCGAACATCGAGCTTCGCTAAAATGTCACATATCTGAACGACCAACTGCAGCGATCCCACCATAAAAGTGAATGCCTCAGTCGAGATACTCAGAAATCCCTACAGAAGTTTATTGAAAATCTCGGAGCCTCAACTACACTTTCCACTGCATCCGAAGCTGACCCGCGCGGATGCTGTATTGATTGATTAAAACGATACAGATTACTGACAAGCGGTACTAGCAAAGCACACCCAGATGAGGAAATAAAAAATGAAGAAAAAACTTATGCATCTTTTTATCCTTGGCACTTTGCTGAACCTTCAACCAGCCCAAGCCGTTGATGGCGAAGCACTGTTCAAGAGCAAACCCTGCGTAGGCTGCCACATGATCGAAGCGAGACTAGTCGGTCCTAGTTATAAGGAGATCGCAGCTAAATATGCCGGACAAGCTGATGCCTCGGCCACCCTGGTAAAAAGCATCAAGGAAGGTAGCTCTGGAAAATGGGGCGCCGCGCCAATGCCGGCCAACCAAGTAACCGACGAAGAAGCGAAAACGTTGGCAGACTGGATC
This sequence comes from Pseudomonas sp. Root401, assembly GCF_001425105.1. Taxonomy (NCBI): domain Bacteria; kingdom Pseudomonadati; phylum Pseudomonadota; class Gammaproteobacteria; order Pseudomonadales; family Pseudomonadaceae; genus Pseudomonas; species Pseudomonas sp. Root401. The sequence continues at coordinate 222,085 of NZ_LMDO01000001.1, read as the reverse complement.
TTGACGCTCAAATAATTTTTGCTAAAGCAAGGTACCGCAATCCGACCGCCAATAAAATCGCAGAAGTGGGTCCAGCTCTCTTCTGCGAGTCGGTTCGGTAAGTTCCTCAGACAGCCCTACTCAGGGAAGCGGCTCAGTTACAGCGCAGGCGTTTGCTGTAAAAGCGTTAAATCGATGTCTTCAAATCGCAATACTCTGCCATCCTGATCGCTGGCCAGCTTGCGCGCGGCGGCCTCCTCGGAAAATGACGCCAGGACCACACCCATGGAACCTTTGAGCCGGGTCCCGACGACATAGTAGGCTTGGGTGGCATCGATCAAGTAATGGTCGTCGGGCTTCTCCCAAGTACTTTTGCCCATGTCGTGCACATACAGTTTCGCCTCAGTGAGGTGATTCTCTGGCTGAAGCCACCAGCCAAGCATTTCTGCGGTGGAACAGAACTTCTTGACTGAACCTTTTGCCACGACTTCACCCTTGGGGCCCGGGAAGTCGGCGATCACCATGCCGCAGACATGACACTCGTCGCTCTGATGGAAAGCCACCGGCGCAAGGGTTTGCTTTTCTTCTGTGCGATCATTACAAGCCGCCAACCCCAAACAGATAATGATGACCAGGGCACGGGCTCCGATCAGGTACAGAGTGTTCATCGCAATAGCCTCGAGCGTAATGAATCAAGTCAGCCGACGGCGAAACATCCAATAAGCCAACAACAGCAAAGCGCCAACCCAGAGCAGCAGGCATAGCCAGAGCAGCGAAATCGACACAGGTAAATCACTGCTCAATGCCATGAGGCCGATGGCATTACCGCTGCCCTCGAAACCAGAGAGATTGATCAGGCGATAGATATCAGTCGGGTTGAGCAGCAGAAGCCACGGTAAGAGGTCCGGGTTGAACCGGCCCTTGCTGAGCACCAGCAACGCCAACAGCGCCAGGTCGAATACCAATACGAAGAGAAACCACACGCCCAACGCCATCCCGGCGGCGCTGGATTTCTCGCCGGCCTTGCTGCTCAAGACATAAGCCAGCGCCAGGAAGACCCAACCCAGCAGCGTGGAAGACACCATGAAGCGACCGAACGCCCAGAGCAGCAGCCCCAACTCGACGTCATCGACCAGCAAGGCGATGGCCACCGCGGCGCAACCAAATCCAATCAAGGTGGCCAAGGCCAGAATCAGTCCATGACCGACAAACTTGCCCAACAGGATCTGGCCACGACCCAACGGGTAGGTCAACAGCAGCATCAGCGTGCCGCCCTCCTCCTCCCCGACGATGGCATCGTAGGCCAGCAGTAGCGCTATCAGTGGCATCAGAAACGTCGCCAGGCTGGCGAGGCTGGCGATGGTCGCCGGGATCGAGGTGAAACCCACTTGCCCGGATGCCGCCGCGCCAAGCCAGGCGATTCCCACCGCCAGAACGGCGAACAACAGACTGATTGCCAGCAGCCAGCGGTTACGCAGGCCGTCGCTGAACTCCTTGGCGGCGATACTCCAAATCTGCGTCATGAATGAGTGCCTTCAGTGGCGGCGCTTGCATGACTCATGTAATAGCCGTAAAGGTCCTCAAGGGACGGTTGTAGGATGTCGATATCCTGCGGTGGGTCCTCGTGAAACAACTGGCGCAGCAGATCGACTTTGTGACCGTTGATCGCCATCACCTCGACTCCGTTGCCCTCCATCGCACTAGCGATGTGTCCAGCGGCCTTCCACCGCTGCAGCCACTGCTCGCGTTGGGCCAGCCCACTGACGCGAATACGCGCCGGCAAGTCAGCCTCCTCACGCAGGCTGGCCAGACTGCCGATCGCCCGCAAGCAGCCATTGGCCAGGATGGCCGCACGATTGATATGCGCTTCGACCCCCGCCAACACATGGGAACAGAGGATGATGCTGGCGCCCCGCTGACGCAGACGGTCGATCAACACGTAAAGTTCTTGGGTGGCGATAGGGTCAAGACCCACCGTGGGTTCGTCCAACAGCAACAGGCGAGGTTCACCGAGCACCGCCTGGGCGAGCCCCAGACGCTGGCGCATGCCTTTGGAGTAGGTTTTCACCCGCCGGTCTGCGGCGTCGGCGAGACCGACCTGCTCCAGTAGCTCGTCCACTTGTGTCAACGCGGCGCCTTTGAGGCGGGCGAAATAGCGCAGGGTCTCGCGACCACTGAGTTGTGGGTAGAACGTCACATTTTCCGGCAGGTACCCCAACTGGCGACGCACCTCGGCTTGTGCAGGGCGGCAACCGAGTACATGCACCTGACCGGTACTGGCCTTGAGCAGTCCCAGGATCAGCTTCATCACCGTGGTCTTGCCGGCTCCGTTATGGCCGAACAAGCCCAGCACCTCACCTTCGCCCAGACTCAGGGTCAAGTCGCGCAGCACGGTCATGCTGCCGTAGCGCTGGCTGACCCCTTCAATGTCGACTGCGTTCATAAGTTCGGCTGCTGTGTCTGGGGCATGGTCGGAAGATTCATCAACGGATAGCTGTCCTTGACCCCCGGCGACTTGGTCACCGGGAAACTTTGCTGCACCCAGCGCAGTAGTTGAATGCTCGGGCTATTCATCAACAGACGGACCTGCGGGTACAACCAGAGCAGGCGGTCAACATTGTCATTGGGCTCATAGATCACGTCGCCAATCCCATCGTTATTGCGATCCCAGCCCAGGTAATCACTCCAGTAATTACCGTGACCGTCGGCCGACCACTCCTGCGTGCGGGTGGCGACGTATTTGACCTGCTGCTGGTTGTCGACGAAGGCGTTGTCGGCAATACGGTTGTCTTCGGAGCCAGCAGTGAGGTGAATACCCACGGCGCTGCGCTCGAAATGGTTGTGTTCGATGACATTGAACAGCGAGTTGTAGATGAACAGCGCCTTGCCCTCGGCACCGCTGACCATACCGCCGTCGGCGGAGCCGCTGCGCACGTCGCTGACGAAGTTGTCGCGCAACTCGGAATAGGTGATGTAGTTCATCAGGATGCCATAGTTCTCGTCCTGCTCGGAACGGTTACCAATCACCATCAGCTTGCGGCTCTGCATCAAGGCATAACCGGTGCGTGTCCGGCGGGTGGTGTTGCCGAGCAACTGGTTGTCGTTGGCGTACATGTAGTGCACGCCATAGCGCAGGTCTTCCAAAGTATTGCCCTGCAGCAGGTTGCCGTTCGAGGTATCGATGTAGATCCCGTCCCGGGTCTGTCGCACGTGATTACCGATAACCTTGGCGCCGTGCACGGCATACAGATGAATCCCATTGCCGCGGTCTTGGGAGCGAATGCTCGGGTCGCCTTCAATATCGTTGTCAATCAGGCTGACGTCATGTGCCCTATCCACCCATATACCAAATCCCGGCCCGTTCATTGTATTGTTGCGTATCATCGCACCTGTCGCTTGAGGGTCGATGAAAATCGCAGCGTTCATCGCTGTCATGTCGCGCCCCCAGTTGAGCAAAGTACAGCCTTCGACGCGCACATCGGGCGCACTGATAAAAAGCACGTTCCCAGCACCTTCAGCGTCAAAGACCGCACCTTTATCACAAACTATCTGCATAGATTGCTCAATAGTAAATTGGCCTTTGTACTCTCCTAAAGGAAGTCTCCAGCGGTTGGCGCCCTCTGCATGCATTAACAATTCAGTGATGGGCCGAGGCGACGAATATGCGAGGGACGTTAACATCAATGAAAATAGAGTTAACGCCCATCGCTTCTTGAACGAGAGATGCCTAGACACTGCATTTTCCTTCTTGGCAGCGCGGGGGCCCGTTAAACTCGCTCGACTTTCATACGCCCAACCATTTCCATGTGCAGTGCATGACAGAACCAACTGCAGTAGTACCAATGCAGACCGGGCTTGTCAGCAATGAAAGTTATCGAGGATGTTTGTTGCGGGCTAATCTCCATACTTACACCATGATTAGTCATGACAAAGCCGTGAGAGACATCCTCAATCTTATCGACATTAGTTATCGTCACAGTAACCTCATCGCCTTGTTTTACGGTAAATTCTTGCATTCCATAGGCAGGGGCCATAGAAGTCATATAGACACGAACTTTCGTGCCCTCTCGGACAACCTTGTTATCAGTCTCCAGTTTAATTCCGTCCTTCGCAGCGATAGCCACGGTTTCTGCAAAAAACGGATCGTTGCGGTCCCAGATCTTTTTTGTCCTGATCTGGTCTCTACGGGCCATGACGCAGTCATGTGGTTCGGCGAAGGCCGGGCCGTCGTGCACCAGCTTCATCTCCTCGCCGGAAATATCGATCAACTGGTCGTTTTCCGGGTGCAGCGGACCGGTCGACAGGAAGCGATCCTTGGAAAACTTGCTGAGCACCACCAGCCACTGGCCGTCGGCATCACGGGTTTCGGTCAGTGACGCATGGTTGTGCCCGGGTTGGTACTGCACATCGAGTTTCTGCTTGATGTAGTTGACCTTCTCGCCCTTGTAGGCGCGGATCGCCTCTTCCATGTTCCATTTCACTACCTGGCTATCGATAAACAAGGTGGTATAGGCGTTACCGCGGCCGTCGAAGGTGGTGTGCAACGGCCCCAGTCCCAGTTCAGGCTCACCGACTACCACGTCCCGTGGGTCTTTGAGCTTGTTATCAAATAAATCGTCGAGCTTGGCAGTTGCAATGATTGTGCATGTAGGCGAGAGCTTGCCGTTGGCGATGAAATATTTGCCGTCAGGCGAGGTATTGAGCCCATGAGGATTTTTCGGCACAGGGATATAGCGGGTAAATTCAGAATCCTTGCCGTCGCTTTTGCGCCCATCCACCACAGGGACCTTAGAACCGTCCAGGGTGATGAACTTGCCGGCCTTGATCGCCGCTTCGATGCGAGGGATGTTGAACACCACCACCCAGTCGCGCTCGTTGCGCATCATACCGCCCAGGTCGTAGGCCTTCTCGGAGTTGTAGCAGGTGCTGGCGGCGTATTTGCCGGTGTAGTCAGCGTCGGTGTTGTCCAGGTTGCCGTCGACGATCACCTGGAAGGCCATCTCCATTTTCTCGGCATCGACAGCGTTGAACATTGTGAAGCTGTTCTTATCCTGCAAGTCGAAGGTGCTACCGTCGTTGGGATGCGGAATAACGAACTCAGCGTTGGCGAACACATACTGAGTATGGGGCACCTTTTGCAGCCGTAGGCCATGGATCGCCTGTACGTTGGGCACAGTAAGCATCTTGTCGCACTTCATAATGTCTAGGCGAATGCGCGCGATCCGGGAGTTGGCCTTGTCATTGATGAACAGGTACTTGCCGTCGTACTTACCGTCAGTCATGGACAAGTGTGGATGGTGGCAATCGCCATTCATGAATCTTGCGCTATCACCCAGTATCCGCTTGCTTTCGTTGGTCAGCCCCCAACCGGTGGCAGAGTCGACGTTGAATACCGGTATGCGTAACAACTCGCGCATCGATGGAACCCCCATGATCCGCACTTCGCCCTGATGGCCGCCGCTCCAGAAACCGTAATACTGGTCCAGTTCACCCGGCGCCACGTGAATTTTCGATTTCGCATCCTTAGCCGCAGCCGCCCAGGATTCGCGGGTGAAGACCACGCTGCCAAGTGCCGATGCACCGGCTAGCGAAGCGCTGGCAAGCGCACTGGTACCGAGAAAACCGCGACGGCTAAGGCCGGGCGATTTAAATTCCTGCGTTGCCTCCTTAGGTTCATGATCAGCATTCGTTTTGTTGTCAGTCATGGTTGCTGCTCCATTGGATGCGGGTGAAAAAACAAGAATCGCAATGTTTCGTCCAGCTTAGATATTCATGGCTTGAATACCTGCACCACCGGAATCAACTCAGTGTGTTCTGGCACCGGCGCCGGTTTGTCCCGCGTCTTGCGCTTATTCTTGAGCACCAACGGCGGGCATTTGTTTTCGTTGTGGTAAGTCATCTGGCAATCCAGACAGTAATGACACTCGTTGACGTTGATATGACCGTCCGGGTGGATCGCTTGGATTTCACATTCCTTGGCGCATAGTTGGCAGGGCGAGCCACATTCCTTGCGTCGTTTAAGCCAGTCGAACAGACGCAGCTTGCTAGGAATAGCCAATGCAGCGCCCAATGGGCAGACGTAGCGGCAATAGACCTTGCGGGTAAAAATGTTGATGATCAGCAGCGCCACGGCGTAAGCCACAAACCACCATTGGCGGTCGAATTTCAGGGTAATGGCGGTCTTGAACGGCTCCACCTCGGCAAATTGCTCGGCGGTACTCATCGACTCAAGCGAGATGCCGAACAGCACTAATAAAATGATGTACTTCACAGCCCATAGGCGTTCATGTAACGCAAAAGGCGGCTCATATTGGGGTATCTTCAGCTTGCGTGAGGCTTCGTTGATCAACTCCTGCAATGCGCCGAAGGGACACAGCCAACCACAGAAGACACCTCTTCCCCATAGCAAAATACTGGCGGCGGTGAAGGTCCAAAGAATGAACACTATCGGGTCGGTAAGAAACAGTTCCCAACGGAAGTTCTCGAACAGGGCATGGGCGAAGGTCAGTACATTAACCACTGAAATCTGCCCCAGCGCATACCACCCGATGAACACGACGGTAAACATCAGGTAAGCGCGACGTAACCAGTGGAGAAAACGCGGGTACTTGGTGAAGGTATCTTGCAGGAACAAGATAATCATCAATACAGCCAGAGCCGTGCAAAGAACCCCGATCTGAAAGGCTTTCTGATACCAGATATTGACCCATGTCGGTCTATTGGCAACCTCGATAGCTTCCAGCTCTTGAGCGGTGGGTGGCGGACGCAAAAGATATTGTTCAGGCAATTGGTAAGGCAGCTCGAAGCTGCTGAAGGTGCCACCGACAGCGCCGGTCTGACGGCGCACCAGCAACTCCAAGGTCCAGGGCGATCCTGGATCGAACCGGACGGGCTCACGAACAACGAAAATGGACATTTCATTGAACTCGGGCATGCCCGTTGCGAACACGTCGGACAAACGTTGATGGTCCATGTCGCGAAAGCTGATGATGTTGCCGAACTGACGCAATTGCACCCTATCGAAAATCCCTCCTCGCACATAACCGGAGCCCTTGTAGGAATAGAGGCCACGACCCAGCACTACGATGGCGTGCTCACCTGGCTTGAGGTCCTGCATCAAGAAGCGATATTGATTATCGCCCAGCAGGTTTCGACCAATGGTGGGTGGGTTTAGATCAGCGGTGTATAGTTCTATGAAAGTATCGTCTTCCTGTCCGGGCGGAGCATTGTCAACCCCCTCGGCCTCAGTACCCTTGAATGCAGCGTCGACTTGACCGCGGGTTAGGCTTAACCGGCGGATTGCGCCGTTGCCGGTCAGTTGCTCCCAGGTGGCAGGCTCAAAAAAATCTTCACGCACGGCGGCAGGTTTCTGCTTAACGCCGCTGTTGTCCTCGATCAGTTGCAACGACACCGCCACTTTATGTGCCGCGCGCATGATGATTTCATTCACCACCATGGCGGTTACTGTGGCTCCGGCTATCCCGTCAACTGTCACCGTCTCTGGATCGCTGGAACGACCCACGACTACCCGTCGATCAGCTTTGATGCCCTTGTATTTATCGTCAAATGCGTGGAGCTTCTCCACTGGAATTCCGATTAACAGAATTGGTTCATGGTGCTCCAATACATATGCATCCAGTATTACGCCTTGAGTGTCAAGAATGACCTGCATATTAATGGGTTTACCCGAATATGCGGGTATATCTACGACATCCTGGCTTTGGAATACGTAACCTTTGATTTTTCCTTCAGACTTTACGACGCGCACCTTAAACTCATCCACCGGCGCGGAAATATCTACATTGCCTGCAAACACTTCGCTGATGCGCTGCTGCTCTATCCCACCGTAATCCTTTGCTTGCAAAGTAATAAAACTAATGACCAGCAATACGCCCACGAATAGCGCCAAGCGGCTGAAAAATAGGATAAATTGCGGATTGGAATTTTTATAATTTTCCATGTGACAATTGCGCCATCCGGTTTACTTTAGTAAAAAGCACGCTTTACAACCGAGTTCTTCCACTCTAACCCTGATTGACCCTAGACTAGATACGTGAACATTACAAGTTTGCAGCTTTACAAGCTAGAGATCTTGAGGACCGCGATTCACACATATAAAACCATTTATGATACAACGGGTTACCGATACTATAGATGCTCCGTCAAAAAAAGCATCCATTACACTCAGCGACCGCTTCTGCATGGCAACACGTGAACATTAAAATCAAGAACAAATTCGAATAACGCTTATCGCTTTTTTGACTAAGGCGAAAAATACCTCCGGCTTGTAGCCCGCTCCTCCGAGCCATAAGCCGCTTGACTTACCCGCCCAGGACATTTCGTGGATTAAAAGCGCTTGTGCCTAAGATACCGAATCAAGACCCATCTGACGATTAGAAAACAGCTCTTAGCCAGTCTAAGATCATAGTCGATGATGTTCGTAGAGAAACCAGACCGAAGCCATGCGCGCTGACCATGAGGTATTTTTTGTTGCATGGAAACTAACGACGCACTCACATACCGAACAACGTTCGAATTAACTGCACAGCCAAAGCTGCTGCCCATTTGGGGGGGTAACCTGAATCGTCAGGGTGAAGGGTAAGGCCGGTCTTTGGCGTAATGTAACCAGTCATTTCGCGCGCGACGGTAGGCTGTTGTCCGTCCCTCGGGCGAACAAAACAACAACCAGATTTTCCAGAGCAATCACACGAACCCGAAGATGAACCAACCCAGTATCCGGCAGTTCAGGAATCTCATAACCCCTGGTTGGGAACGCTTTTGCTGCGTCTTTGGCATTCCAGTTCTAAAACGCCATCCTGAGTTCTTGTGTAACCACCGACGAGTCGGTCTTGTCTTGAGGTATGAGTGTTCTCTGATCGGCTTTTTGATCCGCTCCAGCTACTTTAGGCAACAGTTCTGACTCGGGCAACAAAGCCTAATGAAGTGCGCCGAATACGGCAGGTAGATAGTTTGCAGCTTGGAAGTCGACGGTAGACTGAAGGGGTAAATACTTCCTCATTTAGCTTCTGTGACTGCCTGCGCACGTCTTTTATGCCATAACGACCTTTAGACTCGTCGAAATCGTAGGTTTACTCCGAAATCGACACTAGTAGGCGGCCACTACTGGCTCGCGCATTAGCAAGGTGCTGGCGTAACTACTGGTGGCCCCTGCCCGGGTGTAGCGTTCCCTGGAGCCATTGTCATGAAAGAGACCAGACATCGGCCACAAGATATCATAACGCCATCATACTGTTGCTCATGACTGAATACCATGCGCCTCCGCCCTCAATAGAGTTACGCTGATCATTGCTCCCCCCCCGATTGTTTAAATTTCTTCTGTGCGACCGGGACCATGAATGGTTAAGAGTTATTAAATTTCTTGACAGCCATACGAAGTCTACTACCCTTAAAAACATTCATTTGCACTACTTGGTCCATCGCATGCAAATATGCAGCGCTTGGTATCGGTAATAACTAGTAGCTGTTCTAGGCTAGTCGAATCCTGACCTCGTACAACTCGTCAATGCAGCAGAAGTCGAGGTCGCCTGAGCGTAAAACTGCTGTGCATGCGCCTAACGCTCCTCCTGTTGATTAATACCCAACCGACAAAGCGCTTTTCCGGGAATGTTACAACTGCACTTTCTACTCGGGAGACAGCCGTGCAAAAAGCTTTGAAGATAGTCAGCTATGCCGTGCTCGTGCTGATGGTCAGCGCGGTCGTTTATGCCAGCGTTATCGGCATCACCTATTGGACGGGTATCGGCGTCTAGGGAGTTCGCAATGAACAAACGCCAGACACGCTCATTCGCGCTGATATCGACGGCCATCGCTGCCGTTGTGTTTCTCGGCATGACGGTTGATAGTCACCGGCAGTTTCCAAAATTGACCAACGCTCAACAGATCACGCCAGAAGTCACTCGCGGCAAGGATGTATGGCATGAATACAATTGCATCAATTGCCATACGTTGTTTGGTGAAGGCGCGTATTACGCTCCAGACCTTACGAAAATCACCCAGCAACGCGGCACCCCATATCTCACCGCGTTCCTAAAAGACCCCTCAAAATTTTATGACGAGCAACGTCATCGCCGATTGATGCCGAACCTAAAACTCAACGACGAAGAAATCGCGGCGTTGATCGCCTTTATGGATTGGGTGAGCAAAGTCGACAATCAAGGCTGGCCACCGCGGCCGATCCTGGTCACCGGCACGTCGATTCCCGGCATGGACCTCACCGTTGCGCAACAGAACGTCGCCAGTGGCAACCAGCCACCAGCCGCACGCCCGGTGTCCGGCAAGGAAGACCCTATCGCCTTGGGCGAGGCGCTGTTTCGAACCACTGCCGCACCGGTATGCAGCGCTTGTCATTCGATTGCACCGGGGGTCAATCTCGCCGGACCAACATTGGCCGGGTTGGCTGCTCGGGCCAAACAGGTCATTGCCTCGCCTGACTACAAGGGCAAGGCCAAGGACGTCGAAGGCTTCATCCGCGAGTCCATCGTCACGCCAAGCGCCTACCTGCATCCGGGCGACATGTATTCCGCCAATGGCATGTCTTTCATGCCGGACACCTTCGCCAAATCGCTAACACCCGAACAGATCGATCAACTGGTCGCCTATCTGGCGTCGTTCCAGTAATCAAAGGGGATGACCATGCGTTACAGATCTCAATCCGTCGCTTACTGGTACTTCGCCGTCGCCATGGCGCTATTCGGTCTGCAACTGGTATTCGGCTTGCTCTCGGCGGCCAAATACCTCGGACCGGATCCCCTGCTGGACGTGTTGCCCTTTGATGTCACCAAGGCGATACACACCAATCTGTTGATCGTCTGGGTGCTGACCGGGTTCATGGGGGCAACCTACTGGATGGTGCCGGACGAGTCCCGTGGCGAGTTGCACAGCACCAAACTGGCGTATATCCAGCTCGGGTTGTGGACGGCCATGGGCGTCACCGCCGTGCTGGGCTATCTGTTCGGTTATGGCACCGGGAACAAATTGCTCGAACAACCGCTGCCGCACAAGATCGTGATCGTGATCTGCATGCTGATGTTTCTCTACAACATCGGCATGACCATCAAGAAAGCCGGGCGCTTCACTGCCACCGAAGGCGTTCTTTTGTTGGGGCTGGCCAGTGCCGCCGTGCTTTATCTGCCGGCGCTGCTGCACTATGAAAACTACGTGGTATCGATCTACTACCGCTGGTGGACGATTCACCTGTGGGTCGAAGGTGTCTGGGAAATGATCCAGGGCGGCTTTCTGGCCTATCTGCTGATCAGACTGTCCGGTGCTGATCGCGAGGTCATGGAGAAGTGGCTGTACGTGATTGTCGGCCTGGTTTTCATTGCCGGTATCCTTGGCACCGCCCACCATTATTACTGGATCGGCGTCCCCCATTACTGGCTTCCATTGGGCGGTTTCTTCAGTGCACTTGAGCCTATGGCGCTGGTCGGTATGGCGATCTACGCCTACAACGCCATGCGCCGCTCCGGCCTCTCTCATCCCAACAAACTGGCCTTGCACTGGACCATGGGCAGCGCCCTGTTCACCATGTTTGGCGCTGGCCTCCTCGGTCTGGCTCATACCTTCCCCGACGTCAACAAATGGACCCATGGCACCCTGATTACCGCAATGCACGGCCATGCGGCCTTCTATGGGGCCTATGCCATGATAGTCCTGGCGATGATCACCTACGCACTTCCAGGCATGACCCGTCGTCCCGTGGAAGAAAGCAGTATCGGTTATTGGGCATTTTGGCTGCAGTTGGGAGGGATGTTCGGCATGACCCTGTCATTTGCCACTGCGGGCATTGCTCAGGTGTACCTGGAACGCATTCTCGGCATGGGCTATCTGGATGTGCAGTTGAAGATTCAGGTGCATTTCCTGATGCTGGTGGCGACGGCGTCGATGTTCAGCCTGGGTGTCGGGCTGTTTATCTTCGATTTTTTCCGCCATGCGCCGCAATTCAATGTCGATGAAGCCGATCCGGTTCTGGTGCCTCGTGCATCGGGCGCAGCGTTGTAATGGATCGTTCGCGAATGCAGCAGAACCTGTCGGCCGCAGAATCCACGCCGCAGCAAGGTGAACCCTATTACCAGCCCAGCGGCGACGAGGTGGCGATCTTCGATCAATGCCATGCACAGCAGCTGGCTGTCATGCTCAAAGGACCCACCGGGTGTGGCAAGACCCGTTTTGTCGAACACATGGCCTGGCGTCTCAAGCGCCCGCTGATCACTATTTCCTGCCATGACGACTTGAGTGCCAGCGACCTGGTCGGGCGCTTCCTGATCGGTCACCAAGGTACCCACTGGACGGAAGGCCCGCTGACCCGGGCGGTGCGCGAAGGCGCTATCTGTTACCTGGATGAGGTGGTCGAAGCGCGGCAAGACACCATTGTCGTCCTGCACCCGCTGACCGACCACCGACGCATTCTACCCCTGGACAAAATCGGCGAAATCGTTGAAGCCTCGCCACACTTTCAATTGGTGGTGTCCTACAACCCCGGCTACCAACGAATACTCAAGGATTTGAAGCCGAGCACTCGACAGCGCTTTGTGGCGCTGGATTTCGATTTCCCGCCGGCCGAGCGCGAAATCGCCATTGTCATCCATGAAGGTGGAACCGACTACGCCATCGCCCACGCGCTGGTCACCCTCGCCCAGCGACTACGCGCCCTGCAGGACCGGGGCCTGGCGGAAGTCCCCAGTACCCGTCTGTTGATTGCCACTGCGCGACTGATTACCAGCGGCATTGCTGCGCCCATCGCCTGTCGGGTCGCGTTGATCTCGCCGCTGTCCGACGACGCGGTACTGGTCGCTGCCATGCGCGACCTTGTCGACCTGACATTTATCTAAATGGCCGAAGCCGAGGACCTCATTACCGATGTTGCACGCCACGCGACGGTGTATGCACAGGCATTGTGGCGTCGTCACCGCCCCCCCTCGGAAACTGAAAAAATCGTCACCCTCGGGGATGTCGCACAACACCTCGACTTGCTGATCAAGGCAGTGTTCAACACCCACTATTCGCTGCGCGTCGCGCAACCGCCCTCGCCCCCTACGCTGTTGAAGAAACTTTTTGTGCGTCACGAAAAGCCGTGTCAGCAAAGCGCCGTCCCAGCGACCGATGGCGTGACTATATGGCTACCGCAGGATTTGGGAAGCAGCGAGAATCCGCCCACCCTGAAGCGTTATAGAGCCCTGGCCTTGCAACAAGCGATGCGCGCCCAACGAGGCAGTGCAAACGCCCTGTCAGCCCTCGACAACCCGATGCAGCGCAGCGTCTATCTACTTCTCGAAGCTTGGGCGGCTGATGCGGATTTGATACGCCTGTTGCCGGGATTGGCGCCCTCGATCCATGACTTGCGCCAGCATGCCCTGGCGACCCGCCCGCCGCTTCACACCTTTCCCAGCCAGCGACAACCCCTGGAAAACTTCCTGCGTTTACTGCTGAACAATGAATGCGGCGCGCCTCTGGAAGAGTTGGCGACCCCCACCCACACCGCCGATTCGCTGCAACTGTCGGAAGCACTCGCGCAACGTCTCCTCCTCTGCGAAGAATCTCACGGGCTCGGCGCAGACAGGCTTCTCCTTGATGCCTGGACCGGCGACCTGCGCGAGCCGTCGGCGGGTCAGGAAGTCTCGCCCCCGCCCGGTGAAGTCGACACCGACGATGCCCTGCCACGCAGTGCCCGCCTCACACGTCAGCCCACTGCGCGCGAGGCCTGTGCCGATGAGGACGACGATCAGGAACAAGGCCTATGGATGGTGCAACCCGCCGAACCGCTGGAAAAAGCCGAAGACCCCATGGGCATGCAGCGCCCGACCGACCGGGATACCGATACCCCTGCGGCTGATTTCGCTGAGTCTTTGTCCGAACTCAACGAAGCCCGGCTGGTGGTGACGGCAGGTCGCCCGAAAGAAGTGCTGCTGTCCCTCGACCCGCCACGGACTCGATTTCAGCACCGTGCACAGGACCTCGCAACCCACGCGATCAGCTATCCCGAATGGGATTATCACCACCAGGTGTACCGTGATCCGGGGGCGACCCTGCAACTGTGTCCTGTTCGGGAAGGCCCGCAGCAATGGGTCGAGCGAACCCTTGATGCTCATCGTCCGGTGCTGGATGCCATCCGTCGGCAATTCGAAAGTCTGCGGGCCCAACGCGTCAGGCTACGCAAACAATGGGACGGCGACGAAATCGATCTGGAAGCGTATATCGACGCTTGCGCCGAGGCCCGCGCTGGCCTGAGCATGCCGCAGGCGCTGTATCAGACCCAGCGTCGTGGCCGTCGCGACATGGCGATCATGTTGCTGATCGACGTCAGCGGTTCCACCGACAGCTGGCTGTCCTGCCATCGTCGGGTCATTGATGTCGAGCGCGAAGCGTTGCTGCTGGTCTGCCTGGCGCTAGAGAGCCTGGGCGAGCCCTATAGTGTGATGGCGTTTTCCGGCGAAGGGCCGCAGCGGGTCACGATCCGAACTCTGAAAGCCTTCGATGAGCTTTACAGCCTTGAAGTCGGTCGGCGCATCGCGGCTCTCGAACCGGAACGCTACACCCGGGCCGGCGCCGCCCTGCGCCACGCCAGCACGTTGCTGATGCGCGAAGCTGCCACGCACCGTCTGTTATTGCTGATCTCCGATGGCAAGCCCAACGATGTTGACCAGTATGAAGGCCGCTACGGCGTCGAAGACATGCGTCAGGCCGTAACCGAAGCCAAGCTCCAAGGCATCTATCCCTTCTGTTTGACTATCGATCGCCAGGCGGCGAACTACCTGCCAGCGGTATTCGGCTCGCGGCAATATGCCTTGTTGCACAGACCCGAGTTGCTACCCAGTGTGCTGCTGGACTGGATCAAACGACTGGTATCAGCGTGAACGAGAGACGCCCGCCAAGGTTTTTTCATGGCAGGCGATTTTCGGCTCATGACTGAGTTTCCCGTCAGTGGGGAGATGACTTCATGACTGCGCCTTTTCCTGATTCCATTGGTGACGCACACAATAGCTTCTAAACCTAATCTTTGAATGCAGGGCAAGCTTTGTCGCACAGGCCAGGCCGCTCAGTGCTCATATTTCCGACAGCTTTCGAAATCTCACTGCACGGTCGACGCTGTTGACCATTTGGGATGCGGCATGAATCGTCAAAGGGTGCTGGGTAAAACCCGGTCTAGGCCTAATGTAGCCAGCCATTTCCCGGGCGACCGTAAGCTGTTGATCCGTCCCTTGGGCGAGCAACGCGATAACCAGATTTTCCAGAGCAATCACACGAACACGAAGGTGAACCAACTCGGTATTTGATAATTCGGGAAGCTCATGAGTGCCTTGGGTGGGAAAAGCTTTTGATGTGTCTTCAGTGTCCCATCTCGAAAGCGTCATCTGAAGTTGTTGTGCAACAACCGACGATGGGGTCTTGTTTTTAGGCATAGAAGGGTTCTCCAAAGAGAAGGTGAATTGTGGAAGTTAAAGCCATCACCAGCTTTTTGAACCATTTTCAGCAACACGCCGAGCAACAACTGGGGTCTGGGCAAAGGCGTACTGACGCGCGCCGAATACCGCTAGGAGATAGCTTGCTGCCCGCCTGTCGATCGATAGTCAAAACAGAAGGAATAGATGCCTTGGAGCTTGGCTTCGGTTACGGCCTGGCTCATGTCTTCTACACCATAACGACCCTTATGCTGATCGATATCATTAGGTTTGCCATCGGAAATCAACAATAGCAGACTATGACTGCTCACTTCGCGCATCGTAAGGTGCTGGCGTGGCTTATGGCGAACCCTGCCCCGGTGTAGCGTTCCGGTTCGAGTGCGGCAATGCGCAGTCCGACATCGTTGCCAGCCGCGAATGCTTGAGGCGCTGGTAGTGAGTTCCGCCGGGGAGCGCCTGCCGACGATCTGAACAGAATCATCAACATCAGGTAAATGGTGTGGGACGGTCAAGTGCCCACGCCATAACGAGTTCTATCGTGTGGCAAACGACGACGTGATCGAAGTCGTCCGACTCCTGCATGACGCCCTAGAAGTGCAACTGCACCTGACCAACGACTGAACACGGACCTGGCTCAAGGGGTTAACTGGCCATGAACAGCGAAAGTCAGCCCCCTCTACATCTGAACCTGAGCGCCTAGCTGTCAGTCGACGGGGCAGTCAATTGAAGCGGGAGGTTCTGGGTCCGACCGGATGTTTGAGGCCCGCAACCAGAAACAATATGCTCAACTTGCATACCACTTTCAATGCTGAGCAACCGCTTTTTAGGCATTTTTCATGACCAGGAGCCTAACGATCAGCACCCTGGCAACATCACACAGAACGGGTGCATCCCAAGACCAATTTCAGGATAGGTACTAAGCGAAATACGAGGCTGCTTGTCCGCCCGAAAAAGCGGAGTGCAAGTCTTAGTAGCCTTCGTATTCACGAAAAGCGCGAGACCATCTACGTCAGGAAAGGAGTAGTTTTGGGCGCGATATATGGCGTGCCGGATCGCCGCAATCAAGCATCAAGAAGACCCAAATCCACGCCGCATCAGTTCCCTCCACCCGTGGACAAACAGTAGGGAAGTGTCCACTCCGGACAGCTAGACGGTGCTTATGATGGGATGACGACGTTTTGTATATCCGGAAAAACGTCAGGAGACAGAACCGACATGGGGCTTGTCGCATAGTTAGGCAAGCCGCCCGCATCACCACGAGTCGCTGCTAATGTTGGGACTGTGCTGGGGCACTGTTACTGGATCCCTGAAGCACCGAGTGTTCGTAGCTGACGAAAGCCACTTGTCAGATTTGATCGATTGGACAGGTTCTTCCCACTGAAACGACTCAAGGCGATAAGAATCTGACCGATAAACAGAGCAGCAAATCAGCATACCTGCGTGCGGCAGCCTCATCGCCGTCTCTCCTGTTCACATGCATCCCCTATAAGCATGACTGCAGAGTTTCTCCCCAACCTCGCAACACACTGATGCGAATGAGAAGGAAATTAATCGTGCTCAGAAACATTTCATTGAGCTTTAAGTTGATCCTGATTTTGGTATTCCCATTGATCGGATTCCTTTGGCTCGCAACTCTGCAAGTCATCGAGAGCTATCACACGCTTCGAGAAATGGAGCAGACGCAGGAGGCTAGTACCGCTGCACAGACGTTTAGCCAGTTGATCACGGTTTTGCAGCGTGAGCGCGGTGCGAGTGGCGTTTTCCTGGCCAGTAAGGGAACGTCTATGCGCGACGCGTTACATGCGTTGAGACAGCAGACAGACGAAGCCATTAATGCAACTCACCGTCTACCTACGCTGGACAATGATCAAGTCCGCCAAGCCATTGCGGCGCTGGATTCTTTGCAGGCCACTCGCGGTCAGATTGATGCGCTGGCGGTTAGCAACCGAGAATCGGGCGCTCGGTTCACAAAAATCATTAAGTCCTTGATCGCCTACACTCATGCACTTCAACGCAGTGTGGAAAAGCCAGAGTTGGCGCGAAGCCTTTCCTCACTCAACCAGTTCATCGAGATGAAAGAGCGAGCCGGCCGGGAGCGCGCGACATTGGGGGTGGTGTTCAACCAGAACCGTGTAGATTCAGAACTGCTCTCAACCTTCAGCCGAAACCTCGGCGAATTTTCAGCTTATGCTGAGGGCTTTCGCGGCAGTGCCGATGAGGCCTACGTCCGTCAACTGGACGATAAGATGGCGGCAGCCGACGCTATGGAAGTGGCTAGGCTTCAGCGACTGATTTTCGAAACGCCCATGGGCCACTCGCTCGACGTCCCAGCCGAGTCTTGGTTTAAGCTATCGACAGCCAGAATAGACCAGATGAGTGACGTCGAAAATGCGCTCAGCCTGCACATACGCAAGTTGGCCAATCAGGCGCACGACCACGCATATTTCGTGTTATGGGTTGTCCTAGGCTCGGTTGGCGGTGCAGTGGCGGCAGTGACCCTGCTGTCGTACTGCATCATCCGTAACATTAGGGCAGCAGTAGGCGAAGTCAATAACGTGCTGATCGCTCTTTCCGAAAGAGACCTCACCAGCCGCGCCACTTATGAGGGGCGGGATGAGTTCGGCACAATTGCCAACAACCTAAATCGCACGGCCACCGAGCTCAGTCAAATTATTCAAGAAATTGGAACCGCGACCGCGCAAGTGGCCACTGCAGCAGAAGAGTCTTCGGCTGTCACATTTCAGACCAGCCAGAGCCTTGAACGCCAACGCCAGGGAACGGAACTGGTGGTCACGGCCATCAATGAGATGAGCGCTACGGTTCGTGATGTTGCGCAGAGCACCGGCGATGCGGCAGCCCTATCACAACAGGTGAGCCAAAGCACCGAAAAAGGCAGAAAAGAAATCGAGGCGACCGTCCGTGTCATCCAAGACCTGTCCGAGCAAGCGGATCAAACCGCCGCCATCATTGGCGAGCTGAAAAATGAAAGTGATTCGATTTCCACTGTGCTAGACGTTATCCGTGGCATCGCCGAACAGACTAACCTGCTGGCTCTGAACGCAGCCATCGAAGCTGCGCGGGCCGGCGACCATGGACGTGGTTTCGCGGTGGTCGCGACTGAAGTGCGTACGCTTGCTCAAAGAACCCAAGAGTCCACTGGAAACATCCAAGACATGATCACCAAACTGCAGGCTGGCTCGGATCGCGCCACCAGTTCGATGCAGGAAACCTTGAGCAAGACGCGCACTGGTGCCTCCAATATCGAGTGCGCGGGGGAACTACTGGCGGAGATTGCCGTGGGCGTTTCGAGCATCAGCGACCGCAACATGCAGATCGCCACCGCTGCCGAGGAGCAAAGTGCCGTTGCGGAAGATATCAACCGAAATGTTATGGAAATCAACGATGTCGCCATTCAGGTCAGCGCCGGAGCTGATCAAACAGCAGCGACTAGCCGGGAGCTAGCGAGGTTGGCAGAACACCAACAAGTCATGGTGAGTCGTTTCAAAATGACTTGATATTCTTATGTACCCAGCTCGTTGGTGAATACTGATCTTTACTATTTTCTAACTCAAGCGCAGCGATAGGACGTCGCTGCGGAACCGGGAGCAAGCTCCCTCTCCCTAGAAAATAAATAGTAGATGAAGAACAGGACTTGCCGCTGTTGGACTCATATGGGACATAGCCGCTCGTCATAAAAACTGGACAAATAGGCCAGTTTGATTTTTCTGTCCTAGTATAAATTCAGGTTCGGCTGGAGAAGCCCCAATGTCGTTGGCTGAAGAACGCAAATCTGATCGCCGCAAGGAAACCCGGCTGTTCCTCTTCCTTGTCGTGTTCCTCTTTCCGCTGCTGTCGGTCGCCATCGTCGGCGGCTACGGTTTCCTCGTCTGGTTTTTCCAGATGCTGTATGGCCCTCCTGGCCCACCCCACTGACTGGTGGCTTTTTCTTGAGGCTATTGGAGCCGTTCATGGACGAAACCCTGCATATCGCCAGTCTTGTTGTACTTGCCCGACCGGAGATGTTCGACGCGGTCAAGGCCAACCTGCGCCTGCTCGATGGCCTGGAACTGCATCAGGAAAGTGCCGCCGGAAAACTGGTGGTAGTGCTTGAAGCCGTGCATGAAAACCAGATCCTGCAACGCATCGACCAGATCAACAACCTGCCCGGCGTACTCAACGCGGCGTTGATCTATCACGAACTCCTCGAGCCCGAAGGAGACATTGAATGAGCATGACCCGCCGTGCATTCGTCAAGACCCAGGCCGCCGCCATTGCAGCCGCCGCTGCGGGTCTGCCGATCGTAACCTCTGCCAGCAACCTGGTGACCGAAGCGGACATGGTCACCCTGGACTGGAACAAGGCGCCTTGCCGGTTCTGTGGCACCGGGTGCAGCGTGATGGTCGCGACCCGGGATAACCGGGTGGTCGCCACCCATGGCGACGTGAAGGCCGAAGTCAATCGTGGGCTCAACTGCGTGAAAGGCTATTTTCTTTCAAAGATCATGTATGGCGTCGATCGCCTGACCCAGCCGTTGTTGCGCATGAAGAACGGTCTGTACGACAAGCAGGGTGAATTCCAGCCGGTCAGTTGGGAGCAAGCCTTCGACATCATGGAGCTGAAGTTCAAGCAGGCCCTGAAAAGCAAGGGGCCGGAATCGGTCGGTATGTTCGGCTCCGGACAGTGGACGGTTTGGGAAGGCTACGCCGCCAACAAACTGATGAAGGCCGGCTTTCGTACCAACAACATCGACCCCAACGCCCGCCATTGCATGGCCTCGGCGGTGATGGGTTTCATGCGCACCTTTGGCGCCGATGAACCCATGGGTTGTTATGACGACATCGAAGCCACCGATGCCTTCGTGCTCTGGGGCTCGAACATGGCCGAGATGCACCCAGTGCTCTGGAGCCGGGTGACCGATCGCCGCCTGAGCCAGCCCCATGTGAAAGTGGCGGTGCTGTCCACCTTCGAACATCGCAGTTTCGAGTTGGCCGACATCCCCATGGTGTTCAAGCCGCAAACCGACCTGCTGATTCTTAACTACATCGCCAACCACATCATTGAAAGCGGCGCGGTGAACCAGGATTTCATCAGCAAGCACACCCGCTTTGCCCGGGGTGCCGACGACATCGGATACGGCCTGCGTCCTGACGACCCACGGGAAACCAGCGCGAAGAATGCCGGCAAGGCCAACACATGGACGGATATTGACTTCGAGGCGTATGCCGCCTTCGTCAAGCCTTATACGCTGGAGCGAACCGCCAGGGAGACGGGGGTTGCGCCTGAGCGACTGAAAAGCCTGGCCCAGTTGTATGCCGACCCCAAGCGTAAAGTCGTGTCGTTCTGGACCATGGGGTTCAACCAGCACACGCGTGGCGTCTGGGCCAACAACCTGATCTACAACATCCACCTGCTTACCGGCAAGATCAGTGAGCCGGGCAACAGCCCCTTCTCGTTGACCGGTCAACCGTCGGCCTGTGGCACGGCACGTGAAGTGGGGACTTTTTCCCACCGACTGCCGGCCGACCTAGTGGTCACCAATCCCAAGCACCGCGCCACCGCCGAGAAAATCTGGAAACTGCCCGCCGGCACCATCCAGGAAAAACCCGGTTTCCACGCGGTGGAACAGAGTCGCATGCTCAAGGACGGCGTGCTCAACGTGTGCTGGACCCAGGCCAGCAACAACATGCAAGCCGGGCCGAACATCATGCAGGAAGTCCTACCGGGTTGGCGCAACCCGGACAATTTCATGATTGTCTCCGACGTCTACCCTACCGTTTCCGCCCAGGCCGCCGACTTGATTCTGCCCAGCGCCATGTGGGTGGAGAAGGAAGGCGCCTTTGGTAACGCTGAACGACGCACGCAATTCTGGCATCAGTTGGTGACGGCACCGGGAGACGCCCGGTCGGACCTGTGGCAGTTGATGGAATTTTCCAAGCGCTTCACCACCGATGAAACCTGGCCCGCCGAATTACTCGCCAAGGCACCTGAGCTCAAGGGCAAGACCCTCTTCGACGTGCTGTTCAAAAATGGTCAGGTGGACCAGTTCCCTGTCGAGCAGTTGGAAGCCGGCTACAAAAACGATGAAGCCAAGGCCTTTGGGTTTTACCCGCAGAAGGGGCTGTTCGAGGAGTACGCCCAATTCGGTCGCGGCCATGGACATGACCTTGCCGCATTTGACCGTTACCACAGTGAACGGGGCCTGCGCTGGCCGGTGGTGGACGGCAAGGAAACCCGCTGGCGTTATCGCGAGGGGCTGGACCCCTATGTGGAGAAAGGCAGCGAGGTGCAGTTCTATGGCTATCCGGACAAGAAGGCGATCATTTTCGCCCTCCCCTACGAACCGCCGGCCGAGGCACCGGATGCGGACTACCCGTTCTGGCTGAGCACCGGGCGCGTTCTTGAACACTGGCACACGGGCAGCATGACCCAGCGAGTCGAAGAACTCTACAAAGCCGTGCCGGATGCGCTGGTGTACATGCATCCCGAGGATGCCAAGGCCTTGAAAGCACGGCGCGGCAGTGAAGTGAAGCTGATCAGCCGACGCGGTGAGATCCGTGCGCGCATCGAAACCCGCGGGCGCAACAAGCCGCCTCAAGGATTGGTATTCGTGCCGTTTTTCGACGCCAACAAGCTGATCAACAAGGTCACGCTCGATGCCACCGACCCGATCTCCAAGCAAACCGACTACAAAAAGTGCGCGATACGCATCGAGTTGGTCAGCGTGGCCTGAGGAGAACCCTGATGCTTTTTCGAATGCTGCCCTTGTTTCTGCTTGCCGCGATTGGCGTGGTGATCGCGGCTGAAATCAACTACCCGCTCGACGCGCCAGCTCCGGATGGGCGTCGCACCGGCGGCACTCTGTCCCAGAACATGCCCGCCCCGCCCATTACCGATGAAGAAAACAAAGACCTCAAACGCGAGCGTAATTACCCGGATCAGCCGCCGACCATTCCCCACACCATCCGTGGCTATCAGGTCGACGCGAACGGCAACAAGTGCCTGTCCTGTCACAGCCGTGCCAACAGCGCACGGACCCAGGCAACGATGATCAGCATCACCCACTACATGGACCGCGATGGCCAAGCGCTGGCGGCCGTCTCACCACGTCGGTACTTCTGCAACCAGTGCCATGTGCCGCAGGCGGACGTGAAGCCTTTGGTGGGAAACAATTTCGAGACAATCGACAAACTGCTGCAAGAAAACGCCAACGCCACGAAGAAACCTTGAGGAGGCAACATGAAAGCACTGTTCGCCTTGCTCAAGGACTACTGGGGCGTCCTGCGTCGTCCGAGCCTGTATTACAGCCTGGGTTTCCTAACGCTTGGGGGCTTTATCGCCGGTATCGTTTTCTGGGGCGGCTTCAACACTGCCCTAGAGGCGACCAATACCGAGACGTTCTGCGTGTCCTGCCATGAAATGCGTGACAACGTGTATGTCGAGCTCAAGGACACGATCCACTACACCAACCGCTCCGGCGTACGCGCCAGTTGTCCGGACTGTCACGTGCCACACGAGTGGACCCATAAGATCGCGCGCAAGATGCAGGCCTCCAAGGAGGTCTGGGGCAAGATTTTCGGTACCATCGACACCCGCGACAAATTCCTCGCCCTGCGACGTGAACTGGCCGAGCACGAATGGGCCCGACTCAAGGCCAACGACTCGCGAGAATGCCGCAATTGTCACAACTTCGAATTCATGGACTTCACCCGGCAAAGCAAGCGCGCCTCGAGCATGCACTCGACCTCACTGGCCAATGGCGAGGCAACCTGCATCGATTGCCACAAGGGCATTGCTCATAAGCTGCCTGACATGAGTGGGGTGAAAGGTTGGTAATCAAAGTGGTCGGGAGCCAATAGTCTTTTGTGAGAATGAATCCCCTCCATCGATATCAGTGCAAGGTGCTATTGGCAGCACGGTCACCGCCTCGATTTATGCGATGGCGACTGAACTGTCCTGAAGGTGTCTGGACGGGGCTGACGCCACAAAGGGAAGCAAAACTAGATCCCGAGCGAAAGCAATCGCTGTTGTCTCCAGCTGTCGGTAGAAGCTGGGCGGCTGTCTCCTTTTCGATATACATCGCCCCAACAGATCCAGCAGCTACGCTTCACTTCTCTACCCCCTTTGTCTAAATTGATTTTAGGAAAAACGGGTTAGGTTTCTCCGAATTCGAATGCACACCAAGCCTTTGTCGCCCAGCCCGACCGATGGGCAACATAGTCGATGGCGCACGCTCTCCGGAGCAACAAGCAAAATGATTTCGAAACCTACTTCGTCTGATAGGGTCGACGGAAATAGAGGGCGATAACGCCTCAGCCAGCGAAGGGCAAACTTGCGTGTACGGAGTACGGAACGTCCAGCGAACCTTTCGATTAGCCAGTCGGGGCGTTATGTAGTGGCTGGCTAACCTGGACGGCAGAATTCCCTCGCCGGCCCTCCACTCATCCCGATGCATAGATAGGCTTAAGGGAGCACGCCGTGCCGTCGGTCAGTGCAATGGCGTAGAGGCGTGAGTCTATGGGCACAAAGTTAGCATTCAGATGTATTGAGCGCGATCGCTCTCAAGCCCGGCAACGGTAGACCGACGGTGTTGGCATAACCCGATTCAGCATTGCTTGAACCCCAGCGCACGACGGCAACATCTTCGGGTGGTGCCGCGCCCCTCTCCCAAAAGCCGAGGATTTGCAGCACATCAACGCTAAAACGACGCTCAGGAGGTGTTTTGCAGGTTCAACAGCTTGGCATTGCGCTCCAGGCGCCGCTGATCGCGGGGATCGATACCCTTCGCGACTAGCGCCCTGGCGATATCACGCAGAGCGCGAGCATCGCGTAGCGCTCGCTTATTCAACCGCCCTTTGTTTCCACCCCTTCCGCTGCTACGCTCTTGAGTCCTTGATTGGAGCCAAAACGATGCCCAGCGAATATTCACTTTCTGATGTTCTTGAGCGGCTATATCAAAATCAGCTCGCCTTGGAGGCTGCGGTGATGGAACTGACCTTGAAGGTAGAAAACCAAAGTGCAACAGATATTGGCGCCAACGTCCGAGGGGCACTTCACACGATCGGCGAGAACGCCGGACATATCAAACAGGGCTTGGCTAAGCTGAGAGCCCAGGGTCACTGATCAGCGGACCCAACGCGCCGGCGAGCTTGGCGGTTATCCTGCACAGCATAAAGGCTGGACTCGCCGAAGTCTCAGACTTCCCGCGCGTTGCGCGGCGACATCGTTAAGATACGGGGGCTCTCAACCTTTCGTTATAAGAAGCGGCGCACCTTGAAAATCTTGCCCGAAGCTACCTTATGCTTGGGCTTGGCCACTCGAATAACCTTGTGCTGACCATCGCCTACTGTCTCAACGAGCACGCCATCCCTGATTTCCATCACACTGAGTCCGGCCGCCAGCGTATTGATATAGGCCGCCTTAATCGCGCCTTTCGCCATGGCTGGAATTTTCTCTTCCAGCCGGCTCACCAGTTCATCACTTAACATCTGGTTGACGTCCATAACGAGCTCCGCATTTCTAGGCCAGCACGGAACCAGCCATCGTTGTTGCTGCGCTCTGTGGCAGGCGCCGCCCCTTCCTTGGGATGTACGCGAAACGTGTCTGGCCGTCGACACCACGTAAAATTTGTACGGAAATTACCATTAATGCCCCTATTAAAGCCCCCGTCTTTAGCAAGATCTTATGACTATTGAATGGCGATTTCAGCCTCAGAGAGCGGATTCCAGAGGCCACTGTTCGGTCATTTTGACTCAGCTTTTTCCCGCAATGATAACGACCCCAATCCGCTCTGCCAGATTGAGCACCGTGTCGAACACAGTCGAGTCGCCGGTCAAGCTGCATGACGCCCCCTGCGGATGGAGTGCGCCGTCAGGAATCCGGTCACCAAAGAGCACCACCGCACGTGCCGAATCATCTTGTCGCGACACCCAAGACAGCCCTTGGGCATCTGGACACTGACGGTGGATAGCCTCGGCCCATTTGCGCGTCGCAGGATATTGATCTTTCTCAGTGTCGATCAATTGTTTGCGCGTGATGCCCAGTTTCCGCAGTGGCACGCTGGATAGATCAACCAGGTGCAGCGGTTGGCTAACCTGGACGGCAGAATGCACCTGTCCAGTCAGCTTGCCTTTGTCGAAGCTTTTAAACCCAGCCGTATGGGGAACGTCGTGGAAGACGGTCTCCATCAAGGCGCAATCGACTGTCGTGCCTCCATACAAGGTGGGAATCGCCCGCCCCTGATCATCCTGGATCGGGCTGAAGCGTGCGTTGCCGTGCACACCAGGATTGAATTGATCAGGCTGATACTTATCCTGATGCACACGGTGAAGCACATCGCCTTTGGCGATCACGGTGAAAGTGACGTGCAACGTAGCCGCAGGCACTGGGGTAACGGACGCCGCCAAATCCGTGGAAGGCGTCGCCCTACCCTCACTGGACTCGGTACGCTGCTTAGCCATGGACAATGCCCTGGATTTCATCCAGTGCAGCAGCAATCACCCGATCAGGCGCCGATGCCAACAGGTCCTGAGGTCTTTTGCCGCCCAGAAAACTATTATCGGAGCGAAACCAGTAAGCCATCCCCCAGCCGTCCTTGTGGCCAGCGAAAGCCTCAATGATTTTGGCCAGTGCCTTGAACGGCCGATAGCCCGCGTCCGGGTCCAAGCCGTAGCCAGGGAAATAGTCGACCCCACCGTGGCTGATGGCAAAGATCTGCCCCTGCTTTTTCCATTTGTTGGGCTGGGCACTCGGGTTTCTAGTACTCAACTGGGCCACCTGGGCGATGTCTGCGGCGGTCAGCCAGTCACCGCTTTCCAACACCGCTTTGCGAGCCTGTACCAGCATTGCCGCTTCCTTGAGCAAGCGAGGCGAAGGCGGCTTACGCGTCACAAACACCTCGGCCAGTCGCTCCAGCGACTTCGGGTCCTGACGCTCCTGCAGCACCTCGTACATCGAAGAAGCCACATTGGCGAAGTTTTCCGCCAACGCCTCAAATACGCTGAGGTTAACCTGATCGAAAGACACGACCAGCACTCGGTCCGCATGCGAGCGGCTTAAGCTAGCCCGAATCTCCTTAGGCGTACCGACCAAGGTGGAGACGCCCGACTGCTCTGTAACGCTCATGGAAATCTCCTCATCAGTTATCTGCGCTATCCAATCCTAGCATATCTTTGATAACCCCAGCCCTAGCCTAGCCTCCATTCATCTGGATGCATAGATAGGTTTGAGGGAGCGCGCCGTGCCGTCGCTCAGCGCATGGCGTTGGGGTGAGAAGCCTAAGGACACGATCTTGGCATTCAGGTGCTGCGAGCGGACTTGTTCAAGACATGCGTTGAAAACCGCAAGAAGTCGCGTAGCACAGTGGCGCTGTCAGCAGACCACGATCTCGATTTAATTACAGTCCGGTCACCGTCGTCGGTGATATCGATTCGTTGAGCATGCGCCGGGGCGAGTTGGGCTCTGCTCCTCCATGAATCACGGCGTCGGTGGCGGTAAGCACTGAGCAGCCATCGACTGAATTCTCGAGGAGGACTGACAGCTGCCGGTCAGAAGTGGCAAGGCGGTCACGTAGACGAGCCTGATTCGTTGTGCATCGCTCAGTTCCTTAATGGGTCTGTTCGTTGGCCGACAGACGCTGCTCCAGCTCCAGGCGCCTTCCAGCTCAGGACCCGCCGCTCCACATGGCCTAAGTAATCTACAGGGCTACATTGAGGAATTGTAGGCATCAAGCCTTGCGATAAATACCCAGTCGAGCCGTAGATGGAAGGGGTAACAGCTTCGTCGACGTGAGATTCATTGCCCTCCCTACACCGAACGCTAGCGCTGTACTCATAGACTCCCCCGGCCGCTCCTTGTAGTACTCCTCAAAAAGCATCGAACCTTCTCCGTCGTAGGCACCAACAAACAATTGAACCGCCCCGGTGCGGGAAGTCCGCACCTGCACATCAATCTGCCCACCGTCTGAGAGCAAGCCATCATGACAACGATTGTGAAGCTCGCTATCGGACCACTCCCAAAACACTCGCCTTCGTTGTTTTAAATACATCTGTCGTGGCCTTGGGGATTATTTGTATCTTTTACTCCTTATTTTATTTGGAAAGTAAGGAAATCGAACTTTTTATTGAACTATAATCGCACTGCACGGTACTCGCGCGCCCGTACCTCTTCTTACCTGCCTGCCGGTGGACCGCGGGCGAGAAATTCTTACGCCCGATAAAAATCGGCTGCGCGATGCTGCGATTGGCGCCAAGTTCGGCTTTAGAGAGCGAATTCAAGGGGCGCTGCTCGGTCATTTTGGCTCAGTTTTTCCCGCGATGATGACGACCGATCAGGTCCGCCAAATCTAGCACCGTGTCGAACACAGTCGAATCCTCAGTCAAGCTGCGTGACGCCCCCTGCGGATGGAACGCACCCTCAGAAATCCGGTCACCGAAAAACACCACCGCACATGCCGGGTCATCTTGTCCCGACACCCACGACAGCCATTGCACATCAGGGTAGTGACGGAGGGTCGCCTCTGCCCATTTGCGCGACGCGGGGCATTGATCTTTCTCAGTGTTGATCAATTGCTTGCTGGTGACGCCCAACCTACGCAGGGGCACGCTGGACAAATCAACCAGGTGTAGTGGCTGGCTAACCTGGACGGCAGAATGCACCTGTCCGACCCTTCACTCATCCCGAGGCATAAATAGGGTTAAGAGGCACGCCTTCGAATGATGCCGCGCCCCTCTCTCAAGGACCGAGGATTTGCAGCACATCAACGCTAAAACGATGCTCAGGAGGCGCTTTGCAGGTCAACAGCTTGGCATTGCGCTCAAGGCGTCGCTGATCGCGGGGATCGATACCCTTCGCGATCAGCGCCCTGGCGATATCACGCAGAACGCGAGCATCGCGTAGACCTATTTCAGGATAAGTACCGAGCGAAATACGAGGCTGTTTGCCCGCCCAAGAAAAACGGAAGTGCCAGCTCTTGGTGCCCTTCGTATTCACGAAAAGCGCAAGGCCGTCAAAGTCAGAAAGGGTGTAGTTTTTTGCGCTAGGTTTGGCGTGCCGGACCGCCGTATCGGTAAGGACCATTGTACTAACTCCACTCATATGAATGAAGGAGTGTTGTACCGCTTTCAGAGTGCCAAGCAGCTCTAAAAACTGATTTACCAAGCGTCGAATTGATGTACTAAAAAATGTACTAAAAAATCGCGGATGCCAATGTAACAAAATAGACTTTACTGGAACCAAAAAAGAGACCTAAGCCTCTTCTTTTTGATCTCTACATACTTCGGTGGAAGTCTATAGCAAAATAATTGGAGCGGGAAACGAGACTCGAACTCGCGACCCCGACCTTGGCAAGGTCGTGCTCTACCAACTGAGCTATTCCCGCGTCTTGGTGTGGCGCATTCTATAGATTCAGATTACGCCGTCAACCCCTTGATTCAAAAAAGTTTTATTTCGGCTCTACATCCGTCCGCAGATGCGGCCAGGCGGCGCGCAAGTATTGGACCATCGACCACAGCGTCAGCCCAGCGGAAACCAGCAACAGCGCATAGCCCAACAGCACCCAGAAGCTGAAGTCCGAAGGGTTGGCCAGCAGGATCACCAGGGCGAGCATCTGCGCGGCGGTTTTCCATTTGCCCAGGTTCGACACGGCGACCTGGGCGCGGGCGCCCAGCTCGGCCATCCACTCACGCAGCGCCGAGACGACGATTTCGCGGCCGATAATCACCGCCGCCGGCAAGGTCAGCCAGAGGTTGCCGTGTTCCTGTACCAGCAGCACCAAGGCCACTGCGACCATCAGCTTGTCGGCCACCGGGTCGAGAAAGGCGCCGAACGGCGTGCTCTGCTCCAAGCGTCTGGCCAGGTAACCATCCAGCCAGTCCGTCGCGGCGGCGAAGGCGAAGACCGAGGCGGAGGCCACGTAGCTCCAGTGGTACGGCAAATAGAACAGCAAAATGAAGATCGGAATGAGCAGAACGCGTAGGACGGTAATCAGATTTGGGATATTCATCGGCACAACTGGCTGCGAGGTTGACGGGCATTCTACTCGCTGTGCAGGTTTGCATAAATCGACTCAGCGAGCTTTTTACTGATACCGGGTGCTTTGGCTATCTCCTCGATGCTGGCACGAGACAGTTCCTGCAATCCACCAAAATGTTTCAACAAGTCGCGGCGGCGCGTCGGACCGACGCCTGCCACACCTTCCAGTGTAGACGTCCGGCGCGTCTTGCCACGGCGGGCACGGTGTCCGGTGATGGCGAAACGGTGGGCTTCGTCGCGGATCTGCTGGATCAGGTGCAGCGCCGGCGAATCGCCCTTGAGGGTGAACTCATGGGCGGCGTCGTTCAGGTACAAGGTCTCGAAACCGGCCTTGCGCGTCGCGCCCTTGGCCACGCCCAGCAGGATCAGGTCGGGCACCATCAGTTCATTGAGCACATCGCGGGCCATGGACAACTGGCCCTTGCCACCGTCCACCAGGAGGATGTCCGGCAACTTGCCCTCCCCGTCCTTGAGCTTGCCGAACCGGCGCATCAATGCCTGATGCATGGCAGCATAGTCATCGCCGGGGGTGACGCCTTCTATGTTGTACCGGCGATAATCGGACTTGATCGGGCCTTCCGGACCGAACACCACGCAGGACGCCACGGTTGCCTCGCCACTGGAATGGCTGATGTCGTAGCATTCCAGACGCTGCGGCGGCTCATCCAGGTTGAGGACATCGGCCAGGGCATCGAATCGCGCCGCCACGTGCTGACGGTTGGCCAGGCGCGCGCCCAGGGCCTGTTCGGCGTTGGTCACGGCCAGTTGCTGCCAACGGGCACGGGTGCCGCGAACGCGGTGGCTGATGGTCAGTTCACGACCGCGAAGCTTGTCGATGGCTTCGATCAGGGCCGGGAAATCCTCGTGGACCACGTTGACGATCAACTCGGCAGGCAAGTCGCGTTCCGGGCTGCTGATGTAGTACTGGCCCAGAAACGCCGCCATGACCTCGGCCACGTCCTCCTCGATACCCACTTGGGGAAAGAAGTTCTTGCTGCCCAGCACGCGACCGCCACGTACGCTGATCAAATGCACGCAAGCGCCGCCCGGGTTGATGAACGCGGCGATCACATCGACGTCACCGCTGCCACCTTCCATGCTCTGCTGGTCCTGAACGCGGCGCAGCAGGCCAATCTGGTCACGCAGCTCGGCGGCCCGTTCGAACTCAAGGTTGACCGCCGCGTCTTCCATGGCTGCCGACAGTTCATCGGTCAGCGCATTGCTGCGGCCCTCCAGGAACATCACCGAGTGACGCACGTCCTCTGCGTAGACCTGCGGCTCGACAAACCCCACGCAAGGCGCCTTGCAGCGCTTGATCTGGTATTGCAGGCAGGGCCGGGTACGGTTCTTGTAGTAGCTATCTTCACACTGGCGAACGAAAAAGGTCTTCTGCAGCAGGCTGAGGCTCTCACGAATCGCCCCGGCGCTGGGATAAGGACCGAAATACCGACCCTTGGCCTTTTTGGCGCCCCGATGAATGCTCAGGCGCGGAAAGGCCCCGTCGGACAGAAACACGTAGGGGTAGGATTTGTCGTCGCGCAGCAGGATGTTGTACGGCGGGCGCCATTCCTTGATCAGCGTCTGCTCAAGCAGCAGCGCCTCGGTTTCATTGGCGGTGATCGTCGTTTCGATTTGCGCGATGCGCCCCACCAGGGCGGCAGTCTTCGGGGCGAGGCCGGTCTTGCGAAAGTAACTGGCCAGGCGTTTCTTGAGGTTCTTGGCCTTGCCGACATAAAGCAGGCGTGCGTCGCCGTCGAACATGCGGTACACGCCGGGGCGACCGCTGCAAGTGGACAGGAACGCGCTTGGATCAAACAAATCAGTCATTTTCAGGCGCTGGCATCGACCATGCCGTGGCGCACCGCCAACAGTGTCAATTCGACGTCACTGCTGATCGAAAGCTTCTCGAAGATACGGTAGCGGTAGGTGTTGACGGTCTTTGGCGACAGGCACAGCTTGTCGGAGATGATCTGCACCTTCTGGCAACCGACAATCATCAGGGCAATCTGGATTTCCCGCTCCGACAGCGCATCGAAGGGAGAATCGTTGGTTGGCTGGAACGACTTGATCGCCAATTGCTGGGCGATCTGCGGGCTGATGTAGCGTTGCCCGGCAAAAACCAGACGAATGGCTTGGACCATCTCGTTCAAGCCAGCACCCTTGGTGAGGTAGCCCGCCGCGCCCGCCTGCAACAGCCGGGTGGGAAACGGATCCTCTTCGCACACGGTCACCGCGACCACCTTGATGTCCGGGTGACTGCGCAGCAGTTTGCGCGTGGCCTCAAGGCCGCCGATGCCAGGCATCTTGACGTCCATCAACACCACGTCAGGTTTCAATTCACGCGCCTTGATCAGGGATTCTTCCCCGGATTCAGCCTGGCCAACTACCTGCAGGCCATCGATGTCAGCCAGCATTCGTGTAATGCCCGTACGGACGAGATCATGGTCATCGACCACTAACACCCTAATCAAGCAGACACCTCACGATTTGGTCTTATTTGGGTTGCACAACACCTTAGCAAAAAGCATCCGGCAGACCTAGCGCAAAGGGACAGATAAAAGTTACAACACATCTTTATTGGCACAACGTCCGAGGCTTCAAGCACCGGCGTTTCGCTGCATCCTCAGGAAACACTCGTCCTCGCCCACAACGCACAGGCCCATGCGTTCGTACAACGCCCTGGCAGGATTATCCTTGAACACCGTCAGGCGCAGCGCCGGTCGGCGCTCCAGCCCCACCAGGTCCCAAACCTGTCCGATCGCCCAGGTACCGGCGCCCTGCCCACGAAACGCTTTATCTACCTGCAGTTCCCGGATGTACAACGCCCGGGCGTCGCGGCTGAGGCTGACAAAACCCAACACCAGGCCTTCACGACTGATTATCCAGTTCTGGCGAATGATCCAGGCCAAGTCGAACGCTTCGTCCTGCCAGAGCAAATCATGCTTGAGGTAATAGGCAAGCATGTTGTCGCAGGTCAGCTGTCGGGCGAAGTCGATGTCCCCGGCCGTTGCGGCACGCCACTCGAAGCTCATGAACACCTCATCCAAGCACTTCCACCGGCACGACTTGCCCGGCCCAGCCGTTGGCATCGCGGCGGGCAATCACCAACAGCTCGCCCGTGCCCGGCGCTGCCGCAAGCAGCGAACCGTCCGGGCCCCAGATAGCACTGCGGCCGGCCGATTCCCAGCCTCCGGTGGCGCCGCCATGATTGGCCATCAGCACGGTCATGGCATGCTGCCGGGCATATCCTTGCAGCAATGTCGTATCGGGCACGTAGCCACCCTCGGTGATCAACACCCCCGCCGCATATAGCGTAGCGCCCTGCCCGGCTGCCGCGGCAGCATGGCTGGCGTGGGAAAAATCGGCGCATACCGCCAGGGCGATGCAATCCTGCCCCATCGCCAGTATCGAGCCGCCATGCCCCGGGGCGAAGGCGACTTCTTCCCCAGGGTGCAGATGCTGCTTGCTGTACACCCCGAGGGAACCGTCAGCGCCGAGGACCAACGCACCGATCAACACCGGGGCGTCCGCCGACAGGCGAATCGGCATGCCCACCACCGCTGTCAGGCCGAGCTCGCGGGCCAAGTCGCGCAGCGGTTGCAATACGCCATCCTCCAGCAGGATGGCCAGGTCCGCCGCCAAGCCACGTTCGTAGCCGGTGAGCGACAGCTCAGGAAACACTAGCAACTGCACGCCCTGTTCAGCGGCCGCCTGCATGAAAAGCTGATGACGCACGAGGTTGGCACGAACGTCCCCCGCGATGGAGATCGACTGGGCGGCGGCGAAGGCTGGAGCGGTCATGGGTCATCCTGGGAGGCGCTGCAAACCTGAAGTTTGTCACAAAGCCCAGCGGACTCAAGCCAGGGCGAACAATTGCATGCCCTCGATAGAATTTTCTGATTGAACCGGCGCACCGTCCTCAAGTAAGCTCAGGGCCATCCATCGGAGACAGACCATGTTCAACGCCCTCTCACCGCTTCAAACCGCCAGCGCCCCGCGCTCGGTTGCGGCTGCCTGGGTGAACAGTGTTCAAACTCCGGTCAGCTTTTATTTTGGGTATTGGTTTAGCCACTGGCGCGCCTGATACCCAACCGGCGCCCACTTTAAACGGGTCGCCTTCCAGAGTTTTCCAAACCCCCGGTCGGCCTCCCGACCGGGGGTTTTGTTTTTTCAGGCCCCACACATTTGCAGCACCAGACAACTTGAGGATTGAGCCATGAACTACGCCACTTATTACCGTCACGACAGTTTTTCCGCCTGGCGATTTACCAGCCACCGCTCGGGACAGCCTGCCGCCTCCGATCGGTCACCAACCGGTGGCAAGCCTCAATTGCGGGCCAATCCGGCCAATTGTCGAACACCCCACTAGGACCGGCGCGCGGGAATGAACCCGCTGCCCGTCCAGGAAGCCAGATCATGAATTCGTCCGTCTCCGCTTTGCCGCTGTCCACGCTCAACCCTGCCAACGAAGCCCTGACCCTGCGTCTGCCGAGCTCGTTGCAACTCAAGCACCAATTGCCGCTCAGCACCGCGTTGAGCCACCAAGTGAGCGCCCATCGCCAGGCCATCCGCGCGATCCTCGACGGTGAGGACTCCCGCCTGTTGGTCATCGTCGGTCCCTGCTCGATCCACGACCCGAAATCCGCCCTCGAATACGCCGCCAACCTGGCTCGCGTGGCCCATGAAGTGCGCGACAGCATGCTGCTGGTCATGCGCGCCTACGTGGAAAAGCCCCGCACGACCGTAGGCTGGAAAGGCCTGGCCTACGATCCTGGCCTGGATGGCAGCGACGACATGGCCGCCGGCCTGACCTTGTCCCGGGAACTGATGCGCGAAATATTGCAACTGGGCTTGCCCGTCGCCACCGAACTGTTGCAACCCATGGCCGCCAGCTACTTCGATGACCTGCTCAGTTGGGTGGCCATCGGTGCACGCACCACCGAATCGCAGATCCATCGGGAAATGGCCAGCGGCCTGGGCATGCCCGTGGGGTTCAAGAACGGCACCGACGGCGGGGTCGGCATTGCCTGCGACGCCATGCGCTCTGCCGCCCATCCCCATCGGCATTTCGGCGTGGACAGCCAGGGGCATCCGGCGATCATCCAGACGCCAGGCAACCCCGACACCCACCTGGTGCTGCGCGGCGGTCATCGCGGGCCGAACTACGACCAGCAGAGCGTCACGCAGATACACCACGACCTGACCCGCCTCAAGATACCGGCCCGGATCATGGTGGACTGCAGCCACGCGAACAGCGGCAAAGACCCGCTGCGCCAACCGCAGGTGTTCAATGACGTGCTGGAACAACGGCTGCAAGGAAATCGTTCCCTGATCGGCATGATGCTCGAAAGCCATCTGTTCGAAGGCTGCCAGCCGTTGGGGCCATCGATGCGCTACGGCGTATCGGTCACCGACGGCTGCCTGGGCTGGGAGTCCACCGAACAGTTGTTGCGCGAAGCCCATCGCAAGCTGCAATTGCCAACCTGAGCTCCGAGCGCGCCCTCTTCTGGGGTAAATACTGTGGCTTGTCAGGATCATTGTGGTGAGCACTTGCTCCCGTTGGACTGCGCTGTAGGAGCTGTCGAGTGAAACGAGGCTGCGATCTTTCCATTGCCAATTGAGTCTGGAGCGAAAGATCAAAAGATCGCAGCCTCGCTTCGCTCGACAGCTCCTACACAGCCCAGCGGGAGCAAGCTCCCTCGCCACAGATCTATCGCCCCTCCCAAGTGAACAGCATTACGTCCTCTGGGAGCGCCTCGCTCAGCCAGGCGTACTGGAACGAACCTGGACCGTCACCCACTCGGAACGCTGGCTGACGTCATCCAGGCGCTCGACCTGATAGAACACGCCCACCGACCTGTCGCCTTGATCCTGCCAATACGCCGCAGGAATCACAAAAGCGAGCGGTTGGCCTGCCGTGGCCTCGGTGATTTCGCGTTCACGGACATAAGACGAGT
Organism: Pseudomonas sp. Root401; assembly: GCF_001425105.1. Classification (NCBI taxonomy): domain Bacteria; kingdom Pseudomonadati; phylum Pseudomonadota; class Gammaproteobacteria; order Pseudomonadales; family Pseudomonadaceae; genus Pseudomonas; species Pseudomonas sp. Root401. Next base: position 186,702 of record NZ_LMDO01000001.1, on the reverse strand, counting down.
TCCCGTTGCACTGCAACCAGACCAGTTCGCCCGCCTCAAGCCCGGGATCATCGATGACAATCGTCACCCCCTCTTGCAAATCGTCGACATTCAGCCACCCGTCGTTCATCTCCCGAATCCTGGGCGCCTTCAACGCAGGACGCTGCAGCGGACCGATGCGCAACGACAAGGGCTCGGCGCGGCGCACCGAATGTCCACGCCTGACGACATAGGCCAAGGCCAGGTTGTGTCCTACATGGGGAGCGATCAGCGAATGATCGATCCAGAGCGACACCTCACGACCAACCGCATGGGCTTCTATCTCCAGCACATCGCGCCAAAGCGCGTTGGAATCCTTGCTGGCCGTCAGGATCAACCGATCGCCAACCGCCATCCTGGCGTAGGGCCGAACGGTCACCCACGTTCCGTCAGGCACCCGACTCGGATCAAGGCTGCCGCCGACCGCATCGTTGGCAATGGCAGGCAGCAGTTGCGGTGATACATCGCCGATATCCAGTTGCAGGTGTTGCGAAACCAGGGTGGCCGGCAACTGTTTGCCCGTCACCTGGTAGGAGAGCTCCAGCGAGCCACCGTCCAACTCGGCAATATGCGGTTCGCGCACGACGAACACGACGTCTCGTCCTACTTGCCGCTCCGTGACGAACCCGGCCACTTCATGTCGGTAAGGCTCACCCTCGTTGTTGAGCCCATGCCAACGCAACAGCACCTCATCCCCGCACGCCATCATCGGATAAGGCTTGACGGTAACGACGGCCTTGCGCCAAGCGGGGTCGATCACCCCGTCCCGGGCCGCTGCCAGGACCGGTGGCGGCAGCCTTGTTCCTGAGGTTGAACGGGATCGTTGAAGAGAGGGGTAAGTGATCATGTGCAGGTTCCAGTCCTTGGATGAAGGCACCGTTTGCATAACGGCGCTCGATGGGGCATTAAAACCCGCTCGCGCCAAACCCACAGCCAGACAAGACGACAACGCCGGTGGTCCCTGGCGTTCAAAGCTGTAGCTGCAAACGACTCGGGTTATAGGAGACCTCCTACACATTTAGCCATCGCCGGGTGATTACCCATTCTTCCCACTTTTTCTATTCCGGTTTCCCCGGTTCAGCGCGGTTTTTTCCTACACCGTCCATTACGGGTCTGGATTAGAGTGAGGTCGCAAATTCACCGTGAACCTCTTCGAAAAAGGTACGAACATGCAACGGAATGCAACCACTCAATTTCCCATCCTGTTGGTCCATGGGTTGTTCGGGTTCGACAGGATCGGCGGTTTCGAACTTTTCCATGGCATCAAACAAGCCCTGCGCGCAGGCGGTGCCCGGGTGTTCATCCCGTACCTGTCGGCCACCCATTGCAACGAGGCCAGAGGCGAACAACTACTGGCGCAAATCGATCGGGTCCTGGCCGGCACCGGTGCGGCGCGGGTCAACCTGATCGGCCACAGCCAGGGTGCACTGGCCGCCCGATATGCTGCCGCGCTGGCACCCGACAAAGTTGCCTCGGTCACGTCGGTCAGCGGCCCCAACCATGGTTCCGAACTGGCCGACTTCCTGCGCAAGGCCCTTACCCCCGGACGGTTGCCAGGGCATGTGGCAAGAGACGTCGCCACACTGTTCGCCGATTTCATCTCGCTGCTTGACGGACAGGCGCAGCTATCGCCCACCGCCGTCGCCGCGCTGGCGACGTTGACCACTGAAGGCGTGGGCGCCTTCAACGACAAATACCCCCAGGGCCTGCCGAAGCACTGGGGTGGGAACGGCCCGGACCGGGTCAATGGCGTGCGCTACTACTCATGGAGCGGTACGTTGCCCGAGGCTACGGGGGAAGCATCGGAGCCTTTGCAAGGTTTCTGCCGCGCCTTTTCCGACTACTTCATCACCGAAGCCGAGCAGAACGACGGCCTGGTCGGGCGCTTCAGTTCGCACCTGGGCAAGGTCATTCGCTCCGACTATCCAATGGACCACATGGAGGCCATCAATCCAGGAGTCGGCACATTACGCAAGGGTACAGACCCCACAGAACTTTACCTGCGCCACGCCGAGCGCCTGCGCAAAGCCGGCCTTTGATCGCCGGCCCCAAGGTTTTGACGCAATTTTGACAACAACCCGTCAATGAATCCGGTAGGCTCAACACCTTTAAATACAGCGAAAGGAATTTCCCCCATGGCCAAAGCCACTGCCCGCCACATCCTGGTTTCCACCGAAGACAAGTGCAACGAACTCAAGGCCCAGATCGAAGCCGGCGCCGATTTTGCCGAAGTTGCCAAGGCCAACTCCTCCTGCCCATCCAGCCGTCAGGGTGGCGACCTGGGTTCGTTCGGCCCGGGCCAGATGGTCAAGGAATTCGACACCGTGGTGTTCAGCGCACCAATCAATGTGGTCCAGGGTCCGGTCAAGACTCAGTTCGGTTACCACCTGCTGGAAGTGACCAGCCGTCAGGACTGATGGCTCCTTGTGGGAGCAAGGCTTGCCCGCGATGAACGATAACGCGGTTTAGCTGTTGAACCGCGGCGCGGCCATCGCGGGCAAGCCTTGCTCCCACAGGCCTTGCTCCCACAGATAAATCCCTTCGCCATAAGGACTGGCGATCCACGCGCCGCTCGCGTACAAATCGTGTCATCGATCACCCGGCTTTAAGGCTGACAATGCGACTGGCGTTCCCTTCCCTGCTATTGACTGCCGTGGTCCTGCTGACAGGCGCCGTCGGCGTCGATGCAGCACCGCAACATGCCCTGACCGTCTATGGCGAACCGGCCAAATATGCCGAAGGCTTCGGCCACTTCGCCTACACCAATCCCCAGGCCCCCAAAGGCGGGACCATGCGCCGCTCGGCCATCGAGATCGGCCATTTCGACCATGTGCTGCCGTATATCGACAAAGGCATCGGCGTCAGCCAGATCGATGGCCTGCTGTATTCGCCACTGGCCCAGCGCTCGCTGGATGAGCCCTATACCGTCTACGGCCTGGTGGCGCAGAAGATGGAACGCGCCGAGGATGGCCTGTCGCTGCGCTTCTACTTGAACCCCAAGGCACGCTTCGCCGATGGCAAGCCCATTACCGCCGAGGACGTGCGCTACAGCTTCGAGCTATTGATGACCCAAGGCAGCCTGCGCTATCGCACCCAGTTCGCGGCGGTCAAGGACGTCGTGGTCGAGGACAAGCGTACCGTGCGCTTCAACTTCAAGAACAACGAAAGCCGCACCCTGCCCCTGGACATCGCCACCTTGCCGGTCTTCCCCGAACATTGGTGGAAGACCCGCGATTTCGCCAACGGCGGCGGCTACGAGGCGCCACTGGGCAGTGGCCCCTACCGGGTGAGCAAGGTCGATTCGGGGCGCAGCATTACCTTCAAGCGCAATGCCGATTGGTGGGGCAAGGACCTGCCGGTCAGTCGTGGGCTCTACAATTTCGACCATTTCAGCATCGAGTATTTTGGCGACACCGACGTCGCCCGCCAGGTGCTGCGCGGCGGTGCCTATGACTACAACCGCGAATTCTCCGCCACCGGCTATGCCATCGGCTATGACAGCCCGGCCCTGCACGACGGTCGCCTGCAAAAGGCCCACCTGGCCACCGAGGCCCCCCAGTCCGCCCAGGGTTTTGTCTTCAACCTGCAAAAACCGCAGTTCCAGGACCGCCGCGTGCGCCAGGCCCTGGCCATGCTCTGGGACTTCGAATGGAGCAATCGCCAGATGATGCGCAACGTCTATGTGCGTCAGCAGAGTTACTTTTCCAACACCGACCTTGCCGCCCGGGAACTGCCCGATGCCGGCGAACGGGCGATCCTCGAGCCTTTGCGCGGGCAGATTCCCGACGAAGTCTTCACCCAAGTCTTCCAGGCCCCGAAAACCGACGGCAGCGGCGTGATCCGCGACAAACAACTGCAAGCCCTGGCGCTGCTGGAACAGGCCGGCTGGAAACCCGACGGCGACCGCCTGGTGAATGCCGAGGGCGAGCCGCTGAGCTTCACGTTCCTGAACAGCCAGAACGGTATCGACCGCCTGCTGCTGCCCTATAAACGAACCTTGGCGCAAATCGGCATCGACATGAGCATCCGCCGCATCGACGCGTCCCAGTACGTCAATCGCCTGATGAGCCGCGACTACGACATGATCATCACCGGCTACCCCGTCAGCACATCGCCGGGCATGGAACTCTACAATTACTTCGGCTCGGCGGCCGCCAACGATCCGGGGGCCAACAACTACATGGCCTTGAAGAACCCGGCGGTGGACACGCTGATCGACGGGCTGGTCAAGGCCACCACCCAAGCCGACATGCTGCGCCATGCCCACGCCCTGGACCGGGTGCTGCAATGGAATTACTACTGGATTCCCAACTATTACCCGCCGGGCAGCTCGACCGTGTGGTGGAACCGCTTCGGTATCCCGAAAGTACAGGCCAGCAATGACGAAGCCATCGAAAGCTGGTGGGAAGTGAGCAGCACACCGTTGACCAACGAGCAGATGCGCGCCGAACTCATCAGGCGTGGCACACCCGGAGGGCGGCATTGATGTGGGCTTATATTGCGCGGCGCCTGCTGCTGATCATTCCGACCCTGGTGATCATCCTGCTGGTGAACTTCGTCATCGTGCAGGCCGCGCCCGGCGGGCCGGTGGAACAGGCCATCGCCCACCTGCAAGGCATTGGCGGCACCAGTGTCGGCGGTTCGGGCAATGCCATGACCGGCAGCTCCCGCGCCAGTCGCGGCCTGGATCCGCAACTGATCAAGGACATCGAGAAACAATACGGCTTCGATAAACCGGCCCACGAACGCCTGTGGCTGATGCTCAGCAGCTACGCTCGCCTGGACTTCGGCAAGAGTTTCTTCCGCGGCGCGACGGTCACCGACCTGATCCTGGAAAAGATGCCGGTGACCATTTCCCTCGGGCTCTGGGCCACGCTGCTCACCTACCTGGTGTCGATTCCCCTGGGCATTCGCAAGGCCGTGCGTCACGGTTCCGCGTTCGATGTGTGGAGCAGCACGGCGATCATCATTGGCTATGCGATGCCGGCGTTCCTCTTCGCGATGTTCCTGATCGTGGTGTTCGCCGGCGGCACCTCGCTGAACTGGTTTCCGGTGCGCGGGCTGGTATCGGACAACTTCGAGTCACTGTCGACGCTGGGCAAGATCGCCGATTACTTCTGGCACCTGGTGCTGCCGGTCACGTCACTGGTGATCGGCGGCTTCGCCACCCTGACGATCCTGACCAAGAACTCGTTCCTCAATGAAATCACCCGCCAGTACGTGGTCACCGCGCGGGCCAAGGGCATGAGCGAACGCCGGGTGCTGTACGGCCACGTGTTCCGCAACGCGATGCTGCTGGTGGTATCGGGTATTCCCCAGGCGTTCATCAGCGTGTTCTTCGCCGGCTCCTTGCTGATCGAGGTGATTTTTTCCCTCGACGGCCTGGGACGCATGAGCTACGAGGCCGCGGTGTCCCGGGATTATCCGGTGGTGTTCGGCTCGCTGTTCATCTTCACGTTGTTCGGTCTGCTGATCAAACTCATCGGCGACCTCTGCTACACCCTGGTGGACCCGCGCATCGACTTCGCCGCGAGGAACGCCTGATGTTCAAGTTTTCCCCCTTGGGCCGCCGGCGCTTCGAACGCTTCAAGAAAAACCGTCGCGGCTGGTGGTCGCTGTGGCTGTTCATCGGCCTGTTCATCCTGAGCCTGGGCGGCGAGTTGATCGCCAATGACAAGCCGCTGGTGGTCAGTTACCAGGGCTCGCTGTATTTCCCGGTGTTCAAGCGCCATACCGAGCAGGAGTTCGGCGGCCAACTGCCGTTCCAGGCCGACTACCGCAGCAGCTACGTGCAGAATCTGATCCACAAGGACGGCGGCTGGCTGTGGTTTCCACCGATCCCGTTCAGCGACGACACACCCAACTATGATCTCAACCAACCGGCCCCGAGCCCACCCTCGACCGTGAACTGGCTGGGCACCGATGACCAGTCCCGGGACGTGCTGGCCCGGGTGATCTTCGGCGCGCGAGTGTCGATCCTGTTCGCCCTGGCCCTGACCGCCATCAGCGCGCTGATCGGCATCGCCGCCGGGGCATTGCAGGGCTATTACGGTGGCTGGGTGGATTTGCTCGGGCAACGCTTGCTGGAAGTCTGGTCCGGGTTGCCGGTGCTCTACTTGCTGATCATCCTGTCCGGCTTCGTGGAGCCGAACTTCTGGTGGCTGCTGGGGATCATGGCGCTGTTTTCCTGGCTGGCCCTGGTGGACGTGGTCCGCGCCGAGTTCCTGCGCGGGCGCAACCTGGAATACGTGAAAGCCGCCCGAGCCCTGGGTTTGTCGGACCGCAAGGTGATCGTGCGACATATCCTGCCCAACGCGATGAACGCCACCCTGAGCTACCTGCCCTTCATCCTCACCGGGGCGATCTCCACCCTCACCGCCCTGGACTTCCTCGGTTTCGGCATGCCGGCCGGCAGCGCCTCGCTGGGCGAATTGATCGCCCAGGGCAAGCAGAACCTGCAAGCGCCATGGCTGGGGCTGACGGCGTTTTTCACCCTGGCGCTGATTCTTTCTCTACTGGTGTTTATCGGCGAAGCGTTGCGAGACGCGTTCGACCCACGATCATGAAACGGCCATGAAGCGGAACCTTGAGATGAGCGACAACCTGATCGAAATCCGCGACCTGAGCGTGGCCTTCAACGACAACACCGTGGTGCGCAACCTGTGCCTGGACATCCGCCCCGGCGAATGCCTGGCCCTGGTGGGCGAGTCCGGCTCCGGCAAGTCAGTGACGGCCCACTCGATCCTGCAACTGCTGCCCGAGACAGAAGCCCGCACCACCGGCAGCATTCGCTATCGCGGCCAGGAACTGGTGAGCGCCGACACCACGGCCCTGCGGGAGCTGCGCGGCAACCGGATCGCCATGATCTTCCAGGAGCCGATGACTTCGCTGAATCCGCTGCACAGCGTCGAAAAGCAGATCGGCGAAACGCTGATGCTGCACAAGGGCCTGGGAGGCAAAGCCGCGCGCCAGCGCATTCTGGAGCTGCTGGCCCTGGTTGGCATTCAAAACCCCGTCGAGCGACTCAAGGCCTATCCTCATCAACTGTCCGGCGGCCAGCGGCAGCGGGTCATCATCGCCATGGCCCTGGCCTGCGAGCCGGAACTGTTGATTGCCGACGAACCGACCACTGCATTGGACGTGACCGTGCAGCGCAAGATTCTGCTGCTGCTCAAGTCGCTGCAGCAACGCCTTGGCATGTCCATGCTATTGATCAGCCACGACCTCAACCTGGTGCGCAGCATCGCCCAACGGGTGTGCGTGATGAAGGATGGAGAAATCGTCGAACAGGCGCCCTGCGAAACCCTCTTCAACGCGCCGAAACACCCCTACAGCTGTGAGCTGCTGCACGCCGAACCGGAAGGCCAAGCCCTGCCCCGGGACGAGCGCGAAGAGGTGCTGCAGGTACAGGACCTGCACGTCAGTTTCCCCCTGGGCGGCGGCCTGTTCCGGCGCAAGGAATACTTGCGCGCCGTGGACGGCATCAGCCTGTCCATCCAACGGGGCAAGACCCTGGGCATCGTCGGCGAATCCGGTTCCGGCAAGTCCACGCTCGGCCAGGCGATCCTGAGGTTGATCGAATCCGAAGGCAGCATTCGCTTCCAGGGCCAGGCCCTCGATCAGCTGTCGCAAAAAGCATTGCGGCCGTGGCGCAAGCAGATGCAGGTGGTGTTCCAGGACCCGTTCGGCAGCCTCAGCCCGCGCATGTCGGTGCAGCAGATCATCAGCGAAGGCCTGGAGGTCCACCAGCCTTCCAGCCCCGAACAGTGTGAAGCCCGAGTGATCCAGGCCCTCAAGGAGGTCGGCCTCGACCCTTCGACCCGTCATCGCTACCCCCATGAGTTCTCCGGCGGCCAGCGCCAGCGCATCGCCATTGCCCGGGCCCTGGTGCTCAAGCCAGCGTTGATTCTGCTGGACGAACCCACCTCGGCACTGGACCGCACCGTGCAGAAACAAGTCGTCGCCCTGCTCCGTCAGCTCCAGGAGAAGTACGACTTGACCTACCTGTTCATCAGCCACGACCTGGCGGTGATCCGTGCCCTGGCCCATGACATGATCGTGATCAAGGACGGTAAAGTGGTCGAGCAAGGCGCCAGTCATGACGTGTTCGACTCGCCCCAGCATCCCTATACCAAGGAGTTGTTGGCGGCGGCGCATACGGGGTGGGCATAATCCTGCGCAAGACTTGGTTCCGCGTCGCGCCCATCGCGAGCAGGCTCGCTCCCACATGTGATCTTCGGTGTGCTGAAGACCCACTGTGGGAGCCTGCTCGCGATGACGGCGGCACTGACATCACCTATTCGGGACGATATTGATGAACCCCACCGAAAGCCTCAAGGATTACAAGCGCGTGCGCACGCTGGCGATCCGTTCGTTGTTCGAGATCATCGAGCAGTCCAGCGAAGGCACGGTGATTGTCGACCGTGACGCGAACATCGTCTGGATGAACGAACGCTACGCTCGCCGCTTCGGCCTGAACTCGGCGCAGGAGGCGATTGGCCGGGCGTGCGAGAGCGTGATTCCCGGCAGCCTGTTGCGTGAAGTTGTGCGCACCGGGCGCCCGATCCTGCTGGACATGCAGGACACGCCCAAGGAACCCTTGGTGGTGATGCGCCTGCCGATCCACGACAGCGCGGGCGCGGTGATCGGTGCCATCGGCTTTGCCTTGTTCGATGAATTGCGCAGCCTCTCTCCGATGCTCAAGCGCTACCTGAGCATGCAGGAAGAACTGGCCTCCACCCGCTCGCTGCTGCGGGCGCGGCAGACCAAGTACAACTTTGCCCATTTCATTGGCACCAGCAACGCCGGCCTTGAGGTCAAGCGCCGTGCCCGGCGCAGCGCCAGCGCCGATTCGCCAGTGCTGCTGCTCGGCGAAACCGGCACCGGCAAGGAACTGCTGGCCCAGGCCATCCACAGTGCTTCGCCGCGCGCCCACAAGGCGTTCGTCAGCATCAACAGCGCGGCGATTCCCGAGTCGCTGCTGGAAGCCGAATTCTTCGGCACCGCGCCAGGGGCGTTTACCGGGGCCGACCGCAAGGGCCGCGCCGGCAAACTGCAGATCGCCCAGGGCGGTACGCTGTTCCTCGACGAGATCGGCGACATGCCGCTGCCGCTGCAAAGCAAACTGCTGCGTGTGCTCCAGGAAAAGGAATACGAACCGGTGGGCTCCAACGAGGTGCTGCAAAGCGACGTGCGAATAATCGCCGCTACCTCCATGGACCTGGAAGCCGCGATCAAGCGCGGAGAGTTCCGCGCCGACCTGTATTACCGCCTCAACGTGCTGCCGATCCACGTTCCGCCGTTGCGCGAGCGCCTGGATGATTTGCCGGCCCTGAGCGAAGCGATCCTTGAAGAACTGCGCAGCCAGCACGAACTGAACCCCGCCGCCCTCGACCTGCTGCGGCAACACGCCTGGCCGGGCAACATCCGCGAACTGCGCAACGTGCTGGAACGGGCCGCGCTGCTCAGCGACGACCTGGTGCTCACGGCAGCGGACATCCGCGCCGCCATCGGCACGTTCATACCGGTAACCCACACGGCAAGTCCAAGCCTGGAACCGTTGCCGCAAGAAACTTTCAGCCAGGCCCGGGCACGCTTCGACCGGCAGTTGATCGAAACCACCCTCGCGCAATGCGGGGGCAAAGTGGTTGAAGCGGCCGAGCGGTTGGGGCTGGGACGGTCGACGTTGTACAAGAAGATGGTGGCGTTGGGGATTGCAGAGTCTCAATAAAGAGACTTAATTCTCGATAGGTAGACTACTGATTTTGGAGCGCTTCGCGCTCATCGCGAGCAGGCTCGCTCCCACAGGGCAAGGTGTTCCTCCATTCAACACGATCAACTGTGGGAGCGAGCCTGCTCGCGATGAGGCCAGCCAAGCCCCTAAAAATCTCCAAACAGAGATAAAACCCTCGCGCCCGCCCTACAAACCCAAATAATCCCCTTATATTTCAGTCAGTTACGCACCTGGCACAAAACTCGCTAAAGCCCTCCCCACAGCTTCACCACAACAATAACAATCCAGGAGACACACCATGAGTGTGATCATTGCCTTGGCAGCCCTCACGCTGCTGATGGTTGCCGCCTATCGTGGCTACAGCGTTATCCTCTTTGCCCCCATCGCCGCCCTCGGCGCCGTCCTGCTCACCGACCCGTCCGCCGTCGCCCCCGCCTTCACCGGGGTGTTCATGGAAAAAATGGTCGGCTTCATCAAACTGTATTTCCCGGTATTCCTGCTTGGCGCAGTGTTCGGCAAGTTGATCGAGCTGTCGGGCTTCTCCCGCTCCATCGTCGCCGCGGCGATTCGCTTGTTGGGTACGCGCCAGGCGATGCTGGTGATCGTGCTGGTCTGTGCCTTGCTGACCTATGGCGGCGTGTCGCTGTTCGTCGTGGTGTTCGCGGTGTACCCGTTCGCCGCGGAGATGTTCCGCCAGAGTAATATCCCCAAGCGCCTGATCCCGGCCACCATCGCCCTCGGCGCGTTCTCGTTCACCATGGACGCCCTGCCCGGCACGCCGCAGATCCAGAACATCATCCCCAGCACGTTCTTCAACACCACTGCCTGGGCCGCACCGTGGCTGGGCGTGATCGGTACGATCTTCGTGTTCAGCCTCGGCATGCTGTTCCTGCAACGCCAGCGCAACAAAGCCCAGCGCGTGGGTGAAGGCTATGGCACCGAGTTGCGCAACGAGCCGGAAACCGCCGAAGACATCAAGCTGCCAAACCCCTGGATCGCCGTTTCGCCACTGCTGGCGGTAGGCCTCATGAACCTGTTGTTCACCCAATGGATTCCCCAGTGGTATGGCAAGACCCACAGCCTGGCGCTGCCGGGCATGGCGGCGCCAGTGACCAGCGACATCGCCAAGCTCACCGCGATCTGGGCGGTGCAGGCGGCGTTGCTGGTGGGCATCATCATGGTCCTGCTGTTCGGTTTCCGGGCCATTCGCAGCAAGCTGGCCGAAGGCAGCAAGAGCGCCGTGGGCGGCGCGTTGCTGGCGGCGATGAACACTGCGTCGGAGTACGGCTTCGGCGCGGTCATCGCATCCTTGCCGGGTTTCCTGGTGCTGGCCGACTGGCTCAAGAGCATTCCCAACCCACTGGTCAACGAAGCGGTGACCGTCACGCTGCTGGCGGGCATCACCGGCTCCGCCTCGGGAGGCATGAGCATCGCTTTGGCGGCGATGTCGGAAACCTTTATCAGCGCCGCCCACGCCGCCAACATTCCTCTGGAAGTGCTACACCGGGTAGCCGCCATGGCCAGCGGCGGCATGGACACCCTGCCCCACAACGGCGCGGTGATTACCCTGCTGGCGGTGACCGGACTGACCCACCGCGAAGCCTACAAAGACATTTTCTGCATTACGCTGATCAAGACCCTCGCGGTGTTCTTCGTGATCGGTGTGTTCTACGCCACTGGCATTGTGTGAGGTTCCCATGACAACCAATCTTTCGGGCAAGACCGCCCTGGTCACCGGTTCTACCAGCGGCATCGGCCTGGGCATTGCCCTGAGCCTGGCCAAGGCCGGGGCCAACCTGATCCTCAACGGCTTTGGCGATGCCTCGGCGGTGATCGCCGAGGTGAAACAGTTCGGCGGCAAGGTCGGTCATCATCCAGCCGACGTCAGCAACCCGGCGCAGATCGCCGACATGCTCGCCTACGCCGAGCGCGAGTTCGGCGGCGTGGACGTCCTGGTGAACAACGCCGGGATCCAGCACGTGGCCGCCGTGGAGGATTTCCCGGTGGAGCGCTGGGACTCGATCATTGCCATCAACCTGTCCTCGGTGTTCCACGCCACCCGCCTGAGCCTGCCGGGCATGCGCGCCAGGGGCTGGGGGCGGATTATCAACATCGCCTCGGTGCACGGCCAGGTCGGCTCGGTGGGCAAGGCGGCGTATGTCGCGGCCAAGCATGGGGTGATTGGCCTGACCAAGGTGGTCGGCCTGGAAACCGCCACCAGCAACGTGACCTGCAACGCCATCTGCCCGGGCTGGGTGCTGACGCCGCTGGTGCAAAAACAGATCGATGATCGCATTGCCGCCGGCGTCGATCCGCAACAGGCACAGCATGACCTGCTGGCCGAGAAACAGCCGTCCCTGGAATTCGTCACCCCACCGCAGCTGGGGGAACTGGTGCTGTTCCTGTGCAGTGAAGCCGGCAGCCAGGTGCGCGGCGCGGCGTGGAATATCGATGGTGGGTGGTTGGCTCAATAACCCTCTCTACTGGATACTGATCGTTCCCACGCTCTGCGTGGGAATGCAGACAGGGACGCTCTGCGTCCCAAGAACGGAACGCGGAGCGTCCCCAGAGGCATTCCCACGCAGAGCGTAGGAACGATCGTCAGGCCCGACAAAAGAACAAGAGGCACCCCATGTCCGACATCCTCTGGCAACCCAGCCCCGAACGCATCGCCCAGTCGCGCATGAACGCCTTTCGCCTGTTCGTCAACGCGCGACATCACCTGCAACTGCACGACTACCCGGCCCTGCACGCCTGGAGCATCGACCAGCGCGAGGCCTTCTGGCAGGCCATTGTCGATTTCTTCGAGATTCGCTTTCACCAAGCGCCCGACGCGGTATTGGTGGAAGGTTCGCAAATGCCCAGCGCCCAGTGGTTCCCTGGCGCCACGCTGAACTTTGCCGAACACCTGCTGCGCCGCCGCGATGATGCCGTCGCCGTGGTGGCGCTCGACGAAAACGGCGGCCAGGAACAACTGACCTGGGCCGAACTCGCCGCCCATGTCGCCGGCCTGCAAACAAGCCTCAAGGCCGCCGGCGTCACCCAGGGCGATCGAGTCGCCGCTTGCATGCCCAACACCTGGCAGACCCTGGTCGGCATGCTCGCCACCACCAGCCTGGGCGCGATCTGGTCGTGCTCGTCGCCGGATTTCGGCACCCAAGGTGTCATCGACCGGTTCGGCCAGATCGAGCCCAAGGTGTTGATCACCTGCGCGGGTTATCGCTATGCCGGGAAAATCATCGACCAGCGAGCCAAGGTCAACGAAATCCTTGAACGATTGCCGTCATTGCAGCAATTGATCGTACTGCCTTATGCCCAGCCTGACGCCCGCGTCGAGGACTTCAAGACCTCGGCCGCTGTCGCGCTGTGGAACGACTTTTATCAAAGCGGTGGCGAACCAGCGTTCGTCAGCGTGCCCTTCGATCACCCGCTGTACATCCTGTATTCCAGTGGCACCACCGGCGTGCCGAAGTGCATCGTCCACGGCACCGGTGGCGTGCTGCTGCAACACGTCAAGGAACATGGCCTGCACGTCGACCTCGGGCCCGAGGATCGGCTGTTCTACTACACGACCTGCGGTTGGATGATGTGGAACTGGCTGGTGTCGGCCCTCGCCGTGGGCAGCACGGTGGTGCTCTACGATGGTTCGCCGTTCCACCCCGGCCCCGAGCGCCTGCTGGACCTGATCGATCAGCAGCGCATCAGCGTATTCGGCACCAGCCCCAAGTTCCTCGCCGCCCTGGAAAGCGAGGGCCTCAAGCCCCGCCAGACGCACCGTTTGGACAGCCTGAAAACCCTGCTCTCCACCGGTTCGGCACTGGCGCCCCATAGCTACGATTACGTGTACCGCGACATCAAGGCCGATGTTTGCCTGGCCTCGATGTCCGGCGGCACCGACATTGTGTCCTGCTTCGTCAACGGCAACCCACTGTCGCCGGTGCGCCGGGGCGAGATGCAGGGCAAGAGCCTGGGCATGGCCGTGCAGGTCTGGAACGAGGCCGGCAACCCGGTCATTGGTGAAAAAGGTGAGTTGGTGTGCATCCGGCACTTCCCGGCGATGCCCATTGGTTTGTGGAACGACCCGCGGCAGGAAAAACTCCGCGCCTCCTACTTCGCCCAGTTTCCCGGCGTGTGGGCCCAAGGTGACTACGCCGAAGAACTGCCCCACGGCGGTTTCCTGATCCACGGACGCTCCGACGCCGTGCTCAACCCCGGCGGCGTACGCATCGGCACGGCGGAAATCTATCGGCAGGTGGAAAAAGTCGAGCAGGTGCTGGACAGCGTCGCCATCGGCCAGCAATGGCAGGGCGATGTCCGGGTGGTGCTGTTCGTGCGCCTGCGCGATGGCGTGACGCTGGATGAAGCCCTGGAGCAAAGGATCCGCCAGGTCATCCGGGCCAACACCACACCGCGTCATGTGCCGGCGAAGATCCTCGCGGTCAATGATATTCCGCGAACCATCAGCGGCAAGGTGGTGGAGCTGGCGGTGCGCAACGTGGTGCATGGCGAGGTGGTGAAGAACACCGATGCCCTGGCCAACCCTGGGGCTTTGGAGCAGTTTCGGGATCGGCCGGAGCTGGCTACTTGAACTGAGCAGGCCTCAGACCTGTGGGGAGCAAAAACACTTGTGGGAGCCAGGTCTGTGGGAGCAAAGCTTGCTCGCGATACAGGCAACGCGGTTTTTCAGACCTACCGCGTCATCGTTTATCGCGAGCAAGCTTTGCTCCCACAGGCTCATCACAGGCTTTGCTTCCACAAGTGTTGTTCCCACAGAAGTACTCAATCCATAAGCCCCCACTCTCCCGCCGCCGGATCGGCCGGTGGCGCCGCCGCCCCCGACTCGCTATGCAACTTCAACCGCAACCGCAGGTTGTTCGCCGAGTCGGCATTTTTCAGCGCTTCTTCCTCATCGATGGCGCCTTCGACCACCAGGTTGAACAGCGCCTGATCGAAGGTTTGCATTCCCAGTTCCTCTGACTTCTCCATGATGCCCTTGAGCTCGCCGAGCTCGTTGCGCCGGATCAGGTCGGCCACCGTCGGCGAGCCCAGCATGACCTCCACCGCCGCCCGTCGCTGGCCGGTGCGGGTGCGCACCAGACGCTGGGAGACGAACGCCTTGAGGTTGTTGCCCAGGTCATTGAGCAACTGCGGCCGGCGTTCTTCCGGAAAGAAATTGATCACCCGGTCCAGGGCCTGGTTGGCGTTATGGGCATGCAAGGTGGAAATCACCAGGTGCCCGGTGTCGGCGAAGGCCAGGGCATGTTCCATGGTTTCCCGGTCGCGAATTTCGCCGATCAGCACCACGTCCGGGGCCTGACGCAGGGTGTTTTTCAGCGCCGCATGGAAGCTGCGGGTGTCGACACCCACTTCCCGTTGATTGATGATGGATTTCTTGTGCCGATGGATATACTCCACCGGGTCCTCGATGGTGATGATGTGACCGCTGCTGTTGCGATTGCGGTAATCGATCAGCGCCGCCAGGGAGGTCGACTTGCCCGAGCCTGTGGCACCGACGAACAGCATCAACCCCTGTTTCTGCATGATGGTGTCCAACAGCACCCGGGGCAGTTTCAGGTCTTCGAAGCGCGGGATGTCCAGCTTGACGTTGCGTATCACCATGGACACGTCATTGCGTTGCTTGAAGATATTGACCCGGAACCGCCCGACGCCGGCCAGGGAGATCGCCAGGTTCATTTCCAACTCCCGATCGAACTCAAGACGCTGTTCGGCGTCCATCAGAGACTCGGCGAGCCTGGCAATGTCGCCGACCTTGAACGCCTCGTTCCCCAAGGGCTTGATCACGCCCTCGAAACGCGCGCACGGTGGCGCACCCGTGGACATGTAAAGGTCGGAACCATTCTGGCTCGCCAGGATTCGCAACAACGGATCGATTTCCATGGACTGAAACTTCCGCGAGACATCAATGAAACAAGCTGAGCCGAACATGAAACCCTTCAGCCCCACCCGTATGTACCCTCTTCTGAGGATAGTCGACACCGTGGCACAGACACGACAGCCAGGGATCGCCTGATGAACGCGACACCCGCCGGCAGCGATACGCAACGCCTGATCAGCCAGGTGGACTGGGCCCTGACCCCGCTGGGCACTGCCCAGAACTGGCCGCAAAGCCTGCGTACCGCCGTGGACATTGTGCTCCATTCACCCATGCCGATGGCCTTGCTGTGGGGACCGCAGCTGTCCCATCTCTACAACGACGCCTTCGGCCGACTGGCCGGTGACAAGCACCCCCGGGCGTTCGGCCGACCGACCCACACAGCATGGCCTGAACTCAAGAGTGCGACCGAAGGAATTTATCACCGTGTGTTGCAAGGCCAGACGCACACCTGTCGCGACCAGCAATGGCGCGTACCCTTCGCCGGCCGTCTCTGCGATGTCTGGCTGGACCTGACCTACAGCCCGGTGCGTGACGAAAGCGGCGGCGTCGCCGGCATCCTGGTCACCGCCATCGAAACCAGCGAACGACGCCGCCTGGCCATGGAGTTCGAACGCCGCTCCGAGGCCAGCCTCAAGGCCCAGCACGAAAGCGAAGAACGCCTGCAACTGGCCCTGGCCGCCGCCGATGCGCTGGGCACCTGGGACTGGGACATCAGCGAAGACCGCTTTATTGCCGACGCCCATTTCGCCCTCTTGCATGGTGTCGATCCCAACCTGTCCCGCCAGTTGCCCATCAGCGCCTATCTCGAAGGCGTGCACCCCGAGGACCGGGCGATGGTTGCCCGCAGCATCAAGCACTGCATCACCCATGGCACCGAATACGCCGAGGAATACCGGCTGTTGCAGCCCGACGATGAGTTGCGCTGGGTGTACGTGCGCGGCCGTTACTACAAGGATCGCCACGGCCGACCCAAGCGCTTTCTTGGTGCGGCGCTGGACCTCACCGAACGCAAGCGCACCGAGCAAGCCCTGCGCCAGAGCCAGACCGAGCTGCAGTTGATCATCAATGCCATGCCGATCCTCATCAGCTACGTGGACCGCGAAGAGCGTTTCCGGCTGAACAATAGCGCTTACCTGGACTGGTACGGCCTGACCCCGCAGGAGCTCTACGGCAAGACCATCCGTGAAGTGCTCGGTGATGAAGCCTATGCCGCCCGCGCCCAACAGATCGCCGACGCCCTGGCCGGCAAGCCGTGCAGCTTCACCGTGCAGATGGACCATCGCGATGGGCGTCCGCGCCATTCACTGATCAACTACCTGCCTCGCCATGGGCCGGACGGTGCGGTGAACGGTTTCTACATCTTCGTGATTGACGAAACCGAGAGCCGGAAAACCGAGGAGGCTCTGCGCAACCTCAACGAAACACTGGAAGAACGGGTCATCGCCCGTACCCAGCAACTGGCCGAAGCCAATCACCGGCTGCAAAGCGAGATGTTCGAACGCGAGCGCGCCGAAGAAGCCCTGCGCCATGCACAGAAAATGGAAGCCGTGGGCCAACTCACGGGCGGCATTGCCCATGACTTCAACAATATGCTCACCGGCATCCTCGGCAGCCTCGACCTGATGCAACGCTACATCGCCGCTGGTCGCACTGACGAGATCGGGCGCTTCACCGAAGCGGCGGTGTCCTCGGCCAACCGCGCCGCGGCCCTGACCCATCGGTTGCTGGCCTTTTCCCGGCGCCAGTCCCTGGACCGCAAGCCGCTGGACGCCAATGACCTGGTGCACTCGCTCGAAGACCTGCTGAGCCGTACCACCGGCGATCACATCGTGCTGCGGCTGCAACTGGCCAGCGAGCTGTGGCCGGTCAACACCGACGCCAGCCAGTTGGAAAACGCCCTGCTCAACCTGGTGATCAACGCCCGCGATGCCATGCCCGAGGGCGGCGAACTGATCGTCGAAACCGCCAACGTCTATCTCGACGGTACGGACATCAACACCCTGGAACCGGTCAAGGCCGGGGACTACGTGATGATCGCCGTCAGCGACAACGGCAGCGGCATGACCCCCGCCGTGCTGGCCAAGGCCTTCGATCCATTTTTCACCACCAAACCCATCGGCCAGGGCACCGGCCTGGGTTTGTCGATGATCTACGGTTTTGCCCAGCAGTCGGGTGGGCACCTCAACCTCGACAGCGTGCCGGGCCAAGGCACGCGGGTGCAGTTGTACCT
This sequence comes from Pseudomonas sp. Root401, assembly GCF_001425105.1. NCBI lineage: Bacteria > Pseudomonadati > Pseudomonadota > Gammaproteobacteria > Pseudomonadales > Pseudomonadaceae > Pseudomonas > Pseudomonas sp. Root401. Next base: position 168,825 of record NZ_LMDO01000001.1, on the reverse strand, counting down.
GCCGCGCTTGCACGTTTCGCCGACCCAACCACCCGAAACGCCAGAAACGGTCGTCGTACCGCCGGCCATCGCCGGGGAAACCGTGCTGCTGGTGGAGGATGAACCCGCCGTGCGCATGCTGGTGCTCGACCTGTTGCAGGCCTTGGGCTACACCGCTCTCGAAGCCCGGGACGCCGTGACCGCGCTTCCCGTGCTGGAATCGGACCAGCGCATTGACCTGTTGGTGACCGATGTCGGGCTGCCAGGCATGAATGGCCGGCAACTGGCGGAAATCGCCCGCCAGCACCGCCCGGGGCTGAAGGTGCTGTTCATGACCGGTTACGCGCAGAAAGCCGCCGAACGCCAGGGGTTCCTCGACCAGGGCATGGACATGGTCGCCAAGCCCTTCTCCCTCGATCTGCTGGCCAACAAGATTCGGACGATGATCAACCATGGCAACTGACTTGAGGCATAATCGCCGCCCCGTCGCACCGTTCAGGTCACCGCAGCAATGAAAGCCCAAGCCCGCCATATCCTGGTGAAAACCGCCGAAGAAGCCGAACAGCTCAAGCAACGCATCGCCAAGGGCGAAGCTTTCGACGTGCTGGCCAAGAAATACTCCACCTGCCCGTCGGGCAAACGCGGCGGCGATTTGGGTGAAGTAAGGCCGGGGCAGATGGTCGGGGTGATCGATGCGGTGATTTTCAAGAAGCCGCTGCGGGTGGTGCATGGGCCGATCAAGAGCAAGTTCGGCTATCACCTGGTGCAGGTGTTCTACCGGGACTGATCGGTCACTTTGTCAGCGAAGCCTGTCTGTGTAAACAAAGCTTGCCTGTGGGAGCAAAGCTTTGCTCCCACAGGTACATCGACAGCCCAGTCAGGCCCGGGGCATCAACGCCCCCGGCACCTGGATCACCCGGCTCGCCAACAGGTGCCCTGCCTCGGCCGCTTCCACCGGGCTGCCGCCCAGCAAACGACTCGCCAGGTACGCGGCGCTGAAGGAATCCCCCGCCGCCGTGGTGTCGACGACGCGCTCGACCCGCAGGGCGGGCACCTCATAGGACTGGCCATCGCAACGAATCAGGCAGGCCTCGGCACCGCGCTTGAGCACCACCTCGGGCGTGCCGAGCTGCGCATAGGCGGCGAACACCGCCTCGCTGTCGGCATGAGCGAACAATGCCTGCTCATCCTCTACGGTCAGCAGCGCCAGCTCCACATAGGGCAAGACGCTGCGATACGCCGCCCGCGCCGCTTCGATCGAGGCCCAGAGCCGGGGCCGGAAGTTATTGTCGAACACCACCAGCGCCCCGCGCCGACGGGCTTCGACCAGGGTTTCGATGAGTTTGCCACGCCCCTGCTCGCCGAGCACCGCCAGGGTCACACCGCTGAAATACAGCACATCGTAATCCAGCAACGCGGCCAGGATCGGCCCGGCGGCCGGGGTGGTAAAACAATCGCGCACCGCCGCCTCGTTGCGCCAGTACAGGAATCGCCGCTCGCCCGCCGCATCGGTCTGGATGCAATACAAACCCGGCAAACGTCCAGGCAAGCGCTGGACCCTCTCCAGCCCGATGTTCTCGGCGGCCCAGTTTTCACACATGGCATCACTGAAACTGTCGTCGCCCAAGGCGGTGACGTAATCCACCGCGCCCCTGTCGCCCAAGGCGCGGGCCAGGTACACCGCCGTGTTCAGGGTGTCGCCGCCGAAGCTTTGCAGGAGGCTGCCGTCGGCGCGTTGTTGCAATTCGATCATGCATTCGCCGATCAGGGCGATGCGGGGTTTGGGGTTGCTCATGGATGATCCTGATAATTCAGCGGTGTCTGGAAGGTCGCTATCGCGGGCAAGCCTTGCTCCCACAGGGGATCTTGGGTAAACACCCATTTTGTGTTCACAGTCGATCAGTGTGGGAGCAAGGCTTGCCCGCGATAGCCGCGACTCGGTCTAAAGGCTAGAAACACGTCTCCATGCTCTCCACCACCCGCAACTGCTCATCCACCAGGCACCCCACCCGCCACTTGTCGAACGTCAGGCACGGGTGAGAAGTACCAAACGAAATGATGTCGCCCACACGCAACTCAACCCCCGCCGCCACGGTCATGAACGCATGCTGGTCCATCACCGCCGTCACCTTGCAGCCACTCACATCGTCACCCGCCAGCGAGTCCGATCCGGGCTGGTAGCGCTTGAGCGGCACCGGCAAGCCGGCGTCGTAGGCCACGTCGCGCTTGCCCAGGGCGATCACCGCGAAACCCGGCTCCGGCAGCGATTGCACATGGGCCCAGACTTCCAGCGCCGGGCGCAGGCCTTCGTGCAAATCGCTGCGGCGCTCCAGCACGCAGCACTGCGCCTCTTTGTAGATACCATGGTCATGGGCCACATAGCTGCCGGGGCGCAACACGCTGAGGAAACGCCCGTGGGCATTCTGGGCTTCGAAGGATTCGGCGATCAGGTCATACCAGGCCGACCCCGAGGCGGTGATGATCGGCTTGTCGATGGCGAACGCGCCGTTGTCCTGCAACTGCACCGCCAACCGCACCAGGGACGCCGCGAACGCACGAATGCCACTGATGGCGTGGTCACCGTGGATCACCCCTTCGTAGCCCTCGATGCCGGTCAACGCCAGCGCCGGTTGCGCCTGGATCGCCTCGGCCAGGGCCAAGACCTCGGCTTCGGTCCGGCAGCCACACCGGCCGCCGACCACGCCGTACTCGATCATCACATTGAGCCGTACGCCGCGCGAGGCGAAGTAAGCGCCCAGGTCAGCGACGTTGTCCGGATGATCGACCAGGCAGTGGAATTCGAACGCCGGGTCGGCGAGCAAATCGGCAATCAGCGCCATGTTCGGCGTGCCCACCAATTGGTTGGCCATCAACACCCGGCGCACGCCATGGGCGTAAGCGGCACGGGTCTGCACGGCACTGGCGAGAGTCAGGCCCCAGGCGCCGGCCTCCAGTTGCCGGCGAAACAGCGCCGGGGTCATGCTGGTCTTGCCGTGGGGCGCCAGTTCGGCACCGCTGCTGCTGACGAAATCCTGCATCCAGCGGATGTTGTGCTCCAGCGCCGCGCGATGCAGCACCAGCGCCGGCAGGCTGACGTCCCGTAGCAGGTGGGCGCCGACGGTGGCGGCGCCCTTCTCGACGCCGGCATTAAGGATGGCGGAAGGCATGTTCGAACTCCTCGCACACGGCCGCTAGTGCCGTTGCTGTCTATTCATTGATACGACGGGCCAGGTGGTTGGCGCTTTCGATCAGCACCCGGCGGTAGTCGGCGTAATTGTTCTTGGCGTCGGCCCGTGGCGCGACGATGCACAGGGTGGCAATGGCCACGCCATTCGGGTCTTTGACCGGTGCGGCGAAGCAGTGGGTGAAGGTGTCGGCGACACTGTCGAAGGAGAAAAACCCATCGAGGCCGGCCTGGCGGATTTCCTTGAGAAATTGCTCCAGGGGCAGGCGCTCGCCGTCCGGCAAAATGAAATCGTCGGGGTCGATCAGGTCGACGATCTGCTGGTCACTCAAATGCGCCAGCAACAGGCGCCCGGACGCCGTCCACGGGATCGGCGCGTTTTCCCCGATGTCCGAGGAAATGCGAAAATGCCGCTCGCCTTCCTTCATCAGCGCGACGGTGTATTTGCGCCCGTTGAGCAGGCACATCTGCGCCGTTTCCCGAGTCTGGCGCACGATCTCCTGCAAGGCCTGGTCGGCCTCGCGGCTCAGGTCGAAATGCCGCAGGTGTGCCTGCCCGAGAAAATACAACTGGCGGCCCAGGTAGACATGGCCGTCCTTGCCCACCGGCTCGAGGATGCGCCGCTCCAACAGCGACGCCACCAGTTCATAGACCGTGGACTTGGGGCTGCCGATGCCGCTGGCAATATCGTTCGGGCGCAGCGGCTGGCCGATTTCCTTGAGGAAATCGAGGATATCGAACGCCCGATCCAATCCCCGGGCCCGGCGTTTGATGGTGTCTTCGGTCATTTATTGCATTCCCGTTCATTGGTCGTAGGAGCTGTCGAGTGTAACGAGGCTGCGATCTTTCCCCAGCCAATTGAGTCATGAGCGAAAGCCCGAAAGATCAGGATCAAAAGATCGCAGCCTTCGGCAGCTCCTACAACGGTTCAGGCCTTTTTCTTGTAGGCCACGCAGTCGATCTCGACCTTGCAATCGACCATCATGCTCGCCTGCACGCAGGCCCTGGCCGGGGCGTGTTCCGGGCTGAAGTACTCGCCGAAGACCTTGTTGAAACTCCAGAAATCCCGCGGGTCTTCCAGCCACACGCCGCAGCGCACCACATCTTCCAGACCGTATCCAGCCTCCTCGAGAATGGCGACCAGGTTCTTCATGGTCTGATGGGTCTGCTCGACGATCCCGCCGACAATGATCTCGCCGTTCACCGCCGGCACCTGGCCGGACACGTGCAGCCAGCCATCGGCCTCCACGGCGCGGGCAAATGGCCGTGGCTGACCGCCGCCTGCGGTGCTGCCGGTGCCGTAGCGCGTAATGCTCATGGGTTATCTCCTTATTGAATGAAAAGTTAAAAACGCGTGTTCTTGAGAAATTCCGCCAGGCGTGGCGATTGCGGCCGCTCGAACAGTTCTTTGGGTGGCCCCTGCTCTTCGATGCGGCCCTGGTTCATGAACACGATCTTGTCGGAGACCTCGAAGGCAAAGCGCATTTCGTGGGTCACCAGCAGCATGGTCATGCCGTCTTCGGCCAGGCCCTTGATCACGTTCAGCACCTCGCCGACCAATTCCGGGTCCAGGGCCGAGGTGACTTCGTCGAACAGCATCAGGCTGGGGTTCATGGCAATCGCCCGGGCAATCGCCACGCGCTGCTGCTGGCCGCCGGACAACTGGCCGGGAAAGTGATCGCGCCGCTCCAACAGGCCCACCCGCTCCAGCCATTTCTCGGCCAGGGCCACGGCCTCGTCCTTGGCCAGCTTTTTCACTTTGAGCAGGCCCAGGGTCACGTTCTGCAACGCGGTCAAATGCGGGAACAGGTTGAATTGCTGGAATGCCATGCCGGTCATGGCCCGGTGCCGGGCGATGACTTTTTCGGCGTGGCGCACGCGCTTGCCGTCGATGTCGTCGTAACCGATGGATTCGCCGTCGAGCATGATCTGCCCGCCCTGGAATTCTTCCAGCATGTTGACGCAGCGCAGCAGCGTGGTCTTGCCCGAACCGCTGGAACCGATCAGCGTGACCACGTTGCCGCGCTGCATGCTCAGGTCCACGCCCTTGAGCACTTCCAGCGGGCCGTATTGTTTGCGCAGGCCGCGAATGTCCAGCAGCGGCCGGGTGTTGGAGAGCTCTGTGTTGGAAAGCTCCGTGTTGGAGAGATTCGAAACGTCAGTCATGGCAAGGCCACCCGCTTTTCAATGTGCCGCCCGAGCAATTCAATGGCGTAATTGATGATGAAAAAGAGAAACCCGGCGAACAGGTAAAACTCCAGGGTCATGAACGTCCGGGCGATGATCTGCTGGGTGCTGAGCAGCAGTTCGGCAACGCCGATCACCGACAGCAGGGTCGAGGCCTTGACGATCTCGGTGGAGGAATTGACCCAGGTCGGCAGGATCTGCCGCAACGCCTGGGGCAACAGCACATAACCCAGCGCCTGGTAGAACGTCAGGCCGATGGCCTGGCTCGCCTCCATCTGCCCACGGGGCAATGCCTGCAAGGCCCCGCGCACGATCTCGGCCACGTGGGAGCCACAAAACAGCGTCAGGCCCAGCACGCCGGCCTGGAACGCGCCGATCTGCCAGCCCAGGGCCGGAGCCATGTAGAAGCAGGCCAGCACCAGCACGAACACCGGCGTGCCGCGAATCAGGTCGACGTAGAAACGAAACGGCGCGCGCATCCAGGTCCGACCATAGGTCAGCACCAGCCCGGCGACCAAGCCGATCAACGTGCCCAACACAATCGCCAGCAGCGAACACTGCACACTGGTCAGGAAGCCGGCCCACAGGGTCTCCCGGGCAACCCATAACTCATGCAACCAACTGGGTGATTCGTACATGGGAAACTCCTAACGGCGAATCGCCAGGCGCTGCTCGAAATAGCGCAGCACCATGGCAATGAGGTAACAGGCCGCGACATACAGCGCCGTGGTCACCAGCCAGGTTTCGATCACCCGGTAGCTCTCCACGTTGATCTTGCGGGCGTAATAGGTCAGCTCCGGCACGGCAATCGCCGCCGCCAGGGAGGTGTCCTTGAACAGCGAAATGAAGTTGTTCGACAACGCCGGCAACACGTTGCGCAGCATCACCGGCACGGTGACGTAGGCCTTCACCTGCCACTCGCCGAGGCCGATGGCCAGCCCGGCTTCACGCTGTCCCTTGTGAATGCTCAACAACCCGCCGCGAAACACTTCGGTCAGGTAGGCCCCGGCGTACAGCGAGAGGGTGATGACGAACGACGGCAGCTTGTCCAGGCGGATGCCCAGGCTCGGCAAGGCGAAGTAGATCAGCAGGATCAACACCAGGATCGGCGTATTGCGGATCACCGTCACATACACCGACGCCAACACCCGCAAGACCCGATGTTTGCTCAGCAGCGCGAACGCCATCGCCAGGCCGATCACGCAACCGATGGCGATCGACACCAGTGCCAGGGAAAGCCCCAGGCCAAGCCCCGCCAGCAGCGTGTCGAAATCGCGCCAGACGGCGGCAAAGTTCAACTGATAATTCATGGTCGGCAGTACCTTCGACGGAGCGCCCGCAAGTGGCGCCCCGGGCTCACAGGGTCATTTGAATTCAACGGGGAAACCGATCGCTGGCGACGGCAGCTCGACACCGAACCACTGCTTGAAGGACGCCGCATAGGTGGGGAATTCCACGCCGGTCATGGCTTCATGCAAGGTGGTGTTGACGAAGTTCAGCCAATCCTGGTCGCCGCGTTTGACCGCACAGGCGTAGGTTTGCGGGCTCCAGGCATAGGCCGGGCTGCGATAGCGGCCAGGGTTCTGCACCATCAGGTACTTGACCGAGGACTGGTCAGTGGCGGCGGCATCGGCGCGGCCGGAGTTCACTGCCTGGTACATCAGGTCGACGCTGTCGTACTGGTCGACCTTGGCCTTGGGCAGCGCCTGGTGCACCAGCTCCTCGGCGTAGACGTTCTGCAGCACCGCCACGGTGACGCCGTCGCCGGCAGCCTTGAGGTCTTCGATTTCCTTGTACTTGCTGTTGGCCGGCAGCAGCAGGCCCACGCCTTCGCGGTAGTACGGCAGGGTGAACGCCACTTGCTGGGCGCGGCTGGCGGTGACGGTGATGAACTGGCAGCTCATATCGACCTTGTCGGTCAACAGGTTGGGTATGCGCGCATCGGAAGACTGCACCACGAACTCGACTTTCTCCGGGTCGTTGAACAGGCCCTTGGCGACCATCCGCGCAATATCGATATCAAAGCCCTGCAACTTGCCATCCGCTCCCTGGAAGTGCCACGGGGCATTGGTACTGCCCGTGCCCACGATCAATTTCCCCCGCTGCAGCACGCTGTCCAGCTTGCTGTCGGCCGCCTGAGCGACCCCCATGGCAGCCGTCGTGGCTGCGAAGAGAAAAACACACGCTTTGAACAAGGAAGGTCGGCGTTGCATGGCAAGCACTCCAGAATGAGTTTATTCCGTTATACCGGAACATGGTATGTAACAACGGAATAGACAGCAGAAAGTGTGCCACAGGCTCTACGACCCTGGGAGAGAAAAATGGAAATTGAGGGAAATCAGGGAGATGGGGAAAACAGGCGCCCCGGACGGTGGCGTCCATGTGCGAACGCTGTTGCTACCGTTGGCCACGACGCACGGGTAACAAGGCCCCAATCCGGGTACTCGGCGCACCCGACGCACCGAAACGGAGCCACTCTGGAACTTTTAAATGGATACCCTGTGGGAGCGAGCTTGCTCGCGATGGCGGTATATCAGTCAATATTGATGGCGACTGACCTGACGCTATCGCGAGCAAGCTCGCTCCCACAATGGTTCGGCGGTGTGCCTGGCTATTTGCGCTTGTAGCTCTTGCTGCCACCAGGCGTAAGGCAATAGACCCCGCCCCGGGGGCCGACGCAGTAATTGCCACTACCGCACTGGCAACCGTCGACGGACTTGAGCAACGACTGCGGTTGAGCTTCGTTCCGAAGCCCCAGCACAGCGGAACAGGACTTCTTCGAAGCACTGATGGAACCGTCATTGCACAGGAAGGTATCGCCGTCACACCCGGCAATCCCGCCCTTGCGCCCGGAACACGGTTGATTGGCGGCAAGGGCCGAAGTGCCCAGGGCCAACAACAGGATCGCGACACAGGCGCGAAGTAAGGCGGACGTTCCGTGACAGCGCTTCATGGCAGCTTCCAGGCTGATTAGATGGCCCTATGCTAGCACCGGATAATCTACTGCACCTAACGCCCGCAAAACCTCACCCTGGATAACATCCGCAAATCCCCCTCGCGGTAATAGTCATCGCTCCAGCTGTCATCCACCGCCAGTGGCTTGACCTGCTTGAGGGCGAGTTTTTTCGCGAAGTAACGAAAGCGGTAATGCTCATAAAAGCGCAACAGCTCCAGCCCGTAACGGTCGGCCAGGTCGGTGTCGCCCTGGATGATCAGGTAATTCTCGTCGTTGCCGCTGCTGGCCGCGGCGCTCAGGTTGTGGCTGCCGCTGAGGATGGTCGGCGTGTCGCTGGTGAAGTCGGTGACGATGGCTTTGGTGTGCACCAGCAGGTTGCCCTTCTGGCCTTTCATGTTTTCCCGCAGCCAGCCTTCAAGACCGGTGTTGAGCAACGCGGTGGCGGCGAATTCGGCGGTGCGGTCGGCGTGAAAGCCGGTGATGCGGCTCTTGGTGTTTTGCAGGCCGTAGCGCAACACGTCGTCATTGGGGGCGCCGAGCAAGGCGTCGAGGATGCGCTCGGGCAACACAAAGGCGGTGACGAACAACAGGTCCTTTCGCGCACCCTTGATGATCTCGACGAAGCGATCCAGGTCGCCCTCCCCGGTGCGCGGCGAGAATCCGGCGAACAATGCCTGCTGCGGATCCATGGCATTGTTGTCGGTCAGCCACTGGCGAGTGGCACCGACGTCCTGGGGGTCGGCCCAGATCTGCTCGAACACCTGGAAGTAGCTGCCGCTCACCCGAGGGTCGTCCAGCACATGGACCACGTTGGCCTGGCGGTAGACACCGTTGGCGGTGAAGTTGGTGCTGCCGCACAGCACCGCCTCTGGTTGCAAGGAACCGTTGCCATCCACCTTGCTCAGCACAATGAACTTGTTGTGGAAAATGTTGTGGGTGACCCGCCCACGCTTGTTGGCCGCCGGCATTTTTTCGAGGCTGGCTTCGTTACGCGCCGTGGTGTCGTCGCCCGGTTCGGCGTGGTACAGCACTCGTACTTGGGCGCCGCGAGCGTGAGCGGCAGTCACCGCATCGACGATCACCGGCAGTTCGTATTCATAAATGGCGACGTCCAGGGCCCAGTGGGCATCCAGTGCCCGATCGATAAAACCGGTCAGGCGCCCCAGCAGGCCATTTTCCAACCAGCGACGCGGGGCGTCTGGCCAGTCATCGATGGACAGGTGCTTGTTGGCGCCGATCAGCGCATCCACTTCAGGAAACTTGCGCTGGAACGCCTGGCTGGCGGCCACCGCACGGTTGAAGATCACCCGCTGGTTGGCCGGCTGCCCGTCGTCGCTGGTGACGGTGACTTCCAGGGATTCGCCCAACTGCGGTGCATCGGGGCTGCCGTAGGCCAGATGCACGCGGTAGTGCATCGTTACGCCGGGGTTGACCGCGTAGTCGGCCCAGCGAAATTTCTGCAAGGGGGCCTTGTCGCTGGGGGTGGCGTGGAACTGAGGAAAGGTGTGGACCTTGTCGGGGAAGGTCAGGCTGTTGAACAGGAACAGCCAGGGTTTGTCCCCCTGCTGCTTCTCGATGGCAAAACCCAGCAGCCCTTTGCGTCGGGATTCCGCCAGGTCCATGGCGAGCAGCACGCCGTTGGTGCCGGCATAGGCCTTGACCCGAAAATCGTCCTGGGCGTTGGTGACGAGTACGCGCATGGTTCACTCCTGTGAGGGGGCTGCCTGAGCATAGTGCAGCGATACAGGTCAGGTGGTCAGATCAGGGACCGAAGTGATGCTGATCGCGAGCAAGCTCCCACAGGGGGCTGTGGTGTTCATCAGTTATGTGTGCACAGCGAAACCAAATGTGGGAGCGAGCTTGCTTGCGATGAGGCCTTCACAGTCGAAGAGCATTTCAAGTGGTCTCATCGATATGCCGATACTCAGCCCCCAACCGCCCCGCCAACTGCCGGGCCCGGCCCAGGCGAATCGGGCCTCTTTCGATGTCGATCAACAGGCTCGGGCAATCGAGCAACGGCAGTGAAAGCCCCTCCTTGACTCGCCCATCGGTCATCACCAGCACCCGTTGCTGCTCCGCCGGAAAGCGCTTGCGCCGCGCTACCAGCCAGCGCCCGGCCTCGTTCAACGCCGCCAGCAACGGCGTTCCACCACCGGCACCCAGCCCATCGAGCCAGTCGCGCAGACCGGCCGAGGCCTTGAGCCCTTGCACCTGCCAGTTCGGCTGCGTACCGCTGGCCGTCAACAGCGCCAGGCGGGCGCGTTGGCGGTAGGCGTCGTCGAACAACTGCGCCAGCAGGCCTTTGCCGTCACTCAAGGCGCGATAACGACGGGTCGAGGCCGACGCATCGACAATGACCAGCCACAGCTCATGGGGCGAGCGCTGGCGACTGTGAAAGCGCAGGTCTTCGTACAGACGTGGCCGGCCATTGAGCAACGTCCCTGGCCAGTTCACCAAACCGCTGGCCGCCGCTTTGCTGCGGCCCTGGCGGCCCTGCTCGAGTCGTCCTGCACGGGGTCTGGCATTCGCCCCCACTGGCGAACGGGGGCGAATGCCTAGGGCTTTTTTGGCCAGCTCGGCACGTCACGCCGAGCACCGGTCGGCAATGCCCGGGCCGGCAGATCACCCCACTGGCCCTGGCCCTCGCTGGGTTCAGTGGTTTTTTCCGCGCCGGTCGGCGCCTGGGACGGTGTCGGTGCCGAATGCCCGCGCCGCCGGTGCCGCAAGGCAAACTCGGCGACCGCATCGATGTCTTCATCGGCTATCGCGCCGGCCCCGCGCCAGGCCGCATGGGCCCGGGCCGCCCGCAGCCAGACCAGGTCGGCGCGCAAGCCATCGACCCCGGCGGCAAAGCAGCGCTCGGTGATCTGCGCCAGCGCCGCGTCATCCAGGGCGATCCCGGCCAAGCGGTCGCGTGCCTGTTGGCAACGTTCGCGCAACTGCTGCTGGGTCGTCTCCCACGCCGCGCAGAACGCCTGAGGATCGCTGTCGAAATCCAGCCGCCGCCGGATGATCTGGCCGCGCTCAGTCGGTGCGGTGTGACCGTCGAGGGCGACGTTCAGGCCAAAACGGTCGAGCAACTGCGGGCGCAGTTCGCCCTCTTCCGGGTTCATGGTGCCGATCAGCACAAAGCGCGCCGGATGCCGATGGGAAATGCCGTCGCGCTCGATCAGGTTGATGCCGCTGGCGGCCACATCGAGCAGCAAGTCCACCAAGTGATCGGGCAGCAGGTTCACTTCATCGACGTACAGCACGCCACCATCGGCCTTGGCCAACACGCCGGGAGAAAACTGCGCGCGCCCTTCCCCCAGCGCTGCGTCCAGGTCCAGGGTGCCCACCAGCCGTTCTTCGGTAGCACCGAGGGGCAAGGTGACGAACTGACCGCTGGCCAGCAGGTCCGCCAGGCCCCGGGCCAGTGTGGACTTGGCCATGCCCCGCGGCCCTTCGATCAGCACACCGCCGATTTTCGGATCGATCGCGGCCAGGCACAGGGCCAGTTTCAGATCATCGGCACCGACCACGGCGCAGAGCGGGAAATGGGGGGTGTGGGTCATATCTAATTCTCAAGGGTGGTCGGTAACGTCAATGTCAAAAGGGGACTTGTGGGAGCAAGGCTTGCCCGCGATGAACGAAAACGCGGTTTAGCTGCTAAACCGCGGCGCGACCATCGCGGGCAAGCCTTGCTCCCACAGGGTGGAGATAAATCCCTTTGCCACAGGTCAACCCATCACAGGGGTTGTGTCTCGCCTGCTCAGTAGGCACGTCAGCCATCTTCTTCTATGTCCAACAACAAATTTTCCAACGCCTCGCGATACTCGCCTGGATCCTGCCACATCCCCCGCTGCTGCGCTTCGAGCATGCGCTCGGTCATGTCCCGCAGGGCGTCGGGGTTGTGCTGGCGGACGAAATCCCGGGTGTCCGGGTCGAGCAGGTAGGCATCGGCCAGCAAGGCGTACTGGTGATCGTCGATCAACCGGGTGGTGGCGTCGAAGGCAAACAGGTTGTCCACCGTCGCCGCCAGTTCGAACGCGCCTTTATAGCCGTGACGCTTCACGCCGTCGATCCACTTCGGATTCGCTGCGCGGGAACGGATGACGCGGTTGAGCTCTTCTTTCAGGGTGCGGATCCTGGGCAAGTCTGGCTGGCTGTGATCGCCATGGTAACTGGCCGCCGCATCACCGCTGAGGGTCTCGACCGCCGCCAACATGCCGCCCTGGAACTGGTAGTAATCGTTGGAATCGAGCAGGTCGTGCTCACGGTTGTCCTGGTTCTGCAACACCGCCTGCACCTGGCTCAAGCGCCGGGAGAACTGCTCCCGGGCGGCAGTGCCTTCATCGCTGGCACCGTAGGCATAACCGCCCCAGTTCAGGTACACCTCGGCCAGATCCTCGCGGCTCTGCCACAAGCGACCGTCAATCGCGCCCTGCACGCCCGCGCCATAGGCACCGGGCTTGGCGCCGAAGATCCGCCAGCCGGCCTGGCGCGCCGCGGCTTCCGGCTCAAGACCCGATGCCAGCAAGACTTCGCGTTCGCCACGCACCTTGGCCGCCAAGGGATTCATGTCCTCCGGCTCATCGAGGGCGGCGACGGCCTGCACGGCGGCATCGAACAAGCGGATCAAGTTGGCAAAGGCGTCACGAAAGAAGCCGGACACGCGCAGCGTGACATCGACCCGAGGCCGGTCCAGCAGGCTCAGCGGCAGGATCTCGAAGTCATCGACCCGTTGGCTACCCGTGGCCCACACCGGACGCACGCCCATCAACGCCATGGCCTGGGCGATGTCATCGCCACCGGTGCGCATGGTGGCGGTGCCCCACACCGACAGGCCGAGCTGGCGCAGATGGTCACCGTGGTCCTGCAAGTGCCGCTCAAGAATCAGGTTCGCCGATTGGAAACCGATGCGCCACGCCGTGGTGGTGGGCAGGTTGCGCACGTCCACCGAGAAGAAGTTGCGCCCGGTGGGCAACACATCGAGGCGCCCGCGGCTCGGCGCACCGCTGGGGCCGGCCGGCACGAAGCGCCCGCTCAAGGCATCGAGCAGGCCGCGCATTTCCGCCGGGCCGCAAGCGTCCAGGCGCGGGGCCACGACGGATCGCAGGTTTTCAATGATGCTGCCCACCACCTCCCAACCCGGCGCGTCGAGCTGCTCCACCGCACCGTCCAGCGCCTGCTCGATCAACTGCACAGCGAACAGCTCCAGGCGCTCGCGGGTATCGCCGACGGTGCGCCAAGGTTCGGCGCTGACCTGGCGCAACGCCTCGGGACAGTCGCCAGTCCAGGGCTCGGCCAAGGCACAATCCAGCGGATCGAAACCCAGCCCGAACGCCTTGGCCAGCGCCCGCAACAGGCTCGACTGCGCGCCCTTGCCGTCGCCCCGGGGAATGCGCAGCAACGCCAGCAACGTGTCGATGCGCAGCCGTCCGCTGGGCGACTCGCCAAAGATGTGCAGGCCGTCGCGGATCTGCGACTCCTTCAAGTCGCACAGGTAAGTGTCCAGGCGTGGCAGCCAGATCGCGGCGTCGGCGTCGCTGTCGAGCCCTGCATCGAGTTGCAGTTCGCGGTCGATGTGGGTCTCGCGCACCAGGTTGAGGATGTCCCGTTGCAGCTCCCGGGCACGGCGCGGATCGAGCAATTGCGCCTCGTAGTACTCGTCCGCCAACAGCTCCAGGTTACGCAGCGGCCCATAGGTTTCGGCCCGGGTCAGCGGCGGCATCAAGTGGTCGATGATCACCGCCTGGGTGCGACGCTTGGCCTGGGCGCCCTCACCCGGGTCGTTGACGATGAACGGATAGATATTCGGCAGCGGCCCCAGCAGCACGTCCGGCCAGCAGTTTTCCGAGAGCCCGACGCCCTTGCCCGGCAGCCATTCGAGGTTGCCGTGCTTGCCGACGTGGATCACCCCGTGGACGCCGTAGGCGTGGCGCAACCAGAAATAAAACGCCAGGTAACCGTGGGGCGGCACCAGGTCCGGGTCGTGGTACACCGCACTCGGATCAACCTGATAACCCCGCGCCGGCTGGATGCCAACGAAGGTCAGGCCCAGGCGCAGACCGGCGACCATCAAGCGTCCCTCGCGGAACATCGGGTCCTGCTCGGGCGAGCCCCAGCGCGCCAGCACCGCTTGGCGATTGGCTTCGGGCAACGCGTCGAACAAGGCCTGGTACTCGCCGAGGGCCAGGCTCTGGTGACAGGGACGCAAGTCGAGGCTGTCCAGGTCGTTACTGACCCCGCCGAGCAATTGCTGGATCAACGCGGTGCCGCTCGCCGGCAGTTCAGTTGGCAATGGATAGCCCTCGGCCTGCAAGGCCCGCAGGATATTCAACGCCGCCGCCGGGGTGTCCAGGCCGACGCCATTGCCGATACGCCCGTCGCGAGTCGGGTAGTTGGCGAGGATCAGCGCCACACGCTTTTCTGCATTGGGCAGGCGCGCCAGGGTGGTCCAGCGTCGGGCCAGTTCGGCGACAAAATCCATGCGCTCGGGCGCGGCCCGGTAGCAGACCACGTCGCTCTGGCTGCGCTCGCTGCGCCAGGCCAGGTCCTTGAAACTGATCGGGCGGCTGATGATCCGTCCGTCCAGTTCCGGCAAGGCAATGTGCATCGCCAGGTCCCGCGGTCCCAGGCCCTGCTCGCTGGCCCGCCAGCCGGGTTCGTTGTCCTGGGCGCAGATCGCCTGGATCACTGGGATGTTGCGGCGAAACGGACGCAGATGCGGAGCTTCGGGGCTGGATTGAGCGAAGCCGGTGGTGTTGAGGATCACCCCCGCCTGCACCTCGTCCAGCCAGTCCTCTACAAATGCGAGGCAACCAGGCTCTTTGAGGCTTGCCACGGCAATCGGCAGCGGATTGAGCCCCGCCGCTTGCAGGCGCTGGCAGAACACGTCGATGAACGCGGTGTTCGCCGCTTGCAGGTGGGAGCGATAAAACAGCACCGCCGCCACCGGCTGCCCGGCGCTCCAGTCGGCTTGCCAATCGTCGAGACTGGCGCTGGTTTTTGCCGGGTGATAGATGGCCGTGCGTGGCAAGGCCTGCGGCTCGGCCCACGGATAATCGCGGCCAAACCATTGGCTGCCCAGGTTGTGAAACAGATCCAGGGCATTGCCCAGCCCGCCCTGGCGCAAGAACTGCCAGAGTCGGTCGCGGTCCTCAACGGGCACGTTGCTCAGGTCGCTGAGTTCCGGGTCCGGACGATCATCCCCCGGCACCAGGATCAGCTTCACCCCGCGCCCCGCCAGTTCCATCAGGCGCTCGATGCCATAGCGCCAATAGCCGATGCCGCCATGCAGCGACAACAGGATGACCTTGGCGTGTCGCAGCACGTCTTCGACATACAGATCCACCGAGGCGTGGTTCTGCACCTGCATCGGGTTGGCGAGGCGAAACTGCGGATAATCGCCCGGCAACTGCTTCGCCGCTTCGGCCAACAGCGCCAGGCTGGAGTCGCCGCTGCACAGGATCACCAGTTCGGCGGGGGTTTGCCCCAGGTCGGCGATGTTGTCATCCGACACGAAACCGCCGGGCTGGGTCCTGAGCAGGTGCATGACTTAGGCGCCGAGGGCGGCGCGCAACTGCGCTTCGAGCAGCGCGGCGTCAAGCGCCTGGCCGATCAGCACCAGACGGGTGACCCGCACTTCCTCGGCGCCCCACTGGCGGTCGAAATGCTTGTCGAAACGCGTCCCGACACCCTGGATCAACAGGCGCATCGGCTTGTTCGGAATCGCTGCGAAACCCTTGACTCGCAGTACGCCGTGCTGGACCACCAGTTGCGTCAGCGCGTCGAGCAACAGGCTTTCGTCAGCCTGGGGCAGTTCGATGGAAATGGAATCGAAGGCGTCATGATCGTGGTCATCATCGTCACCATCGTGGTGATGGTCGTGATGGCTGTGGCGGCCGTCGATGTGTTCTTCGGAACCGGCGCCCAGGCCGATCAGCACGTCGAGCGGCAGGCGACCGCTGCTGGCTTCGATGACCTTGACCGCCGGTGGCAGCTCTTCGGCGACTTCCAGGCGAACTTTGGCCAGGCCTTCAGGGCTGATCAGGTCAGCCTTGTTGAGGATCACCAGGTCGGCGCTCGCCAGTTGGTCGGCGAACAGTTCGTGCAGCGGCGATTCGTGGTCCAGGTTCGGGTCGAGTTTGCGCTGGGCATCGACCTGGTCGGGGAACGCGGCAAAGGTACCCGCGGCTACGGCCGGGCTGTCGACCACGGTGATCACCGCATCGACGGTGCAGGCACTGCGGATTTCCGGCCATTGGAAAGCCTGGACCAGCGGCTTGGGCAGGGCCAGGCCGGAGGTTTCGATGAGGATGTGGTCGAGGTCGCCACGCCGGGCCACCAGTTCGCGCATCACCGGGAAGAACTCTTCCTGCACCGTGCAGCACAGGCAGCCGTTGGCCAGTTCATAGACGCGGCCGTTGGCTTCTTCTTCGGTACAGCCGATGGAACACTGCTTGAGGATCTCGCCGTCGATGCCCAGCTCGCCGAATTCGTTGACGATCACGGCGATACGCCGGCCCTGGGCGTTGTCGAGCATGTGCCGCAGCAAGGTGGTTTTACCCGAGCCGAGGAAACCGGTGACGATGGTGACGGGGAGTTTGGCCAGTGTTTTCATCGGATGCCCTTTGGCAAGGTGGCGGGCAAACGGGACGACAACCGCTGGCACAGGCGTGCGCGGAAGATTTCGCCACCGGATCACCCCGCCCGGTTGTAGTGAGAATCTGTCTCGAGGCAGGTCTCCTGGCTGACGGCGGGCCAATCTTTCGACTGGCAATTGCTGCGCCTTCCCGTGCGCCCGTTTAAAAGGGCATGCACAGTGGCCTTGCAGAAACAGCACCGTTCACAGTTGCGGGGGCAGCCGCGGCTTGGACCGCGTTCCCTTCTTAGCTCCGGCACGTGCCGAAGAACCTCGAAGGCGCAAGGCTACGCAGGGTGTGGGGGCGGGTCAATCGCCAGAGTGTTCTGCGGTGTATGTCCGGGCCTCATCGCGAGCAGGCTCGCTCCCACAGTTGATCTTTGTTGAACATGAGTTTTGTGATCGGCGAGATTCATTGTGGGAGCGAGCCTGCTCGCGATGGGCGCAACTCAGTGTCAGCCTGAAACCCCATGCCAATTGACGGCCCAGCCCCGCCCATGCTCTCCTGTGCGCCTTGTAATGGGTGCCCTTCACAGGGTGAAACGGGAAACCGGTGAATCGTGTGCTTTACTCCAAAGCCACGTCAGTCCGGTGCTGCCCCCGCAACGGTAAGCGAGCGAAGCGTCTGAACCACTGTGTCCCCGGACATGGGAAGGTGACGCTTGCAGGCCAGGCACAAGCCCAGCCCCTCGCGAGCCCGGAGACCGGCCCATGACTCATGCATCAACAAACCCGCGGTGGGCGGGCGCTGTTCGAACCTTGGCGGGCTTTCGCCCGGGGT
Source organism: Pseudomonas sp. Root401 (assembly GCF_001425105.1). Lineage (NCBI taxonomy): Bacteria > Pseudomonadati > Pseudomonadota > Gammaproteobacteria > Pseudomonadales > Pseudomonadaceae > Pseudomonas > Pseudomonas sp. Root401. The sequence goes on along the minus strand of NZ_LMDO01000001.1, from coordinate 151,112 downwards.
CTCATCGCGCTCGAATCCCCACTGAACAAGAACAGAGGGAAGCGCCATGTCGACCATCAGCAGCACCGCCCGCACCGCCAGCAGCACCACCACCCTGAGCCAACGCCTGAGCGCCGCGATCCTTGCTTCGATCCTGGGCGCGGGGCTGGTCTATTTCGCCGGTTTCTCCCACATCGAAGCGGTGCACAACGCCGCTCACGATACCCGTCACAGCGCCGCTTTCCCGTGCCATTGAGAACTGACGACATGATCAAGCGTATCGCGCAGACCGCTGGTTTCAGCGGCTTGCTGGCCGCCCTGCTGCTGACCCTGCTGCAAAGTTTCTGGGTATCGCCGCTGATTCTCCAGGCGGAAACCTTCGAGAAGCCCCCGGCGACCGAGGTCCATGAACACGCCGACGGGGCGGCTCATACCCATGATGCCGAAGCCTGGGAGCCGGAAGACGGCTGGCAGCGCGTGCTGTCCACCACGGGCGGCAACCTGGTGGTCGCCGTGGGGTTTGCCCTGATGCTGGCGGGCCTGTACACCTTGCGCGCCCCGACTCGCACATCCCAGGGCCTGCTCTGGGGCCTGGCCGGTTATGCCACGTTCGTCCTGGCGCCGACCCTCGGCCTGCCGCCGGAACTGCCTGGCACCGCAGCGGCCGACCTGGCCCAACGGCAGATGTGGTGGATCGGCACCGCGGCGTCCACGGCGGTGGGCATTGCCTTGATCGCCTTTGGCCGGCATTGGCTGCTCAAGGTACTGGGCGTGGCGACGTTGCTGGTGCCCCATGTCATCGGCGCACCGCAACCCGAAGTCCACTCGATGCTGGCGCCCGAAGCGCTGGAGAGCCAGTTCAAGATCGCCTCGCAGCTGACCAACGTCGCGTTCTGGCTGGCCCTGGGCCTGATCAGCGCCTGGCTGTTTCGCCGTGACGGCCAAGCCCACCACGAGGCATGAGCGCCGAGCCGATCCTGGTGATCGGTCTGGGCTGCCAGCGTGGTTGCCCGGCCAGCACGCTGCGGGCCTTGCTCGACCAGACGCTGCTGGCCCACGGCATCGAACTTCATCGGGTACGGGCCCTGGCCAGTATCGACCTCAAGCGTGACGAGCCCGGGCTGCTGGAGCTGGCCGGGCAACTGGCCCTGCCGCTGACCTGCTTCAGTGCCGAACAGTTAGCCGATTACGCGCAACGGCTCAGTCACCGCTCCGAGATCGCCTTCGAGCGAACCGGTTGCTACGGCATCGCCGAAAGCGCCGCCCTGGCCTTGGCGGACCAGTTGGGCACGATGCCCGCGACGCTGCTGATTCCTCGCCAGAAAGGCCCCAAGAGCACGTTGGCATTGGCGGTCGTGGCGTAAATCCCGATAATCGGCGCCCAGGATCATGAGCGATCTTCATCTGGGCGACGCTCACCCACCTTCCACAGGAGCCGGTCATGACCGTGTACTTCATCGGCGCCGGCCCCGGCGACCCGGATCTCATCACCGTCAAAGGCCAGCGACTGATCCGCCACTGCGCGGTGATCATTTACGCCGGCTCGCTGGTGCCAACCGCCGTCCTTGAAGGCCATTGTGCCGAACAGGTGATCAACAGCGCCGAGCTGCATCTGGAACAGATCATCGAATTGATCAAGAGCGCCCATCTCAAGGGCCAGGACGTGGCCCGGGTGCATTCCGGCGACCCGAGCCTGTACGGTGCCATTGGCGAGCAGATTCGTTGCCTGCGGGAATTGGACATCCCTTTCGAAATCATCCCGGGGGTGACCGCGACCTCAGCCTGCGCCGCCCTGCTCGGCGCCGAACTGACCTTGCCGGACATTTCCCAAAGCCTGATCCTCACCCGCTACGCCGACAAAAGCCCGATGCCCGCCGGGGAGGAATTGGGCAGCCTGGCGCAGCACGGGGCGACCATGGCGATTCACCTGGGGGTCAATCATCTGGAAAAAATCGTCGACGAACTGCGGCCCCATTACGGCGCCGATTGCCCGATTGCGGTGATCCACCGGGCGACGTGGCCGGATCAGGATTGGGTGATGGGGACGCTGGACGATATCGCGGCAAAGGTACACGCCAAGGGCTTTCGCCGCACGGCGCTGATTCTGGTGGGACGTGTGCTGGGCAACGATGTGTTCAGCGAATCTTCGCTGTACCGCGCTGGACATGCGCATCTCTACAGGCCCTGACTCGCCAGAGAATCCACCTGGATTCCCCCGTGGGAGCGAACCTGTGGGAGCAAGGCTTGCCCGCGAAGGCGTCGCCTCGGTTTATCAGCTACACCGAGGTGTTTGCATCGCGGGCAAGCCTTGCTCCCACAAGCTCGCTCCAACAGGTTACGAGCTGATCGCAAGATTGTATCGCCACAATCAGTAGTAGGCGTTTTCTTTCTGCGTGTGGTCGGTCACGTCACGCACGCCCTTGAGCTCCGGAATGCGCTCGAGCAAGGTGCGCTCGATGCCTTCCTTCAAGGTGACGTCAGCCTGGCCGCAGCCCTGGCAGCCGCCGCCGAACTGGAGCACGGCGATGCCGTCTTCCACCACGTCGATCAGCGAAACCTGGCCGCCGTGGCTGGCCAGCCCCGGGTTGATTTCGGTTTGCAGGTAGTAATTGATGCGCTCGTTGACCGGGCTGTCGGCATTGACCATCGGCACCTTGGCGTTTGGCGCCTTGATGGTCAGTTGGCCGCCCATGCGGTCGGTGGCGTAGTCGACCACCGCATCGTCCAGGAAGGCTTCGCTGAACGAGTCGATGTACGCGGTGAAGCTCTTGAGCCCCAGCGCGGTGTCTTCGGGTTTTTCTTCCCCCGGCTTGCAGTAGGCAATGCACGTCTCAGCGTACTGGGTGCCGGGCTGGGTGATGAAGATGCGGATCCCGATACCAGGCGTGTTCTGCTTGGACAGCAGGTCGGCCAGGTAATCGTGGGCGGCGTCGGTAATGGTAATGGCGGTCATGGAAACTCCTCGCAGGCTTGCCGGCAGTTTACGCCAATCATCGCGCCGGACAAAGTCCCAGTATTTTTGTCAGGAAAGCGCCCGGCGGCACGGAGTTTGCCGCCGGAGCTGTCGATCAGAGGTTCTGGTAGCGATTCATGTCCAGCACACCGCTTTCCACGGGCTCCGTCTCCTGGATGTACTGGCTCAGGTCATGGAAGTACTGCCAGAACTGCGGGTGGCTGCGACGAATGCCCCAGCGCTCGACAATCCGCTCGAACGCCGGTGCATCCTGGGCGCCTTGCATGGCCTCGACGAACGCCGGCACTTGCCCGGCCGGGATGTTGAACATGAAGTTCGGGTAGCTGCTGAGCACGCCCGGGTAGACCGTCAGCGTGTCCAGCCCCGGCTGGTAGCGCGCCTCCTCGCCCAGCAGGAACGCCACGTTGCTGTGGGCTCGGTTGCGCAGCAGGCTGTAGACCTCGCGATGACCGCTGGCGGTTTCGACACGCAGCAGGGTCGCTTCCGGCAGTTGGTCGATCACCTTGAGCCCCGCCGCCGGGCGTGACACCAGCCGACTGAGGGCCTGTTCGGCGTTCTGTAGCGCCGGGTCGATGTTCGGGCGCGAGCAGTAGGCCCCGTCGCAGCGGTTGATCGGATCGGGGCTGGCATTCAGCTCGCCATAACGGGCCAGCAGTTGCTGGGCGAAATCGCCCTTGGGGTCGCGCTCGTCGAGCTTGAGGGCGGTCGGCTTGTCATCGTCGATGGTCTCGTAATCGAGCCACATCTTGAATTTGCCGCCGGCCTGGTACCAGTCGTCAAGGTAGCCTTCCCGGGAGTCGGCCGGCATCAGGCGCAGGAAGTTCTGCTCCGCACCGTTGCGGATCAGATCGAAATACAGCCGGGTCTGGGCCTGGTGGGACACGTTGCCGAACACATCGAAGTTCACCGCCAATTGGTAATAGGTGCGCTCCAGCAATGGGAAGTCGAACAACCACATCGTCTGCGGCACTTCGCCGATCAGTCCCTTGTTGACCGAGGCACTGTCGAAGTGCCGGAAAATGCTCAGCAACGCATTGTCATTTCCGGCCCACAGCGCCGACCAGCTCGGCGCCGGCGCATCGGCATAGACGTCGCGGCGCAAGGCTTCGTACTCGTTGCGCTTGTCCCGGTAGTCGAGCCACAGGCTGACGACGCTGCCCACATCGTCGTTCTGCCCCGGCATCGCCAGCAGCGGCGTGGCCTGGCCGCGATAGTTCGGATCGGTGATGTACAGATCGTGTTCAGGAGCTTGGAACAACGCCCAGAAATTGTCGCGGATCACGTCCGTGGCGATCTGGCCCCGGCACACCGGCCCGCGGATGAAGGTGCGCACGAAATACTCGGCGTTATCGAGCATGAACTGGTAGCGAGCCTGGGCCGGGATCGCTTCGAAGGTGGAAAACGGGTTGGCTCGGCGCTCCGGACCGTAGCCCGGCAACGCGGAAACCTGCCATTTGCCGCTGTAGAACAGGCTCTTGATGCGCGCCATCTTCGCCGCGCTCAAGCCGTAGGTGATGTGGGTCTTGTGCACGATCACCCCTTGCACCGGCCAGAGCCGGTAATAGACGCTGGTGCCGGGGTCATCATTCGGACGGCGGGTATTGATCAGGTCGATCGGCTGGCCGGTGGGCGTGCGCGAACGGACCCACTGGAAGAAATGCCCCGGCTCACCGTCCTTGAAATAGATGTGCGCCAGGAACCAATGCTCGAACAACCAGCGGCCCACCAGGCTTTCCCGGGCGCCAGGGGCATTGAGCAGGTTTTCCCATTGCACCACCTGCAAGGCTTCGGCGGCACTCGGGGCCAGGGCCTGCTGATCGATGGGGGCGCCTGCCGCCAGCCAGCGCTGCAGGGTCTGGTATTGCTGGTCGGTCAGGCCGGTGACGGCCAGGGGCATGCCTTCCTTGGGATGGCTGCCTGCGTATTCGTTGAATTGATCCGGCATCGCGCAACTGTTTTCACGATTGAGGCCCAGCACGATCTCTTCAGGCAGCTTGGCGTTGGGCTGCAACGGCGTGCGGTGGCCCAACTCCAGCATGCGCGCCATCAGGGCAGCCTGGCTGCCTTGTGCATCGAGTACCGAATAGAAGCCCTTGCGCTGCCAGGCGCGCTGGCCGGAGGCGTCATAGAACAAACGGGTCGGATCGGCCGCCTGGCGCCGTTCGCCGTCGTACACCGACAGCTTGCTCGCCCCCCTTGCCGCACCTTCGCCACTGCCCAGGTTCAATTGGCAGGCGGAGTCGTAGCAGGCATGACAGGCCACGCATTTTTCCGTGAAAATCGGCTGGATGTCGCGGGTGTAGGAGATCGCGGGAGCGGGACTCCCGGCGGCTGCGGTAAAACACAACAGCAGCAACAGACTGCCGAATAAGACGCGGTACGGCATGTCTCGGGTCCCTAAGAGATAATCCGCCGATTCTACCGGGCCAGCATCGCCTTGCAAACATGAGCGATATTCATGCAAAAGCCCATCATGATCAAATCCTGCACAGGTTTGCTATCATCGGGGCCTTCGTAATGGTCTTTTTTTCCAGGTAGTCCTATGTCTGATCGCAGCGCTCGCCTTTATCTTCTCCAGCAAGCCCTCAAGGAACGCATCCTGATCCTCGACGGCGGCATGGGCACGATGATCCAGAGCTACAAGCTGGAAGAACAGGACTACCGCGGCAAGCGCTTCGCCGACTGGCCGAGCGACGTCAAGGGCAACAACGACTTGCTGGTGCTCAGCCGTCCCGACGTGATTGGTGCCATTGAAAAAGCCTACCTGGATGCCGGCGCCGACATCCTGGAGACCAACACCTTCAACGCCACCCAGGTGTCCCAGGCCGACTATGGCATGCAGAGCCTGGCCTACGAACTGAACCTGGAAGGTGCGCGCCTGGCCCGTAAAGTGACCGACGCCAAGACCCTGGAAACCCCGGACAAGCCGCGCTTCGTCGCCGGCGTGCTCGGCCCGACCAGCCGCACCTGCTCGCTGTCGCCGGATGTGAACAACCCCGGCTACCGCAACGTGACATTCGATGAACTGGTGGAAAACTACACCGAGGCCACCAAGGGCCTGATCGAAGGCGGCGCCGACCTGATCCTGATCGAAACCATTTTCGACACGCTGAACGCCAAGGCGGCGATCTTTGCCGTGCAAGGGGTCTACGAAGAACTGGGCGTCGAACTGCCGATCATGATCTCCGGCACCATCACCGACGCCTCCGGTCGCACCCTCTCGGGCCAGACCACCGAAGCTTTCTGGAACTCGGTGGCCCACGCCAAGCCGATCTCCGTGGGCCTGAACTGCGCCCTCGGCGCCAGCGAACTGCGTCCGTACCTGGAAGAGCTGTCGAACAAGGCCAGCACCCACGTATCGGCCCACCCCAACGCCGGCCTTCCCAATGAGTTCGGTGAATACGACGAACTGCCAGCCGAAACGGCCAAGGTCATCGAAGAGTTCGCCCAGAGCGGTTTCCTGAACATTGTCGGCGGCTGCTGCGGCACCACCCCGGCGCACATCGAAGCCATCGCCAAGGCCGTGGCCGGCTATGCGCCGCGGCCAATCCCGGAGATCCCACGGGCCTGCCGCCTGTCGGGCCTGGAACCGTTCACCATCGATCGCAGTTCGCTGTTCGTCAACGTCGGCGAGCGGACCAACATCACCGGTTCCGCCAAGTTCGCCCGGCTGATCCGCGAGGACAACTACACCGAAGCCCTGGAAGTGGCCCTGCAACAGGTCGAGGCCGGCGCCCAGGTGATCGACATCAACATGGATGAGGGCATGCTCGATTCGAAGAAGGCCATGGTGACCTTCCTCAATCTGATTGCCGGCGAGCCGGACATCTCCCGCGTGCCGATCATGATCGACTCCTCCAAGTGGGAAGTGATCGAAGCCGGCCTCAAGTGCATCCAGGGCAAGGGCATCGTCAACTCCATCAGCATGAAGGAAGGCGTCGAGCAGTTCATCCATCACGCCAAGCTGTGCAAGCGCTACGGCGCCGCCGTGGTGGTGATGGCCTTCGACGAAGCTGGCCAGGCCGACACCGAGGCGCGCAAGAAGGAAATCTGCAAGCGCTCCTACGACATCCTGGTCAATGAAGTCGGCTTCCCACCGGAAGACATCATTTTCGACCCGAACATCTTCGCCGTCGCCACCGGTATCGAAGAGCACAACAACTATGCCGTGGATTTCATCAACGCCTGCGCCTACATCCGTGACGAACTGCCCTACGCACTGACCTCGGGCGGGGTGTCCAACGTGTCCTTCTCGTTCCGCGGCAACAACCCGGTGCGCGAGGCGATCCATTCGGTGTTCCTGCTCTATGCGATCCGCGCGGGCCTGACCATGGGCATCGTCAACGCCGGCCAACTGGAGATCTACGACCAGATCCCGGTGGAGCTGCGCGACGCCGTGGAAGACGTGATCCTCAACCGCACCCCCGAAGGCACCGACGCCCTGCTGGCCATCGCCGACAAGTACAAGGGCGACGGCAGCGTCAAGGAAGCGGAAACCGAGGAATGGCGCGGCTGGGAAGTCAACAAGCGCCTGGAGCATGCGCTGGTCAAGGGCATCACCACCCACATCGTTGAAGACACCGAGGAATCGCGACTGTCGTTCGCCCGCCCGATCGAGGTCATCGAAGGCCCGCTGATGGCCGGCATGAACATCGTCGGCGACCTGTTTGGCGCCGGCAAAATGTTCCTGCCCCAGGTGGTCAAGTCCGCCCGCGTGATGAAGCAGGCCGTGGCCCACTTGATCCCGTTCATCGAGGCGGAAAAAGGCGACAAGCCGGAGGCCAAGGGCAAGATCCTGATGGCCACGGTCAAGGGCGACGTGCATGACATCGGCAAGAACATCGTCGGCGTAGTGCTCGGTTGCAACGGCTATGACATCGTCGACCTGGGCGTGATGGTGCCGGCGGAGAAGATCCTGCAGGTGGCCAAGGAGCAGAAGTGCGACATCATCGGCCTGTCCGGCCTGATCACCCCGTCTCTGGATGAAATGGTGCATGTGGCGCGCGAGATGCAGCGCCAGGACTTCCACCTGCCGCTGATGATTGGCGGGGCCACCACCTCCAAGGCCCACACGGCGGTGAAGATCGAGCCCAAGTACAGCAACGATGCGGTGATCTACGTCACCGATGCCTCCCGCGCCGTGGGCGTGGCGACCCAGTTGCTGTCCAAGGAACTCAAGCCGGCTTTCGTCGAGAAAACCCGCCTGGACTACATCGACGTACGCGAGCGTACTTCCAACCGCAGCGCCCGCACCGAGCGCCTGAGCTACCCCGCCGCCGTGGCCAAGAAGCCACAGTTCGACTGGAGCAACTACCAGCCGGTCAAGCCGACCTTCACCGGCGCCAAAGTGCTGGACAACATCGACCTGAACGTCCTGGCCGAATACATCGACTGGACACCGTTCTTCATTTCCTGGGACCTGGCCGGCAAATACCCGCGCATCCTCACCGACGAAGTGGTCGGCGAAGCCGCCACCGCGCTGTACGCCGATGCCCGGGCGATGTTGCGCAAGCTGATCGACGAGAAACTCATCAGCGCCCGCGCCGTGTTCGGCTTCTGGCCGGCCAATCAGGTGCACGACGATGACCTGGAAGTCTACGGCGACGATGGCAAGCCACTGGCCCGCCTGCATCACCTGCGTCAACAGATCATCAAGACCGACGGCAAGCCGAACTTCTCCCTGGCCGATTTCGTCGCGCCGAAGGACAGCGGCGTGACCGACTACGTCGGCGGTTTCATTACCACCGCTGGCATCGGTGCCGAAGAAGTCGCCAAGGCCTACCAGGAAGCCGGCGACGACTACAACTCGATCATGGTCAAGGCCCTGGCCGACCGACTGGCCGAAGCCTGTGCCGAATGGCTGCACCAGCAGGTGCGCAAAGACTATTGGGGCTACGCCCAGGACGAGAGCCTGGACAACGACGCCCTGATCAAGGAGCAGTACACCGGCATCCGCCCTGCCCCCGGCTACCCTGCCTGCCCGGATCACACCGAGAAGGCCACCCTGTTTCGCCTGCTCGACCCCGAGGCCAGCGAACTGAAGGCCGGGCGCAGCGGTGTGTTCCTCACCGAGCACTACGCCATGTTCCCGGCAGCGGCGGTCAGCGGCTGGTACTTCGCCCATCCCCAGGCGCAATACTTCGCCGTGGGCAAGATCGACAAGGACCAGGTCCAGAGCTACACCGCACGCAAGGGCCAGGACCTGAGCGTGACCGAACGCTGGCTGTCGCCCAACCTGGGTTACGACAACTAAGTCCGCAGCAATTGGCTATGCTCTCCACATACGACCTTGTGTATGGAGAGCATCATGGACGAACCAAGCGAAAATAAGGCGCCCACCCTCTGGCAAATGCTCCACAGCGTGGGAGCGGCGGCCTTCGGCGTGCAAAGCGGAAAAAACCGCGCCCGCGACTTCACCCATGGCAAGCCGAGCCACTTCATCATCCTCGGCATCCTGTTTACGGTGATTTTCGGGTTGACGTTGTATGGAATCGTCAATCTGGTGTTGTACTTCGCGGGCGTATAGAACGTCTGCACAGTATGGAAACAGCTCTCTTGCAACCCGAAACAGCCATATCGCCCGTCTCGATCTGAGCCACTCTAGCGCCGCCCCAGTGTATCGAGCGAAAAGGCATAGCGCTCGCCATCCGGGTGAGACACCTGGCTGAAGCGCTTGAAATCCAGACGATAGTCCTTGGCGGGATTCATGTTCAACCACGCGCGGGCGCGGGCCGGATCGAGCGATTGCATCAGGTCGATCTGCTGGTTGTAGCCGCATGACGCGCGAGGTCGACGCCTCGGGCATGATCATGGAGCAGCACCATGGCCCACCCTCCCAAGCTGAAGTGCCCGGTGAACAGGACGCTCAAGCGCCCGTCGATACGGGCCTGAAGCGCCGGCCTGGAGCTGTTCATGGCGCTGAACAACACATCCTTGCCCGGCTGGCGACCTGCCTCCTCGAACGCCTGCATGGGGCCCAGGGCCATTTCATCGTTGGCCGACCAGACCAGCGCGGTCTGTGGATAGCGCTTGACCAATTGGCTCGCCTGCTCGTGAGCCCGTTCGCGATTCCACTCGCCATAGACCAACTGGCGCAGATGCACTTGCGGGTGCTCGGCCAGCGCCCGGAGCAGGCCTTTCTCGCGCAGTTGCGCCGAAGGGGTGAGTTTCTTCCCGGAAAAAGCCAGCAGGTCGAGCGTCTGCCCAGGTGCCAGCGGTCCGTATTGACGCAACAGTTCCTTGAGCATCAGGTAACCGCTGCGCTCATCATTGGGCACCAGGCTGCCGAGCAACTCGGGAGGTGGGACGCCGCTCTCTGTCAGCAGGCGAGTCTGATCGCTGGTCAACGTGTTGTTCACCAGGAACAGCTTGACGCCACTGCCCTGCGCCAACTGCAGGATCCGCGGGGCGACATACTGCTCGTTGACCAACACCAGGTAGTCCGGACGGTCCTTCGCCGTGAGGGCCTCGCGCGCCTGGCGAATCATCAGTTGGGGATCGCGCTCGGCATACTCCACGCGCAGCCGCAAACCCAGCCCGCTTGCCGCCGCTTGCATGAATTCGCTGTAGCTGACCCAGAAGGGCTCGGTGGAATACCCCGGGTTCAGGAACACGACCGAAGGGGCAGTCGAACTGCCAGGCAACGCCTCGGACGAAGAGGAAACCACATGGGCAGCCTGGACCTGTGCCCAGAATGACAGGCATAACAGCCCCAGTAGCCTACTGATAAACTTCGACATCCCGCCCGCCCCAAATAATACGCCACCCAGTATAACGACCCGGGTGGCGAACGGGCACATTAGCGCGAGACCTTCATGTGGTCGGCAACGGCTCGAACTTATTGATGACTGACCCAGAACACTGCGGTGCCCACCACCAGGATAATCAGGAACAAAATGGCCCAGGCATCAACAGAACTGTCGCTTTTCCTTGCTTTGGTCGGATTGCTCATTGCATCGCCTCTTGTCGGTTTTGTAGGTGATTGCATAGGGACTCGACCACAGTTAAGACGATGATTGCCCGCACGACAAATGTGGGTTAGGCAATAATCAATCTCATTAGTCGATTTGGTTCTTTACATATACTCAAACATCACTTTTGCGCATAACTCAAAACAGGTATCTTGCACCGGCTCCTCTAGGAGTGCGCGGCCGTGCGCGCAGAATTGCCGAGGCAGAACCCGATTCCAGCGAGCCAACATGCAGCTGTTTCTGATCGGCCCAAGCCTGAGACCGAGACTTATATGTACGTATATGACGAGTACGATCAGCGGATCATCGAGGACCGCGTCAAGCAGTTCCGTGATCAGACCCGACGCTATCTGGCAGGCGAGCTGAGCGAAGAAGAATTCCGCCCTCTGCGCTTGCAGAATGGCCTGTATATCCAGCGCTTCGCCCCGATGCTGCGCGTGGCTGTGCCTTATGGCCAGCTGACTTCGCGCCAGGTGCGCAAGCTGGCGCAGATTGCCCGCAACTACGACAAGGGCTACGCCCACATCAGTACCCGGCAGAACGTCCAGTACAACTGGCCAGCCCTGGAAGATGTGCCCGAGATCCTCGCCGAACTGGCCACCGTGCAGATGCATGCGATCCAGACCAGCGGCAACTGCCTGCGCAACGTCACCACCGACCAGTTCGCCGGTGTCGCGGCCGACGAGCTGATCGACCCGCGCCCATGGTGCGAGATCGTCCGCCAGTGGACGACTTTCCACCCGGAATTCGCCTACCTGCCGCGCAAGTTCAAGATCGCCATCAACGGCTCGACCTCGGACCGTGCAGCCATCGAAGTCCACGACATCGGGCTGGAGACGGTCTACAACGCGGCCGGCGAGCTGGGCTTCCGTGTGCTGGTGGGCGGTGGCCTGGGGCGTACGCCGGTGGTCGGCGCGTTCATCAACGAGTTCCTGCCATGGCAGGACCTGCTGAGCTATCTGGACGCCATCCTGCGGGTATACAACCGCTACGGCCGTCGAGACAACAAATACAAGGCGCGGATCAAGATCCTGGTCAAGGCCCTGACGCCTGAAGTGTTCGCCGAGAAGGTCGAAGCCGAGATGGCTCACCTGCGTGGCGGCCAGACCACCCTGACCGAAGCCGAAGTGCATCGCGTCGCCAAGCACTTTGTCGACCCGCAGTACAAGGCGCTGGACAACCAGGACGCCGAACTGGCGGCCCTCGACAAGGAACACCCGGGCTTCGCCCGCTGGCGCACTCGCAATACCCTGGCCCACAAGAAGCCGGGTTATGTCGCGGTGACCCTGTCCCTGAAGCCGACCGGCGTCGCACCCGGCGACATCACCGACAAGCAGCTGGACGCCGTGGCCGACCTGGCCGAGCGCTACAGCTTCGGCCAGCTGCGCACCTCCCACGAACAGAACATCATCCTGGCGGACGTTGAACAGAGCCAATTGTTCACCCTGTGGGGCGAGCTGCGCGAGCAAGGCTTCGCCACCCCGAACATCGGCCTGCTGACCGACATGATCTGCTGCCCGGGCGGCGATTTCTGCTCGCTGGCAAACGCCAAGTCGATCCCTATCGCCGAATCGATCCAGCGTCGCTTCGACGACCTGGACTACCTGTTCGACATCGGCGAGCTGGACCTGAACATTTCCGGCTGCATGAACGCCTGTGGTCACCACCACGTCGGCCACATCGGCATCCTGGGCGTGGACAAGAAAGGCGAAGAGTTCTACCAGGTCTCCCTGGGCGGCAGCGGTAGCCGCGACGCCAGCCTGGGCAAGATCCTCGGCCCGTCCTTTGCCCAGGACGACATGCCTGACGTGATCGAGAAGCTGATCGACGTGTACATCGAACAACGTACCGAAGACGAGCGCTTCATCGACACTTACCAACGTATTGGCATCGACCTCTTCAAGGAACGCGTCTATGCAGCGAATCATTAAGAACAACGAGGTCATCGACGAAACCTGGCACCTGCTGCCCAAGGACGCGACCCTCGATGGCATCTCCAACTGTGACGACCTGATCGTGCCCCTGGCCCTGTGGCGCGATCATGCCCACGCCCTCAAGGCCCGCGATGGCGGCCTGGGCGTGTGGCTGGACGCCGACGAGGAAGCCGAGGAAATCGGCGAGGACGCCAACCAGTTGCAGGTCATCGCCTTGAACTTCCCGGCCTTCACCGACGGGCGCAGCTACTCCAACGCTCGCCTGCTGCGTGACCGCTATGGTTTCAAGGGTGAATTGCGGGCAATTGGCGACGTACTGCGCGACCAGCTGTTCTACATGCACCGCTGCGGCTTCGACGCCTTCGCCTTGCGGGCCGACAAAGATCCCTACGAAGCCCTCGAAAGCCTCAAGGACTTCTCGGTGACCTACCAGGCAGCCACTGACGACCCGCTGCCGCTGTTCCGTCGTCGCTGAAACCGCCCCATGAAAAAGCCCTGAGCCGGGTGTACCGGTTCAGGGCTTTTTTGTCGCCGAATGATCGATGCCCAGCTCCCACAGGGTTTAGTGGTGAGTACCCGTCCCCGAATTACCAGAACCGCTGCTGGGTCAGGCGGCTCCACCAACTGAGCAGCACACGATCCACCGAACCGCTGGCCGCCATGCCGATGCGTTCCTGCAGGCTTTTGCGTTCGGCATAGTGCAGGTGGTACAGCTCGGCACCCTTGGCGCGTTCGGCCAGGTATTCATCGCTGGTTTTCAGCTCGTCCACCAAGCCCTTGCCCTGCGCCGCGACACCCAACCAGACCTCACCGGTCGCCACTTCATCGATGGCCAGTTGCGGGCGGTAGTTGGACACGAAGTTCTTGAACAGCTCATGGGTGATGTCCAGGTCTTCCTGGAACTTCTCCCGGCCCTTCTCGGTATTTTCGCCGAACACCGTCAACGTGCGTTTGTATTCCCCGGCCGTCAACACTTCGAAATCGATGTCATGTTTCTTCAGCAGTCGGTTGACGTTGGGCAATTGCGCGACGACGCCAATGGAACCCAGGATCGCGAAGGGAGCGCTGATGATCTTCTCGCCGATGCACGCCATCATGTAGCCGCCGCTGGCCGCGACCTTGTCGATGCAGACCGTCAACGGCACGCCGGCCTGACGGATCCGCGCCAGTTGCGACGAGGCCAGGCCGTAGCTGTGGACCATGCCGCCACCACTTTCCAGGCGCAGCACCACTTCATCCTTCGGCGTCGCCAGGGTCAGCAGCGCAGTGATTTCATGACGCAGGCTCTCGGTGGCCGAGGCCTTGATGTCACCGTCGAAATCCAGCACGAACACCCGGGGCTTGGCCGCCGGCTTGTCCTTGTTTTTCTTCCCGGCCTTTTCAGCCTTGCCTTCGGCCTTGCGCAACGCCTTGAGCTGATCCTTGTCCAGCAGCGTCTGTTCCAGGCGCTCGCGCAGCCCCTTGTAGAAATCGTTGAGTTTGCTCACCTGCAACTGGCCGGTCGACTTGCGTCGCCCCTTGCTGCGCAGCGCCGCAAAACTGGCCAGCACCACCAGGATGGCGATCACCAACGTCACGGTCTTGGCCAGGAAACCGGCGTACTCGATGAAAAACTCCACAGCAACTCCTTAAATGCAATGCGCCACTGAACGCAGGCGCGTAACGGCCCCAGCATACCCATGCGCCTGCGTCGCGACCAGTCATGAAACCGCTGGTTACCTTAACGCGAGCGAGGCAGGACAAGGCTGCAACGGGCATTTCAAACAAGCGTATGTTTTTTCATTGACAGCTCACCGCCATCCCCATAACCTCGCCAAACCTTCAACGTACCGGGATGACGCGGACGTGGGCAGTATCTATCTGATTCGACATGGCCAGGCCTCCTTTGGTGCGGACGACTACGATGTCCTTTCACCCAATGGCGTGCGCCAGGCGCAAGTGCTCGGCGGCCACCTGGCGGAGCTCGGTGTCGTATTCGATCGCTGCCTCTCGGGTGACCTGCGTCGCCAACAGGATACCGCCATCGGCGCGCTGGGCCAGTTGTCCGCCGCCGGATTGCCGGTTCCCAAGCTGGAAATCGACGCCGCGTTCAACGAGTTCGATGCCGACGCGGTCATTCGCGCCCTGCTGCCGGACATGCTTGCTCAGGAGCCCGAGGCGCTGCATATCCTGCGCAACGCTGCGCAGAACCGCGCTGAATTCCAGCGCATCTTCGCACTGATCGTCGAACGCTGGCTCAGCGGCCAGTATGACCCGCCGGGCCTGGAAAGCTGGCTGGGTTTTGTCGAGCGGGTCCAGGCGGGCCTGCAGCGCATCCTGGAGCAAGCCGACAACACCCATAAAATCGCCGTGTTCACCTCCGGCGGCACCATCACCGCCCTGCTCCACCTGATCACCCAGATACCGGCCCGACAGGCCTTCGAACTGAACTGGCAAATCGTCAACACCTCGCTCAACCACCTGAAATTCAGGGGCCGCGAGGTGGCCCTGGCTTCCTTCAACAGTCATGCCCACCTGCAACTGCTGAAGGCCCCGGACCTCATCACCTTTCGCTGAGTCCGGATTACTGTAGACCCTTGCTGTACCACCCAAATAAGGATCGAAACCATGACCTCCGTAGCCGACGCCGTACAAGCCATGAAAGCCAAGTTCAACCCAGCCGCCGCTGCCGGCCTGGACCTGGTATTCGGTTTCCGCATCGACGATACCAAGAGTTTCTCGCTGATCGTCAAGGACAGCACCTGCGAACTGCAGGAAGGTGAGAACCCGGACGCCCAGGTGACCCTGGTGATGGACGGCGAAACCCTGCAAGGCATCGTCGACGGCAGCACCGACGGCATGCAAGCGTTCATGGGCGGCAAGCTGCGCGCCGAAGGCGACATGATGCTGGCCATGAAGCTGTCCGAGCTGTTCCCAGGCTGAGACTGCGCTCGCGTTCTTCGCGGGCCTTTGATTGCAAACGAATCCCGCCCCCGTGGCGGGATTCGTGTTTTTGCCCTCCCCTGATCCTGCGTTGCACTCACAACCTTGATCCCTGTCAGTTGTTGCTCTTCCCCCAGCCGCTAACGTAGCGCTTCCATCAAGCCAGGGACGGCTCATCGGGAGCCGGCACCTGCTCATCTCACGGAAGAGACTCATGCCCACACTGAAGATCATTTTGCTGTCGAGCGCCTTCAACGGCCTGACCCAACGCGCCTGGCTGGACCTGCGCGAGGCCGGCTATCGCCCCAGCGTCGTGCTGTTCACCGATCCGGCCTCGGTCTGCCGGCAAATCGAAGAAAGCGGCGCCCACCTGGTGATCTGCCCGTTCCTCAAGGACCGCGTACCCGAGCAGTTATGGCGCAACCCGCGGCGCCCGGTGGTGATCATTCATCCCGGAATTGTCGGCGACCGCGGCGCCAGCGCCCTGGACTGGGCAATCACTCGGCAGCCCGAACGCTGGGGTGTCACGGCGTTGCAGGCGGTAGAGGAAATGGACGCCGGGCCAGTCTGGGCCACTTGCGAATTCGACCTGCCCCAAGGCCTGCGCAAATCCGAGCTGTATAACGGCCCGGTCAGCGATGCGGCCATTCGTTGCATCCGCGAGGTCGTGGAAAAATACCTCGACGGTTTCATCCCGGTGCCACTGGACTATGACCGTCATGACGTGGTCGGACGCCTGCAACCGAACATGACCCAGGCCCATCGCACCTTCAGCTGGCACGACAGCACCGGCTTCATCAAACGCTGCATCGATGCCGCCGACGGTCAACCCGGAGTGCTGGCAAGCCTGGCCGGCGAGCAGTTTTACCTGTACGACGCCCATCCGGACGTTCGTCACGGCCTGCCCGGCGAACTGCTGGCCGTGCGTGACGATGCGGTGCTGGTGGCGACAGGGGATGCAAGCCTGTGGATCGGCGCCCTGCGCCGCAAGCCGCAGCCCGGCGAACAGACCTTCAAGCGTCCGGCGCGCCACGTATTGTCGAACCGGCTCGAAGGCGTCCCGATGCTCGACGGTTCCCTGGCTCGCCAGCCGTTCAGCGATGAGCCTTACCAACCCATTCGCTATCGGGAATGCGGCCATGTGGGAGAGCTGACGTTCGAGTTCTATAACGGGGCGATGAGCACTGAGCAATGCCAACGGCTGGTGGCGGCATTGCGCTGGGCCAAGTCCCGGGACACCCAGGTGCTGTTGATCCGCGGCGGGCGCGGCAGCTTTTCCAACGGTGTGCACCTGAACGTTATCCAGGCCGCCGCCGAACCCGGCCTGGAGGCCTGGGCCAACATCCAGGCCATCGATGACGTTTGCCTTGAGTTGTTCAGCGCACGGCAACTGGTGGTCAGCGGCCTGACGGGTAACGCCGGGGCCGGCGGTGTGATGTTGGCTCTGGCGGCCGATATCGTGCTGGCGCGCCGTGACATCGTGCTCAACCCGCACTACGCGACCATGGGCCTGTACGGCTCCGAATACTGGACCTACAGCCTGCCCCGCGCGGTCGGCCCGGACATGGCCTGGAAACTCACCCAGGACTGCCTGCCGATCAGCGCCCTCCAGGCGTTGCGCTACGGCATGGTCCAGGAGATCGGACCACGCTGCCCCGACGAGTTCGGCCTGTGGCTGCTGCAGCGAGCCAACAGTGCGCTGCTCGATCCGAACTATGAAAGCATCCGGGTTCGCAAGGCCGAGCGGAGCCTGTCAGCGATCCAGGCGTGCCGCGATGGCGAACTCGCGCAGATGCGACATGACATGGTGGACAATCGCCACGGCTTCGCCGACAAGTGCCGTGGGTTCGTCTTCAAGCACAAGGCCTGCCGCACGCCAGAACGCCTGGTCGCCCCTTGGGCGCGAACAGCACAGGCCCAAGCCGTCCAATAATGCCCGGTATCGGCGAGGCGCGGCAGCTCTTACAATGCCCGCTTCCCCCGTATCGGCCTGAACATGGACATCGACCTCGCCCGCACCTTCCTGGAAATCGTCCGCCACGGCAGCCTCGCTGCTGCGGCCGAAAAGCTGCACGTGACCCAGACGGCGATCACCGCCCGGGTGCAGAAGCTCGAAAGCCAGCTCGGCTGCGCGCTGTTCGTGCGCAACCGTGCCGGCGCGCGCTTGACCAGCGACGGCGAGGCGTTTGTGGTCTACGCCAACCAGCTCGTGCAGACCTGGGAAGCAGCCCGCCGGGACCTGCCACTGCCCGAGGGTTATCGCAACGTCTTGCACCTGGGAGGCGAGGTCAGCCTGTGCAATCCCTTGATGCTCGCCTGGGCCGGCGAACTGCGCCAGAAAATTCCCGGCCATGCCCTGCGCATGGACATCCGCGACGGCGAGAAACTGCTGCAACAGCTGGAGCTGGGGCTGCTGGACGCGGCGGTGGTGTATCAACCCGAATACTGGCCGCGCCTGCAGGTAGAACAGCTGCTGGAAGAAAAACTCATCCTGGTACGCCTGGCCGCCCGTCCCGAGCCCTACGTGTACATCGACTGGAGTGCTGACTTCCGGCGCCAACACGACACCGCGCTACCGGACAAGGCCAAGGCCGCCGTGACCTTCAACCTCGGTCCCCTGGCCTTGCAGTACATCCTGGAAAACGGCGGCAGCGGCTACTTCCGCACACGGGTCGTGCAGAGCTACCTGGACAGCGGCATCCTGGAACGGGTGCCCAAGGCACCGGAATTCAACTACCCCACTTACCTGGTCTACTCCCGCGATCGGGATTCAGCAGCGTTGCAGCAGGCATTCGAGGTGTTGCGAGAGATCGTCAAGACCGGCAGCGACTGGTCACAGCGCTGGGATCCATTGACCTGACAGGTTGGGAGGCAAGGCATGAAGGGCCGTCGTGGCCAGAGCTTGCTCCCGCGTTGTAGGAGCTGGCGAAGCCTGCGATCTTTTGATCTTTTGATCTTTCGCTTGAGATTCAAGTGGCAGGGAAAGATCGCAGCCTCGTTGCACTCGACAGCTCCTACACAGCTCCTACGCATCTCCTACATAGCTCTTACATAGCTTCTACGGCCCAGCGGGAACAAGCGCCCTCGCCACAAAAGCCCTTCGCACTACCGCTGCATCTGAGCCACGATCTCGTCCTTGACCAGCAATCGCTTCTTCTTGAGCGTCTCCAAAGCATCGTCGGACAGCGCGCCGGAGGACGGTTTCTCGGCTTCGACCACCTCGGCATCAAGTTGGGAGTATTTTTGAATTAACGAGTCGAGCCTTGGATTCTCGCTGCGTTTTTGCTGGATGTGGTCTTTTGTGCATTTGAGATCCTGGCACAAATCGTGGGACACCGGCATGGAACACCTCCTTCGATGGGTCGGTGGCAGACGCCCTTGCGGCGCCCGTCGATTATCAGAATGGCCTCCTCGACAGGGTTCTGTCGACCGCCAATCCGACCAGCGGTGACCGTTCGTCGTACCGGATCGCTTGGCGATCAAACCTTTGCCGGTGCGTCGCCCTCCATTGAACAGAGACGACAAGAATCGCTCGTTCAACTTGTGTGGAGACTTACCTATGGACAGATTCACCCTGCGTCAACTCGGCCTGGCAGTTGCCCTGAGTACCAGCATGGGCATGGCATGGGCCGCGACTTCCAACGACTTTGTCGACAACGCGGCGGCCGGTGGCATTGCAGAAATCGAGACCAGCAAACTGGCCTTGGAAAAAAGCCAATCGGCGGACATCAAGGAGTTCGCCAACAAGATGATCACCGACCACACCAAGGCCAACGAAGAGCTGAAAGCCCTGGCGCAAAAACATGACATCGAAGTACCCGACGACACCACGTTGATGAAAAAAGCCAAGGCGAAGATTCTCGATGTGCGCGATGAGTCTTTTGATGCGGCCTACGCCAACAACCAGGTCAAGGCCCACGAAGAAACCATCGCCCTGTTCAAGAAAGAAGCCGAAACCGTTACCGACGACAAGAAGGCTGGCAATACCGAACTCAAGGCGTTCGCCCAGAAGATGCTGCCAGACCTGCAACATCACCTGGATGCCGCCAAGAAACTTCAGGCAGCGCATCCAAGCAAGTAGCGAAATACAAAAAGCCCCGTTCTAAAAAGAAAACGGGGCTTTTTATAGGCTAGCCACCATCGGTGTCGATATCAGCGTCAGTATCCTCGCCAGATTTCGGCCGATCCGGATCAGGCTTGAAGCCGGGGCTGAAGGTGTTGTCATTGTCCCTATGACGATTCTTCTGATCGACCTCCGTGGCGGCGCTCTGGGCCTGGTCCGTCCCGGCAGGGCGGACTGGCTGGGTGTTTACTGGATCGTCGTTCATAAGCACCTCGTTCATGGCAGGGCCGGGTGGATGACCGGTCTTGAACATTCGAAGGTGACGCGACGGCTTGGGTTCCATTTGTTTGCAGCACCGCGATCAGCCGCCCAGCACACTCCTCACCATCCGGGTCAGCGCGTCCGGGCCGTAGGGTTTGCTCAACAAATGGGTATCGGGGCTCAACTGATGGTTCCGGGAGATGATGTCCCGGGTGTGTCCCGAGGTGAACAGCACCGGGACCGGCGGGTTCTGCACCTTGGCCCAGGCGGCCAGGTCGGAACTCTTGATCAGGCCGGGCATGACGACGTCGGTGAAGATCAGGTCGACCGAGATGCCTTCCAGCAGCAGCTTCATCGCCTCATCGCCGTTGGCGGCCGTGAGGGTCCGATAGCCGGACTGTTCCAGCAGTTCCACCGACGCGCTGCGCACCTCGTCGTTGTCCTCCACCACCAGGATCGTCTCTTGCCGGCCGGACTGGAGCACGTCGTGCTGCTCGGTTTCCCCCGCTTCGGGCGCAAGGCTTCGAGGGAAATACATCCGTACCCGCGTGCCCTCGCCCAGGTCGCTGGAGATCTCGATATGGCCGCCACTCTGCTTGACGAACCCGAACACCATGCTCAATCCAAGCCCGGTGCCCTGGCCATCGGTCTTGGTGGTGAAAAACGGTTCGAACACCTGCTTCAGGATCTCGGGCGGCATGCCGGCACCGCAGTCGATCACCGACAGCCGGACATAGTCGCCGGCCGGGATCCCCTTGCCGGCACAGAACGCCTCATCGAGCGCGATGTTCTCCCCGATCAGGCGGATAGTGCCCTCGCCGCCCATGGCATCGCGCGCATTGATCGCCAGGTTCAACAGGGCGTTTTCCAATTGATTGCGATCGACGTGGATGCACCAGGGCTCCTGGGGCAGGCTCACTTCAATCTGGATGGTTTCACCCAAGGCCCGTTGCAGCAGTTCACCCATGCCATCGTAGATGCGTCGTGGGTTGTAGACCGCCGGGGACAATGGCTGGCGCCGGGCAAAAGCCAGCAGTTGCGATGACAACTTGGCCCCCCGCTCCACGGCTTCGATGGAGGCACTGACCCGCCGTTGCACGTTGACGTTGTCCCGTTCGTGGCGGGCCAGCAAGTGCAGGTTGCCGGCAATCACTTGCAGCAGATTGTTGAAGTCATGGGCCACGCCGCCAGTGAGACCGCCAATGGCCTCGAGCTTTTGCGACTGACGCAACTGCTCTTCTGCCGCCAGCCGCGCCTGCACCTCGTCGGCTACCCGCTGTTCCAGGTCGCGGGTGAATTTGAGCAGCGAAGCTTCGGCTGTCTTGCGTTCATTGATGTCAATCAGCACACCTGGAAAACGCAGGGGCTTGCCCGTGGCATCGAATTCGCAGCGACCGCTGGCCAGCACCCACAGGTAATCACCGCCCACGCGGCGCACCCGATATTCAGCGCTGTAGGGGATGCCCGTGCGCACGGTCAGTTCGACCCTCTGGTTGACCTCTTCGAGGTCATCGGCGTGGATGCGCTGGCGGGCAATTTCGATGGGCAGTGCGTCCAGCGAACAGTCTGGCGGGTAGTTGAAGGTACGGGCGAAACGCTCATCGCCCGATAGTGTGTCGGCCTGGATGTCCCAGACGAACGACCCCAGCAATGGTCCGGCCGAGAGGGCCAACTGGATGCGCTCGTTGACGGCTCGGTAACTGCGTTCGGCCTCTTGCCGGGCGCGCTCGGTCAACACGAGCTCGGTGGTTTCCACCACAATCGCCAGCACGCCCGCCGGGGACTGGTCGTCATCGGGCACCGGGCTGTAATAGAGGTCCATCCACACATCTTCAGGCTTGCCATCGCGCAGCAGGACCAACTCTTTGCTGCGGTAGGACAAGGTGCCGCCGGCCAGGCAGACGTCCAGCACATGCCGATTGAATTCGGCGACCTCCGGCCAACCCAACTCCACCGCGCACCCCAGCAGGTAAGGATGGCGGCCACCGGCGAACTCGGCATAGGCATCGTTGTAGATCATGAAGCCCTGGCGGCCCCACAACATCACCATCGGCAGGGGCGAAGCCAGCAACAACTGGACGGCGCTGCGCAGGCTGGCGGACCAGTGCTCGATGGCGCCCAACTCGGTCCGGCTCCAATCGAACGCCCGGATACGCCCGGCCATTTCACCGCCCCATCCAGGGCACCCGTGATTTTGGGATAGAAACTGCATGGTCGATTCTGAACCTCAAAATGCCTGCCGGGAGTCGGCAGACACAAATCCCTTGCGATCAGAGCTTCGAGCGCTGGGTTGGCGTTTGGTTTCATGGTGATCGGTTTGCGCACGATCCCTGTGGTCAAGGATTGCTCCTGCTTGGCCCTGTAGGAGCTGGCGAAGCCTGCGATCTTTTGATCTTGATCTTTCGCTTGAGACTCAAGTGGCTGGGGAAAGATCGCAGCCTCGTTTCACTCGTCAGCTCCTACACACCGCCGAGCGGGAGCAAGCGCCCTCGCCACAGAGGGTGCGGTGTTGCTGAGGCTCAACGGAAATCGCGGCTCTGCACCTGGATGCCCGCCAGCAACTCGGTCAGGTCGCTCAGGCGCCCGGCGATCAGGTGGCGGACCTCGCCGACGCTTTCCCAGCGCCCGTCGACCCTGAGCAATTGCGAGCCCACCAAGGTCTTGCGCTGGCGCTCGGCCAAGTCGCGCCAGACCACCACGTTGAGGTTGCCGAATTCATCTTCCAGAGTGACAAAAGTCACGCCGCTGGCCGTGCCCGGACGTTGGCGGCCGGTGACCAGCCCGGCGACGCTGACGTTGCGGCCATGTTCCACGTCCTGCAATTCCCGGGAGCTGCGGCAGCGCCGGGCGCGCAGTTCGGGACGCAGCAGGGCCAGTGGATGAGGGCCCAGCGTCGTGCCGAGCGTGGTGTAATCGGCAAACAGGTTTTCCCCCAGCGTGGGTTTTGGCAGGGCCACGGGCGGTTCCTCCTGGCTGGGCAAACCGGCGAACAAGCCCAGTTGTTTCTGCACTCCGGCCACTTCCCAGCGGGCACGATGGCGATCACCGGCCAAGCCCTGCAAGGCCCCCGCGTCGGCCAGTTGCGCCTGGGCCCGGGCATCGAGCTGCGCGCGCTCGCCCAAGTCGGCCACGTCGCTAAAGGGCCGATGCCGGCGGGCCGCTTCGATACGGCGGGCATCCTCTTCGCGAAAGCCCTTGATCATGCGCAGCCCCATGCGGATCGCCGGCTGCCGACCGTCCATGGGCTCGAGGCTGCAATCCCAATCGCTGGCGCGCACGTCCACCGGGCGGATCGACAGTTGATGCCGACGGGCATCCTGGAGGATCTGGTCCGGGCTGTAGAACCCCATGGGCCAACTGTTGATCAGGGCACAGGCGAACGCCGCCGGTTCGTGGCATTTGAGCCAACTGCTGGCGTAGGTCAGCAAGGCGAAACTGGCGGCGTGGGATTCCGGGAAACCGTAATTGCCGAAGCCTTTGATCTGTTCGAAGATTTGCGCGGCGAACTCAGCGGTGTAGCCGTTTTTCTTCATCCCCTGCGCCAGACGTTCCCGATGGGGCTCCAACCCACCGTGACGTTTCCAGGCAGCCATGGAGCGACGCAATTGGTCTGCTTCACCCGGGGTGTAGTCGGCCGCGACGATGGCGATCTGCATGACCTGCTCCTGGAACAAGGGAACACCCAGGGTGCGGTTGAGCACTTCCTTCAAGGCTTCAGAGGGATAAGTCACCGCCTCTTCTTTGTTTCTGCGGCGCAGGTACGGATGCACCATCCCACCCTGGATCGGCCCGGGCCGTACGATCGCCACTTCGATGACCAAATCGTAGAAGGTCTTGGGTCTCAGCCGAGGCAACATCGACATCTGCGCCCGGGACTCGATCTGGAACACACCGATGGTGTCGGCGCGGCTGATCATTTCGTAGGTCGCCCGATCCTCCTGAGGCAGCGACGCCAGGGCGTAGCGCTGGCCCCGGTAGTGTTCGATCAGGTCGAAACAGCGACGAATCGCACTGAGCATGCCCAAGGCCAGGATGTCCACCTTGAGTAGCCCGACCGCGTCCAGGTCGTCCTTGTCCCACTGGATGATGGTGCGTTCGGCCATGGCGGCGTTTTCCACCGGTACCAAGGTGTCCAGGGGTTGCTCGGAAATCACGAAGCCGCCAGGGTGCTGGGACAAATGCCGGGGGAAACCGATCAATTGCCGGGTCAGGCTCAGCACCCGGCGCAACACCGGGCTGTCCGGGTCGAAGCCGCCTTCACGCAAGCGCTCCACTGGCGGCGCCTCGTCGCTCCAGCGGCCACAGCAATCGGCCAGGGCGTTGACCTGGTCCGGCGGCAGGCCCAGGGCCTTGGCCACATCGCGCACCGCCCCGGCGCCGTGGTAACTGCTGACCACCGCCGTCAACGCCGCTCGATGACGACCGTAGCGCTGGAACACGTACTGCAGCACTTCCTCGCGACGGTCGTGTTCGAAGTCGACGTCGATGTCCGGCGGCTCGTTGCGCTCCCGGGACAGGAAGCGTTCGAACAACAGGCTGGTAAGGTTGGGGTCGATTTCGGTGATACCCAAGGCGTAGCACACCGCCGAGTTGGCCGCCGAACCGCGCCCCTGGCAAAGGATATGGCGGCTGCGGGCGAAGCTGACGATGTCCTGTACGGTGAGGAAATAACTGTCATAGCCCAACTCGGCGATCAGGCTCAGCTCCTTGTCGATCTGTGCCCGCACTTTGTCTGTCACGCCGTCCTTCCACCGCTCGCGCATGCCCCGCTCGGTCAGTTCCCGCAGCCAGGACGCCGGGGCATGGCCCTCGGGCACCAATTCGCGGGGGTATTGGTATCGCAGTTGGCCAAGATCGAAGGTGCAGCGCCGGGCGATGTTCAGGGTTTCATCGAGCAAGGCTCGCGGGTAGAGATCGGCCAGATCCTTGCGGCTGCGCAAGTGGCGCTCGCCGTTGGGGTGCAGGCGCTGGCCAGCCTCGGCCACCGTGGCGTGGTGACGGATGGCGGTCATGGTGTCCTGCAAGGCACGACGCCCGCGCACATGCATGTGCACATCGCCACTGGCCACAACTGGGAGATCCAAGCGCTCGGCCAGCGCCAACGAGTCTGCCAACCGGCGGCGGTCGTCCTGTGCGCAATGCAACTGGACCGTCAGCCACAGGCGCCCGGCAAAGATCGACTGGAGCCAACGGCCATGTTCCTCGACGTCTTTGCCCGCGGCTATCCACAACGCCAGCAGCCCCGACAAGGGCTGGTCGAAGTCCTCTCGCACAATGCGATAGTGGCCCTTCTCGCTGCGACGCCGGGCGCGGGTGATCAGCCGGCACAAGGCTTGATAGCCCTCAAGGTTTTCCACCAGCAACACCAGCTTCGGGCCGTTCTCGACCTGGATTTCGCTGCCGACGATCAGTTGCAGTTCCAGCTCCTTGGCCGCCTGCCAAGCCCGGACGATTCCGGCCAAAGTGCATTCGTCGGTGATCGCCAGGGCCTGGTAGCCCTCTTGCCGGGCCCGACGACACAACTCCAGGGCACTGGAGGCGCCACGTTGGAAACTGAAGTTCGACAGGCAATGCAGCTCGGCATATTCAACGCTCATGCGAACCAGCCTTGCAGCCACAGCGGCCCACCCTCGCCCACCGGTCGATAGGCCCAGCCGCGTTGCCCGCTGCGGGTTTCGATCAGGTAGTAGTCGCGGCGTACGTCGGCACCGTCCCACCAGCCGGTCTCGATGCGCTCCGGGCCCATGAGGACTCGCGCCTGGCTGTCCTGCAGCACCTGGGCCTCATTCAGCAGCCAGCCGGGACGCTGCACGCCAGCGCGCACCGGACAGGCCTGGGGCCGGGGTTGGGGCGTCATTTGCCAGGCGCATTCAGGTCGATGGTCATCGCGAAACCCCAGGCCCTGCACCGCGTCATCCCCCAGCCGCGCCCGCAGCCGTTCGCGCAGTTGCTCCCAAGGCAAGGACTGTTGCGGGCGCTCGTCGAACAGCTCCAGGCGCTGGGGCACGAAACTCGGCAGGTCCTCGGCACACAAGCGAAAACCCCGCACCGGGGCCGCGACCTGCACCTGTTCCAAGCGACCGCGGGCCAGTTCGAAGAGCATCGCTGGATCCCGTTCGGCGCTGAGCAAGCCGACCTTGATCAGTGTGTCCGGCAAAGCGGCATGCTCCAGGTGCAGGTCGAAGCGCTGCACGCCACTGTCGCGACCGCACAGGAAGGCCGACAAGTCACCGGTCAAGCGCCGCAACGGGAACAACAGCGCCTGATGGGATTGCACGTCATAGTTGAGTTCGATGCGCACATCGAAACGGTCCGGCGGCAGGTAGAACGACAGCGCCAGGGTGCGACTGCCCGTCAGAGCGTCGAGGTGCTTGAGCACCTGGGCCTCGAAGCGCCGAGCCAGGGTCTGCCGGGGCAAGGCCTGGACCTGGCTCAGGCGGCGCAGGCCCATGCGCGACAGCGCCGTGGCGACCTCGGGTTCCAGGCCGATCCGCTCCACGGGCATGTCTCCCAGGCATTGTTGCAAGGTCTCGGCGTCGGGCACCACCAGGGCGTCATAGGCATTGGCCAACACCCGCGCCGCCACCGGATTGGGTGCGGCGACGATGCGATGACGAAAGCCCAGCTCGGTCAGCTCGGCCCGCAAGCGCGCCTCGAACACCGGCCAGGGGCCAAACAGGCCCAGGCTCGACTCGATCTCGAACAGCAGCGTACGCGGGTAATGCACGCTGACCTGGGAGCTGAAACGGTAGGCCCAGGCCGCCAGGAACTGTTGCCAGTGTTCGATCTGCGCCGCGTCGTATTCGGCGGTGGCAAAGCCTTTGCTCAAGGCCTGGGCGGCGGTCATGGTCTGGCCGGGACGCAAGCCCAGGGCCCGTGCCGGCGCATTCACCGCTTGCAGCACCCGACGCTGGGCCGGGCCGGTCAGCAAGGCCAGGGGCTGGTCAGGATCGGGGCGCTGACGCAGCGCGGCGTCCAGCGCCAATTGCGGGAAGAGAATACAGACCCAGCGCATCGCAACCTCAATGCCCGGTTTGTGGGGCGAGCGTGGCAAAGGCAATCGGCGCCGAACGAGCCAACCCGCCGCGGCACTTGAGCACGCGCAATTGCGCCGGCCGGGTATCGATGGCGATGCGCAGGGCCGCCGGCGACGGGTTGATGGCCTCCTGGATCGAGCGCCAGGCGAACGCCAGGGTCTGGCCGGTTTCCGCTGCCACTTGCAAGCGGCGCAAGGCCCGGTCATCCGCCTGGCGGGGCCAGCACAGGACCGCGCCACAACTGCCCGAACGCAGGCATTGTTCGGTGGCCCACAGGGCATCGCGCTCATCGGCGCGGATCACCGACAACTGGCGCAGGTCGACGCCAGCGTTCTGCCAGGCCTGGGGATAGGGCACGAACGGTGGCGCCACCAGCACGATCCGCTCCCCCGCCGCCGCCAGCCGCGCCAGGGTCGGCCACACCAGTTGCAACTCACCCACGCCCGGCGCGGCGATAAGCAGTTCCGTCAACGCCGCTTCCGGCCAGCCACCACTGGGCAACGCCGCGTCCAGTGCCGCATGGCCGGTGGGTTGCGGGCTGGCGGCTGGCGGCGCAGGCCGGCCCTTCCAGACCTGGCCGCCGTTGAACAGCGCGTCCAGCGCAACGACAGCGCCCATCAGCCTTGCCTCACCAAGCCACAGAACACCCCTTCTATCGCCAGGTCCTGGTCGGCCTCGACGATGATCGGCTGGTAGGCCGGGTTGCGCGGCAATAAACGCACCCGCTCGCCAATGCGCTCGAAGCGCTTGATGGTGACTTCACCGTCCAGACGCGCCACGACAATCTGGCCGTTGGCGGCCTGCGGCGTGCGCTGCACGCCCACCAGGTCACCGTCGAGAATGCCGTCCTCGATCATCGAATCGCCCTGGACCCGCAGCAGGTAATCCGGCGCCTTGGTAAAAATCGCCGGGTCCAGCATCAGGCGGCTGTGGACCTCGGCATCGGCGCCGATCGGCAACCCGGCGGCCACTCGCCCCAGCACCGGCACGTCCAACAGCTCGGGTCGTGGTGGCTGGTTCAGCAAGCGAATGCCCCGGGCCTGGTGCGGATTGACCTCGATGAAACCGGCTTCGGTCAGCGCCAGCACATGCTTGCGCGCCACACTGCGGGAGGCAAAACCAAACGCCTCGCTGATTTCAGCGAGGCTGGGAGGCTGGCCCTGATCGGCGATGCGTTCGCGGATGAAAGTCAGAATGGCGGTACGGCGGGGAGTGAGAGTCGTCATGGAGTACATTTGTACTCTTTCGGGAATTTTCTGACAAGCGCCGCCAGTCAGTTCACAGCGGGAGCAATCTCTGGCCACAGGTATCAGCACTTTTCCTCAAGTGAACAGCATTACCTTGTAGGAGCGAGCCTGCTCGCGAAAGCATCAGCACACTCGACATCCATGCAAGCTGATCCACCGCCATCGCGAGCAAGCTTTGCTCCCACAGTTGGATCGAGGTACGGCTGCAGAACCAGGCCGGCTGTCAGGTCGCTTCCCACACGGTTTGAGAAATACTGTTTGGACATATCCTTAGAGCCGGGCGTCGGCGCTCTCATTGCGAAATGCGCTCGGGCTCATGCCTGTCCAGCGTCGGAACGCCCGGCGGAAACTGCGCACATCGCTGTAGCCGACTTCTTCGGTGATGCGCTCGATGGACAGTCCAGGGTTGGCCAACAGGTTCAGGGTCCGGCCACGGCGCACTTGTTCGAGCAAGGCCTCGAAGGTCAGGTTGTGTTCGGTAAGGCGCCGACGCAGGGTGCGGCTGCTCATGTTGAGATCGCTGGCGATTTTCTCGATGTGGCTGCCCCGGGTCAGGTCCCGGGCAATCGCCCGTTCCACGGTCTGGATCAGATCGATTTTCTGGTGCACCTCGATGGCCTCCTGCTCCAGCAAGGCCAATGCCTGGCGCAGGGCCAACGGGTGGTGATTGGGCAAACGCATATCCAGCCAGCGCACGTCGATAAGCATGCGATTGTGTCGGCAACCGAAGTGCACATCCGGTCCAAAAATCCGCTGATATTCCTGGGCATAGGACGGCGCGGCGTGCATGAACTCCACGGCCTGGGGCTTGAAATCGGGCCCCGCCAGCGCCCGGCCATAGACCATCAGGCTGGCGAAGAACTCTTCCACGGCAAACACCTGGATCTCGGCGAAAGGCAGCCGGCAGGTCGCCTCGACCATGATCCGGTCAGTGGCTTCTTCGACGCTGGCCACGGCGATGCCGCCGCTAGTGTGCTGGTAACGGACGCCCAGGGCGAAGGCATCGCGCAGGGTTTCGCACAGCGATAAGACGTGGCCCAACAGGCCGAGGGTGCCCAGCACGTTGCGGTCACCCACCCACAATCCCAGCCCCTGGTCGGGCAACAGCTTGAGCGCCCGTTGAGTCATGACCACGGCCTGGCGGTAGGAAATGCGCTGGGCGGGATCTTGCAGATCATCGAGGCCGAACCCCAGGCCGCGACACAGGCTGGCGGCATCGAAACCTTTGTCCAGCACCACCTCGGCCAGGGTCTGCAGCAGGAATGGCGATACCAGCGCCAATTCATAGGTCGGGTCGATGACTTTCATCTGCATGGGGCGGGTTCCGGAGCACGTTAGGTGGCGTTTTTGTAACCGGTTGTTTCACAAAGTTAGCATGCCCCGGTGGATCGAGGAGGACAAAAATCTGGCCGCCCAAGTCCCCTGTATGGCCGCCAATACCCTGCCCTGTTGGCGGCGAACGGCTTATTTGTATGGCTCGGACTTTCGGTGCATCGCCAACAATAATAATGAGCCCCCACATGAACCCGATCCGCACGACACTCGCCTTGCAATTGACCCTCGGCCTGGTCTGCGCCAGTGCCTTGCCGGCCCTGGCTACCGAAGCCGGAGTCGACAACATCGGCCCCGGTACAGATGGCTTCTTCATGCTGCCGCTGGAGGTCGACAGCCTTCCGGACAACATGGTTGCGTTCAACGTCTACTACAACCACTACAAGGCCCGGAAGCTCAACATCAGTTCGTTGGGCGGCGAAGTGCCGAATGTCGAAATCGAATCCACGGCGGTGATCCCGCGCATCGATTACTTGAGCCCGTTGCGGGTGGCCGGTGGGCGCCTGGGGATCTACATCGCCCAACCGTGGCTCAAACAGGAAGTCTCGGTGTTCGGCCTGCATGACACCCGCGAAGGCATGGGCGACACCACGATTTCGCCCATCGTGCTCTGGGACATGGGCAAGAACCTGACCCTGGCCGCGGCGGTGGAAATCACCGTGCCGACCGGCGAATACAGCACCGATCGACTGGCCAACACCAGCAACAATTTCTATACCTACAAGCCGCTGTTTTCCTTAACCTGGCTGCCTACGGAAAACACCGAGCTGTCGTTGAAAACCACCTACAGTTTCAATCGCAAGAACAAGGACACCGACTACCGTTCGGGGCAGATTTTCCACTTCGATTATTCCGCCAGCTACCGCCTGACCGACAACGTGATGCTGGGGCTCAACGGCTACTACCTCAAACAGACCACCGACGACAAACAGTATGGCCGCACGGTGCAATTCGCCGGGCAAGACGTGGACGACGGCGTACGCGGCCAGGTCTTCGCCATCGGCCCGGCGCTGCACCTGACCTTCCTCAAGTACGCCAGCGCCGAGATCCGCTGGGCCAAGGAGTTTGCGGTGGAGAACCGCACCGAGGGCGAAATGCTCTGGGCCAAGATCAGTATTCCGTTTGCGTTCTAGAGTGCTCCACAGCACCTGTGTCGGGGGAGCTTGCTCCCGCTCGGCGGCGTAAGGCTAGCTATGTAGGAGCTATGTAGGAGCTATGTAGGAGCTGTGTAGGAGCTGTCGAGTGCAACGAGGCTGCGATCTTTCCACTGATAATTGAGTCGAGAGCGAAAGATCAAGATCAAGATCAAGATCAAAAGATCGCAGGCTTCGCCAGCTCCTACATCGCCATCGCGAGCAAGCTCCCACAGGTTCTTCCTTCAGCTCAAACCCAGAATCGATGAAAGATGCCCATTGAGGAACTTGCCGCCAGGGTCCAGCACCTGGCGCACCTCGGTGAATTCCGTCCAGCGCGGGTACAGCGCCTGGAGCGCCTTGGCGTTCAGGGAATGCAATTTCCCCCAATGCGGACGGCCCTGGTATTTCCAGAAGATCGGCTCGATGGCGGCAAAGAAATTGTGATGGTCCATCTGGTAATGCTGGTGCACGGAGATCGAGCAACTGTCCCGGCCTTCGAACATGCTCAAGGCAATGTCGTCGGCCTTCACGTAGCGGTATTCGATGGGAAACCAGGTGCGCAGGTCCTTGTCGCGGATCAGTGCCAGAATCTCTCGCAGGCATGCCGGGCCGTGTTCGGCCGGCACCGAGTACTCCATCTCGTTGAAGCGCACGGTGCGAGCGTTGGCATAGATGTCATGGGAGTCGCCGACCCGATCATCGAAATCGGCCACCAGCCGCAGGCTGTTGAGCAGCGTGCGCCGGATCGTTGGAAAGTCGCTGCCGTACTTGTCGAGGTTTTCGATCAGGCTGACGAATTCGTTGCCGCCCTCCTCCTCGGGGCTGATCGGCGGCGTGGCCGGATCGGAGGTTTCGTTCAAGGCGATCGACAACGCATAGTCGGAATGGGTGACGACCTGCATTTCCCAGTGCTGGTTGTCCCGGGTGTTGGTGTCCACGTCTTCGAGCAACTCCTCGGTTTTCGCCACCCATTGATGCTCGCGCAAGCGATAGGCGGCGCGGTTCTGCAGGCGCACGCGGGTCACCAGTCCCAGCGCGCCAAGGGACACCCGAGCGGCCTTGAACACTTCAGGATGACGCCGGGCATCACAATCGAGGACCGCGCCGCTGGCCGTCACCAGTTGCAGGCCGACCACTTGGGACGCGTACGAGCCGAAGGCCTTGCCAGTGCCGTGGGTCGAGGTAGCGATGGCACCGGCCAGGGTCTGGTAATCCACGTCGGCCATGTTCGGCAGTGCCTGGCCGATGGCCTTGAGCGCCGGGCCCATGCGGGACATGGGCGTGCCGCCGCCGAACTCGGCTTGCAGGCTGGCTGCATCATGAGCCAACAGGCCGCTGAAAAAACTCAGCGACAACAAGGTGCCGTCAGTGGGCACCAGGGCACTGAAGGAATGCCCGGAACCCACCGGACGAATCCGCCCTTCGGCGCGTCTCACCACGTTCACCAGTTCATCGAGGTCCTTGGGGGCCAGGCGCGCCGCCGGCAGGCAACTCTGCGCACCGGACCAATTGCGCCAGGGGATCAGCCGCGGCGCGCGCATCAGCTCGGCCAGGGCGCCCTGGCTGCCCAGGGCCGTAAAGGCTGCGACAACGCCGGCCTGTTGCAGCAACCGGCGCCGTGAGGAGTCCATCGTCATGCCGTAGTACCCGTATTTATTATTGGAAGTGTTGGCCGGACATGAAGGCGATCAGGGCCAGGAACTGCTCTTCGGAGCAGTGCATGCACAGGCCCATCGGCGGCATGCCGTTGTAGCCGTTGATCGCGTGGTCCAGCAGGGTGTCGGCGCCCTGGGCCACCCGTGGCGCCCAGGCGTTCGTATCGCCGGTCAACGGCGCCCCGGCACCGGGGTTGGCGTGGCAGAGCTTGCAACTGCTGTCGTAGACCTGGGCCAGCGCCGCATCGCTGGGCATGGCCGTGAACACCGTGGGCGCGGGCGGCTTGGCCTCTTCGCCGCACCCTGTGAGCAGGGTGCCGAGCAGCACGATGAAGGCTGAGTGGAACACGGTTGAAGGCGTGGTAGCCGGCATAGAGGCCCTCTCGGCGGCGCTTTTGTTGTGGGTCAACACTAAGGCACGCCACTGCGTCGGCTTGAGGTCATTGGGGGCCATAAAAGGGGGCTTGGGCGGCCAGTTGCGGGAGCATCAATGACCTTTGTGGCGAGAGGATTCATTTGTGGGAGCAAGGCTTGCCCGCGAAGCAGGCGACTCGGTTCCAGATAGATCGAGTGTTCTTCATCGCGGGCAAGCCTTGCTCCCACACAGCCCACACAACCTTGCTCCCACAGATCTCCCCCACAGAGCGGCTCGCCACAGGAGCATCGCGTGCTCAGGGGAGTAATAACCCCTGCTCCCGTTCGCACAACTGCACCACGTAATCCCACAGCACCCGCAAGCGTACGGATTTGTGCAGTTCGCGGCGGGTGCTGATCCAGTAGCTGCGGCGGATGGTTTCGTCCGGCAGCAACCGCACCAGCGTCGGGTCGCCGCTGGCCATGTAGCAAGGCAGCACGGCGATCCCCAGGCCCGAGCGCGCGGCCTGTTGCTGGGCGATGACGCTAGTGCTGTGGAAGACCACCCGGGGGTTGCGGCAAAAGCTGTTGAGGAACATCAGTTCCTGGCTGAACAGCAGGTCATCGACATACCCGATCCAGGCGTGGCGGGCCAGGTCCTCGCGGCTGCGCAGTGCTGGCGAGCGGTCCAGGTAGGCCTGGCTGGCGTACAGCGCCAGGCTGTAGTCGGTGAGTTTGCGGGTGACCAGCAGGTCGGCCGCCGGGCGCTCGAGGTGGATGCTGATTTCCGCCTCACGGTTGAGGATGCTGACAAAGCGCGGCACCGCCACCAGTTCCACTTCCAGCCCCGGATAGCGCTGGAACAGCCCGTCCATGCGACTGGCGAGGAACATGATGCCCAGCCCTTCGGTCACCCCCAGGCGGATCTTGCCCAGGGGCGCACTGGACTGGGTGATGTCCTCCTGGGCCAGCAACGCCACGTTCTCCATGGCTTCGGCGTGCTTGAGCAGCGTCTCGCCGGCCGGGGTCAGTTCATAGCCCTGGGCATGCTGGACAAACAGCGCGGTGCCGAGGCTTTTTTCGATGGCCTCGATGTGCCGGGCCACGGTGGCGTGGGTGGTGTTCAGCCGTCGTGCAGCCGTCAGCAGACGCCCGCTGCGTTGCAGCTCCAGGAAATAACGCAGGTCATTCCAGTCGAACATGAGGCGATCCTTGAACGCGCCCGAAGGCATGACTGTTTATAAACGCACAGCCGCTGCGCAAAAACTAACATTCTTTTGACGAAAACTAACAACTAGGATGGACCCCACAAAAACAAGAATGAGGTCGCGAATGCAACCTGTCGTCGATGAATACGATTACGTGATCGTGGGCGCCGGCCCTGCCGGATGCCTGCTGGCCAATCGGCTTTCGACCAACCCGCAACACCGGGTGCTGCTGCTCGAAGCCGGCGGGCGCGACAACTATCCGTGGATTCACATCCCGGTCGGCTACCTGTTCTGCATCGGCAACCCACGCACCGACTGGTGCTTCAAGACCGAAGCACAACCAGGCCTGCAAGGGCGCGCCCTGAGCTACCCCCGCGGCAAGGTCCTGGGCGGCTGCTCCTCCATCAACGGCATGATCTACATGCGCGGCCAGGCGGCGGACTACGACGGCTGGGCCGCCGAGGGCAATGCTGGCTGGGCCTGGAACGACGTGCTGCCGCTGTTCCGCCAGAGCGAAAACCACTTTGCCGGCGCGTCCGAATTTCACGGCGCCGCTGGGGAATGGCGGGTCGAACGCCAGCGCCTGTCATGGCCGATTCTCGATGCCTTCCGCAGTGCCGCCGAACAGAGCGGCATCCCCAACGTCGACGACTTCAACAGCGGCGACAACGAAGGCTGCGGCTACTTCCAGGTCAACCAGAAAGCCGGGGTGCGCTGGAACGCGGCCAAGGCGTTTCTCAAGCCGGTTCGCCACCGCGCCAACCTCACGGTGCTGACCGACGTCGAGGTCGACCGCGTGTTGCTGCGCGACGACCGCGCCCACGCCGTCAGCGCGCGCTGGCAAGGCAAAGGCATGACCTTCAAGGCCCGCAAGGAAATTGTCCTGTGCGCCGGCGCCGTTGGCTCGCCGGGCATCCTGCAACGCTCCGGGATCGGCCCGCGCAGCCTGCTGCAACGCCTGGGCATCGGCGTGACTCATGAGCTGCCCGGCGTCGGCGGCAACTTGCAGGACCACCTGCAACTGCGGCTGATCTACCAGTTGGAAAACGCCCGCACCCTGAACCAGATCGCCGGCACCCTGTGGGGCAAGATGGGCATGGGCCTGCGCTACCTGTACGACCGCAGCGGCCCGCTGTCCATGGCCCCCAGCCAACTCGGCGCATTCGCCCGCTCGGGTCCGGAGCAGGCCTCGGCCAACCTCGAATACCACGTACAACCGTTGTCCCTGGAACGCTTCGGCGAACCGCTGCACAGCTTCCCGGCGTTCACCGCATCGGTCTGCGACCTGCGCCCGCAAAGCCGTGGCCGGGTGGACATTCGTTCGGCCGACCCGCACGAAGCGCCGCTGATCCAACCCAATTACCTGAGCCATCCCGAAGACTTGCGGGTCGCCGCCGACGCCATCCGCCTGACCCGACGCATCGTCGCGGCCCCGGCCCTGAGCGCGTTCAAACCGGTGGAATACCTGCCGGGCCCCAGCCTGCAAACCGAAGAGGAACTGCACCAGGCCGCCGCCCGGATTGGCACGACGATTTTCCACCCGGTCGGCACGTGCCGCATGGGCCAGGATCGCGACGCGGTAGTGGATGCGCAACTGCGTGTCCACGGCATCAAGGGCCTGCGCATCGCCGACGCCTCGATCATGCCGCGCATCACCTCGGGCAACACCTGCTCGCCGACCTTGATGATTGCCGAGAAGGCGGCGCAGATGATGCTCGAGGCAGACACAAGAATCACCACGCCCCAGAAGGAGCCGGCCACGGTCTGAAAAACAACAAAAGCTCCCACAAGGGGGCTGAGTCGATTCAAGGAAAGTGTGTCAAATCAGGAGACGCCACCCCGGCGTCGCAGTGGAACAACAAAAACAATCACTGTGAGGGATACCGCTATGTCCGAGCATGTTCAGTCCCTGGAAGCCACGCGCAGCGTCGGCACCAGCCAGGAAACCCAGAAAGTCATCTTCGCCTCGTCCTTGGGGACGGTGTTCGAGTGGTACGACTTTTTCCTCTATGGCGCCCTGGCGGCGGTGATCAGCAAGCAGTTCTTTGCCGGGGTCAACGACACCACCGCGTTCATTTTCGCCCTGATGGCATTCGCCGCCGGTTTCATCGTGCGGCCGTTCGGGGCTCTGGTGTTCGGTCGGTTAGGGGACATGATCGGGCGCAAATACACCTTCCTGGCGACCATCATCCTCATGGGCCTGGCGACGTTCTGCGTCGGCCTGCTGCCCAACTACGCCAGCATCGGCATCGCCGCGCCGATCATCCTGGTGGTGTTGCGCATGCTCCAGGGCCTGGCCCTGGGCGGTGAGTACGGCGGCGCGGCGACCTACGTTGCCGAGCACGCGCCAATGGGCAAGCGCGGCTTCCATACCAGCTGGATTCAGTCCACCGCCACCCTTGGGCTGTTGCTCTCGCTGCTGGTGGTGCTGGGCTGTCGCTACTTCACCGGCGATCAGTTCGAAGTCTGGGGCTGGCGCATTCCGTTCCTGCTGTCGATCCTGCTGCTGGGCATCTCCACCTGGATTCGCCTGAGCCTGCACGAGTCGCCGGCCTTCCTGAAAATGAAAGAGGAAGGCAAGTGCTGCAAGGCGCCGATCCGCGAATCCTTCGGCAAATGGGAAAACCTCAAGGTGGTGCTGATCGCCCTGTTCAGCATCAACGCCGGGCAAGCGGTGACCTTCTATGCCGCGCAGTTCTACGTGCTGTTTTTCCTCACCCAGTTCCTGAAGATGGACCCGGCCCTGGCCAACAGCCTGCTGATCGTCAGCGTGGTGATCGGCGCACCGTTCTTCATCTTTTTCGGCTGGCTGTCGGACAAGGTCGGGCGCAAACCGGTGCTGATGATCGGCCTGCTGCTGGCCACCGCGCTGTACTTCCCGATCTTCAAGACCCTGGCCCACTACGCCAACCCGGCCATCGACCAGGCGAGCCGCCAGGCACCGATCTCCGTGGTCGCCGACCCAGCCACCTGCACCTTCCAGTTCGACCCGGTGGGCAAGGCGCGTTTCGACAGCCCTTGCGACAAGGTCAAGACCTTCCTGGTCAAGCAAGGCCTGCCCTACAGCAGCGTTGCGGCCCCAGCTGGCAGCACGGTGCAGGTCAGCGTCGGTGACGTGACACTCGAAGGTTACGACGAAGCGGCCCTGCGCGGCGCGGTGACGCTGGCAGGCTACCCGCAACAGGCCGACGCCCAACAGATCAACCGACCGATGATCGTGGCCTTGATCGTGGCGCTGATCATCATCTCGGCGATGTGCTACGGACCGCTGGCGGCGTTGATGGTCGAACTGTTTCCGACCCGCATTCGCTACACCTCCATGTCCCTGCCCTATCACATCGGCAACGGTTGGTTCGGCGGTTTCCTGCCCACCGTGTCGTTCGCCCTGGTGGTCTACACCGGGGATATTTTCTATGGGCTGTGGTACCCGGTGGTGATCACCGGGGTGAGTCTGGTGGTGGGCATGATCTGCCTGCGGGAAACCCGGAACGTGGACCTGGATAAAAACTGAGGACGAAACCGTGGCGAGGGCACTGGTGCCCTCGCCACCGGGATCAGAAGCGCGCCTTCACGGTCATGGTGAAATTGCGCGGCTCACCGTAATAGTTACCGAAACCCTCGGTGCCAATGGTGGTGTAGTAGCGCTTGTCGAACAGGTTGTTGCCATTGAGGGCCAACGACCAGGTGTCATCGACGCGGTAGCCGACGCGGCCATTCCACACGGCATAACCGGCCTGGGTGATCTTCTCGCCCGTCGCCGGCGATACGCGGAAGTTGTCGCTTTGGGCATTGACCCCGGCACCGACACTGAACCGTTCGAACGCTCCGCCGAGGGCATAATCGCCCCACAGGCGCAGCACATGACGCGGCACATAACTGTTGAACGAACCGCCGTTGAGGCTGGTGTCTATATCGCTGAGGGTCTTGGTCTGGGTGTAGGTGTAGCCGGCAAGCAGTTGCAGGCGTTCGATGACTTCACCGCTGATCTCGGCTTCGAAGCCTTGGGCGCGAACCTTGCCGGCGTTCTCATAGCAGTAACCGTCCGAGGACGCACAACTTGAGTTGTAGTCGGTCTGGGCCTGGTCTTTCTGCAGCGTGCGGAACAGGTTGAAAGCGCTGTTCAAGCGTCCCTCGAACCACTCGCCCTTGATCCCCAACTCATAACTCTCGCCCACCAGGGGTTTGAGCGCCGCGCCGCTTTCGGAGCGATAGTTGCCCTGGGGCGTGAAGATATCCGAATAACTGGCATAGGCCGTCAGGTGCTCATTGAGGTCCAGCAGCACGGCGGCAAACGGCGTGACCTGGCCGGTCTCCGTGCTCTTGGCGTGCTCCGAACCACCCGTGAGGAACACCGAGTCGGTCTTGGAGCGGTACCAGCTCACCCGACTGCCGACGACAAAGGTCAACGGGTCCGCCAGTTTCAGGCGCAGGGTCGAATACATGCCTTGCTGCTGGGTAACGGTCTTGACCGGGCCACCGCGCGTCGAGTTTTCGATGAAGTAACTGTCCTCCGGTTCGGGAATATGTCGATCCGGATCGAACACGTTCTGCTTCTGTGGCAGCAGTGCCACCGAGAAGAAGTCATCCTTGTCCGAACGACTGGCGTTGAAACCAACGATCAATTCATGTTGCTGCCCCAGGGCGTCGAACTTGCCGTCCAGGTAGGCGTCGAGGCCGTAATCGACCTGGTCGTAGTCGTACATGCTGCCCAGCAGGTTGGTGGTCGAGGTGCCTGGCGCCACCGAGCCCGATGCAAAGGCGTATTTGATGTCCTGGGTATTCTTCGTATAGACACCGGCGACCTTCACCGCCCAGTCGTCATTGAGCTGATGCTTGAGATCGCTGAACACCGTGGTCCGCTGGCTGCGCCAAGTGTTCCACGACGGGTCCAGGCAAGTGGAACGGCTGAGTTTCAGATCGCTGCCGTCGCGGTAGCGAGGAAGCCCGCCCCAGCAAGGGCTTGCATCGACGTCTTCATAGGCAACGCCCACGCCAAGCGTCGTGTCGGGCGACAGATCGAAATCCAGGGCACCGTAATAAATCTGGTCCTTGCGCCGGGCATCGTCGTAGAAAAAATGCCGGCTCTGCTCGGCGATCACCGCCCTGCCCCGCACAGTGCCGGAATCATTCAGCGGGCCACCGGTATCGACCTGCCCACGGTAGTTGTCCCAGGTCCCCCCCGAGAGGCTGAGTTCGGTCTGGGCCGTGGCCTGGCCACGTTTGCGCACGAAATTGACGCCGCCGGAAGTACCGCCCGCGCCCTTCATCATCCCGGCGGCACCGCGCAGGACTTCGACACGGTCGTAATAGGCCATGTCGCTGCTGAAACTGTCGGCCTGGACATAGCTGTTGCCCATGTCCAGTGGAACGCCGTCGTATTGATACTGGCCGGACATGCGGAACCCACGGGAATAGAAATACTTGCCACCCATGGTCGAGTCGTAGACGGTAATGCCGGGGGTCTTTTCCATCACTTGATCGATGGTGTTGAGGTTCTGGTCATCGAGCATCTTGCGGGTGATCACCGTCACCGACTGCGGCGTTTCGCGCAGGGAATGCTCGCCCTTGCCGATGGTCACAGCACCCGTCGTGTAGGAGCCACTGTTCTCGGTGGTCGCGCCGAGCATCTGTGCCTCGATGCTGGTGGCTCCCAGTTCCATGACCGAACCGTTGACGGGCAGCCGGCGCAGCACGTACGTGCCGTTGGCCTGGGGCTCAGCTTGCAGGCCACTACCGCCAAGAATGCGAGCGAAGCCGTCAGCCACGCCGAAAGAACCTCTCAGGCCGGGCGATTGCAGATCCGCCAGTTGCCGGGCATCAAACGAAAGGGCGACACCGGCGGCGCTGGAGAAACGGGTCAGCACATCCACCAGGCTGCCGGCGCCGATATCGTAGGCCTGCACCGAGCGTTGCTGCGCCGAGGCGCCTGGCACCGGGTTGGCATTCACGGCCGTGGCGCCGACGGTGGTGACCGCCAGCAAGCCGATTTTCACTGCAAACACCAGACGGCCTGGCGCGCTTACCCAAGGCATATTTCCCCTCCCCAAAACGGTCGATAAAAACTCACTGAGGAAGAGCCGAACGATGAGGATGAAAAGTGCAGGGCCAGATTTTTTTATTACACAGCGTCACCGCCGCTCGCCACCTGCGACCTGGACCCAGAATCGGCTGTAGCGCGTCACCCGCAACGAAAAGCCGCTCTCCAGCGCCGCCAGGGCGAGGTCAGTGTTATCGACAGGAAACACACCGGACACCTTCAAGTCGCCAATCGCCGGGTCCCAGCGCAGCACACCGGGGCGATAGCGCGACAGCTCATCCAGCAGCGCCGCCAGGGGACGGTCGATGGCGATGATGCTGCCCTTCTGCCAGGCACCGACCGACACATCGTTGCCCCGCAACGTGCCCAGCGACCGCTCATTGAAATCCAGGCGCTGGCCGGCTTCGACCCGCCTCCTTGCTCCCATCGCCGGCAGGCTCACCTCGACCGCTTTCTCCAGCACCGCCACTTCGCCGCCTCGCGCCTGACCACGGACGATAAACCGCGTGCCCAGTGCAAGCACCTCGACCGGCCCCGTCACCACCGTGAACGGACGTCGCAAGGGGTCGACCGCCGTCGTCACGAGCACCTCACCCCGCAACAACTCCACGAGCCGCTGCCTCCCATCGAAACGAACATTGATCGAGGTATCGGTGTTGAGCAGGACCGTGCTGCCATCGGCCAGTTGGAATTCGCGACGCTCGCCCACGGCGGTGCGGTAATCGCAAAACAGGTTCTGGCTTGCCTGGCTGCGCCAGCCCAACCAGCCCAGGCCGCCGGCGGACGTCAGCAGCAAGGCGCTGCGCAACACCTGGCGGCGGGATCGACGATGGGTGTTGCTCAAGGTCGGTGCGGCCAGGGCGCCGGGTACGCTTGCCATCTGCTCGGCCACTGCCGCCATGCGTTGCCAGGCCTGGCCGTGCAACGGATCCGCAGCCAGCCAGGCGCGCCAGTCGGCCCGGTCCGCGTCGGTGCTGATGCCGGAATGCAGCCGGGCGTACCACTGCGCCGCCACACGAATGGCGTCCAACTCTTCAGGAGGCAGGTTCATGAAAGCTGCAGTTGAATCTGCATCAGGCAGCAATGCTCCATGGCCTTGGCCATGTGGTTGTTGACCGTGCGTACGCTGACGCCCAGGCGTTCGGCGATTTGCGGGTACGTCAGGCCATCGAACTGCGACAGGATGAACGCCTGCCTGACCCGCGGTCCCAGCCCCAGGAGCAAGCGGTCGATCTCCATCAGGGCCTGGAGCATGATCGCCTGCTCTTCCAGCGAGGGGTGCTGCGCTTGCGGCATGGCCGCCAATACTTCGAGGTAGGATTGCTCCAGCGAGCGACGGCGAAACAGATCGATCAGCAGCCCTTTGGCGATCATCGACAAATACGGTCGTGGCTCACGGATATCCAGCGCAGTGCGCGCCTTGATAACCCGCACAAACGTATCCTGGGCAAGGTCCGCGGCATCGAAGGTGTTGCCCAAACGCTTGCGCAGCCAGCCCTGGAGCCAACCGTGATGATCACTGTACAGAACGTCGACAGCACTGCGTAGGGTCAGATCGTTGGCGGACATGGCAATGGAATAATTCGCGACTGATAATGACTCGCATTGTCATGGAGCCTATCGCCGCTTGCAACCCAAACATGCCCGGCCACCTTCCGCCCGCTGGAAGCATTCAGTTGATGGCGTGGTTTTTCACCGTGCTTTCCACCAGGTCCAGCATCTGTCCCAGCGCCCAGGGCTTGGCGATGAACGAAGCGTGGTGCTTGATTCCCGCGCTTTCCGGGGTCTCGAAGCCGGACATGATCAGCAGCGGTATCTGCGGCCAACGGTCACCGGTGAGGTTGGCCAGGTCCGCGCCGTCGATCTTGCCGGGCATGGTGATATCCGTGAGCAACAGGTCGACGTAATGGGCGCTCTCTTCGAGAAACGTCAACGCCGCGTCGGCGCTTTCCCGAGGCTCCACGACAAACCCTTCCTCCTCGAGAATTTCACAGAGGAACTCCAGGATGGTCGGATCATCTTCCACAACGAGAATCAAACGTGTAGTCGCCTGGCCGTTGCCATTTGGCATCGCATTCATGAAAGTGACTCTCCTTGACCTCATAAAACCTTCTTTGCGGCAACAACCGCCTTGAAGTTATGAGCAATCCCCCTGCGAGAAATTCATTCTGTGTGCCAACAGGTCGCCGAATGTCATGCCAGAGCCGTCCTGGCAACGCAGCGCAACGCTTTTTATCTGTATATCCATACAGATAAAACTTGCCCTGGCGCGCATCCATGACCATGCTACAGCCCCATGAAAATCTGCTCGGGAAAAGGGCGCTATGCAGCTGTACCTGTGTGAAAAACCGTCCCAGGCCAAGGACATCGCCGCCGTGCTCGGTGCCACGCGCCGTGGCGACGGTTGCTGGCTGGGCCCTGGCATCACGGTCACCTGGTGCATCGGCCATCTGCTGGAGACCGCCCCACCCGACGCCTACGACGCGCGCTACAAGCGCTGGGTACTGGCCGACCTGCCCATCGTGCCGGCGCAATGGAAAATGACCGTCAAACCGAAAACCGCCAGCCAGTACAAGGCGGTCAAGCGCCTGCTGGGGGAAGCGAAGGAACTGGTGATCGCCACCGACGCCGACCGCGAAGGCGAAATGATCGCCCGGGAGCTGGTGGAACATTGCCGTTATCGCGGGCCGATCCGGCGGCTATGGCTGTCGGCCCTGGACGAAGCATCAATCCGCAAGGCCCTGGCCGCCCTCAAGCCGGGGGCCGAAACCTTCAACCTGTATCACTCGGCCCTGGGCCGTTCCCGGGCCGACTGGCTGATCGGCATGAACATGAGTCGCCTGTTCACCTTGCTGGGGCGCCAGTCCGGCTACCAGGGCGTATTGCCGGTGGGCCGCGTACAGACACCCACGCTGCGCCTGGTGGTGGACCGCGACCGCAGCATCGCCGACTTCGTGCCGGTCGCCTACTGGGCCATCGACGTGCAGCTCAGCCACGAAGGCACGGCGTTCACCGCCCAGTGGCGCGCCGATCCGGACGCCTGCGACGACCAGGAGCGCTGCCTGAACCAGGCCCTGGCCCGAGACGCGGCCCAAGCCATGAACAACGCCGCCACCGCCCGGACGCTGAAAGTGCGTACCGAGCGTCTGCGCGAAGCGGCACCGTTGCCCTTCGACCTGGGCACGCTGCAGGAAGTCTGCTCGAAGAAACTCGGCCTCGGCGCCCAGGAAACCCTGGACATTGCCCAGTCGCTCTACGAGACCTACAAGCTCATCACCTACCCTCGCAGCGATTGCGGTTTCCTGCCCTTGAGCCAGCACAGCGAAGCACCGGCCATCCTGGCCGCCCTCGCCCAGGCCGACCCAAGCCTGGCACCGCTGCGCGAGCACCTGCAGCCGCAACGCAAGTCCCGGGCCTGGAACGACGCCAAGGTCAGCGCTCACCACGGCATCATTCCCACCGCCGCCGCCAGGAA
Organism: Pseudomonas sp. Root401; assembly: GCF_001425105.1. Lineage (NCBI taxonomy): Bacteria > Pseudomonadati > Pseudomonadota > Gammaproteobacteria > Pseudomonadales > Pseudomonadaceae > Pseudomonas > Pseudomonas sp. Root401. Next base: position 107,528 of record NZ_LMDO01000001.1, on the reverse strand, counting down.
CCTCGACAAACTCGCCGGCAAGCAGCGCGCGGTCTACACGCTGATTCGCGCACGCTACCTGGCGCAGTTCCTGCCCAACCACGAATACGACCGGACCCAGGCCGACTTCGACTGTGCCGGCCAGGCGCTGCGTGCCGTGGGCAAGCAGATCGTCGAGCCCGGCTGGAAACGCGCCCTGCCCGAAGCGCTGGCACCGGCAAGGGGCCGTGAAGCACCGACGCCGCAGACGCTGCCGGCACTGAGCGAAGGTCGCGATTGCGCCGTGGACGAGGTGAAACCCAAGGACCTGTGGACCCAACCGCCCAAGCCGTTCACCGAAGGCGACCTGATCAAGGCGATGAAGAACGTCGCCAAGCTGGTGGAAGACCCGCTGCTCAAGCAAAAGCTCAAGGACACCACCGGCATTGGCACCGAAGCGACCCGGGCCTCGATTATCCAGGGGCTGCTCGACCGCGGTTACCTGGTGAAAAACGGCAAGGCCCTGTCCGCCACCCCGGCGGCCTTCAGCCTGATCGACGCCGTGCCCCGGGCCATCGCCGACCCGGGCACCACGGCCATCTGGGAGCAGGCGCTGGACATGGTCCAAAGCGGCGAAATGAGCCTAGAGGAATTCGTGACCCGGCAAGCCGCCTGGATGAGCAAGCATGTCGCCCGCTGCCAGGGCATGAGCCTGACCATCAGCGGCCCGGCCAGCCCCGCCGGGCGCGGCGCAACGCCGTGGAAAAACAAACGCAAGCCGGCCAAGCGCAAGGCTGGAGGCGCACCGCGCAAGGCGAGCAAGGCCAAGGCGACCTGAGCAGCGGCTCACCGATGGCATGAGAGACCTATGGCAGGAGGACCTGTGGAAGCAAGGCTTTGTGGGAGCAAGGCTTGCCCGCGATGAAGAGCACTCGGTCTATCGGGAACCCCGTCGCCTGCTTCGCGGGCAAGCCTTGCTCCCACAGATAAGTCCACGCCTCGCCATTTTTCATACCCAAACCATTTTGTCCGACAATATGTAGTGACCAAAAATAATCACTACAAAACCGTTGACGCCTCCGATTTGCCCTTGCATGATGCAGACGTCTCCCCGATCGGGAGTACAGGCAACTGTTTGAGCAAGCTCGTCTGACCGCCGAGCTGTTTTTTGGATAAGGGACTGCCCACAAGGCAGATTGAAGGTGCTGACCTGGCCTGACCGTCCGGTAACAAGGACGAGAAACGTCGGTGAAGATCCTCATGATGCGCGTGGTTCAACCCTCGAAAGTTGACACTGCCTGAAGATTCTTCGCTGTTTCTCTTCGTTGTCGCGCATTTGCGTAGCAGCCCTTCGATAACACTACACAACCGATGCACGACCCTGTCGAAGTTCGACGGAAGAATGCTGACGGCCTGGTTTCGGTAGCAGGCAGGTACTTACCGAGTAGCGAAGTTTTTGCGAACCACCAGACAGATCAACCAAATGGTCAAGGGGCTTACACATGAATCTGAATAATCAACCATCTATTGATGAACTGGCTCGCATATTCGCAGCACACAAGGACACTCTCGACAGCCATATCCTGTGGATCAGCAAGACTGGCCAGGTGCATATGGACTGCCTGTCGCCCTACACCCGCGAAGACGAGTTCGAAAAGAACACGCAAGAGCTGGGTGCCCGGCTGAAGATGTACCGCCGTGGCCAGGGCTACGTTGGCAAGAAGGCCGCGGCCGACAAAGACTTCATCGGTCGCGTGTTGCAAACGCTGACCCAGGCCTGGCAGTCGATGCAGAACACTTCTGAGGTCCGGGTCATCGACCGCCTCTGCTGATACGCCCTAAACAAAAGGGCCCGCTCCTGACTCAGGAGCGGGCCCTTTCTTTTGTGAGATACGTCCCCTAGAACACCGACCAGCCGATCCGCTGGCTCATCAACTCCAGCGCAGCCATGCCGGCCAGGGAGTTGCCGGCGACGTTGAGCTCAGGCGACCAGACGCACACCGTGAATCGCCCCGGCACCACGGCGACAATCCCGCCACCGACCCCGCTCTTGCCCGGCAGACCGACGCGATAAGCGAAATTGCCGGCCTCATCGTACAAGCCGCTGGTGGCCATGATGGAATTGACCTGCTGGGTTTGCCGGGCGCTGAGGATCTGTTCGCCGCTGTGCTTGCAGAACCCGTCGTTGGCCAGGAAGCAGAATGCCCGTGCCAGGTCGACACAGCTCATCCGCAGGGCGCAGTGGCTGAAGTAACTGCGCAGTACCGCTTCCACATCGTTATGGAAATTGCCGAACGATTGCATCAGGTACGCCATCGCCGCGTTGCGGGCGCGGTGCTGGTATTCCGATTCGGCGACCTTGCCGTCCACCATCACCTGTGGGTTACCCGACAGACGGCGTACGAAATCGCGCATCGACAGCGCCGGGGCGGCGAAACGCGACTGGTTGATATCGCAGATCACCAACGCGCCGGCATTGATGAACGGGTTGCGCGGTCGACCGCGTTCGAATTCCAGTTGCACCAGGGAATTGAACGGTTGGCCGGACGGCTCATGGCCCAGGCGCTCCCAGATCGCTTCGCCGGAATGCCCGATGGCCTGCACCAGGCTGAACACCTTGGAAATACTCTGCACCGAAAACGCTGTTTCGGCGTCGCCGGCGCAATACAACTCGCCGTCGTTGCCATACACGGCAATGCCCAACTGGTTGGGCGCCACAGTGCCCAGGGCCGGAATGTAGTCGGCCACCTTGCCCTGACCAATCAGGGGGCGAACCGCATCGAGGATCTCGTTCAACAGTGCTTGCATATGCGCGGGGTCCAGTCATTCCCCGTTCGAGTGCGGGGATACAGACGCTAGACGCTGGTGGGCGAGGTCAGAGCACACTGATTATCAAGCTTCAGACACACAACCCTCCGGCAAGGGGATCTGTGGAAGCAGACTTTGTGGGAGCAAGGCTTGCCCGCGATGAAGATCACACGGTCTATCTGGAACCGAGTCGCCTGCTTCGCGGGCAAGCCTTGCTCCCACAAGATGCAAGCGTTTTCATGGGCGCTGGTCATCAGATCGAGCGGTCTATAGTTCAAAGGATCAATCGACAGGAGCAGACGATGCGCCAGATCATGCAAAAAGAACCCTGGTGGGCCTCGCCGCCCAAGCCCGGGCAGGATGAAAGCGAGCTGGAATGGGGCTGGCTGGTGATCTACAGCGAAGGCGAGCCGCGCTTCGAGTTCATCAAGGAGCGCCCATCGGACGAGCAGATCCGCCAGCGCAAGGGTTGTCGTGTCACCCTCGGGGCAGAATGAGCCGGCCCGTCACGGCTTGATCTGCGGCAATGCCACCGCGCGATTGGCCAGCTCCGCCTCCACCAGATTGCCTTCTATCTCCTCGTCCAGGTAGTACACCGGTGCCATCACCCCGCTGAGGGGATGCTTGAGCGACTTGGACCATGCCTCATCGAACGCAGCGCTCAGGCTTTTGCGGATTTGCGCCTCCATTTCCGGCCGCTCGCCCTCGTGGATGATCGCGCGAATACCCGCCACGCCCACCGAGATCAATGCCCCTGCCGCCTTCCCGGCCACCGCTGCCGCCGCGCCGGTCGCCCCTCGGGTGGCAAATTGCGCCTCGATTTTCTCGCTGGTGCGTTGCGCCACCGTTGCGATCACCGCCTCTGAAGGCCCGGCACCTGTGGTAGCAGCCTTGTTGACGTGGTCGATCAGGGCCGCATAAGCCGGCAGCGTGTTCAGCGGTTCGGTATGCACCACCTCGTACAACGACGCGTTACGCGCCGCCGGCGGCCCCAGGTTGATGGCAGGAATGCCGTGCAGGCGCCGGTTCATCAGTTCGTTCGGGATTTGATGTCGCAGGGCGATGACCTGGACCTGCTGATTGAGCTGGCGTATGTAGTAGTCCGTCGCGGCAGCCCTGATCGCCTCGGGATCAATTTCCACCGCCACCGGTTCCAGTACCTGCTCGCGATACTGTTCTTGCAGGTAAACCGCCAGGCGCCTGGAGGAGGAATCCGCCTCGCCCTCGGCGCTGGCGGCGTACCAACTGACCTTCACTGCCAGCCATTCCTGAGTCCAGTAGCTGCTGAACCAGGGGATGAACTCAGCCTCGGTGCGTTCATAGACCAACACACGCCAGTGCTCCATCGAACCGCGCGCGTAGAGGGCCGCCTGTTCGATAGCGCTTTTCGACGCCGCGATGATCTGCTGGTCCACCTGTCGCCAAGTATCCTGGGCTATCACTACCGTGGCGACCGGTTGGCCGCGCTGTGACGTGGCGCACCCCGCCAGAACGAGCATAACGGCCAACATCAGCGAACGCAGCACAGTCGCGCCACCCCGGATTCAGGTCACCCATGGGGTTGAGTATAGGTCGCGAGAACAGTAAAACCTGTGGAGGCAAAAACCTATGGGAGCAAACCTGTGGGAGCAAAGCTTGCTCGCGATAGCGGTGTATCAGCCGACATCAATACTGCTGATACACCTGTCGCGAGCAAGCTTTGCTCCCACAGGTTTCATCTCGCAGTTTGCGAGTATCCTTTGTCGATCCCTAGACCTTGCAGGGCTTTGATGACCAAGCTCCTCGAACGTCTTCGCCAATGGGCCAGGACCCTGAAACGCCAGACCATGACGCTGTGGTTCTGCTATCGCCATCCGCAGACGCCCTGGCTGCCCAAATGGATCGCCGTTATCGTGGTGGCGTATGCCCTGAGCCCCATTGACCTGATCCCGGATTTCATCCCGGTATTGGGTTATCTGGATGATGTGATCTTGCTGCCCCTGGGGATTTGGTTGGCGCTTCGCCTGACGCCGCTCGCAGTGCTGGCAGAATGTGCAGCCAAAGCCCGGCAATGGCAGGAAAACGATGGCCAGCGCCCGGTGAACAAGCTAGCGGCGGCGTTGATTGTGCTGGCCTGGATAGCGACACTGGCAGGTACCTGGTTCATGTTCTACGGCGGTCCCGTCAATACCGGCTGAAACCATGCATTCGGTTCAGGGGGGCTCAGCCCAGCGCCGTGTCGAGAAACATCATCACCGCAAACCCCATCATCAGCCCCAGGGTGGCCGGTGTTTCATGGCCGTTGCGGTGGGTTTCGGGAATCACTTCGTGGGATACCACGAAAATCATCGCCCCCGCCGCCAACCCCAGGCTGATGGGGTACGCGACGGCGACGCCCGATGACATGCCCAGGCCAATCACCGCGCCCAGTGGCTCCATCAATCCCGAGCCGACTGCGATGAGCGCGGCACGCAAGGTGCTGATACCGGTAACCCGCAGCGCCATGGCAATGGCCAGGCCTTCGGGGATGTCCTGGATAGCGATGGCGGTGGTCAGGGGCAGGCCGACCTTGAAGTCGCCGTCGGCAAAACTGACGCCGATGGCCATGCCCTCCGGCAAGTTGTGCAAGGTGATGGCAAGCACGAACAGCCAGACGCGATTGATGCGCTCGGCCTGGGGCCCACGTCGGCCACTGAGTTCGTGCTCGTGCGGCACGAAACGGTCCAGGCCGATCATCAGGGCGACACCCAGGCCCAGGCCGACCACGACGACAAACGCGGCGAGCAACTGATTGCCGCAGATGATCTGTGCCGCTTCGATGCCCGGCAGGATCAATGAGAACGAACTGGCGGCGAGCATCATGCCGGCGGCAAAACCGAGCATGATGTCCTGGGTCCGCGAGGCGATATCGCGCAACACCACAGCCATCAACGCCCCAAGGGCGGTGGCGGCAAAGCCCGAGGTCCCGCCCAACACCGCATAGCCCAGGTTTTGACGATTGGCGCCAACCAGGGCGTTGTAGCCGCTGTAGAGCAGCAATGCAGTCACCAACGCCAGCCCGAGCCAGAACGTCACCCCCAGCAACAGGTTGTCTTGCAGGGGGTTGAGCCAGGTTCGCCAGGGCGATCGAATTCGGGAGGTGGGTTGGTCCATCGAAGGTCCTTACTGGTGTTGACCAAAACATGGCTGATCGTGCTCCTAAACGGTGGCAACGATCAAACGTAATATCCAGGCAAGGAAGCGCTGCCCCCGCCGTTTTTATAGTCGGAGGAAGTAACAGGGTGATTTATCTTTTATTCAATGAACAAGACAAACGGTTCTCGGCTCAACAATTAACGAACATCTTTTAATGAATAAGGCGAAAGACTGTAAAGCCCGACAGTAGTTTAAACCCGGTAAACCCGACTATATAAACCAATGGGGCCCCATGCCATGGGCACGGGGCTTGCCATGTCACCGGGCATTATGAATCACGGCCGCCGCCGCGGCTGTTCTCACCGCCTTTTCTACCCGCTTCGGAGGCTTTCTCCCGGTCGTTGGCAAAGTTGCCGCCCGAGGCCTGGCCACCTTTGCGGCCGGCTTCCGAAGCCCGCTCAGGGTCATTGGCAAAATTACCGCCCGAGGCTTGCCCGCCTTTGCGGCCGGCTTCTGCGGCACGCCCAGGGTCGTTGGCAAAATTACCACCCGAGGCCTGCCCTCCCTTGCGCCCGGCCTCGGATGCACGCTCAGGATTATTGGCGAAGTTACCCCCTGATGCATGGCCGCCCTTTTTCCCGGCTGCCGATGCCTTTTCACGATCGTTAGCGAAATTGCCAGGATTGTTATTTCCTGTGTTAGCCATTTCATTCACCTCGTTTAGTTAATGTCAACGAGCCTTGCTGACTCGTCTTATTCGGAAAACATGACGCCGCCAAGGTTTTAAGGAAACGTCGTAAACGGCGACGAATGGTCAGCGCTCAATTTATATCGCCGCCGCCAATGATCTTTATTGCATCAGGCTATTAAACAGGCCGAGACCGAAACTTCCTGTGGGCTTGCTCGCGATGGCGGTGTGTCAGAAGGCGCCGTCAGGAAGAACCCACCATCAACTGGACCTCAAGGTTGGCCGTCGCCACACCGTGGTTTGCCACATACACATCGGCGGTCCAGCCCTTGGTCTGGTTGTGATAGGACTGAGTGCCCAAGGCCGTGCCGCTGCCCCACTCCAGGATGTCGCCAATATCGATGTCATTGGCCGAACGCAGCACGAGCACGGTATGGCTGTGCTCCTGCTCCACGTACACACCCACCATTGCGCGCGGTCGATTGATGGCCCGTACTTCACCGATGGTCTGTTTCATAAGCCTCCTCTGCGACAGGTTCAGAGCGACCGAAACACCCGATTGCTCTTTTACACATAAGTGTGGAGGTCCCACCGGCAAGGAAAGTTTGCAGAACAGCGCCGCTGAGCGACGAAAGGCGTGACGCAGGCCCCGTGCTCGACAGTGCTACCCTCAACGAATCCAGGCCCACGGAGAAACACCCATGCCGGACGATTTCCATCGCGAACCGCTCGATCAGTTGCAGGCGTACCTGGCCGGACGCCGTTTCCTGGTGCTCACCGGTGCTGGCATCAGCACCCCTTCGGGCATCCCCGACTACCGCGACAGCGACGGTGTACGCCGGGGTCGACAGCCGATGATGTACCAGGAGTTCCTCGCCCAGGCCGAGGCACGACGGCGCTACTGGGCGCGGGCGATGCTGGGCTGGCCGCGGGTGCGGCAGGCCAGGCCGAACGCGGCTCACGAGGCCTTGGCCCAATTGCAGGCACGGCAACGCATCACCGGCCTGATTACCCAGAATGTCGACACGCTGCATGACCAGGCCGGCAGCCAGGACGTCATCGAACTGCACGGCAGCCTGCATCGCGTGCTGTGCCTGGATTGCGGCCAGCGCAGCGAACGGCAGCAGATTCAACAGTTGATGGAAACCGAAAACCCTTACCTGGCCGGTGTCGATGCGGTGCAGGCGCCCGATGGCGACACCCTGCTCGACCCGGCCTTCGAGGCGCGTTTCCAGGTCCCTCGCTGCCCTCACTGCGACGGCGAGCGGTTGAAACCCGACGTGGTGTTTTTCGGCGAGAACGTCGCCCCCCTCACCGCGACCCGCGCCGTGCAAGCCGTCGAGCAAGCGGACGGCCTGCTGGTGGTGGGCTCGTCGCTGATGGCGTATTCGGCGTTTCGCCTGTGCCGGGCCATCAAGGACCAGGGCAAGCCGCTGCTGGCGATCAACCGCGGCAAGACCCGGGCCGATGAGCTGCTGGACCTCAAGCTGGAAGAGCCGTGCGAGCAACTGTTGCCACTGTTGATCTGACACCACGCCATACCCTGTGGGAGCGAGCAAGCTCGCTCCCACAGGATCAGTGATAGCCTGCGGTCAATGTGCCCAAATCCTGATCCCTGAGCGTATCGAACAACGCCTGCGCCGCCGCCGACAGTTCATGCCCCGGCTTGGTCAGCACCCCGATGGCCCGTTCGATCACCGGATCGCTCAAGGTGATGCAGCGGGCACCCAGTTCATGCATCTGCCCGACGCACAGCGCCGGCACGGCACTCACCCCCAGCCCGCTGGCGACCATCCGCCCGACGGTCGCCAACTGGTGGCTCTCGAACTCCACAGGCAGTTTCATGCCCCGGGCCCGCAGATGTTCCTCCAGCATCACCCGTACGGTGGAGGGCCGTTGCAGCGTGATGAAGGGCTGCTCCAGCAGGGTTTCCCAGTGGATTTCGTCGCGCTGGGCAAGGGGTGAGTCCAGTGGCACTACCGCGACGAAACGATCGAGATACAAGGGCGTGAACGCCAATGACGAACCTTGCATCGGCTCGAACGCCACGCCCAATTCGACATGACGATCACGGACCATTTCCAGCACCTGCTCGTTGATCACGTCGTTGACCGTGACGTTGACATTCGGGTAGCGGGCGCGGAAGGTCTTGAGGATCGGCGGTAGCAGGTTGCCGGCAAACGACGGCATCGCCGCCAACGTCACACGACCACGCTGCAAGGTGAAGCGCTGGCGCATTTCATCCTCGGCGTTGTCCCAGTCGGCAATCAGCCGTCGGGCCAGTGGCAGCAAGGATTCGCCTTCGGGCGTCAGCGCCACGTTACGGGTATTGCGGCTGAACAAACGACCGCCGAGGCCTTCTTCCAGGGCCTTGATGGTCAGGCTCAGGGCCGACTGGGACAGGTGCAGCCGCTCGCAGGCCACAGCAAAGCTCAGGCTCTGGGCCACGGCGAGGAAGGCGCGGATTTGCTTGAGGGTCATGGTCGCTTTGCTCCCAGCGGCAAGTGGTTAGCTACAAGCTGCAAGCGGAGGCCGGCAATTATTGAGTTTTATCAATCAATCCAACCTAAAAATCAACTTAACAAATATATGACTTGGCGCAACACTGCATTCCATTGCGACCCCATCAAGAATAAAAGAGGTGTCTATGGCAGGTTTCGACAAACGCGTGAGTTCTTATGAAGAAGCGCTGGAAGGCTTGAAGGACGGCATGACCGTCATCGCCGGCGGCTTCGGCCTGTGCGGTATCCCGGAAAACCTGATCGCCGAGATCAAGCGCAAGGGCATCCGCGACCTCACCGTGGTGTCCAACAACTGCGGCGTCGACGGCTTCGGCCTCGGCGTGCTGCTGGAAGACCGGCAGATCCGCAAGGTGGTCGCCTCCTACGTGGGCGAAAACGCCCTGTTCGAGAAGCAACTGCTCAGCGGTGAAATCGAAGTCGTACTCACCCCCCAAGGCACCCTCGCCGAAAAAATGCGCGCCGGTGGCGCAGGCATCCCGGCGTTCTTCACCGCCACCGGCGTCGGCACCCCGGTGGCCGAAGGCAAGGAAGTGCGTGAATTCCATGGCCGCCAGTACCTGATGGAAGAATCCATCACCGGCGACTTCGCCATCGTCAAAGGCTGGAAGGCCGATCATTTCGGCAACGTGATCTATCGCCACACCGCCCAGAACTTCAATCCGCTGGCCGCCACGGCGGGCAAGATCACAGTGGTGGAAGTCGAAGAAATCGTCGAACCCGGCGAGCTGGACCCGACGCAGATCCACACCCCTGGCATCTACGTCGACCGGGTCATTTGCGGCACGTTCGAAAAACGCATCGAACAGCGCACCGTGCGTAAGTGATCCCCTGCCCCCGGCCCGAATGAAGGAATAACAACATGGCACTTTCCCGCGAACAAATGGCTCAACGCGTCGCCCGCGAAATGCAGGACGGCTACTACGTCAACCTGGGCATCGGCATTCCGACCCTGGTCGCCAACTACATTCCCGAAGGCATGGAAGTCATGCTGCAATCGGAAAACGGCCTGCTCGGCATGGGTGCGTTTCCCACCGAAGCCGAAGTCGATGCCGACATGATCAACGCCGGCAAGCAGACCGTCACCGCGCGCATTGGCGCGTCGATCTTCTCTTCGGCCGAATCGTTTGCCATGATCCGTGGCGGCCACATCGACCTGACCGTGCTCGGCGCGTTCGAGGTGGATGTCGAAGGCAACATCGCCTCGTGGATGATCCCCGGCAAGCTGGTCAAGGGCATGGGCGGCGCGATGGACCTGGTGGCTGGTGCCGAGAACATCATCGTCACCATGACCCATGCGTCCAAGGACGGCGAGTCGAAACTGCTCCCGCGTTGCAGCCTGCCACTGACCGGCGCCGGTTGCATCAAGCGGGTGCTGACCGACCTGGCCTACCTGGAAATCCAGGACGGCGCCTTCATCCTGAAAGAACGCGCCCCGGGCGTCAGCGTCGAGGAAATCGTCGCCAAGACCGCCGGCAAATTGATCGTGCCGGACCATGTGCCTGAAATGCAATTCGCTGCCCAGTGAGGAGAGATTCGATGCAAGAAGTCGTGATTGTCGCCGCTACCCGTACCGCCATCGGCAGTTTCCAGGGTTCGCTGGCTTCCATTCCCGCGCCGGAACTCGGTGCCGCGGTGATTCGTCGCCTGCTGGAACAGACCGGTTTGTCGGGTGAACAGGTCGATGAAGTGATTCTTGGCCAGGTGCTGACCGCAGGCTCCGGGCAAAACCCGGCTCGCCAGGCGGCGATCCTGGCCGGCCTGCCTCATGCGGTGCCGGCGCTGACCCTGAACAAGGTCTGCGGCTCGGGACTCAAGGCGTTGCACCTGGGCGCCCAGGCGATCCGCTGTGGCGACGCCGACGTCATCATCGCCGGCGGCATGGAGAACATGAGCCTGGCCCCGTACGTGTTGCCGGCCGCCCGCACCGGCCTGCGCATGGGCCACGCGAAGATGATCGACAGCATGATCACCGACGGCCTGTGGGACGCCTTCAACGATTACCACATGGGCATCACCGCCGAGAACCTGGTGGACAAGTACGGCATCAGCCGTGAGGAGCAGGACGCTTTCTCTGCCGCGTCCCAGCAGAAGGCCGTCGCCGCCATCGAGGGCGGTCGGTTCACCGATGAGATCACGCCGATCCTGATTCCCCAGCGCAAAGGCGATGCTGTGGCGTTCGCCACCGACGAGCAACCGCGCGCCGGTACGACCGCCGAATCCTTGGGCAAGCTCAAGCCTGCCTTCAAGAAGGATGGCAGCGTCACCGCTGGCAACGCGTCTTCGCTGAATGATGGCGCCGCCGCGGTGATCCTGATGAGCGCGGAAAAAGCCAAGGCCCTGGGCCTGCCCGTGCTGGCGAAAATCAGTGCCTACGCCAATGCCGGCGTCGACCCGGCCATCATGGGCATTGGCCCGGTCTCGGCCACCCGCCGCTGCCTGGACAAGGCTGGCTGGTCGCTGGATCAACTGGACCTGGTCGAAGCCAACGAAGCCTTCGCCGCCCAATCGCTGGCCGTGGCCCGGGAACTGAAATGGGACATGGACAAGGTCAACGTCAATGGCGGCGCCATCGCCCTGGGCCACCCTATCGGCGCATCGGGGTGCCGAGTCCTGGTGTCGCTGCTACATGAAATGATCAAGCGCGACGCCAAGAAAGGCCTCGCGACACTGTGCATCGGCGGCGGCCAAGGCGTGGCCCTGGCGCTGGAACGGGCATAACCGACACAGGTTCAACGGTGGTTGCGCGGCCCCACGAATATCCGCGCAGCCACTGGCACCACCACCGGCGCAATCTCGGTTGCGCCGGTTTTTTTTGCCTGCTGGTTTTGAGCACGGCCTACCGGCCTCATCGCGAGCAGGCTCGCTCCCACAGGGGATTGGCGGTGAGCACAGAACCCCAGAGCACCACAGATCCACTGTGGGAGCGAGCTTGCTCGCGATGGCGGTGGGTCAGGCGACGATGAGCCGTCAGGAACCCGCGCCAAACCGGTCGCGGCTGTTGGTCAGATGCAGCCACATGGCGGCGCGGGCGGCGTCCGGGTCCTGGCGTTTGATGGCGTTGAAGATCGCCTCATGCTCGAGGTTGGCCAGTTGTGCCAGCTTGCCCAGGTCCGCCTGGCCGCGTTCGGCCACGTTCACTCGGGTCCTGGGGATCATCGCACTGCCCAGGTGCTGCATGATTTCGACAAAACAGGCGTTGTCCGTGGCTTCGGCGATGAGCAGATGGAAGCGCCGGTCGGCCTCGACACAGCTATCGTTGTTACTGGACAACCGCTGATAGTCATCCAGCGCCTGGCGCATCTGCTGCAACTGGTGTTCGCTGCGGCGCTGGGCCGCCAATGCCACCGCCTGGGTCTCCAGGCCCAGGCGCAGCTCCAGGATTGCCCGCACACCCGCCGCAGTGTCGACATTGAGCCGCAACCCAGGCTCGCCGGTTTGCGCCAGCACAAAGGTGCCGATGCCGTGGCGAGTCTCCACCAGCCCCGAAGCCTGCAACTTGGAAATCGCCTCGCGCACCACGGTCCGGCTGACGCCATGCTCGCGAACGATGGCACCTTCCGATGGCAGTTTTTCCCCGGGTTTCAACTGCCCCAGCAAGATGCTCTGGCTCAGCTTCGCCACCAGGTCATGGGCCAGGTTGTGGGTACGCTTGCGCAGCGGCGCTTCGGTGTCTTGCATCGCCAGGGTTCCTCGAAAACAGGCTGATCGATCCTATCATCAGCAGGCTTGAGAGTGAGTATTACCGAACGCCGAACTTGTATGACAACACACCGATTCTGGCTATTTACTTCGAATATCAACGCCAAGAAAGCCTCGAATTCTGCCGCGCCGAGCCCCCTGCGCACAGTCAAAAACTCCAACAACACCCAATAAAAGCAGTAACAACAAGTCTGACCGCCCATCCATTCGCGCTAAAAAATGTGTTGTCACTCAAAAAAATCAAGTTGTATGATGTCTATCAACATCGACACCTGCACGATGCCCCGCATAAAAATAACGAGTGGGAGAAAAACCAGTGAACACATCCAGCCTCAAGGCAAATGCCGGAGCGGATCCGGTGCTGCTGTCGGCCATCGCCAAGGTCAAGCGCCACATCCTGCCGCTGTTCGTCATCATGTTTATCGTCAACTACATCGACCGCGTGAACATCGGCTTCGTGCGCGCCCATATGGAGCACGACCTGGGCATCGGTGCTGCGGCCTATGGCTTTGGTGCCGGCCTGTTCTTCATCGGCTATGCGCTGTTCGAAGTTCCGTCCAACATCCTCTTGCAACGAATCGGCGCGCGCATCTGGCTGACCCGCATCATGCTCACCTGGGGCCTGGTGGCCGCGGGCATGGCCTTCATCCAGAACGAAACCCACTTCTACATCCTGCGCTTCCTGCTGGGTGTGGCCGAAGCCGGTTTCTTCCCCGGGGTGATCTACTACTTCACTCGCTGGTTGCCCGGTGTCGAACGCGGCAAAGCCATCGCCATCTTCCTCAGCGGCTCGGCCATTGCATCGCTGATCTCCGGCCCGCTGTCGGGATTGCTGCTGCAAATCAACGGCCTGGGCATGCACGGCTGGCAGTGGATGTACTTCATTGAAGGGATGTTTTCCGTCGGCCTGTGCGTCTTCGTCTGGTTCTGGCTGGACTCCAAGCCCCACGACGCCAAATGGTTGAGCCGTGAAGAACAAGACGTGCTGGTCAAGACCATCGACGATGAACAGCGCGCACGGGAAGCCGCTTCGCCGATCAAACTGTCCATCGGCCAACTGCTCAAGGACCGCCAGATCATCCTGTTTTGCCTGATCTACTTCTTCATCCAATTGACGATCTATGCCGCCACGTTCTGGCTGCCGAGCATCATCAAGAAAATGGGCGAACTGAGTGACATCCAGGTCGGGCTGTTCAACTCGATCCCGTGGTTGCTGTCGATCGTCGGCATGTACGCCTTCGCTTCGCTGTCGGCCAAGTGGAAATTCCAACAGGCCTGGGTCGCCGCAGCCTTGTTGATCGCGGCAGCCGGGATGTTCATGTCCACCACCGGCGGGCCGATCTTCGCCTTCGTCGCCATCTGCTTCGCGGCCCTGGGTTTCAAGTCGGCGTCGTCGCTGTTCTGGCCAATTCCCCAGGCTTACCTGGACGCCCGGATCGCCGCAGGGGTAATTGCCCTGATCAACTCGGTGGGCAACCTCGGTGGGTTCGTCGCCCCGACCACGTTCGGCCTGCTGGAACAGCACACCGGCTCGATCCAGGGCGGCCTCTATGGCCTGGCGGCCACGTCGATCATTGCCGCGATCATCGTATTTGCCGCACGTAATACACCCAAACCCAACGCAGTCACGACGCCAGCCAACCCGGCCGCCAGCCACGCCTGATCATTCGATTGTTCAAGGATAAATACAGATGAGCACCCCAGAAACCAGCAAAGCCCCGATCATCACCAGCATGCAGATCGTGCCCGTGGCCGGCCACGACGGCATGTTGCTGAACCTCAGCGGCGCCCATGGCCCGTTCTTCACCCGCAACATCGTCATCCTCAAGGACAATGCCGGCCACACCGGCGTGGGCGAAGTACCCGGTGGCGAGCGCATTCGCCAGACCCTCGAAGACGCCCGTTCGCTGGTGGTCGGCAGCCCCATCGGCACATACCAGAAGATCCTCAACACCGTGCGCCACGCCTTTGCCGACCGCGATGCCGGCGGCCGTGGCCTGCAGACCTTCGACCTGCGCATCACCATCCACGCGGTGACCGGCCTCGAAGCGGCGTTGCTGGACCTGCTCGGCCAACACCTGGACGTACCGGTCGCGGCGCTGCTTGGCGAAGGCCAGCAACGCGATGAAGTGAAGATGCTCGGCTATCTGTTTTACCTCGGCGATCGCCAACAGACCGACCTGCCCTACCGCAGCGAGCCGGACGCCGACAATGACTGGTTCCGCGTACGCCATGAGAAGGCCCTGGACGCCGACGCCGTGGTGCGCCTGGCCGAGGCCGCCCACGCTCACTATGGTTTCCAGGACTTCAAGCTCAAGGGCGGCGTGCTTCAGGGAGACGCAGAGATCGAAGCGGTCACGGCGCTGGCCGAGCGCTTCCCCCAGGCACGCATTACCCTGGACCCGAACGGCGCCTGGTCACTCAAGGAAGCGATCCGTTTGTGCCGCGACCAGCACAAAGTACTGGCCTACGCCGAAGACCCTTGCGGTGCCGAGAACGGCTATTCGGGCCGCGAGGTCATGGCCGAGTTCCGCCGCGCCACGGGCCTGAAGACCGCCACCAACATGATCGCCACCGACTGGCGCGAGATGGGCCACGCCATCACCTTGCAGTCCGTGGACATTCCCCTGGCCGATCCGCACTTCTGGACCATGCAGGGTTCGGTACGGGTGGCGCAGATGTGCAATGAATGGGGCCTGACCTGGGGCTCGCACTCCAACAACCACTTCGACATTTCCCTGGCGATGTTCACCCACGTGGCCGCCGCCGCACCGGGCGACATCACGGCCATCGACACCCATTGGATCTGGCAGGACGGCCAGCGGCTGACCAAGGCGCCCTTGCAGATCCAGGGCGGTTGCGTGCAGGTGCCGAAAAAACCGGGGCTGGGGATTGAGCTGGACACCGACCAACTGGCCAAGGCCCATGAGTTGTACAAAGGCATGGGCCTTGGCGCGCGGGACGATGCGGTGGCGATGCAGTTCCTGATTCCAGGCTGGACGTTCAACAACAAGCGGCCGTGCCTGGTTCGCTAAAGCGGGCAATATCCCTTGTGGGAGCGAGCCTGCTCGCGATGACGGCGGCACATCCACATAACCTTCTCAGGCAGACCGCATCGCGAGCAGGCTCGCTCCCACAGGGTTGCATGGCAAGACTCGCGACTAACCCTCCGGCCGCAGGATCAATACCGCCAATGGCGGCAAGTTGAGTTCCAGCGACAGCGCCTGGCCATGGCTGGGCACTTCTTCGGTGGAGGCACCACCGCCATTGCCATAATTGGAACCGGCGTAGGTGTCGGCATCGCTGTTGAGCAGTTCGACCCAGCGCCCGCCGAACGGCACGCCGACCCGGTAGGCCTCGCGCGGCACCGGTGTGAAGTTGGCGACCACCAGCACTGGCCGGCCTTCCTTGCTCCAGCGCAGCCAGGCGTAGACGCTATTGACCGCATCGTCGCCAATCAGCCACTGGAAACCCTGGGGCGCATCATCCTGGTCATGCAGCGCCGGTTCTTCGCGATACAGACGGTTCAGATCGCTCACCAGTTTCTGCACACCACGGTGCTCAGGGTATTGCAGCAGGTACCAGTCCAACTGCTGGTCGTGGTTCCACTCGCGCCATTGGCCAAACTCACAGCCCATGAACAACAGCTTCTTGCCGGGATGGCCCCACATGAAGCTGAGGTAGGCCCTCAGGTTGGCGAATTTCTGCCAGCGGTCACCGGGCATCTTGTCGATCAGCGAGCGTTTGCCATGAACCACTTCGTCATGGGAAATCGGCAGGACGAAGCGCTCGGACCAGGCATACACCAGGCCAAAGCTCAGTTCGTTATGGTGATGGGCGCGGTACACCGGGTCTTGCTGGATGTAGTGCAGCGAATCGTGCATCCAGCCCATGTTCCACTTGTAGGCAAAACCCAGGCCGCCCTGCTGGGTGCTCTGGCTGACGCCTGGCCACGCCGTGGACTCTTCGGCGATGACCAGCGCACCGGGGGTTTCCAGCGCCACCACATCGTTGAGGTGCCGGAGGAAATCGATGGCTTCGAGGTTTTCCCGACCACCATGGCGGTTGGGCACCCACTCACCGGCCTTGCGCGAATAGTCGCGGTACAACATCGAGGCCACGGCATCCACCCGCAGGCCATCGACGTGGAAATGCTTGAGCCAGTGCAGCGCCGACGCCAGCATGAAGCCGTGCACTTCGGTGCGGCCCAGGTTGTAGATCAGCGTGTCCCAATCCTGGTGGAAGCCTTCCAGCGGGTTGCCGTATTCGTACAGCGCGGTGCCGTCGAACTGGGCCAGGCCGTGGGTGTCGGTGGGGAAATGCGCCGGTACCCAGTCGAGGATGACGCCGATATTGGCCTGGTGGCAGGCGTTGACGAACGCCGCGAAATCGTCCGGCGAACCGAAGCGTGCCGTCGGCGCGAATTGCGACAACGGCTGATAGCCCCAGGAACCGCCGAACGGGTGCTCCATGATCGGCATCAGCTCGATGTGGGTGAAGCCCAGGTCCTGGACATACGGGATCAGCCGCTCGGCCATTTCATGCCAGTTGTATTGCCGGGCCACCTCCCCCGCCTCGTCGATTTCGCACTGCCAGGAGCCGGCGTGCAATTCGTAGATCGACAGCGGCGCCCCCGGGAGCTGCCGCTCGCGACGGTGCTGCATCCACTCGTCGTCCTGCCACTCGATCTTCAGGGGTGAGGCGACTCTCGAAGCCGTGTCTGGCGGCATCTGCGTGGCCAGGGCCACCGGGTCGGCCTTGAGCGGCAAAATCCCGTGGGCGCCGAGGATTTCATACTTGTAACCTTCACCGGCACCTAGCCTGGGGATGAATATCTCCCACACGCCGGACGGATAACGGATGCGCATCGGATGCCGACGCCCGTCCCAGACGTTGAAATCCCCGACCACCGAAACGCGCCGGGCATTCGGCGCCCAGACCGCGAACCGCACGCCGTCGATGCCATCGACGGTGGTCAGTTGCGCACCGAGGCAGGAACTGAGATCGCGGTGATTGCCCTCGCCAAACAGGTAAAGGTCCATCTCCCCCAGCAACGGACCGAAGCTGTAGGGGTCTTCGGCAACCTGCTCGCCGCCAGCCCAACGGGTGCGCAGCAAATACGCCTGGGCACGGTCGAAATGGCCGACGAACAGTCCCGGGGTTGCGGTGGGTTGCAGCTCCCCCAGCTCTTCGCCGTCATCACGGGCCAGCACATGCACGCTCAGGGCTCCGGGCAGATACGCGCGAATGAATTGGCCGCCGGCGTCGTCGCCATGAGGCCCCAGGATGGAAAACGGGTCGTGGTGTTCGGCGCGCACCAGCGCGTCGATGTCATGGGGCGCCGGCAGCAACGACTCTTTGGCCTGCCCCTGTGGTTCTTTGTTCGAGACACTCATGATTCTCTCCACTAAATCGGTCCGGCTACGTCGGAAAAGGGTTGCAGCCCACTCAATAACCCGACCAGACCGTGTAACGGCACGGGCAGCCAGGTGGGGCGATTCTCGGCTTCATAGGCCACTTCATAGGCCGCCTTCTCCAGGCCGAACAACGCCAGCGCGGCGTCTTCGCCTTCAGCATCCTTCCACTCATGGGCAAGACTAGCTGCCGCCAGCCGATATGCCTCGACAAATGCCTGGCGAGCCTCTTTCAGATAACGATCGGCGACCCGTTGCCGCGCCGCATCGGCATCGGCCGTGCTGTCGACGGTGTGCAAGTGAATCGCCATGGCTGCCGCATAATCGAAGGAACGCAGCACGCCACTGACGTCCTTATAGGGGCTGTGCTTGCCCCGTCGTTCATGCAATGGCCGCGCCGGCTCACCTTCGAAGTCGATCAGGTAGGCATCGCCCTTGATCACCAGCACCTGCCCCAGGTGCAGGTCACCGTGGACACGAATGCGCAAGCCTCCCTCAGCCTTGCCGGCCAGCGTCTGGACATGGGCCAGGACGGTTTTCTTGTGCTCCAGCAAGCGTGCGACCATGGCCTGGTCCGCGGGGTTCAATTGGCCCTGGTTCTGCTTGAGCAGGCGCAAGGCGTTTTCCACTTGGGCGGCCACGTCCTTGCCGATGGCCTGGGCTTGCTTGGCGTTGGTAGCCTGGGGCGCGAAGTCCGGGTCGTCGGTGGACTGGGCCAATACCTGGTGCATTTCCCCCAGGCGCTGGCCGAGCATGCCGGCGAAATCCTTCAGTTCGCCCAGGGCGTTGTAATGCTGCTCCTGCTCGGACACGGCGTCCGCCAGCTCATCGCGCAGGGCGCGTTCGAGGTTGTTCTGGGTCCATTCCCAGGCGTCGCCCTGATTGCTCAAGTAGCCCTGGGCAATCATCAGCAGCGCATCTTCACCCTGGGCGTCGCGGCGAACCACCGAACCCAGCAGCGGTGAAATATTGCTGAAACCGGCAGCGGTCAGGTAAGCGCTCATTTCCAGTTCCGGGTGCACACCCGAGGCGACCTTGCGAATCAGCTTGAGCACCAGGCTGCTACCCACCACCACCGAACTGTTGGACTGTTCGGCGGACAGGTAACGCACCTCTGGCTCATCCCCCAGGTTCAGCGCGGCCAGGCCTTCGGTGGGCTCGAAGCGCAACTCACCTTCGGCGAACGGCAGCACCGTGGCGGCCTGCATACTGTGCAGCACGGCGCGCACGAAGCTTTCCAGGCTGAATGCATCGGTGATCAGTCCCACCTGACGCACCCGACGTACTCGCGACAACGCCAGTTGCTGCGGCAACGCCGCACCGACCTGGTCTTCGGCGAGCAGACCGAACGGCAGCTGATAACGCAGGGTCTGGCCGCCACTGGTGACATCGATTTCGCTGAGCAGCACCGGGTGCTGCGGGTCACCAAAGCGCACGCCATAGACAATCTCGACCTTCTCGATCGCACTGTCCTTGCCGGCGAACCAGCGCCGGTTCTGCAACCAGCTCGGCAGGATGGTTTGCTCCAGCGTGGTGCGCGATGGCGCTTCGAGCAATTCTTCCAGGCGTTTTTTCAGCACCAGGGTGGTGAAGTCCGGCAGGCTCTGGGCCGGTTCCACGTGCCAGCTCGGCATCTGGTTCTCGGTTGCCAGGGCGAACCAATAGAAACCGTACGGCGCGAGGGTCAGCAGGAAGTTCAACTGGCCAATGGGTGGGAAGGCATTGCCGCCGAGCATCTCCACCGGGACCATGCCGGCGTAGGTCGACAGATCCAGTTCGGCAGCCTGGGCGCTGCGGGACACGTTGGCCACGCAGAGGATGATTTCGTGCTTGCCGTCGGGCCCGGTGTATTCGCGGGTATAAGCCAGGATCCGGCGATTGCTCGGTGAGAGCATCTTCAACGTGCCACGGCCGAAGGCCTTGGACTGCTTGCGCACCGCCAGCATCCGCCGGGTCCAGTTGAGCAGCGAGTGCGGGTCGCCGGCCTGGGTCTCGACGTTGACCGACTGGTAGCCGTATTGCGGGTCCATGATCGGCGGCAGCACCAGGCTGGCCGGGTCGGCGCGGGAGAAACCGCCGTTGCGGTCGATGGACCACTGCATCGGCGTACGCACGCCATCGCGGTCGCCGAGGTAGATGTTGTCGCCCATGCCGATTTCATCGCCGTAGTACAGCGTCGGCGTGCCAGGCATCGACAGCAGCAGGCTGTTGAGCAACTCGACGCGACGACGGTCGCGCTCCACCAACGGCGCCAGGCGCCGACGAATACCCAGGTTGATGCGCGCCCGACGGTCGGCGGCGTAGTAGTTCCACAGGTAGTCACGCTCCTTGTCGGTGACCATCTCCAGGGTCAACTCATCGTGGTTGCGCAGGAAAATCGCCCACTGGCAATTGGCGGGGATCTCCGGGGTCTGGCGCAGGATGTCGGTGATAGGGAAGCGATCTTCCTGGGCCAGCGCCATGTACATGCGCGGCATCAGCGGGAAGTGGAAGGCCATGTGGCATTCGTCACCGTTCATCCCTTGGGCGTCGACATCGCCGAAGTACAACTGGGTGTCTTCCGGCCACTGGTTGGCTTCGGCCAGCAACATGCGGTCGGGGTAGTTGGCGTCGATCTCGGCGCGGATCAGCTTCAGGACGTCATGGGTCTCGGGCAGGTTTTCGTTGTTGGTGCCGTCGCGCTCGATGAGGTACGGGATGGCGTCCAGGCGCAGGCCGTCGATGCCCATGTCGAGCCAGTAGCGCATCACCGACAACACCGCCTTGATGACCTGCGGGTTGTCGAAGTTGAGGTCGGGCTGGTGGGAGTAGAAGCGGTGCCAGAAGTACTGGCCCGCCACCGGGTCCCAGGTCCAGTTGGACTTCTCGGTGTCGAGGAAGATGATGCGCGTGCCGTCGTACTTGTGGTCGTCATCGGACCAGACGTAGAAGTCCCGCGCCTTCGAACCCGGCTTGGCCTTGCGCGCGCGCTGGAACCAGGGGTGCTGGTCCGAGGTGTGGTTGATGACCAGCTCGGTGATCACCCGCAGGTTGCGCTTGTGGGCTTCGGCAATGAACCGCCGCGCATCGGCCATGGTGCCGTAGTCGGGGCTGACGCCACGGTATTCGGCAATGTCATAACCGTCGTCGCGCCTGGGCGAAGGATAGAATGGCAGCAGCCAGATAGTGTTGACGCCCAGATCGGCGATGTAGTCGAGCTTTTCGATCAGGCCGGGAAAGTCACCGATCCCGTCGTTATTGGAGTCGTAATAGGATTTTACGTGGACTTGGTAAATCACCGCGTCCTTGTACCAGAGCGGATCTTTGATGAAGGTGGCAGACCGGGGTTTCTTCGCCATTTGCAACTCCTGATGAATTCAATAAAGCCGCGGGATACAGGCTTGTGAGGTCTTTTTGTGGCGGAGGGCTTTATCCCCCTGTAGGAGCTGGCGAAGCCTGCGATCTTTTGATCTTTCGCTTGAGATTCAAGTGTCTGGGGCAAGATCGCAGCCTCGTTTCACTCGACAGCTCCTACACAGCTCCTACATAGCTCCTACATAGCTCCTAGGCAGCTCCTAGGCAGCGCCTGTGGGAGTGCGCATCACGCCACGCTGATCCGCCAAATCCCGAACGGCTGGTACGCCGGGTCAATCCGCATGAACTGGTACTTGCCGTACCAGCTCCAGCGATGTCCGTTCATCAGATCCTCGCCTTGGGTCTGGGCGTCGTCGGGCAGGCCCATCTCCCACAGCGGCAACTCAAAACTGGCTTCCTGCGGGTTGTGCGGATCAAGGCTCACCGCCACCAGGATGAAATTGCTGCCGTCGGCGGTGCGCTTGCCGAAATAGAGAATGTTGTCGTTCCAGGCGTTGTAGATTTTCAGGCCCAGGTGGGTATGCAGCGCCGGGTTCTGCCGGCGGATGCGGTTGAGCTGGGCGATCTCGGCAATGATGTTGCCCGGCGCGGTGAAGTCCCGGGGGCGGATCTCGTATTTCTCCGAATCGAGGTATTCCTCCTTGCCCGGCACCGGTGCCGACTCACACAGCTCGAAACCCGAATACATGCCCCACAGGCCCGAGCCCATGGTTGCCAGGGCCGCGCGGATCAAAAAACCGGCGCGCCCCGACTCATGAAGAAAGGCCGGGTTGATGTCTGGCGTGTTGACGAAAAAATTCGGCCGGTAGCATTCACGCCACGGCGATTCATTAAGCTCACTGAAGTAGGTCGCCAGCTCAGCCTTGGTGTTGCGCCAAGTGAAGTAGGTATAGCTCTGGGAGTAACCGACCTTGCCCAGCCGCGCCATCATCGCCGGGGTGGTGAACGCTTCAGCCAGGAAGATCACTTCAGGGTACTGGGCTCGCACATCGGCGATCAGCCATTGCCAGAACGGCAGCGGCTTGGTGTGAGGGTTGTCGACGCGGAATATCTTCACGCCTTCCTTGACCCAGCCCACCACGATGTCCCGCAGCTCCACCCACAGGCTGGGAATCGCATCGGCCGCGTAGAAATCAACGTTGACGATGTCCTGGTATTTCTTCGGTGGGTTTTCCGCATATTTGATCGTGCCGTCCGGCCGCCAGCTGAACCAGCCCGGGTGCTGCTTGAGCCAGGGGTGGTCCTGGGAACACTGGATCGCGAAGTCCAGGGCGATCTCCAGGCCGTGGTCAGCGGCCGCCGCCACCAGGCGCCGGAAGTCCTCGCGGCTACCCAATTGCGGGTGAATGGCCTCGTGCCCACCCTCCTCGCTGCCAATGGCATACGGACTGCCCGGGTCGTCGGGACCGGCGGTGAGGGAGTTGTTCGGGCCTTTGCGGAAACTGCGACCGATGGGGTGGATCGGCGGGAAGTACAGCACGTCGAAGCCCATGTCCTGGATCACCGCCAGGCGCGAATGCACGTCGTTGAAAGTGCCGTGGCGCCGGGGATCGTCGGTGATCGAGCGGGGAAACAGCTCATACCAGCTGGCAAACTCGGCCAGCTGGCGCTCCACATCCAGCGGATACTCGGGGCTGATGCTCAAGTACGGGCGATGATCGGCCCGAGACATCAGATCGGCACTGCGCGGTGCCAGGAACAGCGCCACCTGCTCGGTCGGCAACAAGCCGGAGAGCTCATGGTGCAAGGCAGCCAGTTGCTCGCTCAGTTCACCCGTGCTGCGCTCGACGGCCATTTGCACTTGGCTGCGCCCTTCCTGCAACTCCAGGCTGATCGGTACCCCTGCACCGAATTTCTTCTCCAGCTCGTAGCGAAAACTGGCGAACTGATCGATCCAGGCCTCGATACAAAACACATAGCGACCTTGTTCCGGCACGTTGAACTGGCCCTGCCAGCCGTTGTTGCCCAGGTCACTCATAACCTCGCTGTTCCACACTTCATCCTGCAGCGCACGCCAGCGAATGCGCACGGCCAGCTTGTCATGACCATCGGCGAAGACTTTGCTGGTCACTGTCACGTCCTGCCCAGCCACGGCCTTGGCGGCGAATTGTCCGCCGTCGATCACCGGCATGGTGTTTTCAATAGCAATACGCGGCAACAGCAAGGCTTGGGACAGCGGCAAATGCGGGTTGCAGGCCAGTTCAGTCGGGTGTTCGGCAGTCATCGAGCATCGCTCCTTTTACGCCCCATGGACGCGCTTGTGGCGGTAAAGGCCCAACGGGTCCCTGAAAAAACTCACTTAAACTCCGAACCGAATCAACGGCTAAAAGTTCAGAGGGATTTACCCCGATGCATCCGGGGATCAAAGCCGGTGCAAGGCGGTCAACAACAATAAGCACGACTCAAGCCATGTGCGTCACGGAGACCCGTCCCGATGAATATTCCGATCCCGGCCGAAACACCCGACCCGAACATCGACGACCCCACCTTACCCCCGCCCGGCCCTGATCCCGAGCCGATTCCAGAGAAAGACCCGCCACTGGACCCCCAACCGCCGCTGGGCGACCCGCCGAGCGAGGCGCCGCCGGAACGGGTTTGATTCAAGCGTAGTAATAAAAAACCTGTTGTGTTTGCAGGCTCATAGCCGCGTCACGGCTTGTCGCCCTTCTCCAGCGCCCGGACGATCACCGGCATCACACTGAAGATCGCCAGCGCCAGCACCGTGCTGAGCACCGCCGTCGCCTCTCGCCCCAAGCCGGCGGCGACGCCAATGGCGGCGGTCATCCACAGGCCCGCAGCGGTGGTCAGGCCCTTGACGTGACCTTCGTCGCCGTCGGTGTTTTTCAGGATGGTGCCGGCGCCGAGAAAACCGATGCCGGCGACCACGCCTTGTATCACCCGACTCATCGCGTCGGCCTGGGACCCGGACATCTGTGGCACCAAGACGAACAGCGCCGCCCCCAGGGCCACGAGCATGTGGGTCCGTACACCGGCAGCCTTGCCCTTGTGTTCGCGCTCGAAACCCAGGATGCCGCCCAGCAGCGCGGCCATGAGCAGGCGCACCATGACCCGGGTCATATGCTGGGCATCGGTGATATCGGCGAATTCCGCCTGCAGGGTTACCCAGACTTCATGCCACCAGGCGTCCATGGACCATCCTCTTTTCCAGTCGATAAACGATGGACCGCAGGCGACGCCAGAGGTGCGCCTGACCGCTGATCAGCCGCCACGAACCCTGGCTTGGCCGCGCGACCTAACGTTCATGACCCCAGAAGGAGGAACACCATGACTGTCCGTATCGATGACAACCAGACCTGCCATTTCGAAACCCCCAACGGCACCGAACAGCGCCCCGCCAGCGAGCTGACCATCATCACCGACCCGGACAAGGCCATGTCGGTCGTGGAGCTCAATGGCGACCGGGTCTACATCACCGAGGCCGAAGCCGATGCACTGACCGTGGCCGGCGCGGTCGACGGGCGCAAGCACCTGAAGGCCAGCGACAGCGGCTCGGCGATCTGAGGGAGTTTGCTCCCGCTGGGCTCTGTAGGAGCTGGCGAAGCCTGCGATCTTTTGATCTTGATCTTGATCTTGATCTTGATCTTGATCTTGATCTTGATCTTGATCTTGATCTTGATCTGCCTCGTTGCACTCGACAGCTCCTACACAGCTCCTACACAGCCCCTACACAGCATCTACGCAGCTCCTACACAGCTCCTACACAGCATCTACGCAGCTCCTACAAAGCTCCTACACAGCTTCTACAACCCAGCGGGAGAGAGCTCCCTCGCCATAAGGGTTGTTCGCTCGTCCTTGGGTGCATCAAAGTGTCGCAGGGCCTGGGTTTCGCGGCATCTGATCCGGTTTTTATCGAAACACCTGAGTCTGTTATGCAAACAGTTCCATGGTCATAGTGCGCCGGCCAGATAGAGGCTGATGAGCGACCGACCATGAGCGATAGAATCCCCGTCCAGTTGATACAGACGTATGAACCTGCGCCAACGAAGATAAAGGCCAGGAGCACCGACAACCTGATCCACACCCGCAGTTTCACCGGTTTGTTCCGTACCCTGCGCATCAGCGGTGCGGGGGTTCTGTTCTTGCTGTTCTTCGGCACGGTGTGGTTGAACTGGGGCGGTCGCCAGGCGGTGCTCTGGGACCTTTCCGAAAGCAAGTTCCACATCTTTGGCGCGACCTTCTGGCCCCAGGATTTCATCCTGCTGTCGGCCTTGCTGATCATTGCCGCCTTCGGCCTGTTTGCGATCACCGTGTTTGCCGGTCGCGTGTGGTGCGGCTACACCTGCCCGCAGAGTTCCTGGACCTGGATCTTCATGTGGTGCGAGAAAATCACCGAAGGCGAACGCAACCAGCGGATCAAGCTGCAGGCCGCGCCCTGGGGCCTGAACAAACTCTTGCGCCGCTCAGCCAAGCACACCTTGTGGCTGGCCATCAGCCTGCTCACCGGCCTGACGTTCGTGGGGTACTTCACGCCGATCCGCCCCCTGGCCGAAGAACTGCTGACCCTGCAAATGGCCGGCGTGAGCCTGTTCTGGGTGCTTTTCTTTACCGCAGCCACCTACCTCAACGCCGGCTGGCTGCGTGAAGCGGTGTGCATGCATATGTGCCCCTATGCACGCTTCCAGAGCGTGATGTTCGACAAGGACACGCTGACCATTTCCTACGATGCGGCCCGTGGTGAAATCCGCGGCCCACGCAAACGCGAGGCAAACCCGGCCAATATTGGCCTGGGCGACTGCATCGACTGCCAGATGTGCGTGCAGGTCTGCCCCACCGGCATCGACATCCGCGACGGCCTGCAGATGGAATGCATCGGCTGCGCGGCCTGCATCGATGCCTGCGACTCGATCATGGACAAAATGGGCTACGCCCGTGGCCTGATCAAATACACCTCCGAACATCAGTTGCAGGGCGGCAAGACTCACCTGCTCAGGCCTCGGCTGATCGGCTATACCGCCGTGCTGCTGGTGATGATCGGCGCGCTGATCGTGGCGCTGATGCAACGGCCCATGGTGTCTCTGGATGTCAGCAAGGACCGTGGCCTGTTCCGCGAAAACAGCGCAGGCCAGATCGAGAACATCTACAGCCTGAAAATCATCAACAAGACCCAACAGCGCCAGGATTATCACCTGTCCCTGGTGGACGGCGACGGTTTCATCCTGCAAGGCAAGACCCAACTGAGCCTGGCCCCGGGGGAAATCGTCGATGTGCCGGTGTCGGTGGCGATGCTCAGCGAACGGCCCGGTAAAGGCTCCCAGGAAATGACGTTCAAGGTCGCCGACAGTGACGAGCCGGGCATCTACAGCATCGCCAAGAGCCGTTTTGTCGCACCGATGAATCGTTGAAGCTTTAAGATGCCGGGCACCTGTGGGAGCGAGCCTGTGAGGGCAAGCCTGTGGGAGCAAAGCTTGTTCGCGAAGAACGATGACACGACCTTACTGTTGATTTGTGTCGCCTGTATCGCGAGCAAGCTTTGCTCCCACATGCTCGCTCCCACAGTGTAAAAAGCGCAAACCACGCGTCATTCGAGACTGGGCCCCACCATGAAACGCTACGAGAAATTTGCCGACGACATCGCCGAACTGATCCGCTCGGGCATGCTGGGGCCGGGTCAGCGCGTGCCGTCGGTACGCTACGCCAGCCAGACCTACGGTGTCAGCCCGTCCACCGTGTTCCAGGCCTATTACCTGCTGGAGCGACGCGGCATGATCCGGGCCCGGCCGCGCTCCGGCTACTTCGTCAACACCCATGCGCCGAGCCCGTTTTCTGAGCCTGCGATCAGCAGCCAGGTCCACGAGTCCACCGAAGTCGACGTCAGTGAGCTGGTATTTTCGGTCCTCGACTCGATCAAGGACCCGGCCACCGTACCGTTCGGCTCGGCATTCCCCAGCCCGATGCTGTTCCCACTGCAACGGCTGTCCCGTTCGCTGTCCAGCGCAACACGGGACATGGACCCGCGAATGGTGGTCACGGACATGTCGCCAGGCAACCCGCAACTGCGCCGACAGATCGCCCTGCGCTACATGGTCGGCGGGTTGATGCTGCCCATGGAGGAGCTGCTGGTCACCAACGGCGCCCTGGAAGCCTTGAACCTGTGCCTGCAAGCCGTGACCGAGCCCGGCGACCTGGTGGCAATCGAAGCGCCAGCGTTCTACGCCAGCCTGCAGGTACTGGAGCGCCTGAAGCTCAAGGCCGTGGAAATTCCCGTGCACCCGCGCGACGGCATCGACCTGGACGTGCTGGCGCAGACACTGGAGCGCCATCCGATCAAGGCCTGCTGGTGCATGACCAGTTTCCAGAACCCCATGGGCGCGACCATGCCCGAGGAGCGCAAACAGGCGCTGGTAGAGTTGCTGCGCCGCCATCAGGTGCCGCTGATCGAGGACGACGTGTACGCCGAACTCTATTACGGCCAACAGGCCCCCAAGCCCGCCAAGGCGTTCGACACCGAAGGCTTGGTGATGCATTGCGGTTCGTTCGCCAAGAGCCTGGCACCGGGTTATCGCATCGGCTGGGTCGCCGCCGGGCGCTACGCGCAGAAGATCGAACGGCTCAAGCTCATGACCTCGTTGTGCGCCTCGATGCCGGCCCAGGCCGCCATCGCCGACTACCTGCAACACGGCGGCTACGACCGTCACCTGCGCAAACTGCGCTATGCCCTGGAGGAACAGCAAAACGCGATGCTCGCCGCCATCGCCCGCTACTTCCCCGCCCAGACCCGGGTCAGCCAGCCGGCGGGCGGTTACTTCCTGTGGCTGGAGCTGCCGGAGCAGATGGATTCGCTGAAGCTGTTCCAGATGGCCCTGGCCCAAGGCATCAGCATCGCGCCGGGACCGATCTTTTCACCGACCCGGCGTTTCAGGAATTGCATCCGTTTGAACTATGGCAGCCCGTGGACCGAAGCCTCGGAAAAGGCCATGGAGACGTTGGGGCGGATTATTCGATCGTTTTGAATTTGGGTTGTCTGTCAGGCCGCCATCGCGAGCAAGCTTTGCTCCCACATCGGAACACTGTCCCCTGTGGGAGCAAAGCTTGCTCGCGATAGGGCCAAAACAGACACCCCAGGACTCAGCGCCCACCCCCCAGATCCACAAACGTCCCGGTCGCATAGGAAGCCTTGTCCGACAACAGCCAGATAATCGCTTCGGCCACTTCATCCGGACGCCCGCCCCGAGCCATGGGGATCGCTGATTCCAGCTTGCTGACCCGGTCCGGGTCGCCGCTCAGGGCATGGAAATCGGTGTAGATATAGCCGGGGCGCACCGCGTTGACGCGAATGCCTTCGCCGGCCACTTCCTTGGACAAGCCGATGGTGAAGGTGTCCAGCGCGCCCTTGGAGGCCGCGTAATCGACGTACTCCCCCGGTGCGCCCAAGCGCGCGGCCACCGATGAGACGTTGACGATGCTGCCACCCTGCCCGCCATGCCTGGGCGACATGCGCAGCACCGCGTGCTTGGCGCAAAGAATCGGCCCCAGCACGTTGGTCTTCAGGATCTTGAGAATGCGGAATTCGGACATTTCATCGAGCCGGGACTTGTGCGCCACCGTGCCGGCGTTGTTCACCAGGGCGGTGACTCGGCCCAGCTCGGCGTCCACCCGGTCGAACAGGCCGATCACTTCGTCTTCGATGCTCACGTCGGCCCGCACGGCAATCGCCTGCGCGCCCTTGGCCCGGACCTGTTCGAGCACCTCCTGCGCGGCACTCTCATCGGACTGGTAATTGATGCAGATCCGATAGCCCAACTCGGCAGCCAACAGCGCCGTGGCCGCCCCGATTCCGCGGCCGCCACCGGTGATGACGATGACTTTATCCACGTTTGCTTCCCCCATTCCACGGATAGACGTCCGGCCCAAGAATAGCGTTCACGTCACGCTTTGCACAAACCGTTGCGCTTACCGGGCCAGGGCGCGCAGATCCAGGCGTCCGTCCAACAGCGGCGGGCACCAGTAATAGCCGCCGGTGATTGGCCGGCTCATGCGATACAGGCCATCGGTGATGCCGTCTTCCAGGCCACTCATGCGGCGCAGTTGTGCCTCGAAGGCATCGAGGGAAAAGCCGAACGCCAGGAACATCAGCCCCGCACGGTCGCCTTCGATCCACGGCATGGAACGACGGACCACGAATGCCTCCGGGGCGAAGCTTTCCTGGGCGGTGCGCTTGACGTGGGCCGATTCCGGCGCATCGTCGATTTCTTCGTTGTCGCTCAGGCGCCGGCCCATGATGTTGTCGCGTTCATGGGGTTGCATCGCCGCGAAGCCATCCAGATCGTGCTGCCATTGCTGGATCGCGGCGAAACTGCCACCGCGCACCCCGTCGGCGCCCTGGGCCAGGGCGGCGGCGATGGCCGCTTCGTCGTGAGGGTTTTCGGTGCCATCTTCGTAGCCGGTCAGGTCATTGCCGGTCATGTGGCGGAAGGTTTCGTTCATCTGCACCAGGCGCAGCGCCGGGGCCAGCGCCGCCGCGATGGCTCGACTGCGGTGCATCAGCTCGCCGCGGTCTTCGCCGTGCAACCAGCACCACAGCGCGTGTTGGGTCGACGGGTTGTCCACGCCCACGCCGGCCAACGCAGGAAAGGCTCGCAGGCCTTCGACCTGGGCGCCCAGCGCCTGGACCAGCGATTCGCCAAAGCCGACCACGACCCGGCCATCGAGCAGTAACAGGAGTTTATCTATCGCAGCCGGCAGTGCCTCGACCGATTCCAAGGCAAAAAACATATGACGGGCCTGAGGCGGAACAGGGGTGGCGAGAATGCCGGGCTGGTAGTAACTCATATGAACTCCTTTAGAAAGAGCGCAAGTTTACCCGGCGGCTGCCGCTTTGTGTGGTTTGGCTTGAGGTCCGGTCGCGCCGGGAAACCGGGCGGTTTTGTGGGAAGGTTCCCGCAGCCCTGTCAGACCGCTCAGAAACATGCCTCCGTCCGATAGCCTCAGATTGCCGGGCAGCCAAAAACGCCCTAGATTGCCCCACTCTAGGAAGGCCAACGAGAACGCTGCACCATGCAAATTGCCAGATCGATACTCGCCGGGACTTTTTTCCTGGTCTGCGGGACGCCCGCAGGCTTTGCCCAGGAGCGCATTGAAGACACAGTCAATGCCGTCATCCAACCGTTGATGAAGCAACAGGACATCGCCGGCATGGCCGTGGCGGTCACCTACAACGGTCAACGCCATTACTTCAACTACGGCGTGGCCTCCAAGGACACGAAAAAGCCGGTCAACGACCAGACCCTCTTCGAAATCGGCTCCGTCAGCAAGACCTTCACCGCCACCCTCGGCGCCTATGCCCAGGCCCAGGGCAAGCTGTCCCTGGCGGACCCGGCCAGTCGCTTCGCTCCCGAGTTGCGCGGCAGCGCCTTCGACGGCATCAGCCTGCTCAACCTCGCCACCTATACCGCCGGTGGCCTGCCGTTGCAGTTTCCCGCCGAGGCGGACCAACAGGACCGGATGTTCAGTTACTACACAACCTGGAAACCGCTCTACCCGGTCGGCACCCAGCGGCTCTATTCAAACCCGAGCATCGGCCTGTTCGGCTATCTGGCAGCCCGCAGCCTGGGGCAGCCGTTTGACGAGGTGATGGAGGGCACGCTGATGCCAGGGCTGGGCCTCAAGCAAAGCTATGTGCGGGTGCCGCAGGATCAGTTGAGCCGATACGCCCAAGGCTATGCAAAAGACGGCAAGCCCGTCCGGGTCGGACCGGGTGCCCTGGATTCCGAGGCCTACGGAGTGAAAACCAGCTCATCGGACCTGATGCGCTTCCTCGAGGCCAACCTGCGACCTGAAAAACTGGACGCGGATCTCAAGCAAGCGATTGCCACGACGCATACAGGTTTCTACAAGGCTGGCGGGATGAACCAGGGGCTGGGCTGGGAGTTCTACCCTGCTCCGTTCACCTTGGATGACCTTCTCGCTGGCAACACACCACAAATGGCCCTGACCCCACAAAAAGTCGAACCGCTCAACCCGCCCCGCCCAGCGCCAGACGGCGCCTGGGTCAACAAGACAGGATCTACCAACGGTTTCGGCGCATACGCGGCGTTCGTGCCCGGAAAGGACATGGGGATCGTCATGCTAGCGAACAGAAACTACCCGATCGAAGAACGGGTGAAAGCGGCGCATCGGATCCTGATGGCGTTGGATAGCCAATAGCGAGGGCGACGAGACCGCTGGGCCTGTAGGAGCTGCCGAAGGCTGCGATCTTTTGATCTTTTGATCTTTCGCTTCCGACTCAATTGCCTGAAACAAGATCGCAGCCTCGTTGCACTCGTCAGCTCCTACATAGCGCAACCCCGCGGGAGCAAGCTCCCTCGCCACAGGGGGGAGCCTTGTCGTTACTGGAAATCAATCATCCAGCGGCTTCGGCGGCGCCGCCGGCTTGGCGGCCTTGCCAGGCTTGGTGCCTTTCGCATCCTTGGTCGGTGCAGGCTCTGGCGCGGGTGGTGGGGCTGGAGGTGTTGCTTCTTTCTCTGCCGCCGGCAGTTTATCAACGGTGTCGAAGAGGTCTTTCAACTCGATCGCCCCGGAATGCTCAAGCTTCTTCTCCCCGTCCTTGCCCACCAGGATGATCTTGGTCTGCGCTCCGGCTCCCAGCTTGAGCGAGCGAATCAACGCCATGGTGCTTTGCGGATCCAGGTCCTTGCCATCGCGCTGCCCAATGGTATTGAGCACGGTATAGAGCACCATGTTGCGCTCGGAAAAGCCCTGCTTGCCTGCCGGCTCATCCAGGGCCTTTTTCAGGCCCACCCAGGCAGGGTCGACCGTGCTGGGTGCGATGACCACAAGGGGACGTGACTTGCCTGCGTCCGCCAACAGCGGCGAGTCGCCATCGGCAGCGAACAGGGGGCCGGCGATGGCCAGCAAGGTAGCGAAGGTCAACGACCGAATGAGCATGCGCCTCTCCTTTTGATATTTACGCTGTACTGATTGCACAGGGCGGCGATTGTTCCGCGAGAGTCGCTCAATACTGCGCCTGCCTGTCTTGAAGCTTAGGCGAGGGGGTTCATTGCGCAACTGCAAGGAGAGCGCTGAAGTCGGGAGAGACTGATTGTGGGAGCGAGCTTGCTCGCGATAGCGTCATGACTGCCAACATCGAGCAGACTGACACTCCGTTATCGCGAGCAAGCTCGCTCCCACACGATTGGACTTGAGGTGATCCGCTCTAGAACGCCAGCTTGAACCCGATCATCGCCAGCATCACCGCCAGGCACGGGCGCAGCAGTTCGTCGGAGATGCGTCCCGACAAGTGACTGCCCAGGTAGATCCCCGGCAACGAACCGATCAGCAGGAAACCCAGGATATGCCAGTCCATGTTGCCCATGCTCGCATGGCCCAGGCCAGCCACCAGGGTCAGCGGTACGGCGTGGGCGATCTCGGTGCCCACCAGACGCTTGGTGACCAGGAACGGGTAGAGGATGAACAGCGCGACAGTACCCAGGGCGCCGGCACCGATGGAGGTCAAGGCGACCATCGTACCCAGTACGAGGCCGGTGATGACCGTCAGCACATTGAGGCGCGAACCGGAGGGATTGTAGTGGCCGCCAGCGCGGTCGTGGGCGAATTGCAGCAGGCGCTTCTTGAACAGGATTGCCAGGGCGGTGGCGAACAACACGAAGCCCAAGGCTTGCTTGATCACCGCGTTCATGGCGTCGGGGGAGCTGTGCAGGCTGCTGAGGAACCACAGCGTCAAGCCGACCGCCGGCACGCTGCCCAACGTCAGCCAGCCAGTGATTGCCCAGTCGATGTTGCGATTTTTTGCATGAACCAGGACACCGCCAGACTTGGTAATGGCTGCGTACAGCAGGTCCGTACCCACCGCCGTCGCAGGGTTGATACCAAACCACAACAGGATCGGGGTCATCAGCGAACCACCGCCGACGCCGGTCATCCCAACGATGAAACCGACCACCAGGCCTGCAACGACTAAACCGACATTACCGAAATCCATTAAACCCGTCTCAGCACGACCGCGTGAAAAATCTGGCCGCGAGCATAGCGATTTTTCTTATAACCCCCTATATCGATGTGATCTATCTTTATTCCTTTTCCATCACTTCACTGAACCGGCAGGAAGTTGAGGAACAGCAGGCTCTGGGCGTAATTCAAGCCGATCCGCCGGTAGCGCTCATCGAGCATCTGGGTCAGCAGGTCCAATCGGGCGACGATTTTTCCGAACTCCACGGCAAAACTCAGGTTGCTGCCCTCCTCCGAAATCTCATTGGAAAACAGCAACAGCTTGCCGTCCTTGTTCTGCCGCTGGCTCAGCAGCCAGGTGGCTTTTTCGATATTGCGCGCCGCGTTGCTGACAAAACGCGGGTCGATGGTGTCGGTCATGTAGAACTCGAGGCGATTGCCGTGCGCGGTGACCAGCATGCTGCCAATGGCATAGATGAACGCCCCTACCCGATCGCCGAGAAATTCCGGGCTCATGGCGTAGCTCAGGGCTGCCAGGTCCTTCTTGCCACCCAGGGTCGGCAAGGGCTGTTGCTGCTCGATGGCCATGCGCACCTGTTTTTCCGCAGTGCGGGCGTCGAGAAAACCGGACTTGCGCAGTTCCTCTGGGTTGCGCAGGTACAGCTTGTTCATCAGCAGATAGAGGCTTTGCAGGTTGTCGTGCATCGACAACGTGGCCATGCGGTCGACGCTGGTCTGCAAGAACTCCTGGGGCTTGGCGTTGCTGAACTGCGTGACCATGTCCTGCCCCTGCTGATGGCTGCAGCCGCCGCTGAACAGCATCGACACACCGACCAACAATGCCAGGCAGCAGCGGCGCAATCTCGTCACAGGATAAAAAACACCGGCCATCGAATCTCGGTCTGGGCATGGGGAAGCGATGGGGGGTCGTCGCTTCCAGGCCATGGATAGAGCGGCAAAAATCACAAAAGTGCAGTGCCCGGAGAAAACCCTCAGCCTTCCACAACACCTCCTCAGCCTAATTAGTATTACTTTTTAATTGATAAATCCCAATTAATGGCTATAAATCCCTTCTCACCCACCAAATAGAAAGACTACTAACCAGAAAAACCTTCAGCGCTGTCCGACCAGTAGCGGACTCGCCCCGCGTTCAAAACAACAACAAAACAACAGGAAGGAAGGTCATACCATGCTTGAATCCAGACAACTGCTCACGGCCCTCGGAGTGTCTCTGATGATCGCCACCTCGGCTTCCCACGCTGCCGGCCTGACCAACGAACGTGGTGCGTTCGGCAAGACCGACGACGGCACGGCGGTGGAAAAATTCGTGCTGCGCAACAGTCACGGCATGGAGGCCACGGTCATCACCTACGGCGGCATCCTCCAGTCATTGAGCGTGCCGGACAAAAACGGCAAGGCCGCCGACATCGTGCTCGGCTTCGACGACGTGCAGGGTTACCAGAAGAACGGCAGCGTGTATTTCGGCGCGACCATCGGTCGCTTTGGCAATCGCCTGGCCGACGGCGCCTTCGAGCTGGACGGCAAGCGCTACCAAGTGCCGCAGAACGACCATGGCAACTCCCTGCACGGCGGGCCGCAAGGGTTCGACAAGCGCGTCTGGAAGGCTCAGCCGCACAATGCCAAGGACTCGGTGGGCGTCACCCTGACCTACCTGTCACCCGATGGCGAGATGGGCTTTCCCGGTGCACTGAAGACCGACGTCACCTACAGCCTCAACGAACAGAACGAGCTGCGCATCGAGTACAAAGCCACCACCGACAAGCCCACAGTGCTGAACCTGACCAACCACAGCTATTTCAACCTGGCCGGGGCAGGCAACGGCGACATACTCGAGCAACTCGCGACCCTGCACGCGGCCCATTACACGCCGGTCACCGGCAAGCTCATTCCCACCGGCGAACTGGCCCCCGTGGCCGGTACGCCGATGGACTTCACCCAACCCACCGCCATCGGCACCCACATCAAGGCCGATCACCCACAACTCAAATTCGCCGAACCGAAACAAGGCGGCTTCGATTTCAACTGGGCGCTGGACGCCAAGGGCGACGTGAACAAACTGGCCGCCGAAGTGTATGACACGGACTCCGGACGACGCCTGCAGCTCTACACCACCGAACCCGGCGTGCAGTTCTACACCAGCAACTTCCTCGACGGCACCATCAAGGGCAAGCAAGGCAAGGTCTATCCGCATTGGGGCGCGTTCACCCTGGAAACCCAGCACTACCCCGACTCGCCCAACCAGCCGAACTTCCCTTCGACGCGGCTTGATCCGGGCCAGACCTATACCCAGACCATGGTGTTGAAGTTCTCCGCAAAATAGAAAAGCTGCGCAACACCCGTAGGAGCTGACGAGCGAAGCGAGGCTGCGATCTTTCCCCAGGCAATTGAGTCTGGAGCGAAAGATCAAAAGATCGTCCGAACGCGGCCCGAGCCTTCGCCAGCTCCTACGACTATCCTGCTGTCCATTGGATTATCGATCAGCACAACAGGAGAAAGGCATGAGGATGCTGGAATTGGCGGGTGTGTCCGTACCGGTCATTGGCCAGGGCACCTGGCGCATGGGTGAGGAACCGTCTCATCACAAGAAAGAAGTGGCCGCACTGCGGTTGGGAATCGAATTGGGCATGACCCTGATCGACACGGCGGAGATGTATGCCGAAGGCGGTGCCGAGACCGTCGTTGGCGAAGCGATCACCGGCCTGCGCGACCAGGTTTTCCTGGTGAGCAAGGTCTATCCCCACAACGCCAGTCGCAAAGGCATTCCCCTGGCCTGCGAACGCAGTTTGCGGCGGCTCGACACCGATTACATCGACCTTTATCTGCTGCACTGGCGCGGGCAGTACCCGCTGGACGAAACCGTCGAAGCCTTCGAGCGGCTGCGCGAAGAAGGCAAGATCGGCCGTTGGGGCGTGTCGAACTTCGATGTAGCGGACCTTGAAGAACTGGCCGCGCCGGCCTGCGCGACCAACCAAGTGCTGTACAACCTGCAGGAACGCGGCGTCGAATTCGACCTGCTGCCCTGGTGCCAGCGCCAGTCCATGCCCGTCATGGCCTACTGCCCGGTCGGTCAGGGCGGGCACCTGCTCAAGGATCACACCCTGGGACAGATCGCCGAACGCCACCGCGCAACACCGGCGCAGATCGCACTGGCCTGGCTGTTGCGCCAGGACAATGTGATTGCCATTCCCAAGGCCGTGAAGCCTGAGCATGTGCGTTTGAATGCCGAAGCGGCCAACCTCAAGCTGGAACCGCAGGACCTGGCAGCCCTCGACCTGATATTTCCCCAACCCCAGGGCAAGCAGCGCTTGGCGATGGTCTAACCCCCATCCAAAGATTCACGCTGATCTGTGGCGACGGAGTTTATCTGTGGGAGCAAGGCTTGCCCGCGATGAAGACGACACGGTGTCCTGGAAAAACGAGGCGCCCGCATCGCGGGCAAGCCTTGCTCCCACAGGGGATAAAACCCTGACCACGGGCTTGGTCTGAATACTGGCAAACTTCAGAACAACCCCATCTGCCCACCCACCAACGTCGAAAAATCATCATCCACAAACGGCAGGATCGCATCCGCCACCGGCTGTAGCTGCTTGGTCACGTAGTGGTCGTAATCGATTGACGCGCTGCGGGTTTCCAGCGGTTCGGGGCCGGCGACGGTGATGACGTAGCTGATCCAGCCACCATTCTGGTATTGCCGCGGGCGGCCCTGGCGCTGGTTGAACTCATCGGCCAGCCGGGCGGCCCGCACATGGGGTGGGACGTTGCGTTCGTAGTCTTCCAGCGGCCGACGCAGGCGCTTGCGGTAGACCAGCCGTTCATCGAACGCACCGGACAGGGTCTGCTGCACATAATCGCGCACATAGTCCTGATAGGGCTTGCGGTGGAAGATTCGTCCGTACAGCTCCTGCTGGAACTGCCGGGCCAGCGGCGACCAGTCGGTGCGCACGGTTTCCAGGCCCTTGTAGACGATTTCGTCGCTGCCATCGGCACGTGTCACCAATCCGGCGTAGCGTTTCTTGCTGCCCTCCTCCGCGCCGCGGATAGTCGGCATCAGAAAGCGCTTGAAATGCGTTTCGAACTGCAGCTCCAGCGCACTTTCCAGCCCGAACTCATCGCGCACCTGCTCGCGCCACCATTGGTTGACGTGGGCCACCAACTCGCGACCGATCCTGGCCGCTTCCTCCTGGCCATGGGCCCGGCGCAGCCAGACGAACGTGGAATCGGTATCGCCATAGATCACCACATGCCCCTGGGCTTCGATCAACTGGCGGGTGCGCTGCATGATCTCGTGACCGCGCAGGGTGATGGACGAGGCCAGGCGTGTGTCGAAGAAACGGCAGCCACTGGAACCGAGCACGCCATAAAAGGCGTTCATGATGATTTTCAACGCTTGGGACAGCGGCGCATTGTGCTCGCGCTTGGCGGTCTCCCGGCCTTCGGAGATCCGCGCCACGATGGCCGGCAGGCAATGTCGAGTACGGGAGAAGCGCGCCCCGCGAAAGCCTGGCACCGACTCCTGGTCATCCGGGTGGCGCAGCCCTTCGATCAAGCCCACCGGGTCAATCAGGAAGGTGCGGATGATCGATGGGTACAGGCTCTTGTAGTCCAGCACCAGCACCGACTCGTAGAGCCCCGGCTGGGAGTCCATGACAAACCCACCCGGGCTGGCCTCGGGCGGGCGCTGGCCCAGGTTGGGTGCAACAAACCCTTGGCGATGCATCAGCGGCATGTACAGGTGCGTGAAGGCCGCCACCGAACCCCCGCTGCGGTCCGCCGGCAGGCCGGTGACGCTGGCTCGTTCCAAGAGAAACGTGAGCAGTTCGGTCTTGGCGAAGATCCGCGTCACCAGTTCACAGTCCTTGAGGTTGTAGCGGGCCAGGGCCGGCTTGTCCTCGGCGAACATGCGATTGATTTCGTCCATGCGCTGGTACGGGTTATCGATGGACTTGCCCTCCCCCAGCAGCGTCTGGGCGACGTTTTCCAGGCTGAACGAGGGGAAACTCCAGGTCGCCGAACGCAGGGACTCGATGCCGTCGATGATCAGCCGGCCAGCGGCCGAGGCGAAGAAGTGGTTGTTGCGCGCGCCGTGCTCGCGCCATTGCATCTCTTCGCCACCGCGCCCCAGGCGCAACGGCACGGCCAGGCGCCGGGCGTGTTCATGCAGCACCCGCAGGTCGAATTGCACCAGGTTCCAGCCAATGATCGCGTCAGGGTCGAAACGGGCGAACCAATCGTTGAGTTTCTTCAGCAGCACCGTGCGCGATTCGCAGTATTCCAGCTGGAAATCCACGCCGGCATCGTCGCCATTGGCTGGCCCGAGCATGTAGACCTGGCGCTCGCCGCAGCCCTCCAGGGCGATGGAATACAATTCGCCCTGGGCGGTGGTTTCGATGTCCAGGGACACCAGGCGCAACGGTGGACGGTATTCGGGCGCCGGCTTCATCTGGGCATCGACCAGCAGGCCATCAGCGGTCGGCGTACCGCCAAACCAGACCGGGGCGGTGATGAAGCGCTCCATCAGGTAGCGCTCCGGCGGTCGGATGTCCGCTTCGAACACCTCCACGCCGGCGCGGCGCAAGGTGCTGTCCAGGCGCATCAGTTGGGCATGTTGCTGGCAATACAGCCCCAGCACCGGACGATGCTCGAAATCCAGCAGGTCCAGGGGGCGTAGTTCTACCTCCTTCTCCCCTTGCAGCAAGGCTTCGAGCTGGCCGCGCTGGATCTGCGGCACAAAGGCCACCGAGGTCTGCACAGGCAGGCGCACGCGCCGGGGACCGGCGTCGGTCGCCAGCCAGAACTCGACTTCGGTGCCGGCCGGGGTATCGCGCCAATGCCGGGTCAGGACGAAGCCCTGCTGTAAATCCACCGCTGCAACCTCGAATTCTACGTAGGCGACGATTCTACCCTGTGGCGAGGGGATTTATTCCTTTGTGGGAGCAAGGCTTGCCCGCGATGCGGTTCAACTGCTAGACCGTGTCATCGTTCATCGCGAGCAAGCTTTGCTCCCACAGGCTTGCTCCCACAGAGGGACGCCCCTCGCCACAATGCTGGATGGCATCACATCGGTGGGAAATCCCCCGGTAATGACGCTTTTGGACGACTGGCCGCCGCTTTACCGCTTGCTCTGCGCCGTTGGGTCTACGATGCTTTAACAACCAGCAAAAACAACACCTGAGGCTCCCCCATGAAAACCGTCGCGCAGTTGCTCCGGATAAAAGATGAGAAGAACCAGCAAGTGCACACCATCTCACCGGACGACATGGTATTGCAGGCCCTGATGCGCATGGCCGAGAAGAACGTCGGTGCCTTGCTGGTGGTGAAGAACGATGAAGTGCTGGGGATCATCAGCGAGCGCGACTATGCCCGCAAAATGGTCTTGCGCGGGCGCTCGTCGGTGGGCACGAAGGTCAGCGACATCATGGTCTCCCCCGTGATCACCATCGACCCGCACCAGAATGTCGAGACCTGCCTGAGCATCATGACCGAAAAACACCTGCGGCATTTGCCAGTGGTAGAGGACGGCAAACTGGTCGGCCTGCTGTCCATCGGTGACCTGGTCAAGGAAGCCATCGCCGAACAGGCCGATCTGATCAGACAACTGGAGCAATACATTCGCGGGGAATGATCCGTTCGGTCGGGTTGCTCATTCTCAAGGCACTTCTATATTGAAGAGGTTGTTCCTGCGAGCATCCCGATGGCCAACACCGACCGACTGATCATTTGTGAACATTGCGATGCGGTGTACGAGCCGGTGGTGCTCGTTGCGCACCAGAAAGCCTCGTGCGTGCGCTGCCACGCGGTGATCCAGCGCTACAACGGCCTGACCATCGAACAGCGCCTGGCCTTGAGCGTAACGGCCGCGGTGCTGTGGGCCTTCGCCAACATCTACCCGATCATGAGCATCCGCCTCCAGGGCCTGAGCAACAGCGCGACGTTATGGGATTCCATCGTGGCGCTGAGCCAGGGGCCGATCGCCTTCATCGCTCTGGTGACAGCGGTGGCGATCATCATCGCACCGGCCTTTCAATTGGTGCTCCTGATCTGGGTGCTGGGCCATGCCTACCTCCAGCGGCGGGCACCAGGGTTCAACCTGTGCATGCGCAGCCTGGAAACCCTGCGGCCCTGGAGCATGCTGGAAGTGTGCCTGCTGGGCGCGCTGGTGGCGGTGATCAAGCTCGCCGGGCTGCTGGACGTGCTCCCGGGCATCGGCTTGTTCGCCCTGGCGGCCTTGAGCCTGCTGATGATCCGCATTGCCGGGCGCGATGTCCGCGACCTGTGGGACAGCCTGTGAACGGCCAGCCGCAGGAAACCCCGCCAGAGGCCCGCGACCTGGACCTGTGCCTGTGCCACAGCTGCGGCCTGGCCTGCGACATGACCGACGAGCCCCAGACCTGCCCCCGCTGCGATGCCGCCCTGCATCGACGCAAACCCGATGCCATCACCCGCACCTGGGCCTACATGCTCGCCGCGCTGGTGTTCTACATCCCGGCCAACCTGCTGCCGGTCATGAATACCCAGATGCTCGGCGAAGGCGCCGACAGCACCATCATCAGCGGTGTCATTGAGTTCTGGCAAAGCGGCGCCTGGGACATCGCCCTGATTATCTTCATCGCCAGCATCGCGGTGCCCGGCATCAAGTTCGTGGTGCTGACCCTGTTGCTGGTGACCGCACAACGGCGCAGCACCTGGGCCCAGGTCCAGCGGGCGAAGCTGTACCGGCTGGTGGAAGTCATCGGCTACTGGTCGATGCTCGATGTGCTGGTGGTGGCCCTGGTGGCGGCACTGGTCAAGTTCCAGGCATTGAGCGACATCGAACCACGACCGGGCATCCTGTTCTTCGGCCTCGTGGTGCTGTTCACCATGCTGTCGGCCATGAGTTTCGACCCCCGGCTGATCTGGGACACTCAACCATCCGAGGAGGTCATGGATGAAGTCGCAAGCCACTGACGGGCAGCAACCCGCACCCGGCCGCGCCCACGTCACCACCCGCCGCTGGACGGTATCGCTGGTGTGGATCGTGCCGATCATTGCGGTGCTGGTGGGCATTTCCCTGGTGGTCCACAACTGGCTGCAGGAAGGCCCGACCATCACCATCACCTTCAAGACCGGCCAGGGCCTGACCGCCAACAAGACCGAGGTGAAATATCGCAACGTGGTCATCGGCCAGGTCACCGACGTGCAACTGAGCGAGGACCAGAAGAACGTCACCGCCACGGTCAAGCTCGCCAAGACGGCCGACACCTTCACTCACGAAGACTCGGTGTTCTGGGTCGTACGGCCACGCATCGGGGCCGGCGGTATCTCGGGGATCGACACCTTGCTGTCCGGGGATTTCATCGGCGCCGACGCCGGCCAGTCGAAAGTGCGCGCCAAGTCCTTCACGGGCCTGGAGAACCCGCCGCCCATCACCTACGGCGAACCGGGCAAGCGCTTCACCCTGCATTCCCAGGACCTCGGTTCGCTGGACATCGGCTCGCCGGTGTACCTGCGCAAGATCCCGGTGGGCCAGGTCGTGTCCTACGCCCTGGACGCCGAGGGCAAAGGTGTCAACATCGACGTATTCGTCAACGCCCCCAACGATGCGTACGTCACCGAAAACACCCGGTTCTGGAACGTCAGCGGCGTGGACGTGAACGTCGGCGCCAATGGTTTCGCGGTCAAGACCGAATCGCTCTCGGCCCTGCTGCTGGGCGGCATCGCGTTTCGGGCGCCGGAGTACAGCCCCAACGACGTCCCCGCCAGCGAGGACAAGACCTACGAGCTGTTTGCCGACCAGCAGAGCGCCCTCGCCCCGCCCGATGGCAAGGCGCAATACCTGGCCCTGCGCTTCGATCAGGCACTGCGCGGCTTGCGCGTCGGTGCGCCGGTGGAGTTCCTCGGGGTGGAGGTCGGCAGGGTGGTGGCCATCAATCTGGATTTCGATGAGAAACAGCGCAGCTTTCCGGTCAACGTCGGCGTGGTGATCTACCCACAGCGCCTGGGCAAGGCCCATGAGAAACTGCTCAAGGCACTCAATCACGACCCGGAGGACGAAGCCGCCTCCGCCCGCCTGATGGGCAGTTTCGTCGATCGGGGGCTGCGCGCCCAGGCCCGCAGCGGCAACCTGCTGACCGGGCAGTTGTACATCTCGCTGGATTTCTACCCCAAGGCGGAAAAAGTCGCCTTCGACCCAAGCGCCCGTCCCGTGCGTATTCCGACCATCCCGGGCAGCCTCCAGCAACTGCAGGAACAACTGCAGGCGATGGTCGAGCGGATCAACAAGCTGCCACTGGAGAGCATTGCCGGCAACCTGGATGGCAACCTGGTGGAACTGCGCAAAGGCCTGACCCAGTTCAACAGCAAGACCCTGCCGGGCGTGCAAAGCACCTTGCAAGACGTCAGCAAGACCCTGCAATCGGCCAACTCGACCCTGGCCGAAGATTCACCGCAGCGCGAACAACTGACCCAGACCCTGGACGACCTGGGGC
This sequence comes from Pseudomonas sp. Root401, assembly GCF_001425105.1. NCBI lineage: Bacteria > Pseudomonadati > Pseudomonadota > Gammaproteobacteria > Pseudomonadales > Pseudomonadaceae > Pseudomonas > Pseudomonas sp. Root401. Next base: position 64,561 of record NZ_LMDO01000001.1, on the reverse strand, counting down.
GCATGTCGCGCTCGCTGCGCGAACTGTCGGACTACCTGAGCCGCCATCCCGAATCGCTGCTTCGCGGCCGTCCCAAGGACGCACCGGCGCAGAACCTCACATTGCCGGTGAAAGAATGATCACAGGAGCGCGCCCCATGCCACTGACGCTGAAACTCACCCTGGTTGCCGTCGCATTGCTGCTCGGCGCCTGCCGCAGCGATCCGATCCACTATCACACCCTGAGCCCCGCTCAGCCGGCGGGCCTGTCGCGCTCCGGCGTGGACATCCAGATCGAACAGGTCAGCGTCCCACCCCAGGTGGATCGCACCCAGATGGTCATTCGCCAAGGCAACAGCGGGTTGGCGATCCTGGAAACCGAATGGTGGGGCGCCAGCCTGGCCGATGAACTGCACAGCAGCCTGGACGAACAACTGAGCAACCCTGGTGCACCGAAATCATTGCTGCGGGTAGACGTGCAACGCTTTGACTCGATCCCTGGCCGCTATGCCCGCATGGATGTGCAATGGCGCCTGCGCAGCCTGGGCAACGACGCACGTCCCCTCACATGCCGCAGCAGCCTGCAGACGCCAGCGGGAACCAACATCGACGAACTCGTGACCGCGCACCAGCAGAATGTCCGGCAGTTTGTCGGCCTCGTTGAGCAGGCGGCTGCGCGCAAAGCCTGTCCTTGACCCCGTAGGAGCTGCCGAAGGCTGCGATCTTTGATCTTTTGATCTTTCGCTTAAGACGCAAGCGTCAGGGGAAAGATCGCAGCCTCGCTTCGCTCGGCAGCTCCTACAACGGCCAGTGCAGCGACAGCACCGGCGCCACGCGTGGATGGCGATCGATGCGTTCCAACAATTCGTAGAACGCCGGACGAGCGCTCAGCATCGCCTCCCGCGTGTTTCTCCACTTCGTGATCACGGCCGCCAGGATATCCAGCGCCCCCGGTTCGTCACCGCCTAGAAAAGGTCGGGCCGGGAACTGGTCGGCAAACCGCGCCCAATTGCGATACAGCCGTTGCTGCGTGCCGGATATCAATCGCTGCCGAGTCGCTTCGTCCGCCTCGTCCAGCCAGCGTTCCGGAAAATCGATAATGCCGATGGGCGTGTAGCAATTGGCCGCGATGTAGACCAGGCCCCGTATGGCTTGCGCGCGCTGGGTCGGGTCTTGGGGGAGCAGCTTCGATGCCGGGAAGGTCAACCCTAGGTGAATCAGGATCGCCGCCGCTTCAGTCAGCACCGAGCCATCCGGCAACTGCAGGGTCGGCACCTGCTTCAGAGGATTGAGTGCCTCGAGCTCTTTTGCCGCATCGTTGTCTTGCGTCGAATAGGCATCGACCCGCCGATAAGCCACCTCACAGAGACACAAGGCAACCTCCACCGCCGAAGAGCCGGATTGCCTGCAACCGAATAACTGATACATGAACGTACCTCCTGCATAAGCGTTAGCCGATAGAGCCCGTGAGCCCGTCAGTGTTCCATCAAGCTGACCGGTAGCGGGCCAACGAGGTATCACTGCTGTCGATGTTCACCATCATGCCAATGAAGTTCTCTTGATGATCGCCCGGGACAACAATGGCCCCACACAAACCACTGCACCCCCGGAGCACACCATCATGAAACGCCAAGTCATCCTCAGCCTCGCTTTCTCTGTACTGGCCGCCAACGTATTTGCCGCCTCGTCCCAACCCGTCGTCGCCGAAGGCGGTTCTGATCGCCTGATCGAAAACCGCGTCGCTGAAGGCGGTGCCGAACGCCTGCTGGAACGTCGTGTCGCCGAAGGCGGTTCTGATCGCCTGATCGAAAACCGCGTCGCTGAAGGTGGTGCCGAACGCCTGCTGGAACGTCGTGTCGCTGAAGGTGGCTCCGACCGCCTGATCGAAAACCGCGTCGCTGAAGGCGGTGCCGAACGCCTGCTGGAACGTCGTGTCGCTGAAGGTGGCTCCGACCGCCTGATCGAAAACCGCGTCGCCGAAGGCGGTTCTGATCGCCTGATCGAAAACCGCGTCGCTGAAGGTGGCTCCGACCGCCTGATGGAAAACCGCGTTGCTGAAGGCGGTGCCGAACGCCTGCTGGAACGTCGCGTTGCCGAAGGTGGCTCTGATCGCCTGATCGAAAACCACGCATGAGTTGCCTGGCAGCTTACCCGATACGCCGCTTCAGACTGATCCCGCACCAAACCATCCCCCTAAAAGCCCGGCCTCATCCACCGGGCTTTTTCACGCGCCAACGCCTGGCTAACGCCCCGACGCCCGCGCCATGCATCGCTGATAACGCTCATCCACCCGCTTGGCAAACCACGCCGTGGTCAGCTTGCGCGTGATCTTCGGGCTCTTGAGCACGATTCCCGGCAATACCGCCCGCGGCAACGCCTTGCGCTCGGCCCGCTCAGCCAGTTCGAACACACGCTTGTAGAGCTTGCTGTCCTCGAACGCCAGGCTGTCACCCTGCTCCAGTTGATCGCGGATGGTCGGGTTGCGCATTCCCAACGACTTGCCCAGCGTGCGCACCGCCAGTTCCGTGCTGCCTGGCATGATGGAATCATGGGCAATCAGATCGCCGTCCAGCGCCAGGGCAATGCCCGACGCCACACTCACTGCATGCTGGAAAGCCGCGTTGCGGCTGGCGTACCACCCGGCATTGAAATCGGCAAAACGATACAGCGGCTCGGTGTAGCTCACTGGATAGCCCAACAAATGCGCGATACCGAAATACATCCCGCCACGACGACTGAACACTTCGCGACGAATCGAGCCATCCACCGTATAGGGATAATTGCGCGCATTGGCCTGGGCAAACGCGATGCTGACCTGCATCGGCCCGCCGGTGTGCACCGGATTGAAATCGCCGAACAGTGTCTTGCCCAACGGCACCATGCCGATGAAATCATCGAAAATCCCGCTCAGTTCTTTCTCGCTACGCGCAGCATTGAGCCGATCGCTGTAGCTTTTGCCATTGGGTGAACGCACCTGGAGGGCACCACTGACCAACAGCTCCGGAATGTGCACTTTCGCCGCACGGCGGTTGATCTCCTGACGAGCGATCTTGCCCAGCCCCGGCACTGGCGGATCGGATTGGAACGTCGACTCCTGTTCGGTCACCGCCAGGACAGCACAGATGTTCTGCGTCGTAGAGGGAATCTGCTGGGCCGCAAAGGCCACATGGATATCCGTCGCCCAGCCTTCGCGATCCACAGTCTTGGCCGGCAACAACTGCACAATCTGCTTCTTGACCTCAGCGGGCGAACGCTCGGGCTCCTGCGCCTGGCGACTGCCGCAACCGGCCAGGGCCAGCAGCGCAGCAAGGCTGATCATCAATCGGTTGAATTGCATGGTGCTCCATCGGGTTCGTTATTCCGGAGCAACCATACGATCAAAAGTGGATGCGGGCTATGCCCAATATGGAGCAAGCCTCGCGATGACGGCGGCACAGGCAACACTGATGCAAGCCGACCCAGCGCTATCGCGAGCAGGCTCGCTCCCACAGGAGAATGGCGGTGTACCTGGATCTTCCGTCCAACCCAAACCAGTGTGTGCTGGATCAGATCCCGCTCAGCGCCAGGTCCATGGCGAAGTAGGTGAAGATCAGGTCTGCCCCCGCCCGCTTGATGGCGCCAAGGCTCTCGCGTACCACACGGGCTTCGTCGATGGCGCCAGCCTGGGCGGCGAACTTGATCATCGCGTATTCGCCGCTGACCTGATAAGCCGACAGCGGCAGGTTCGAGGCCTGGCGAATGTCGCGGATGATATCGAGGTAGGCACCGGCCGGCTTGACCATCAGCGCATCGGCACCTTCCTGTTCATCGAGCAAGGACTCGCGCAATGCTTCGCGGCGGTTCATCGGGTTCATCTGGTAGCTCTTGCGATCGCCTTTCAACGCGCTGCCGCCGGCCTCGCGGAACGGGCCATAGAGTGCCGAGGCGAACTTGGTGGAATAGGCCATGATTGCCGTCTGGCTGAAGCCGGCTTCATCCAGGGCCCGGCGAATTGCCTGGACCTGCCCGTCCATGGCCGCCGATGGCGCGATCACATCGGCACCGGCGCGGGCCGCCGCCACGGCTTGCTTGCCCAGGTTGACCAGGGTCCGGTCGTTGTCCACCTCATCGCCGTGGAGCACACCGCAGTGACCATGATCGGTGTATTCACAGAAGCAGGTGTCGGACATCACGATCATCTCCGGCACCGCGTCCTTGCAGATCCCGGCCATGCGCGACACCAGGCCGCGCTCGCTCCAGGTGTCGCTGCCGTCGTTGTCCAGGTGATGGGACACACCAAAGGTCATCACCGACTTGATGCCGGCACGGGCATAGCGCTCGATCTCGCCGGCCAGCTTCGATTCAGGAATGCGTACCACGCCCGGCATGCTCTTGATCGGCACAAAATCATCGATTTCTTCTTCGACGAAAATCGGCAGCACCAGGTCGTTCAAGGTGAACTCGGTTTCCTGGAACAGGCTGCGCAGGCTTGCATTGCGACGCAGACGGCGTGGACGTGCTTCGGGGAACTGGCTGGACATGGGACTCCTGGGCAGAAATGGGTGCTCGATCACAAGGCGCAAAGCTTATGCCCTGGCCGACCAGGGCACAAACGTTGGCTGGAAAACAGAGCGTTACCGGCCAGGCAATAATCTACTCTCAAGGTCAGCGAGCCATTGATGCACGTCAGCCGGTGGCTTGTAATCGAATCGGCGAGTCGTCGGGTGACTCATTCCGGAATCTTCAACCCACGCACCACAGCCGGTCGAGCCAGGAAGCGCTCCAGCACCCGCGTCACATTGGGGAAGTTCTGGATCCCGACCAAATCACCGGCCTCATAAAAGCCGATCAAGTTGCGCACCCAGGGGAACGTGGCGATATCAGCGATGGTGTAGCGCTCGCCCATGATCCAGTCGCGCCCTTGCAAACGGCCATCGAGCACTTTGAGCAGGCGCTTGCTTTCCTCGACGTAGCGATCGCGCGGCCGCTTGTCCTCGTAATCCTTGCCGGCGAACTTGTTGAAGAACCCCAGTTGCCCGAACATCGGCCCGATCCCGCCCATCTGGAACATCAGCCACTGGATCGTCTCGTAGCGCGCCGCCGACTCCTGGGCCAGCAACTGTCCGCTCTTGTCCGCCAGATAAATCAGGATCGCCCCCGACTCGAACAACGCCAACGGCTGGTCGCCCGGCCCATGGGGATCGAGAATCGCCGGGATCTTGTTGTTGGGGTTCAGGGAAAGGAACTCGGGCGACAGCTGGTCGTTGCTGGCGAAGTCCACTTTGTGGGGCTCGTACGGCAGGCCGATCTCTTCCAGCATGATCGAGACCTTCACGCCGTTGGGGGTGGGCAGGGAGTAGAGCTGAATCCACTCCGGGTACTGGGCAGGCCATTTCTGGGTGATGAGGAATGGAGTCAGGTTGGGCATGAGCTGGATTCCAAGTGCTATCTAGAAAGCGGGAGCATAAATCAGATGACTGAGCTTTTGGATCCGGGATCATGTCGGCGACATATGGCTATTCATAAAGTCGCAACATCCTGTCGCTAACATTCGCCCTACCTCCCCACAGGAGGCCTTACAGTGCACCGGGACCAGCCAGGATCGAACCAAAGGGCTTGAAGAGACTCTGAGCAATGCCCCCGAGGATTCGACGCGGCGTAATGACAGGGAAAACACCCGAGGCCAACCGCTTCGCGGTGCCAGGGTTTGTCAGCCTGACTCAAACATGCTGAAGATTATTTATTCGATGATGAACCCACTGAATTTCGCCAGGCGCTTCAAACACCGTTCGTGGCTGCTGCTGCCGACGCTGCTGGTGGTCTGTGGACTGGTGCTGTCGCTGGAATCCAGCGTCAGCCGCGCCCAGCCGGCCGACGGCGTGCAGACGTTGGTGTTCCTGCGCCACGCCGAGAAACCCGACGGTGGCCTGGGCCAACTCAATTGCCAGGGCCTCAACCGCGCCATCGACCTGGCCACCCTGCTGCCGGAAAAATTCGGCAAGGCCGACTACGTGTTCGCGGCCAACCCGACCCGCAATGTCGAAGAGGGTGAGCTGGACAATTCCTACAGCTATATTCGCCCGCTGATGACCATCAGCCCCAGTGCCATCAAGCTCGGGTTGCCGGTGAACATCAATTATTCAGCCAACGACACCAGCGACCTCGCTGATGAACTGCTGGACGACAAGTACCACAACGCCACCATCTATACCGCCTGGTCCCATGGCTATCTGCCGGAGTTGATCAACAAGGTCGCTGGCGAGGCCGTGGGCAAGAAGCAGACCATTACCGATGACTGGGCGTCAGGCGATTTTGACTCGCTGTACGTGCTGACCCTGACCTGGCACAACGGCAAGGCCAGCCTCACCAGCCAGAGCTACAAGCAAGGCTTGGATAATGGCCAGGAGACCTGCCCGACCTGATCAGTCGCCACGTCCCTTTGTGGGAGCGAGCTTGCTCGCGATAGCTATGGGCCAGTTTGCATCAATGGTGCCTGTGTCGCCGCCATCGCGAGCAAGCTCGCTCCCACAGGGGACTTTCGGTGGTCACCCGCCCCGGGCCGCCCGCTCCCGCAGATACTCCAGCACCGCCGCCTGCTCCCCCGAGAACTCGATCCGCAAGCCCTTCTTTTCCCGCTGGAACACGTACATCGGGTCGTAATACTCACGCAGCAAGCCTTCGATCCAACCGCGATGCAAGTCGACGGCGCCGCTGTTGGCCTGCTCGGCCAGGGCGGCTTCCAGGATGTTCATCAAGCGCCGGTGACGGTCACCGCCCAGGCGCTTGTGGATGTTGTCCAGGCTTGCCAGCAACCGCTCGGAAAACAACGAGAAACCTTCGTCGCCATGTACAGCGACAAATTCCGCGCACAGGTTGATGACGTAATCCTGCAGGATCCGCTCGACCCGATGCTCCAGGCTGTCTTCCAGCCAGACCATGGGAACCTGCTGCATGCGCTGGTACAAAGGCAGCGGCAAGGCGCAACTGCCGACCGCACGGCTCTCATCCTCAAGCACGAATTGTTCGATGCCGGCGGCGCGCTTTTTCAGCACATCCACGGCCAGGCGGTTTTCAAAATCGATGTTGGAAGGCTGGCCGGTGGCGCGTTTGCCGAAGCTCGAACCGCGATGGTTGGCATAACCTTCCAGATCCAGGCTATTGCTCAGTTGCCCCAGCGCTTCGGTCTTGCCGGTGCCGGTCATGCCGCCCAGCAGCACCAGGTCGCACTGGGCGACCGCCTGCTCGACCGTGTCCAGCAAGAACGTGCGCATGGCCTTGTAGCCACCGCCGACCCTGGGGTAATCAATGCCAGCTTCGTCCTTGAGCCATTGCTGGACGATCTGCGAACGCAAACCGCCGCGAAAGCAATACAGCAAGCCGTCGGGATGGGTCTTGGCGAACTCGGCCCAGGCCTGGATGCGTTCGGCCTTGATTTCACCGGACACCAGTTGATGCCCCAGGACAATGGCGGCCTGCTGCCCCTGCTGCTTGTAGCAGGTACCGACGCGTTGCCGTTCGCTGTCGGTCATCAACGGCAGATTGACCACGCCGGGGAAGGCCCCCTTGATGAATTCGACCGGGGCGCGCGTGTCCATCATCGGCCGGTCATTGAGGAAGATGTCGCGGTAATCGGTGATGTCATGGCTCATCAAGACACCTCGACCGCGTAACTCTGTCGCTCGACCAGTTCGCCGATAGGTTCCAGCGCCAGCCCGAGTTCAACGGCAACCCGCAGGAACTCGGCCTCGCCTTCGGGGGTGACGGCAATCAGCAGGCCGCCGCTGGTCTGCGGGTCGCACAACACGCGCTTGTGCAGCTCCTGGACTCGACCGATCTTGCTGGCGTAACTGTCGTAGTTGCGCAGCGTGCCGCCCGGCACACACCCCTGGTCGAGGTAGTACTCGACACCCGGCAGGCGCGGCACCGCGTCATAGCGGATGCGCGCAGTCAGTTGGCTGCCGTCGGCCATTTCCACCAGGTGACCGAGCAGGCCGAAACCGGTGACGTCGGTCATCGCCGTCACACCGTCGAGTTTGCCGAAGCGGCTGCCCGGTTTGTTGAGGGTGCACATCCAGTCACGGGCCAGGCCGACGTCGGCGGCGCGCAGCTTGCCTTTCTTTTCCGCCGTGGTGAGGATGCCGATGCCCAGGGGTTTGGTCAGGTACAGGCGGCAACCGGCGGTGGCCGTATCGTTGCGTTTCATATGGCGCTTTTGCACCAGGCCTGTGACCGCCAGGCCGAAAATCGGCTCAGGCGCGTCGATCGAATGCCCGCCGGCCAGGGGAATACCGGCCTCGTCGCACACGGAGCGACCGCCGCGAATCACTTCCCGGGCAATTTCCGGGGCCAATACGTTGACTGGCCAACCGAGAATCGCAATGGCCATCAGCGGGTCACCGCCCATGGCGTAGATATCGCTGATGGCATTGGTGGCGGCGATGCGACCGAAATCGAAGGGATCATCGACAATCGGCATGAAGAAATCGGTGGTCGAGACCACCCCGCGCTCCTCGTCGATGGCGTACACCGCAGCATCGTCCCGGGAAGCATTGCCGACCCACAACTTGGGATCAAGGTTCTGCGCACCGCTGCCGGCCAAGATCACTTCCAGCACCTGGGGCGAAATCTTGCAGCCGCAGCCGGCGCCGTGGCTGTACTGGGTCAGGCGAATCGGCTCGCTCATGGGCATACCTCTGGTCAGTCAAGATGGCCGATTCTACCAGCAACGCCACCGACTCAGTGCCGCGTCGAGCACATGCTCCTGCAACACGTTGGTGCCACTTCATACGACGCTGCCGAATTCGGTGCACCGAGCCTGACCAACAGGACAGGAAAAAAGCCTGAACCCCATGCATTTCAAGCCAATACAAAAAACTGGTACGACATGTGCAAACGTTTGCGCAATCGATCCTACCCAGCGGGTCGATGGCTTTTTTCAACCACGGAACCCGGGCTTCAGCCCGCACGAACAAGGACTTTCCATGCACTGCACTTCCTGGTATCGCGCTACACCCGGCGTATTGGCAGCCGCCCTGCTACTGACCGCCGTTACCGGACTACTCAGCACCACGACCCAAGCCCAGACCACCGAGGCGTCCGCCCAGGGCGAGGCCCTCAGCCCTGAGGCCACCCCCTCCAAGAAAGGCGCCTACCTGTCGGACTGGTACAACCAGGACCTGACGCTCATCGGCAGCAAGGACATCAGTTTCGGCCCGCAACCGGTCGACGATGTCTATCTGGAATATGAATACTTCGGACGCAAAGGGCCCTTCGAGCTCTATGGCTACGTCGACATCCCAAAGATCTTCAACATTGGCAACAGCCATGACAAAGGTGCGTGGGACCACGGTTCCCCGGTGTTCATGGAGCACGAACCGCGTATTTCCATCGACTACCTGGCTGGCCGCAGCCTGGCCATCGGACCGTTCAAGGAATGGTATGTGGCGTTCGACTGGATCTACGATCACGGCAGCAACAGTGCCAATCGCGCGAACACCTTGTACAGCGGCCTGGGCACCGACATCGACACCCACTCAAGGGTCAACCTGTCAGCCAACTTCTATGGCCGCTATCAATGGGAAAACTATGGCGCGAGCAATGAATACTCCTGGGACGGCTACCGCGCCCAGCTCAAATACATCGTGCCGATCAGCCAGTTCAGCAACGGCGCCTCGCTGACGTACATCGGCTTCACCAACTTCGATTTCGGTTCGGACCTGCACAAGGACAACCCCGCCCGCACCGCCAACGCCACGGTCGCCACCAACGTTTTGCTGTATTCGTTCACGCACCTGCGCTTTACGCTGGTGGGCCGCTACTTTCACAACGGCGGCAACTGGCAGGACGGCAGTGAGCTTAACTTTGGCGACGGCAACTTCCGCGCCCGCTCCGACGGCTGGGGATACTACGCCGGGGTTGGCTATCAATTCTGAGCAAACGTAGAAGCACCATTTCGAATCCATGGAGGTCACGAATACATGATCAATCGCCTGTCTATTTCAATCGGCCTGGCCTGCACGGCTCTGTTCTGCTCGACCGCCGGAGCCGCGCCGGCGCTTCAACCCAAAGTGATGCTGATCACAATGTTCGCCCCCGAGGCGCAGAACTGGATCGAACGCCTCGAACTCAAGACTGAAATCCGCGTGCCGGGGCTGGCCGCCGAGTACCCGACGATCCGCTGCAATACCGAGCGGGTCTGCCTGCTGATTACCGGCATGGGCCAGACCAACGCCGCTGCCTCGACACTGGCCCTGGCGCTCTCCCCCACCGTCGACCTGCGCAAAAGCTATTTCCTGGTGGCCGGGATCGCCGGCATCAACCCGCACCACGGCACGCTTGGCACAACCGCCTGGGCCCATTACCTGGTGGAGTTCGGCACTCAATGGGAGCTGGATTCGCGGGATGTGCCCAAGGACTGGCCCACCGGCTACCTGGGCATCAACACCAAGGGGCCGAACGAAAAACCGCCGCTGGACTACAAGACGGAAGTCTTCGAACTCAACCCGGCCCTGCAAGCCAAGGCCTTTGCCCTCAGCCAGAAGGTGACCCTGGCGGAAAGCAAGGAATCGGCGGCCTGGCGCTTGAAGTATCCGTACGCCCCGGCCAACCAGCCGCCGGTGGTGACCCGCTGCGACACCCTGGCCGGCAACACCTGGTTTTCCGGTACGCGCCTGAGCGAGCGCGCCGAAGTCTGGACCCGCCTGCTCACCGATAACAAAGGCGTCTACTGCACCACCCAACAGGAAGACAACTCCACCTACGAGGCCTTGCTCCGGGCCAGTCGCGAAGGTCGGGTGGACATCAACCGGCTGGCCGTGCTGCGGGCCGGGTCCGACTTCGACCGCCCCGAGCCCGGCGGCAACGAAGTGGACAACCTGCTCAAATACGCCGACCAAGGCGCGTTCGTCCCGGCACTGGAAAACCTGTTCCGCACCGGCAACCCGTTGGTGCAGGACATTGTGAAGAACTGGTCGGTGTGGAAAAACGGCGTGCCTAGCCTTTGATCACCAGCCGCCCCGTTCTTGGGGAGAAGGGAATGATCTGTGGGAGCAAGGCTTGCTCCCACAGGTTGAGGCTAATCTCTACAGATCACCCAATGGAATTTTCCATTGCGGGAAGAATCACTTGAACATCAGCCGTGCGTACCCACCCAGGAGACCGCCGATGTCCCTCGACCCTGCTGCCGACAGCACTCATCTTGATTACGCTCTCGACACGATGTTTGGTCGCAATACCACAAGTGTCAGCTGCGAGTTCGACGTCAAACGCCTCGATGACGGCGAACCACCCTGGTTCGCGCTGCACGTGCGACCACCACTGCCGAAGGATCTGCATAAGGCCCAGCTCGTGGTGTTCAATGCCGAAGGCCGACGCATCAGCGGCATTGTCCGGCGAGCCAAACGCCTGGCAGACGACAGCCTGCAATTGGACGTGGAACCCGACTGAGTGCTTCAGGCCGGGTTCCCACGCTGATCGAGCGCTTCCTTACGCATGCCGCGAAGTACTCAGTCGAACTTGACCAGGTTCAGCACCGGCAATGGCCCGCCCGGGAATTGAGTCAAGCATGCGCCAACGCTCAATGGGCCCAGGTCCACGCCGAAGAATCCCAGCCGGGCGATCAACTGCGCGACTTCCCCACGGGCCTGCTCATCGTCGCCAGTCAGGAATAACACGCGCTTGCCGCCTTCGGACGCTGGATCAGCCTCCAGCAGGCGCGCCAACATGTGGTTGAACGCCTTGACCACCCGTGCCCCCGGCACCCATTCGCTGAACACCTCGGTAGAAGCCCGGCCCTGCAGATCAATCGCCTCGAACTCCGGGACTTTGATTGCGTTGTTGGCATCAATCACGATTCGTCCGGCAAAGTCCGGCAAGCCATTCAACGCCTGGGGCAACTTCGGCCAGTTGACGGCCACCAGCACCATGGGTTGGGCAGCGGCTTGCTGCACGGTGCCGGCGCGTACGTTGGGGCCGAGCTCGGTGACCAACCCGGCCAGGCTTTCCGGGCCGCGGCTGTTGGCAATCACGACGTTGATGTTCTGGCGGGCCAAGGCCCGGGCAAATGCACTGCCAATGGCGCCAGCGCCGATGATGCCGATGGTGTCGATGCTGCTCATGTCGTATGTCCTCAAAGTTGGATACCCCTGGGCGGTGATGTCCGCCGTTGAGGTGCATATTGCCCTTGCTATTACGTCATGATTAGCCAGTAATACGTTGAATCATTTTCAAGCATTACTATCAGGCCACGTTGATGGAAAGCCTCGCCAATCTCGAATGCTTTGCCCGCAGCGCCGAAACCGGCAGTTTCTCGGCGGCCGCCAGGTTGCTGGCCCTGACGCCTGCCGCGGTGAGCCGCAATGTGGCAATGCTGGAGCGTAACCTGGGGGTGCGGCTGTTCCAGCGCTCGACCCGCAAGCTGTCCTTGACCGAGAACGGCGAACACTTCCTGGCCAGCATCGGCACGCATCTCGAAGCCTTGCAGGCCGCCATCGGCGCCGTGACCACTGAGCGTGGCGAGCCGGCCGGGGTACTGCGCCTCAGCCTGTCGCCAAGCTTCGGCATCGGCCATGTGCTGCCGTTGCTGCCGCAATTTCTGGCCCTGCACCCGTTGATCCGCCCGCAATGGCATTTCGAGAACCGACGGGTAGACCTGATCGCTGAAGGTTTCGACGCGGCGATTGGCGGCGGCTTCGAACTGACACCTGGCGTGATCTCGCGAACCTTGGCGCCGGCACATCTGGTCGCGGTAGCCAGCCCGGCCTACCTGGCCGCACGCGCCTGCCCCGAACACCCGGAAGACCTGGCCCACTTCGATAACATCGTGCTGCGCTCCAGCCTCACCGGGCGCGTACGCCAGGCCACGATGCGCAACGCCGCCGGGTTCGAGTCGGCGTTGCGGCTGCCTGAATCCATCATTCTCAACGACCCGGTCGCAATGCGCGAAGCCACCTTGCTGGGCCTGGGCATTTCGCTGCTGACCGTGCCGGACGTGCTGCCCTGGCTGGAACGCGGCGAACTGGTACGGCTGCTGCCGGACTGGTACATGGACCTTGGCGTGATTTCCCTCTATTACCCCAGCCGCACGCTGATGCCAGCCAAGACTCGCGCCTTTATCGAGTTCATCACCGAACACTTCGAGCGTGAGGGGCTGGCGCGGCGTTTCAGTGCTGCGCGGGGTTGAGCCTTAGGGTCTTTCGTGCCAGTGCTGCCGCCATCGCGAACAAGCTCGCCCCCACAGTGGGTTTGCGGTGCGGGCGGTGCTAACGTGGCGCCTCGACAACTGACAGGGATGACCGCGTGCTGCTGCTCAAATTGCTGGTGATTCCCACGTTCCTGCTGCTGATTTCCCGGGCGGGCAGGCGTTGGGGACCGAGTGTGGCCGGCTGGCTCTCGGGGTTGCCAGTCGTGGTGGGGCCGATTCTGCTGTTCCTGGCCATAGAACAAGGCGAGCTGTTTGCCGCACAGTCGGCGACCGCGGCGTTGGCAGCGATGTTCGCGATGATTGCCTTCTGCGTGGTGTACGCCCAGGTCGCCCAGCATCGCAACTGGCCCTGGGCGCTGGGCATCGCGCTAGGCGTCTGGGCCTTGGTGGCGTTGATCCTGTCCTGGCTACCGGCTTCGCTGCCGTTGTCGAGCCTGATCGCCCTGGTCGCGCTGCTGGCGGCGCCATATCTGTTCCCAACGGTCCGGCCGGTGATGAACGGGCCGGCGGCCAAATCCGACAAACTGCTGCTGCGCATGATCGCCGGCGCGCTGTTGACCCTGGCGGTGACGCTGCTGGCCAGCACCGTGGGCGAACGCTGGAGCGGGTTGCTGGCGGTGTTCCCGGTGTTGGGCAGTGTCATGGCGGTGTTCTCCCAACAAACCCGGGGCCCGGCCTTCACCGCCGCGCTGCTTCGAGCGACGGCCACCGGCATGTATTGCTTCGCCGCCTTCTGCCTGATCCTGGCCCTCGCCCTGCCGGTGCTGGGCATGCCCGCCTTCGCCTTGGGCGTCGCAGTGTCGATGGCCATGTTGCTGGTGACCCGACGCCTGCTGGTGCGGCCACCGCCCGGCGACACCACACACCTTTCGCTAAAATGACGGTCTCTTCTGCACTGGTGCTGGAGTCAGGTGCGACGCCCATGGGATGATCGGCCTCCAGGCACGACCATCTGTGGAGCGTTTCAATGTCATTGCTGAGTAAACAAGCCGCCGCCCTGTTGCTGGGCGCCATCGCCAGCCTGGTCGTGGTGTCCGCCCAAGCGGCCCCAGCCAAACCTGCCGGCGATGCACCGGCGCAGAAAGTGTCGATGCTCGGCGGCAAGTTCACCTTCACCTTGCCCAAGGGCTTCACAGCGACGCCGCTACCCGCCGGTGAAGTGGCCCAGGGCACCGCCGGGGCGACAGGGACGATGTACAGCAATGCCACCAGCAGAACCGTGGTGATCGCCGCTGAGAACACCATCGTCAATGGCACGAATGTGAAGGACGACGATGGTGCATTCCTCGACACCACCATGGCCGACTTCGCCGCCCAACGCATCAAGGCTCTGCCGGACGCCAAGATCCTCAGCGAAAAAAGCCTGAAGCAACAAGGCACCGGCCTGGGCCTGCGCCAGCTCGACACCAGCGCGACCCAGGGCGGCGGACCCACTCTCGACACCACCTTGCTGGGCGCCTCCGGCACGCACATGGCCGTGGTGCAGGTCATCTCCCGGGCCAGCGACAAGGCCGGTCATGAAGCGTTGGTGAAACAGATCGCCAGCGGTAAGTAACAAGCACCCCGGAACATGTGGGAGCCCACAGGGACTTGCGGTGGTCAGGGATTGAGCCGCTCCAGCCAGGCCCGCAGGTCCTGTACTTCCAGGGCGCTGATACTGTGGCCGACGCCCGGGTAGGCATGGAATTCCGGTTCCAGCGCCAGGGTCTTCAGGAAGCTGTTGGCCTCGGTACCATCGTGGTAGGGAATGATCGGGTCTGCCGTGCCATGGCCGATGAACACCGCCAGTGTCCGGCGCGACTCGTCGGGGGTCAGTTCCGCCCGCAGCACCGACAGGACCCGCCCACCCATTGCGGCAATACCGCCGACGGCTTCGGGGTGTCGCAGGGCCACTTCGTAGCTCATCATCGCGCCCTGGCTGAACCCTACCAGGTAGACCTTGCTCGCGTCGGTCGAGTACTTGGCCCGAGCCTTGTCGATGAAGTCCAGCAGCATCTTGCCGCTGGCCTTCAAGTCCGAGGTGTCACCGTCGTAGGCACCGTCGCCCTTTTTCGCGAACCACTGATAACGGTCCTGTTCCATGCTCTTCGGCGCCCGCACCGAGAGGTAGTTGTAATCCCGGGGCAACTCGCCCTTGAGTTCGAACAGGTCCTGTTCGTTGCTGCCGGAGCCGTGCAGGAAGATCACCAGCGGGCGGTTGCCGGCTTGCTCATCGGCTTGGGCCAGGTAATTGAGCGGCAAGTCCGTGTGCAGCGAGGGTTGGGCCTGCAACCCGGACGAGACCAGCAATAGAAACAGGGCGAGCGCTTTAAACATCAATCTTCCTCCATCGTTCGATAGCCGCACGACAAGAAGCGTGCGGTGAGGTAGACAGCACTTATCAGTCGTTGCTCAATTTCCCCGTACGAATCGGCTCACGCCCGGCGACTTTTGCCTGCCAGATCCCCGGCTGGGTGTAGCGCCCGCGGTCCAGGGCGAACAGCACGCCACTGGTGCCGGCCCGCACGGTGGTGACCCGATCATTCAACGGATCGACCACTTCGAACAGCGGATCGCCGCGCTCCACCCATTCACCGGCCTCACGCAGGAAGCTCACCACGCCATGGTGCGGCGCGAACAGGTATTGGGTGCCTTCGAACGGAAAGCCTTCGCAGCATTCGGCGGGGGCGGCTGGCCAGTCCCCGGCGATAAAACCCTGCTCGGCCAAAAACCCGAGGATGGCTTCACAATTGGCCTGGGCCTGTTCCACGCGGGTGTCGCCCATGCTGCCCAGCTCCAGCGTCGTCGCCAGGTTCGCCGCTGGGATCGCCGCCGCCGGAAAGGCTTTGGCCAGGCGCAACCAGGGTGAGGAGCAGGACTCGTCGAACGAACTGCCACCGGAATCTTCACTGAGCAACGCCACACCGGCCTTCAGGCGTGCAGCCAGGGAGCGCCATTGCGGCCACTGTTGCGGCAAGGCATACAAGTGGATCGCTGCCTCGAAATCGCAATGCAGGTCCAAGGTGATGTCGGCGTCGCAGGCATGGCGCAGCAGCAGGCGATGCAGTGCTTCGAGTTGCGAAGGTGGCGCTGGCAGGTCGTCGAGAACCTGGGCCATGGTCTGGCGGATCAAGGTGATATTGGCGGCCGGGTCGTCACCCAGGCGATCGCCGATGCGTTGCGCCACCGGGGCACTGAGTTCCACGAAGGCGCGGTTGAAATTCTTGCCGCTGCCCAGTTCGAAACGCCCCATGTGGGCACTTTGCAGATGTTGATCCAGGCCGATGGGGTTGGCCACCGGCACCAATTCGATCACACCCTTGAGCAGCCCTTGCGCCTCGAGGTCGTTGAGCCGCTGCTTCAGCTCCCAGGCGGTACGCATGCCCGGCAGTTCGTCGGCGTGCAGGCTGGCCTGGATATAAACCTTGCGCGGGCCATGGCCGTAACGAAACACACTGAGCCGACGCTCGGTGCCCAGGTGGCTCCATGGCAGGGTGTGGTCGATGCGTTGCATGAAATCTCCGAATGACTAGGCGTAGGAGCTGTGTAGGAGCTGTGTAGGAGCTGTCGAGCGAAGCGAGGCTGCGATCTTTTGATCTTTCGCTCTGGACTCAACTGGCAGTGGAAAGATCGCAGCCTCGCTTCGCTCGGCAGCTCCTACAGCAGCTCCTACAGCAGCTCCTACAGCAGCTCTTACCGATTAATGCCCGTAGACATCAAAGGCGAAGTATTTGTCCTGCACTTTCTTGTACGTGCCATTGGCGCGGATTTCGCTGATGGCGGCGTTGAATTTGTCGGCCAGGGCCTTATCGCCCTTGCGCACCGCAATGCCGGCGCCACCGCCGAAATATTTCGGGTCTTCATAGGTCGGGCCCACGAAGGCGAAACCTTTGCCGGCATCGGTCTTCAGGAAGCCGTCGTCGAGGTTGACCGAGTCGGCCAGCATGGCGTCGAGGCGACCGGCGACCATATCCAGGTTGGCTTCCTGCTGGGAGCCGTAGCGCACCAGGTTGATCCCGGCGGGCACCAGCACTTCAGTGGCGAAACGATCGTGGGTACTGGCGCGCAGCACACCGACTTTCTTGCCCTTGAGCTCGGTCAACGGGTCCTTGACCTCGGAGCCTTCCTTCATCACGAACCGCGCCGGGGTGTGGTAGTACTTGATGGTGAAATCGACGTTTTTCTTGCGATCGTCGGTGATGGTCATGGACGACAGGATCGCATCGATCTTCTTCACTTTCAGCGCGGGGATCAGGCCATCGAACTCCTGCTCGACCCAGGTGCACTTGACCTTCATCTGCTCGCAGAGGGCGTCGCCGATATCGACATCGAAGCCGGTCAGCTTGCCATCGGAGGTTTTCATCGAAAAAGGCGGGTAACCGGCTTCGATCCCGAGGCGGATCGGCTTGGCGTCTTCGGCCACGGCCGACAGGGACAATACGGACAGTGCCAGGGCACCGAACATGGCTAGCTTCTTCATTTTCGCTCCTGAGTGCGCAGGGTATTTTATTGATCGTTATAGGCAGATTCGTAAGCAGCGTTCGGTCAGCAAAAACCGAAGTGGCCGGGAGTCTAGAGGGGCACTCGGGAGGGGAATTATGTTGAGGCGACAAATAGTTATAAAAAGCCACTAATGCCGTGTTGTAACGCCGAAGTTCTGTAGGAGCGAGCTTGCTCGCGATCGCGGTGCGTCAGCGTGCCTCGATGCCGAATGTGCCGCCGTCATCGCGAGCAAGCTCGCTCCCACAAAAAGCTGTCTCAGCAGTCGCAGCTGATCGCCTCATCCGCCATGCGCTCCACTGTGCCGGTCAAGCGAAAGCCTTCATCGAGCCAGCCCATGACGCCGCCGATCATTTCCTTGACCGGGTAGCCCAACGTTGCCAGGCGCACTGCCGCCTTGTTCGCACCATTGCAATGGGGGCCGGCGCAATACACCACAAACAGGGTGGTCTTGGCATAGGCGGCCAGTGCCTGGGCGGTGAGCGTGCGGGTTGGCAAGTTGATCGCCCCGGGTACGTGGCCGCGTTCGTAGGCCAGTGGTCCGCGTACATCCACCAGCACAAAATCGATATTGCCGGCCTGTTGGCTGGCGTGAACGTCGGAACAATCGGTTTCGAATGTCAGGCGACGGCTGAAATGCTGCAGGGCGATATCGGAGGGGGCAGCAGGCACTTCGCGAACCAGGCTGGTCATGGGCGTGTACTCCAGGATAGATAAGGCGTGAAGGGACTTTATCCCCCCGATGCTTGCCGCTACAGTGGCGCACAAGACACTCTGTGGGAATTTTCCGCCAAATGCAGCCTAACCCTGGTCTGGTCGCGATTCTTGCCTACGACGGCCTGTGTACTTTCGAATTCGGTGTCGCCGTCGAGATCTTCGGATTGGAGCGACCGGAATTCGATTTCCCCTGGTATACGCATCGGATCGTCGCGGTCGATGACGGCCCGATGCGCGCCATGGGCGGCTTCCAGGTATTGGCCGATGGCGGCATGGAACTGCTCGAAACCGCCCGGACCATTGTCGTGCCAGGCTGGCGCAACCGCAGCGAGCCACCGTCCCAGGCGTTGCTCGAGGCACTGCGCAGGGCCCACGCCCGTGGTGCGCGCCTGCTGTCGATCTGCTCCGGTGCCTTCGTACTCGCCGCCGCCGGGCTGCTCGACGGGCTGGGCGCCACGACTCATTGGCGCTACACCGACGAACTGGCCGCAAGCTTTCCGGCCGTGCGAGTAGACCCGGATGTGCTGTACGTGGATTCAGGACAGGTCATCACCTCGGCGGGCAGCGCCGCCGGTATCGATGCCTGCCTGCACCTGGTGGCACGGGACTATGGCATCCAGGTCGCCAACTGCGTGGCACGCCGGTTGGTGATGTCGCCGCAACGTACGGGCGGCCAGGCGCAGTTCATTCCCTCACCGGTCAGCCGCACGCCACGCAGCGACCTGTCGAGTGTCATGCAATGGGCCCGCGAACGCCTGCACGAACCCCTCGGTGTGCGCGAACTGGCCAGCCAGGCGGCCATGAGCGAACGCACCTTCCTGCGCCATTTCACCCAGGCCTGCGGCGTGTCGCCCAAGGCCTGGCTGCAACATGAACGCCTGGCCCGGGCCCGCGAGTTGCTGGAAAGCACCGGGGACAACACCGACAACATCGCACAACTGTGTGGCTACCGCTCGGTGGAAAGCTTTCGCGTGGCGTTTCGCAGCGTCGTGGGGTTGGCGCCGTCGGTGTATCGGGAGCGGTTTGGGCGGGGGTAAATAGCCTACTGGTGATGAAGCTGTCGAACGCTGTTATGGCAAGGGCATATTTGTGGGAGCAAAGCTTGCTCGCGATATGAGCGCCTCGATTTCTGGAAGACCGCATCGCCTGTATCGCGGGCAAGCCTTGCTCCCACATACCCTCTCGCCACAGGTTGATGCGCAAGCGTCATTGAGGCTTGCGCAACAAATACGTATCCATGATCCAGCCATTGGCCTTTCGCGCGGCCTTGCGGGTGCGTTCGATGTCATCGGCCACATCCCCCAGGCGGCCGGCGATAAGGATTTCATCCGGCGTCCCCACATAGGCACCCCAGTAGATGTGCGTATCGGGATCGCTCACCTGGCGATAGGCGTCCTCGGCATCGAGCATCACCACCACACTCGCCGCGTCGCCCACCTGCCCCGCCGCCAACCGGCGTCCGGTGGTGATTTCCAACGAACCGCCAATGCTGTTCAACGGCACTTTATGCCGGGCGGCCAAGGCCTGGACGCTGGTGATGCCGGGGATCACCTCAAATTCGAAGGCGCAGCGGCCCGCGTCAAGGATCGCCTGCAGGATGCGCACGGTACTGTCGTACAGCGCCGGATCGCCCCACACCAGAAAACCACCCCGTTGACCGTCGGACAGTTCTTCATTGATCAAGCGTTCGAAGGTGGCCTGTTTAGCCCGGTTCAACGCTTCGACGCTGTCCTTGTAGTCCAGGTCGCCGCGTTGGCGTTCCGGGCTGTAGGCTTCGACGAAACGGTAGGTACGATCAACGATATAGCGCCGACAGACTTCGCGCCGCAGGTCCAACAGTTTGTCCTTGGCCGGGCCCTTGTCCATGAGGAAGACCACGTCCAAGCAGTTCAAGGCTTTCACTGCCTGCATCGTCAGGTGATCCGGATCGCCGGCCCCAATGCCAATGACTGACAACGTCTTCATCGCGGCGACTCCTGGTCAGGTCCCTGGGTGCGTAATCGCCATACGCCGTTGAAACGCAATTCAAGGGTGGACAACGGTTCAATGTCGATCCGGTTGAATGTGGCGGCCGGGCAGCCCAAGACATTCACCAGGGCTGCGCGAATCACGAAGGGGTGGGTGACGGCCAGCAGATGTCCTGGCCGGGTTTCCAGACTGGCCAGCCAATTCCCGACACGGCGACACAACTGGGCGACAGATTCACCACCATGGGGCGCCGCCTCGGCATCATCGAGCCAACTCTGCAGGGCTTGCGGTTCAGTCTGGAGCAAGTCATCGATGGACAACCCGCGCCAGCGTCCCAGATCGCAATCGGCCAGGGCCTGGTCCTGCTCGGGCTCGGCGCCGAACAAGGCGGCGGTCTGGCGCGTGCGCAGTTCCGGCCCGCACAGCAGTTGCCGGACATTTCGGTAGTGGTGCTCGACCTGCGCGCGGCGTGCCAGCCAGTCGGCGTCCAGCGGTTCGTCCAGGCCAAAGCGCGCCTGCTTCTGGGCGGCGGTGCGGGCGTGGCAGATCAAGGTCAGACGAGTGGCTTGCACACTGGATTCTCAGGCAATCGGAAGGGTCGCACGGGCGGGATATTCACGCACTAAGTTGTACAGCACCTTATACGAAATCAAATAAGTGAGACAAAAAGGCGTTATGTCCGACATCGTCAGAAGCATCGACTGACATACCCGTTCTACCCAGCCGGGACCAACTCCTACAAGGGTTTCGCACAATATTCGAGCATTTTAAACGGAACGTAAAAACCACTGGACATGTAGCACCAGCTACATAAATACTGTTTTCAGGAGTTATGAAAAAAATTCAACACCCATCCTGGCAAGGAGCACGGATGCCACCTCTTAGAGACCTGATCACCGATCCCGGCCTGGTTTTGACGCCGTCGGAACGCAAGGTCGTACGTGCCCTGCTCGATCACTACCCACGCAACGGCCTCGGCCCGATGTCACGCCTGGCGGACCATGCCGGCGTCAGCGACCCGACCATCGTGCGGCTGGTGAAAAAACTCGGGTTTGGCGGTTACGCCGAATTCCAGGATGCACTGCTCAGTGACATGGATCATCGCCTGCGCTCCCCCCGCACCCTGTTGAAACCGCGGGCCAAATTGCAGCAAGGCGATACCTGGAGCCAGTACCTGGCCGCCAGTCAACGTCACCTCATCGACACCCAGGCCCTGACCCAACCCGAAGACGTGCGCATTCTCGTGCAGTGGTTACTCGACAGCCGCCATCAGGTGCATTGCTTCGGCGGACGCTTCAGCAGCTTCCTGGCCCACTACCTGCTCAATCATTTGCGGCTGTTGCGCGCCGGCTGTTTTGCCCTGGAAGACAACGCCCAACTGCCTGACCGGCTATTCGACGTGCAGCGCCAGGATGTGGTGCTGATCTTCGATTACCGTCGCTACCAGGCCCAGGCCCTGCGCGTGGCCAGCGCGGCCAAGGAGCGCCACGCCCGGGTCGTGCTGTTCAGCGACGTCTACGCTTCGCCATTGCGCGAGCTGGCCGACCTGATCATCAGCGCCCCGGTGGAATCGATCTCGGCCTTCGACAGCCTGGTGCCGGCACTGGCCCAGGTCGAGGCGCTGATTGCCTGCCTGACCCTGCAATGCCCCGAGCTGGCCGAACGCCTGGAAGGCATCGATGCCTTGCGCACGGAATTCAACACGCACCTGCTGGAGGAAAAATAAGGATGTTCTCGCTCCCCCACCGCTCGCCCCGGGATTTGCCGTTCACCTGCCAGCACACGGCCTTGCTGCTGGTGGACATGCAACGCGCCTGGCTGGAACCGCAATTCGATGCCCACCTGCACACCCGCGAGGCCGAGTATTTCATCCAGCGGGCCCGCCAGCAGGTCATCCCCAACCAGCAGCGCTTGCTCAACGCGATGCGCGAAGCGCAGCACAACGTGTTGCACACCCACATCGAAAGCCTCACCGCCGATGGCCGCGACCGTTCCCTGGACCACAAGCTGTCGGACATGCACCTGCCCAAGGGCAGCCCCGAGGCGCAGATCATTGCCGAACTGGCGCCGCTGGAAAACGAAATCGTGCTGCCCAAGACCTCCTCCGGGGTTTTCAATTCCACCAACATCGACTACGTGCTGCGCAACCTGCAGACCCGACACTTGATCGTCGCCGGCATCGTCACCGACCAGTGCGTCGACATGGCCGTGCGCGACGCCGCCGATCGCGGCTACCTGGTCACGCTGGTGGAAGATGCCTGCGCCACCTACACCGAACAACGGCACCTGGCGTGCCTGAACGCGATCAAGGGCTATTGCTGGATCACCGATACCGACACCGTGCTCGCGCGTTTGCAGGAGATGCAGCCATGAGCCGCCTCGATCCTGCCGCCGTCCTCGCCCCGCTGCCCGTCACGACCCTGGTGACCACCGATCTGATCGGCGTGACCCGTGGGCGCTCGTTTCCCAGTGATGAATTGCCTCACTACGTCACCGCTGGCTGTGGCTGGGTGCCGGCCAACAGCGCACTGACGCCCCAGGACATCATCGCTTCGACCAACCCCTGGGGCGCCTATGGCGACCTGCGGCTGGTGCCGGACCTGTCCAGCCGGGTGACCGTCAACAACGGCCCCGACGCCCAGGCGCCCGCCCTCGACTTCATCCATTGCGATGTGCGCGAGACCGATGGCCGGCCATGGAGCGCCTGCCCGCGCACGCTGTTGCAGGACGAAGTGGAGCGTTATCGCACCGACTTGGGCTTGCAGGTCTTCGCCGCGTTCGAGCATGAATTCAACCTGGTTGCCACGCCTGCGCAGCCTGATCGCCTGGCCTTCAGCCTCCAGGCCCAGCGCCAGCAGGCCGAATTCGCCGGATGGTTGCTCAGTGCCCTGCGGGCCGGCGGTGTCGAGCCGGAAATGTTCCTGCCGGAATATGGCCAGCATCAATACGAAATCACCTGCCGCCCGACCTTGGGCGTGGCCGCTGCCGACCGGGCCGTGAACGTACGGGAGATCACCCGCGAGATCGCCCGGCAAATGGGCCTGGACCTGAGCTTCGCCCCCAAGACCGCGGAAAACGCCGTCTGCAACGGCGTGCATTTGCACCTGAGCCTGCAAGACCTGAGCGCGGACCCGGTGCTGCATGACGCCGCCAGCAGCAACGGCTTGTCCAGCCTCGGCCAGCATTGGGCCGCCGGTGTGCTGCACTATCTGCCTGCACTGTGTGCGCTGACCGCGCCGACACCGGTGTCCTACGAGCGCCTGCAACCTCATCACTGGAGCGCGTCCTATGCGTGCCTGGGACAGCGCAACCGCGAAGCAGCGCTGCGCATCTGCCCGACCGTGAGCCTGAGCGGCAAACCGCTGGCGAACCAGTACAACCTGGAGTTCCGCGCCATGGACGCCACCGCTTCGCCGCACCTGGCGATGGCTGCGCTGTTGATTGCCGGGCGACTGGGCATCCAGCAACGACTGGCCTTGAACGCTGTCACCGATGAAATACCCGATGAGCTGGATGAAGCACAACGTCGTGCCCGTGGCATTATCGCCCTGCCGACAACCCTGGCCCAGGCGCTGGACTGCCTGCGCCACAGCGGGGCGCTGGTCGAGACCCTGCCCGGCCCGCTGGTCGAAACCTACTTCGCCTTGAAGGCCCAGGAGCTGGCCTTGACCGAGGCACTGTCACCTGCCGAGCGTTGTGAGCACTATGCACGAATCTATTGAATGTGCTGAATCGGGCCTCTACACCAGGCCACCCTACCGACTGGCCCGGGAGGACTCCGAACACCCGGTGCTGCTGGTGTGCGAACACGCCAGCCGCTTCATTCCCGATGCGCTGAACGATCTGGGCCTGGATGAAACCGCGTCCCAGGAGCACATTGCCTGGGACATTGGCGCCCTGCACCTGGCCGAACGCCTGTCCGAAACCCTCGGCGCGACCTTGCTGGCGGCCAATTACTCACGGCTGTTAATTGACCTCAACCGGCCGCTGCATGTGCCGGACAGCATTCCGGCCCAGAGCGAGATCTACCAGGTCCCGGGCAACCATGACCTGGACGAGGCCACGCGCGAATATCGCCAGCAGCGCCTGTTTCATCCCTTCCACGATCAGTTGCGGGCGTTGATCGACCAGCGCCTGGCCGCCAACCGACCGGTGCGCGTGGTGGGCATCCACAGTTTCACCCCGGTGTTCTACGGCCAGCCGCGTGCCCTCGAAGCGGGCGTGCTGTTCGGCGAAGCCAAGGAATACGCCCAGCACATCGTCGACGGGCTGGGCCGGCATTCGCTGCGGGCAGCAGGCAACCAGCCCTACAAGATCAACCCCCTGACCGACATGACGGTTCCGGTACACGGCGATGGCCGCGGCCTGGATTCGGTGTTGATCGAAGTGCGCAACGACCAACTGCGCAGCCCCGAGGCGGTACGGACCTGGAGTGCCTACCTGGCGCCCCTGCTGTAGCGCGGCAGCGGCAAGTTTCCAGCGACAGACAGCAAGCAAGCGCAACCCACACAGCTGAAAAGGAAAACGGCTCATGAGCATTGAGGCATTTGGCTACAAGCAGGAATTGAAACGCGGCCTGTCGCTGACAGACCTGGTGGTATACGGGATGATTTTCATGATCCCCATCGCGCCGTTCGGCGTGTATGGCTATGTCAACGCCGAGGCACCGGGGATGGTGCCGCTGGCGTACATCATCGGCATGGTGGCGATGCTGTTTACGGCCTTGAGCTACGGCAGCATGGCCCGGGCCTTTCCGGTGGCAGGTTCGGTCTATTCCTACGCGCAACGGGGCCTTAACCCACACGTTGGCTTCATTGCCGGTTGGCTGATGCTGCTGGACTACCTGCTGATCCCGCCGCTGCTCTATGTCTACGCCGCCATGGCACTGAACCATTTGTACCCGGACATTCCCAAGGTCGGTTTCATCCTGGCGTTCCTGGTGAGCGCGACCTTCGTCAACCTGCGCGGCATCACCTTCACCGCGCGGATGAACATCATTTTCCTGCTGGCGCAGCTGGTGGTGCTGGGGATTTTCCTGTTCTACGCCTGGAACGCCCTGCACGGCGGGGCCGGTAACGGCCAACTGACCCTGGCGCCGCTGTACAGCCCCGAACATTTCAACTTCGCCCTGCTGATGCAAGCCGTGTCCATCGCAGTGTTGTCGTTCCTGGGCTTCGACGCCATTTCCACCCTGGCTGAAGAGATCAAGGGCGACCCGGGCCGCAGCGTCGGCAAGGCAGCCCTGGTGACCTTGCTGGTGATGGGGGCGATCTTCGTGGTGCAGACCTGGATCGCCACGGACCTGGCCGCCGGCATGGGTTTCAAGTCCGCCGACACCGCATTCTATGAAATCGCCGAGTTGGCAGCCGGCAGCTGGCTGGCCACCTTGACCGCGGTTGCCACGGCCCTGGCCTGGGGCGTGGCCGTGGCGATCACTTCGCAGGCGGCGGTATCGCGCCTGTTGTTCGGCATGGCCCGGGACGGCCAGTTGCCCAAGGTGCTGGCCAAGGTCCATCCAAAACACAACACCCCGTACTTGAGCATCTACCTGGTGGCGGTGCTGTCGCTGCTGATCTGCTACCTGTTCATCGACGCCGTGGACACCCTCACCTCCCTGGTCAACTTCGGCGCCCTGAGCGGCTTCATGTTGCTGCACATCACCGTCATCAACCATTACTGGCGCCGCCAGCGGTCCGGCCAGCTGATTCGCCACTTGATCTGCCCACTGGTCGGCTTCGTGATCGTCGCGGCCATCATGTACAACATGGGCGTGGCTGCGCAGAAGCTCGGCCTGATCTGGATCGCCGCAGGCGTGGTCTACCTGTGTGTGCTCAACAAATTCGGCAACCCTGGCGCCGTGTCCGATCCGGCCGGCCAGTGAGGGCTGGCGGCCGAAGGATTCGGCCAACCGTGGTTACAACGCGTGGACATCGACAGTGATCGTCAAGCCCGGTGCTGGTCACCGGGCTCTCTGGAACAGGAGTGCAATCCATGCTGGCCTTACGTCCAGTTCAATTAACCGATCTGCCGCAACTGCAACAACTGGCCCGTGACAGCTTGGTGGGGGTCACGTCGCTGCCGGACGATACCGCGTGCCTGGAGGAAAAGATCCTCGACTCGTGCGCCTCGTTCGAGGCTGATGTGCAGGGTCCTGGCGCGGAGAATTATTTTTTTGTCCTGGAGGACCTGGAATCCGGGCGCCTGGTCGGTTGTTCGGAAATTCTCTCCAGCACCGGTTACAACGAACCGTTCTACAGCCTGCGCAACCGGCCGTTTTCCAGCGAATCCCGGGAGCTGAACATCCAGCATGGCGTGCCCGCGCTGTCACTGTGCCAGGACCTCAACGGACAGACGCTGCTGCGTGGCTTCCACATCGACGCCGAGCGGGTGCGCACGCCGGAATCGGAGCTGCTGTCCCGGGCCCGGCTGATGTTCATCGCTGCCCACCCCCAGCGCTTTGCCGAATCGGTCATCACCGAAATCGTCGGTTTCAGCAGCGAGGACGGCCAGTCACCTTTCTGGGACGCCATCGGCCAGCACTTCTTCGACCTGCCCTACGTCGAAGCCGAACGGTTGTGTGGCTTGCAGAGCCGGACCTTTCTCGCCGAGCTGATGCCGCAATACCCGATCTACGTGCCCATGCTGCCGCCAGCGGCCCAGGCCTGCATCGGCCGGGTGCATCCCGACGGCCAGGAAGCCTTCGACATCCTGGCGCGCGAGGGTTTCGAGACCAACAGCTACGTCGATATCTTCGACGGCGGGCCGACCTTGCATGCCCGTATCGCCAACGTCCGCACCATCACGCAAAGTCGGAGCGCCACGGCCCGGCAAAGCCTGCAGATCGATGCCAGAGGCCGTTATCTGCTGAGTAACGACCGTCTTGGAAACTACCGGGCCATCGTCGCCGAGCTGGACGTCAATGCCGAAGGCCCCGTGGCCCTGTCGCCCGACATGCTGGCCGCCCTGGACGTCATGGATGGCGAGCGGATCCGGGTGGTTGCCCTATGAACTTCACTCGATCCCGTGGCACGCATCGGCGCTTGGACCGACACGATGAAGGAGCTGCAGCATGATTGTCCGTCCGGTCGCCATTACCGATCTGCCCGCGTTGCTGGACCTGGCCCGTTGCGCAGGTCCCGGCTTCACCAGCCTGCCGGCCAACGAAGAGCGCCTGGCCCACCGTATTCGCTGGGCCCAACGGACCTTTGCCGGGCAAGTCGAACGTGCCGACGCCGATTACCTGTTCGTGCTCGAAGACGATGACCGGCAGGTGGTGGGCATCAGTGCCCTGACCGGCGCGGTCGGGCTGCGCGAGCCCTGGTACAACTATCGGGTCGGGCTGACGGTCAGCTCGGCGCCAGAGCTGGGGATCCAGCGGCAGATCCCGACCCTGTTCCTCAACAACGAGATGTCCGGGCAATCGGAAATCTGCTCGTTGTTCCTGCACCCCGAGCAACGCCACGGCCACAACGGACGCCTGCTGTCCCTGGCGCGCCTGCTGTTCGTGGCCGAATTTCCCCAGCTGTTCGGCGAAAAACTGATCGCCGAACTGCGGGGCCATTCCGACGAACGAGGCTGCTCGCCGTTCTGGGACAGCCTGGGACGGCACTTCTTCAAGAAAGATTTCAGCTACGCCGATCAGTTGTCCGGCATGGGCAACAAGTCGTTCATCGCCGAGCTGATGCCACGCCAGCCACTGTATACCTGTCTGCTCACCGAACAGGCCCAGGCGGTGATCGGCAAGGCTCACCCGAACACCGAGCCGGCCCTGAAGATCCTCAGTGCCGAAGGTTTCAGCCATAAGGGCTACATCGACATCTTTGACGGCGGCCCGGTGATCGAGGCGCCAGTGTCGAAGATCCGCACCGTGCGCGACAGCCAGATGCTGACCCTGGTCATTGGCACCCCGGACGAACAGGCACCGGTCTGGATGATTCACAATCGGCGCCTGGAAAACTGCCGCGTCACCAGCGCTCGCGCACACCTGCATGGCCACAAGCTGCTCGTCGATCGCCTCACCGCCAAACGCCTGCAAGTGCAACCGGGTGATACGGTGCGGGCCGTGGCATTGCCCAGGCAGGGACAACAGGCGGTGGCGGCGTAGCCTCGGTACCGCCCGACCTCGGATATTCAATACATAAGAATGTCGTTAATCAGCAATACTTCTCCACAATTGCATAATTGCCACTTATCTACTCGAGACCCATACTTTCGCGCACCGCCCCACTGTAACGACAATGTTCATGATCAAGAATCTGATTGCTACACGAATACCGCTCGAACGCATAGCGGAGAAAATCAAGACATTAGACATGACCGCGCAAATCAAACAATTGATCGCCGACCTGGACAGTCAAAACCAAGTTGCCACGGCACAGTCTCGACGCGCGACCGTCATGAACATGACCAACCCGCACACCGGCACCATCACGCTGCATTGCACCAGCGTTGGCAATATCAGTATCAAGGCACCTGCATCTAACACTGCGTCTTCGCAACTGTACTCGGTGCCTGGCCAAAGCATTCTATTCGCACTTGATCAACCTTTCGAAATCCAGCAATACACCCTCAACACGCATCAACTTGAAAAAACCGACACCTCGATCATCGACAACTGCAATCCGCTGATCATTGATGGCAATCGAACCTTATTCGACTATTCTCAAAGGGACGAAAAACAACCTGCATTGATTGGCAGAATTAATTTCCCCGACCGCAGTGCGGACATCAGCGTATTTGATCCTGTCTCATTGCGTAAAACAGCCTGGCTGCCTCAAGACAATAGTGCCGCCCGGTACCTGGTGAGCCTCGAATTACTCGAAACGATCCAGGACCCGGAAGGTGTCAGGGTTGCCGGGGAGCTGATCTTCCATTATCACCCCGCCGTGGCATGGAAAGCCTTCCAGATGCTTTATCGGGCTGACCCGCAAAACGCGTTGAGTTACGTCCCGTCGCTGAAAAAACGCGAAGACGCACGCCTGGACAATTTGCTCCGTCCACTGGAGCTGGCGGCATGAACCTGGAAACGTTTGTCGAGCGACTGAACACTTATGACCTGCAGCGAGACAAAGCCAGGATCATTGCAGACTTGCGCCAACTGGCCAAAAACCGTTGTCTATTGAGCGGCCATCTTTATACCACCCTCCAGCGAGACGGTTTCAGTACACGCAACAGCCTCTATAACGCCTATGGTTTTGTACTGCACAAGAATGATTCATTCACCCTTCGCCTGGGATTCTGGTCGCCGGTAGAAACTCATGATGAAAGCGAAACATTCATTTATAACCTGAACCACAGTCACGACTTTGAAATGTATGCAGTCGGCTACAGCGGAGATGGCTACACCACCATTACACGCAAAATACTTGATGATCTACCGCTGCAAAAAGGTAAAAGACCCAGGCTGGGTAAAGTGCAAAAACTTAAACTTGCGCCAGGTGAAGTCCTGTACATGCCTGCACTACGGGAAATCCATAAGCAAATCGCCCCGAAGTCAATGTCCGCTTCATTGAGTGTACTTATTCATCCTAAACACCTGGTCAAGACCGACGAAGCTTGGTGTTTCGATAAAAATTACAGACCGCTTTACCCCGGCATCGCTGCGCCAGAGATCGCACTGTTTACAGAGACGCTGTCACAGCTCAACGCCAACTAGTCATTCGCTGTCCAACAACTAAAGAAGGAGAAACCATGAATAACCTGATGAAAGACTGGGATGAAACCCCATTACTGCGAGCGGGTACCAATGTAGTCGATACCGCCATGCAGTTAACCAACGAAATCCACTGCACACTCCCCGGCTTCCCGACGCGCTTCAACGTCGGAAACATCCACGAGATCAAGCAGTTCTGGAGCCTACCGACCGAAGACTGAATAGTTTGAAATGGGCTTTTTTTGCCCGGCTGCAGACTTTCCGGGCCTGCAGCCTTTTTTCGATGCCATAACGGCATCACCCATACACATTCGTCATCATCTTTGCGCTTGCCACGTGATAGCCTTTGGATCTTTCGGCGTTGACACTTTTGCTCAAGCCTTTCCATTCCATTGGTGGAACTCATATGTCCAGGCTTTCCCATCAAGATTTACGTCGTAACTTTCGCCAATTGCTGGCTTCCAACACCTGCTACCACACCGCGTCGGTGTTTGACCCGATGTCGGCGCGCATTGCCGCTGACCTGGGGTTCGAAGTAGGCATCCTGGGAGGCTCGGTGGCGTCGTTGCAAGTATTGGGCGCGCCGGACTTCGCCCTGATCACCCTCAGTGAATTTGCCGAACAGGCCACCCGCATCGGCCGCGTGGCCCAACTGCCGGTCATTGCCGACGCCGACCACGGCTATGGCAATGCCCTGAACGTGATGCGCACCATCGTTGAACTGGAACGCGCCGGCATCGCGGCGCTGACCATCGAGGACACCTTGCTGCCGGCCCAGTTCGGGCGTAAATCCACCGACCTGATCGGCGTAGCCGAAGGCGTCGGCAAGATTCGTGCGGCGCTGGAGGCGCGAGTCGATCCGGAAATGGCGATCATCGCCCGGACCAACGCAGCGATTCTGCCGGTCCAGGAAATCATCAGCCGTACCCAGCAATATGAGCGTGCCGGGGCGGACGGGATTTGCATGGTAGGCGTGCAAGACTTCGATCATCTGGAGAAGATCAGCGAAAACCTGACCGTGCCACTGATGCTTGTCACTTATGGCAACCCGTTGCTGCGCGACGACAAGCGCCTGGCCGAGTTGGGCGTGCGCGTGACCATCGACGGCCACGGCGCCTATTTCGCCGCGATCAAGGCGACTTACGACAGCCTTCGCGAACAACGGCAGATCTTCACCCAGGCTTCGGACCTGAGCGCCACCGAACTGACCCACACCTACACCCAGCCCGAGGACTACATCCGCTGGGCCGAGGAGTACATGAGCGTCAAGGAGTAAGCGGACTCGCTCCCACAGGCCAGATCCTAGCCCTTGCTGCGCAACATTTCCCTGGGCACATACTTGCCGATCTCGAACTTGCCGATGGCCGCGCGGTGGACTTCATCCGGACCGTCGGCCAGGCGCAGGGTGCGTTGCATGGCGTACATGTAGGCCAGCGGGAAATCGTTGGAAACCCCGGCACCACCGTGGATCTGGATCGCCCGGTCGATGACCTTCAAGGCCACGTTCGGCGCGACGACCTTGATCTGGGCAATTTCGCTCTTCGCCACTTTATTGCCGACCGTGTCCATCATGTACGCCGCCTTCAACGTCAGCAGGCGCGCCATGTCGATTTCCATCCGCGAGTCGGCAATCTTGTCGATGTTACCGCCAAGACGCGCCAACGGCTGGCCGAAGGCCGTGCGGCTGACGGCACGCTTGCACATCAACTCCAATGCGCGCTCGGCCATGCCGATCGAACGCATGCAGTGATGAATCCGGCCCGGGCCAAGGCGACCCTGGGCAATTTCAAAGCCACGTCCTTCACCCAACAGGACGTTTTCGTACGGCACCCGCACGTTCTCGAACAGCACCTCGGCATGCCCGTGAGGCGCATCGTCGTAGCCGAACACCGGCAGCGGCCGGACGATCTTGACGCCGGGGGTGTCCACCGGCACCAGGATCATCGAATGCTGGGCATGGCGTGGCGCATCAGGGTTGCTCAGGCCCATGAAGATCAGGATCTTGCAGCGCGGGTCGCAGGCCCCTGAGGTCCACCACTTCTTGCCATTGATGACCCACTGGTCGCCGTCGCGCTCGGCACGGGCGGCCATGTTGGTGGCGTCCGAGGAGGCAACATCCGGCTCGGTCATGGCAAAAGCCGAGCGGATCTCGCCGCGCAGCAGTGGCTCGAGCCAGCGTTGCTTTTGTTCTTCATTGGCGTAGCGCACCAGCACTTCCATGTTGCCGGTGTCCGGCGCCGAGCAATTGAACGGCTCCGGTCCCAGCAACGAGCGCCCCATGATCTCTGCCAGCGGCGCGTATTCCAGGTTGGTCAGGCCGGCACCCAGTTCGGATTCAGGCAGAAACAGGTTCCACAGGCCTTCTGCCTTGGCCTTGGCCTTGAGCTCTTCCATGATGGCCGTGGGTTGCCAGCGGTCGCCTTCGGCCACTTGCCGCTCGAACACTGCTTCGGCCGGGTAGACGTAGGCATCCATGAACGCCGTGACGCGTTCACGCAGTTCCTGAACCTTGGGGGAATAGGCAAAATCCATGAGCAGCACCTTCTGGGCAGAGGTTGTTTTAGGTCATGAAATCGATGCTAGTTCAGCTACGAAAATTTACCTAACCTATTCTCGGCGTGTATTAACATTCATCACCGATATATGTTTCACTGATTTTTATCGCCACCCGGCACCTCACAACAAGCCCAAGAACAAGAGTGCAGCGCCATGAATCTGAGCAAGGTCGACCTCAACCTTTTCATTGTCTTCGATGCGATCTACACCGAAGCCAACCTGACCCGCGCCGGGCAGATCGTCGGCATCACTCAGCCGGCCGTGTCCAATGCCCTGGCGCGTCTGCGGGAAACCTTCAACGACCCGCTCTTCGTGCGCACCGCCCAGGGGATGGTGCCGACGCCCATGGCCCAGAACATCATCGGTCCGGTGCGCAACGCCCTGTCGTTGCTGCGGGTGTCGGTTCAGGAAAGCCGGATTTTCAACCCGCTGCAGGCGGTCAAGACCTACCGCATCAGCATGACCGACCTCACCGAAGGCGTGATCCTGCCGCTGCTGTTCCAGCGCCTGCGTCGCCTGGCGCCGACCGTGGCGATCGAGAGCTTCCTCTCCAAGCGCCGTGAAACCACCAAGGAGCTGGCCGCCGGCCGCCTCGACTTCGCCGTGGACGCACCGCTCAACACCGACCCACAGGTACGCCACGTCAAGTTGATGGAAGATCGCTACGTGTGCGCCATGCGCAAGGGCCATCCGTTGGCGGGCAAGGAAAAGATCAGCCTCGATGATTACCTGGCCCAGACCCACGTGCATATTTCCAGCCGCCGCAACGGGCTGGGGTATGTCGACCTGGCCCTCGGCAAGATGGGTATCCAGCGCAAGATCGCCCTGCGCTCCCAGCATTACCTGATGGCCTCCCAGGTGCTGCAACAAACGGACATGGTCATGACCGTTCCCGAGCGCTTTGCCCGTCGTCACGATTTGCATGCCTTCCTGTTACCAGTCAACGATGTGCCGCCGGTGGAAACCCACCTCTACTGGCACGAAAGCACCGACCAGGACCCGGCCAACCGCTGGATGCGCGAGCAGATGATCGAGCTGTGCCAGCAGGTGACGGCCCATGAAAAGAAGCTCGACAAGGTTTAGGCAATCAAAATTGTGGGAGCGAGCTTGCTCGCGATGGCGGTGGATCAGCTTGCATTAATGTTGAATGTGCTGCCGTCATCGCGAGCAAGCTCGCTCCCAAAGGTGCTGCGCTTCCAGGATGAGACCGCTCTGCTTGACGCGAACGTCAACCTGCCTTTAGCTTAGCGCCAGCCCCTTTCGTTTCGAGCGCTTCCATGAGCAGCCAGACCTACAGCATCTCCGACCTCGCCCGCGAGCTGGATATCACCACCCGGGCCATCCGTTTCTACGAAGAACAAGGCCTGTTGAGCCCGGAGCGACGAGGCCAGGAGCGCATTTATTCGCCGCGGGACAAGGTCAGCCTGAAGCTGATCCTGCGCGGCAAGCGCATTGGCTTTTCCCTGGCCGAGTGCCGCGAGCTGATCGAACTCTACGACCCCTCCAGCGGCAATCAGAAACAGCTGCACAGCATGCTGGCGAAAATCGCCGAGCGCCGGGAACAGCTCGAACAGCAACTGCTTGACATCGAACAGATGAAACTGGAACTCGATACCGCCGAAGAACGCTGCATCCAGGCGCTGGAGCAGACGATCAAGGGCGAGGAAATCGTCCAGTAACACAACATGCCCCTTGTGGGAGCGAGCCTGCTCGCGATAGCGATGTAACTGACAACATCAATGTTGACTGACATACCGCTATCGCGAGCAGGCTCGCTCCCACAGGGGGCAGCATCGTTCTCGATACTTTGGCAACTCACTACAGGTCAATCCCCATGTCCCTCCCCTCCTTTGTACGCCTGATCGAAGTCGGCCCCCGTGACGGGCTGCAGAATGAAGCACAGCCCATCAGCGTCGCCGACAAGGTGCGTTTGGTGGATGCCTTGAGCGCCGCCGGCCTGGGCTACATCGAAGTCGGCAGTTTCGTCTCGCCCAAGTGGGTGCCGCAAATGGCCGGTTCCGCCGAGGTGTTTGCGCAGATCCAGCGCAAGCCCGGTGTGACCTATGGCGCCCTGGCGCCGAACCTGCGGGGTTTTGAAGACGCGCTGGCGGCGGGCGTGAAAGAGGTGGCGGTGTTCGCCGCCGCGTCCGAAGCGTTTTCCCAGCGCAATATCAACTGCTCCATCAAGGACAGCCTGGAGCGCTTCGCGCCGATCATGGAAGCTGCAAGACAACACGACGTCAGTGTGCGCGGCTACGTGTCCTGCGTGCTGGGCTGCCCGTATGAAGGGGCGGTCAAGCCTGAACAGGTGGCTTGGGTCGCTCGGGAGCTGTATGCCATGGGCTGCTACGAAGTCTCCCTGGGCGACACCATCGGCACGGGCACCGCCGGGGCCACCCGCAGGATGTTCGAGGTGGTGGGCGCCGAAGTGCCTCGGGACAAGCTCGCCGGACACTTCCACGACACCTACGGCCAGGCCATGGCCAACGTGTATGCCAGCCTGCTGGAAGGCATCGCGGTGTTCGACAGCTCCATCGCCGGCCTGGGCGGCTGCCCTTATGCCAAGGGCGCCAGCGGTAACGTTGCCACCGAAGACGTGCTGTACCTGCTCAATGGCTTGGGTATCGAAACCGGTGTCGACCTGGACGCCCTGATCGCCGCGGGTCGGCAGATCTGCGACGTGCTCGGCCGCCCTAGCGGTTCGCGTGTCGCCAAGGCCCGCAGCGCACAGTGAGGTGTTACCGCTAGCTTTGTAACAGCGGTGAAACGAGTAACACGGAAACAATTTGTCTGGTCTGGCGCGTCAGTTTTTTCGACGACAAAACATAAATCATTGATTTATATAGAATTTTAAAAATTGGCACGCCACCTGCTTTATCTCTTGCATAACAAGAATAAAAAAACGCAGCAAACCCAATAAAAACAAGACGAAACGACTCTGACATAACAAAAACAACACGGCAGAGACGCAGCTAACAGATTTTTTTGGAGAGGATGTGCTTTTCAGGGTGCTTTCAGGAGCAACCCGCAACCGGGCAGAGAACAATAAAACTACCTTCAGGTAGCTCCCGAATCGGTTGGATCGCAAGGCGAAAAAGCAGATCAGCGCTCAAAAAAATACGTTTGCTCTTGATCCCGGATGGGGATCGCCAAAAACAGCGGTAAAGGGCAACGGCTGCCAAAAACAACAACAGGCCGCCCCTCAATAATAAAAAAAGAGCACGCGACGACAAAATTAAAGGGGAGCTTCGGCTCCCCTTTGTGCTGTCTGGGGTTTGAGCTTTTCTTGTGGGAGCGGGCTTGCTCGCGAAGAGGCCAGCCCATCCAACATCTTCATCGACTGTGACGCCGCCTTCGCGAGCAAGCCCCACACAGGGGGTCTTGCTCAGCCTTCTACCTCGCGCAGTTCCTCGATGCTGATTTCGCGCATGCGGAATTTCTGGATCTTGCCGGTGACCGTCATGGGAAATTCTTCGACGAATTTGAAATGACGCGGCGTCTTGAAGTGGGCGATGCGCTCCTTGCACCAGGCTTGCAGTTCTTGCTCTGAGGCACTGTGGCCGGGATGAAACTTGATCCAGGCAACGATTTCCTCGCCATAGCGCGAACACGGGATGCCGATCACCTGCACGTCCGCCACCGCCGGGTGAGTGAAGAAGAACTCCTCCAGCTCACGCGGGTAAATATTCTCCCCGCCGCGGATGATCATGTCCTTGTTGCGCCCGACGATGCGCACGTAGCCCTGCTCGTCCATGGTCGCCAGGTCGCCGGTGTGCATCCAGCCATCCGGGTCGATGGCATCGGTGCTGCCCTTGGGGTTGTTCCAGTAACCGAGCATCACGCTGTAGCCGCGGGTACACAACTCGCCGACAGCCCCACGCGGGACGATATTGCCGGTCTCATCGATAATTTTGCTTTCCAGTTGCGGCTGGGTACGGCCGACGGTGGTTACGCGCAGTTCCAACTCGTCTGTAGGACCGGTCTGCAATGACACCGGGCTGGTTTCCGTCATGCCGTAGGCAATCTGCACTTCGGCCATGTGCATTTCATTGATGACCCGTCGCATCACTTCGATGGGGCATGTGGCCCCGGCCATGATGCCAGTGCGCAGGCTGGACACATCGAAGTCGCCCCGCTGCGGCTCATCCAGCAGGGCGATGAACATGGTGGGCACGCCATACAGTGCCGTGGCTTTTTCCTCGGCCACGGCCTTTAGCGTCAGCAACGGGTCAAAGGCATCGTTGGGGTAGATCATGGTGCTGCCATGGGTCATGCAGCCCAGGTTACCCATGACCATGCCGAAGCAATGGTAGAGCGGCACCGGGATCACCAGCCGATCGCCAGCCGTCAGGCCCAGGCTTTCGCCGACCATGTAACCGTTATTGAGAATGTTGTGATGACTGAGGGTAGCGCCCTTGGGGAAGCCGGTGGTGCCGGAGGTGTACTGGATATTCACCGGTTGATCGGACTGCAGGCTGGATTGACGTTCAACCAGTTGTTCCGGCGTCACCGCCGCACCCAGGCTGGCCAGTTGCGACCAGGGCAGGAAACCTGATGGCGGCTGGGAATCGAGGCTGATCACACCGCGCAAATCCGGCAAGCGTTCGCTCTGCAAGTGGCCGATCGATTGCTCCGCCAGCTCTGGTGCCAGCGCTTGCAACATGGAGTGATAATTCGAGGTCTTGAACGACCCGGCACACACCAGCCATTGGCATCCGGATTGTTTCAGCACGTATTCGAGTTCAGAAACGCGATAGGCTGGATTGATGTTGACCAGAATGGCGCCGATTTTCGCACTGGCGAACTGGCTGATGCACCACTGGGCGCAATTGGGCGCCCACACGCCAAGGCGATCACCGCTTTTCAAGCCTAGCGCCAATAAGGCTCGGGCGTGCAGATCAACGGCCTCGGCCAGCTGTTGCCAGGTATAACGCAGCGATTGATGGCGAACCACCAACGCCTCGCCCTCCGGATAGCGGGCCACCGTCTGGTCGAAAATCTCGCCGATGGTTTGGGCCAGCAAAGCCTTGGCCTGGGAGCCACGGGTGTAGCTGAGCTGCGAATGCGAACCGGGTTGATCCATGACGCCCCCTCTTGTCTTTATTAGTGGGTGTAGCGGTGAATCTCATGCACAGATGCCGTTGTGGCTGCGTAGAAGCTGTGTAGGAGCTGTGTAGGAGCTGTCGAGTGCAACGAGGCTGCGATCTTTCCCAGACACTTGAGTCTCAAGCGAAAGATCAAAAGATCAAAAGATCGCAGCCTTCGGCAGCTCCTACACGCGCTCGAGCGGGAGCAAACTCCCTCGCCACGATTTTTCCAGGCGCACTTACTCTGGCTCAAGTTGACGTTAACGTAAAGGTAGATTGACAGCCTCTCGTCACAGGCTTACGTTAACGTAAAGGTGAGAGCCGTTCCACCGCTCCCCGCACCCAATAAAAAAGCCCAAAGGTGTCCCATGAGCTACCCATCCCTGAACTTTGCCCTCGGCGAAACCATCGACATGTTGCGCGACCAGGTGCAGGCCTTCGTCAAGGCCGAGCTGGCGCCGCGAGCAGCGCAGATCGATATCGATAACCTGTTTCCCGCCGACATGTGGCGCAAGTTCGGCGACATGGGCCTGCTGGGCATCACCGTACCGGAAGAATACGGCGGCGCTGGCCTGGGCTACCTGGCCCACGTGGTGGCGATGGAAGAAATCAGCCGCGGTTCGGCCTCGGTCGCCCTCTCCTACGGTGCCCACTCCAACCTCTGCGTGAACCAGATCAACCGCAACGGCAATCACGAACAGAAAACCAAGTACCTGCCCAAGCTGATCAGCGGCGAACACATCGGTGCCCTGGCGATGAGCGAGCCGAACGCCGGCTCCGACGTGGTCTCGATGAAACTGCGAGCCGACAAGCGTGGCGACAAGTACGTGCTCAACGGCAGCAAGACTTGGATCACCAACGGCCCCGATGCCAACACCTACGTGATCTACGCCAAGACCGACCTGGAAAAAGGTCCCCACGGCATCACCGCCTTCATCGTCGAGCGCGACTGGAAAGGCTTCAGCCGCAGCAACAAATTCGACAAGCTCGGCATGCGCGGCTCCAACACCTGCGAGCTGTTTTTCGATGACGTCGAAGTGCCGGAAGAAAACATCCTCGGCACACTCAACGGTGGCGTGAAAGTGCTGATGAGCGGCCTTGACTACGAGCGCGTCGTGCTCTCTGGCGGCCCGACCGGGATCATGCAGGCCTGCATGGACCTGATCGTGCCCTACATCCACGACCGCAAGCAGTTCGGCCAGAGCATTGGCGAATTCCAGCTGATCCAGGGCAAGGTCGCCGACATGTACACCCAGCTCAACGCCAGCCGCGCCTACCTGTATGCCGTGGCCCAGGCCTGCGAGCGCGGCGAAACTACCCGCAAGGACGCCGCCGGGGTGATCCTCTACAGCGCCGAACGCGCCACGCAAATGGCCCTCGACGCCATCCAGATCCTCGGCGGCAATGGCTACATCAATGAATTCCCGGCCGGCCGTCTGCTGCGTGACGCCAAGCTGTACGAAATCGGTGCTGGCACCAGTGAGATTCGTCGGATGTTGATCGGCCGCGAACTGTTTAACGAGACGAAATGAATTTCGTCAGTTGCAAGCGACAAGCTCCAAGCGGCAAGAGAAACGCGCTCTGGCTTGCAGCTTGTGGCTTGAAGCTAACAGCTGCTACGGAGTAGCCATGATTCTGCACACTCAGCTCAACCCGCGCTCGCCGGAGTTCATCGCCAACCGCGATGCGATGCTCGGACACGTCGAGGCCCTGCGCACCCTGCTCGCGCAAATTCGCCAAGGCGGCGGTCCCAAGGCCCAGGAACGGCACACCTCGCGAGGCAAGTTGCTGCCCCGTGAACGCATCAACCGGCTGCTGGACCCGGGCTCGCCGTTTTTGGAAATCAGCCCATTGGCAGCCCACGAAGTGTATGGCGAAGACGTGCCGGCGGCTGGCGTGATTGCTGGCATCGGCCGCGTGGAAGGCGTCGAATGCATGATTGTCGCCAACGACGCGACGGTAAAAGGTGGCTCCTACTACCCGCTGACGGTGAAAAAACACCTGCGCGCCCAGACCATCGCCCAGCAGAATCGCCTGCCCTGCATTTACCTGGTGGACTCCGGCGGCGCCAACCTGCCGCGCCAGGACGAGGTGTTCCCGGACCGCGAGCACTTCGGGCGGATCTTCTTCAACCAGGCCAACATGAGTGCCCAGGGCATCCCGCAGATCGCCGTGGTCATGGGTTCCTGCACCGCCGGTGGCGCCTATGTGCCGGCCATGGCGGACGAGGCGATCATGGTCCGCCAGCAGGCGACGATTTTCCTCGCCGGCCCACCGTTGGTGAAAGCCGCCACCGGTGAGGTGGTCAGTGCCGAAGACCTGGGCGGTGCCGATGTGCACTGCAAGATCTCCGGCGTGGCTGACCATTACGCCGACAGCGACGAACATGCCCTGGCCCTGGCCCGCCGCAGCGTGGCCAACCTCAATTGGCGCAAACAGGGCGAGTT
This sequence comes from Pseudomonas sp. Root401, assembly GCF_001425105.1. Lineage (NCBI taxonomy): Bacteria > Pseudomonadati > Pseudomonadota > Gammaproteobacteria > Pseudomonadales > Pseudomonadaceae > Pseudomonas > Pseudomonas sp. Root401. Next base: position 24,497 of record NZ_LMDO01000001.1, on the reverse strand, counting down.
GCAGCATCGCCTGCCGATTGCCCCGCTTTACTCGGGCGACGAGCTGTACGGCGTGGTTTCGGCCGACGCCAAGCAGCCGTTCGATGTGCGGGAGGTGATCGCGCGCCTGGTGGACGGTTCGGTGTTCGACGAATTCAAGGCGCTGTTCGGAACGACGCTGGTGTGCGGCTTCGCTCATTTGCACGGCTACCCGATCGCGATTCTGGCCAACAATGGCATTCTCTTCGCCGAGGCCGCGCAGAAAGGCGCGCACTTCATCGAACTGGCCTGTCAGCGCGGGATCCCCCTACTGTTCCTGCAGAACATCACCGGTTTCATGGTCGGGCAGAAGTACGAAGCCGGCGGCATCGCCAAGCACGGGGCCAAACTGGTGACGGCCGTGGCCTGCGCCAAAGTGCCGAAATTCACCGTGATCATTGGCGGCAGTTTCGGCGCGGGTAACTACGGCATGTGCGGCCGCGCCTACGACCCGCGGTTCCTGTGGATGTGGCCAAACGCGCGGATTGGCGTGATGGGCGCCGAACAGGCAGCCGGCGTGCTGGTGCAGGTCAAGCGTGAACAAGCCGAACGCAGCGGCCACCCCTTCAGCGCCGAACAGGAAGCCGAGATCAAGCAACCGATCCTCGACCAGTACGAAGAACAGGGTCACCCCTACTATTCCAGTGCCAGGCTGTGGGACGACGGCGTCATCGACCCGGCCCAGACCCGCGACGTGCTGGGCCTGGCCTTGTCCGCGTCACTGAACGCGCCTATCGAACCGAGCCGCTTCGGCGTGTTCCGGATGTAAACGGGGAATGTCCATGGATAACTTCAACACCCTCGAACTGCACACCGACCCACGGGGGGTTGCCACCCTGTGGCTCAGCCGCGAGTCGAAAAACAACGCGTTCAACGCCGAAATGATCCGCGAACTGATCCTGGCCCTGGACCACGTCAGCAGCGATCCAAGCTTGCGCTTCCTGCTGATCCGCGGGCGCGGCAAGCATTTCAGCGCCGGCGCCGACCTGGCCTGGATGCAGCAATCGGCCGAGCTCGACTACCACACCAACCTCGATGACGCCCGGGAACTGGCGGAGCTGATGTACAACCTCGCCAAGCTGAAAATTCCTACGCTGGCCGTCGTCCAGGGTGCGGCGTTCGGTGGCGCACTGGGGCTTATCAGCGCTTGTGACATGGCCATTGGCGCCGATGAAGCACAGTTCTGCCTGTCGGAAGTGCGCATTGGCCTGGCGCCAGCGGTGATCAGCCCATTCGTGGTGCAAGCCATCGGCGAGCGTGCCGCGCGTCGTTATGCCCTGACGGCGGAACGCTTCGACGGGCAACGTGCGAAAGAAATCGGTTTGCTGTCGGAAAGTTACCCGGCCGAGACCCTGGACCACCAGGTCGAACAGTGGATCGACAACCTGTTGCTCAACAGCCCGGCGGCCATGCGCGCCAGCAAGGAACTGCTGCGTGAAGTCGGCAACGGCGCTCTTACCCCGGCGCTGCGGCGCTACACCGAAAACGCCATCGCCCGCATCCGCGTCAGTCCGGAGGGCCAGGAAGGCCTGCGGGCCTTCCTGCAAAAGCGCGCGCCGAACTGGCAAGCCGAATCGAATAACAAGGAGCCGCGTCGATGAGCGCCCCTGCCCTCACTACGTTGCTGGTGGCCAACCGTGGCGAAATCGCCTGCCGCGTGATGCGCACCGCCAAGGCCTTGGGCCTGACCACCGTGGCCGTCCACAGCGCCACCGACCGCGATGCCCGCCACAGCCGTGAAGCCGACATCCGCGTCGACCTGGGCGGCAGCAAGGCAGCCGACAGCTACCTGCAAATCGACAAGCTGATCGCCGCAGCGAAAGCCAGCGGCGCCCAGGCCATCCACCCCGGCTATGGCTTTCTGTCCGAGAACGCCGGGTTCGCCCGGGCGATTGAAAGCGCCGGGCTGATCTTCCTCGGGCCACCGGCCTCGGCCATCGATGCCATGGGCAGCAAATCGGCGGCCAAGGCCTTGATGGAAACCGCCGGGGTGCCCCTGGTGCCCGGTTATCACGGCGAAGCCCAGGACCTGGAGACCTTTCGCGACGCCGCCGAGCGCATCGGCTACCCGGTATTGCTCAAGGCCACGGCCGGCGGTGGCGGCAAGGGCATGAAAGTCGTCGAGGACGTCAGCCAACTGGCCGAAGCCCTGGCTTCGGCCCAGCGTGAAGCGCAGTCCTCGTTCGGCGACTCACGGATGCTGGTGGAAAAGTACCTGCTCAAGCCGCGCCATGTGGAAATCCAGGTATTTGCCGACCAACACGGCAACTGCCTGTACCTCAACGAACGCGATTGCTCGATCCAGCGCCGCCACCAGAAAGTGGTGGAAGAAGCCCCCGCCCCCGGCCTGACCCCGCAATTGCGCCAGGCCATGGGTGAAGCCGCCGTGCGCGCAGCCCAAGCGATTGGTTACGTCGGGGCCGGCACGGTGGAGTTCCTGCTGGATGCGCGGGGCGAGTTTTTCTTCATGGAAATGAACACCCGCTTGCAGGTCGAGCATCCGGTCACCGAAGCGATCACCGGACTGGACCTGGTGGCCTGGCAGATCCGCATCGCCCAAGGCGAACCCTTGCCGATCACTCAAGCGCAAGTGCCGCTGCTCGGTCACGCCATCGAAGTGCGGCTATATGCCGAAGACCCGGTCAACGATTTCCTGCCGGCCACCGGACGCCTGGCGTTGTATCGCGAATCGGCCGAGGGCCCGGGCCGGCGGGTCGACAGCGGGGTTGAAGAAGGCGATGAAATCTCGCCGTTCTACGACCCGATGCTCGGCAAGCTGATTGCCTGGGGTGAAGACCGTGAACAGGCGCGCTTGCGGCTGTTGAGCATGCTCGACGAATTTGCCATTGGCGGGCTGAAAACCAACATCGGGTTCCTGCGCCGAATCGTGGCCCACCCTGCCTTCGCGGCAGCAGAACTGGACACCGGATTTATCCCACGTTACCAGGCGCAATTGCTGCCAGAGCCTGGCGAATTGGATGACGCATTCTGGTTCGCAGCCGCCCAGGGCTTCGCCTTGAGCCTGACACCGCGCGTGCGCTGCGATGATGCCGATTCGCCTTGGGCCAGCACCACCGGGCTGCGTCTGGGGCTGCCAAGGGAAACCACCTTGCACCTGAGCTGCGAAGGCCAGGATCGCGCGCTGACGCTGGACGTTAGCGCCCATTGCGCGGAACTCGAGGGCGAGCAACTGGTGATCGAGTACCATGGCCTGCGCCGCAGTCATCGGGCCATTCGCCAGGGCGACAGCCTGTATCTGCAATGGGCGGGTGACCTGCACCGGATCGACCTGTACGACCCGTTGGCCGCCGCCGAGGCCAGCCACAGCCATCAAGGCGGCCTGGCCGCGCCCATGAACGGCAGTATCGTGCGGGTATTGGTGAGTGTCGGCCAGCCGGTGGAGGCCGGGGCTCAACTGGTGGTGCTGGAGGCCATGAAAATGGAGCACAGCATTCGTGCGCCCAAGGCCGGGGTGATCAAGGCGCTGTATTGCCAGGAAGGCGAAATGGTCAGCGAAGGCAGCGCCCTGGTGGCGTTCGAAGAATAGGTATCGGCCCGCTCCCAGGGCCGATCCAGTCAGAACCTGATGGTGGCCTGCACCACCACACCGATGAGGCGACATTGCTCGGTGTACAGGTTTTTCGGGTAAGTCGGATTGAGCGGAACCAGGTAACGCTGCCCGCTCTCTTCGATCAATTTGCGAAAGGTCGCGTCACTGCTGCCGGGCAAGCAGGCGACCACCAGTTTGCCTGGCACCGCCTCGATGGCCGGATCCACCAGGATCGACATGCCCTCGGGAATGCTCAGCCCGCTGGGTGCGGTCATCGCGTCGCCCACCACCACCAGCCAGAACGCGGCCCCCAGGGCGTGGTAGTCCGTCAGTTCGTAGCGCACTTGGCTGTAGGCGCCAGGATCGCCTTCGCGGACCTCGCCAACCTCGTGCCATTCACTGACCGGGTAGCGGAAGTACGGGTTGTACTTCTGCGCCAGGGCCATGCCTTCGTCCGTGGAGGTGTCCGGCTCGCGAATCACCATCGCCACTTCCAGGAACTCCAGCCCCAGCTCCCGCAGGACCCGGTTCATGTCTTCGACACTGGGTTGCCGGCGCCTGGTCAGCCAATGGCCGACGCCGCCCTGGGACATTCCCAACCGTTCTGCGAGCACCACTTGCGTGATGCGCAGCTCCTTCATCTTGGCCTTGACCAACTCTATCCATTTATCCATGTGCGGCACGATACGTGGATGACTCCGGCCATTCAAAACACAAATTGTAGTATTTAAATTATCGTCACAATTACGATAAGTACTACTCTGGATTCAGGAGTTCAGCCCCACACACGGAGATTTTCATCATCATGGATACACCCAACAAAGACCAACCCGGCAGCCCTTTCGACAGCACGTTCCCTTCCTTGCAGGATTGCCCAGCGGCCAAACGCGCCCTCGACTACTACTTGAAACCAGGTGTTTCGCAGGCACAGGCAGAACATCGCTTCTTCGACGTCCACCACAGCATCAGCGCAGAAGAAGCCCTTGTTCACGCATGCGACCTGCTGCGCTGCGCTGCGGCAACCGCCCACGAGTCCGCCAGCCAGTTGAACGGTTCGAACCGTGACCTGGCATTTTCGGTGGTGCACATGATTGATCTGGTCAAGGTGATGCTTGACCGATCCCTGGATGGCTACCCGACTCGCTAGGGGTAACACTCGGGAATGTCGCCGCGAACGCGGACGACGAGAAAAAATTTTCCAATCGATGCGATAAAACCATTTGACTTGCAAATGATAATGATTATTATTGCATCAGCTGGTCGCGAGATCAGTCGATAGCCCAGAAGACCTTAGGTCGGACTTCTGGAATATCTCCTCATCAGGCTAATCACGGTTTTTGACCCGGCTTTTTGCCGGGTCTTTTTTTTGCCGATTTTTCGGCTTATGTCTTCAGGCTAATGAAGTCTTTTTGGGTGCTGCCAATTCGGTGGCGGCGATGATAGCAAATGAATATCTGTTTGCAAGAGCAGCCCCGCCACGCGGGCCGAAACTATCGACAGCCAGCACTTGAGAATCAATTGCAGACTCTCTAAGCTGGCTCGGCGTCCAGGGAGGACGCCCCCTCTTTTACGTGACGTAAATCGTCTCGGCGCCCTCTTCTTGCGTGTACAGTAATGGCCATGAAAATCCTCTCCAGGAATCGTGACCGTGGCTAAATCTTCCTTTGATATCAGTGCCAATTTCGACAGCGGCAACATCGAAGTCGTCGACATCAGCAACCCGTTGCAGTCGTTGCTCAAGATCAGGCCCGACACCCGCAGCGCCCATTTCCAGTGGTTCCACTTCAAGGCCAGCGGCCTGCACGTCGGCCAGGAGTATTCCTTTCGGCTGCTCAACGCCAGTCAATCGTCCTACAACAAGGCCTGGACGGACTACCAGGCCGTTGCCTCCTACGATCACGTCAACTGGTTCCGCATTCCGACCCAATTTGAAGGCGACGCCCTGCGCTTTTATCTGGAGACCGAACAGACCAACGCCTGGTTCGCCTACTTCGAACCCTACAGCCGCGGCCGGCACGATTGGCTGATCGAGCAAGCGCAACACAAGGCCGGCACCGAACTATTGGCCGTTGGTAAAAGCGTGGAAGGCCGTGACATTCAGCTGCTGCGCAAAGGCAGTGGTGCCGAAGGCCGGCGCAAAATCTGGATCATCGCCCAGCAGCATCCCGGCGAGCACATGGCCGAGTGGTTCATGGAGGGCGTGATCGAACGCCTCCAGCAGCATGACGATAGGCAACTGAACCAGTTGCTCGCCAAAGCCGATCTGTACCTGGTGCCGAACATGAACCCGGACGGCGCGTTTCACGGGCATCTGCGGACCAACGCCATGGGCCAGGACCTCAACCGCGCCTGGCAGAACGCCAGTCCGGAAATCAGCCCCGAGGTCTTTTTCGTCCAGCAGCAAATGGAAAAGTACGGCGTCGATCTGTTCCTCGATGCTCACGGCGATGAGGAAATTCCCCACGTCTTCACCGCCGGTTGCGAAGGCAACCCGGGCTACACGCCACGCATTGCCGAACTTGAAGAGCGCTTTCGCAGCCATCTCAAGCACCAGACCAAAGACTTCCAGACCGTTCACGGCTACACCCGCGACGAACCGGGCCAGGCCAACATGACCCTGGCCTGCAACGCGGTCGGGCAGAAATATGACTGCCTGTCCCTGACTCTGGAAATGCCGTTCAAGGACCACAACGATCACCCGAACCCGATCACCGGCTGGTCGGGCAAACGCTCGATGCAACTGGGCAAGGATATGTTGAGCACCATCGAGGCCATGGTCGACGAATTGCGCTGATCCACCGTGGCGAGGGAGCTTGCTCCCGCTCGGCGATGTAGGAGCTGGCGAAGCCTGCGATCTTTTGATCTTTCACTTGAAGCTCAAGCGCCAGTGGAAAGATCGCAGCCTCGCTTCGCTCGGCAGCTCCTACAGACGCCACCCGGCGGGAGCAAGCACCCTTGCCATGATTTCATCAGCCCTTGCCGCGCAACATACTGTCCAACACCTCATCCCGGCGCACCCAAGCGTGAAACAACGCCGCCGCCAGATGCACCAGCACCGTCACGAACAACAGGTAAGCCAGGTACCCGTGGGCCTTGCGCAGCAGTGCGAACGTCTGGGCGTGGGCTGGCAGAATCGAAGGCAGTTGCAACGAGTCGCCGAGCATCACCGGGTCCCCAGCCGCCGAAATCATGCCCCAGCCCAACAGCGGCAGGACCAGCATCAGGGCGTACAACAGCACATGCGAGGCGTTTGCCGCCAACACTTGCCATGCCGGCAGATCCGCCGGTAGCGGCGGTTGGCGGGTAGTAAAACGCACCACCAGGCGCACGATCACCAACAGCAAAATCGCAATACCCAATGGTTTGTGCAACTGCAGCAGCCATTCATGGCGCTCGGAGACTGAGGCGACCATGCCCGCGCCGATGAACAGCATGGCGATGATCATCACTGCCATCAGCCAGTGCAGCACCCGGGCCAGCGGTGCAAAGTGACGAGGGGCGCTCATGGGCGGGACTCCTGTTTGGCGGGCAACTGGCTCACTTCGCTGGTACGGCGCAGATAGGAACTGGCATAGGCGGCGGAGCGCGCAACCAATAGCGGGTCTTCGGAACCTTCGATCCCTTGGGGCAGGATCAACGGGTCATAGTTGATGTCGCGGCATTCGCCGTTGTCCTGCGCCTGGGTGCGCTCGAGCACCAACGTGCCGGCATTGAGGACCTTGCGGTCAGCAGGCCAGGCCTTGCTGGCATCGTTCACCGGGTCACCCGGGTTGGCCAGGGTGATGTTCAACTGCCAGCGCAACGGCCCGGCGGCGAGACGCTTCGCCAAGTCTTGCTCGAGGAAGTCGGCCCCTTGGGGTGGCGTCGTATCCGCAGCGTCCTGGCTCATCGGCACCACGCCCCAGCGCACCGCCTGGCGCTGCCCGGCGGGGTTGACCAGATAAAACGCGTTGATGCCGTTGTAGGTTTCGGTGGCATAGCTGGCCGACGGCTTGGCGGTCTTGATCCATTGCAGGAACGGCGCCGCTTCGGGGTGCGCGGCAAAGAACGCCGGTACGGCCGCAGGGTTCGGTTTTCCTGTGGCAGGGTCCGGCGACTGGGCTTGCTGGAGTTGGTAGAAGGCTTCGGGCGTGCCCACCGGAAACACGGGCATGCTGTTCATGCCGGTGCGCCATTGCTGGCCGTTGGCCTGGGTAAAGCGCAGTGCCAGGCTGCGAATCGGCACACTGCCGTCCGGTGCATAGGGGTTGCCGCTGGGCAAGGCAAAACGCCCAACCACAGGCGTTTGCGGCTGCGAGAACACTTGGGCGCTGGAATAGGCGCTGGCCTCGCCCGTGCTTTGGAAATAGCCCGCGACGCAGACACCTTTTGAGTGGTTGCGTCGAAAGCCCGGGTGAACGCCGTTGTTTTTTTCCAGCACATTGACCAATGCCTGCGGTGTCAGGCGCTGTGGGTCGAGGCTGCCGTTGACGTAGGCAAACGCCCCGGCCAGCGCGGCAACAATCACGGCGATGCCGCTCAGGCGCAATGTCAGGCCGGCGGCACTCAAGGGTGGCCGGCTTGACGAGGGTGAAGGATCAACCATGAGAAAGCTCCAGGGCTCGGGGCCATTTGTTGGAAAGGACCCGTCAGACGAAAGCCCGGCAGGTTTATTCCCACGCCTCGTATTTATTTTTCCTGCACTGGAATAATCTCGTTCACGGATCGTCTTTCCAGTCCCGGCGCAGTGACTGCCCACAGAAGCCACACCCTATGAACGCATTCGACGAACAGTTGCGCGAGCTCATCCCAAGGCTACGGCGTTTTGCCGTATCGCTGACGCGCAACCCGAGCAACGCCGACGACCTGGTGCAGATGTGCCTGGAACGGGCGTTGTCCAAATGGAGCGACAAGCGTCCGGACGGCGATCTGCGGGCCTGGCTGTTTTCGATTCTGTACCGGCAGTTTCTCGACGGTCATCGCCGCTCCCGTCGGTATGCGCGCATGCTGGAGTTTTTCACCGGCCGCGACGATGCCCACCCTTCGGCCGAGCGCAGCGTGATCGCGCAATCGTCCCTGCAGGCCTTCGATCAACTCACGACGGAACAACGTGCACTGTTGTTGTGGGTGTCGGTGGAAGGCTTGAGTTACCAGCAAGTCGCCGACATCCTCGGCGTGCCGACCGGCACGGTCATGTCCCGCCTGTCCCGCGCTCGCCAGGCCCTGCGCCAACTCAGCGACGGCGAAATCACCCGCCCTACCCTGCGGATACTCAAATGATCAGCATGCCCCCCAGCGACAGCGACCTGCACGCCTACGTCGATCGCCAACTGAGTGAGGCCGACCAGCGCCTGGTGCAGGCCTACCTGGCCAACCAGCCGGAAGTCGCCGCCCGAGTCCGGGCCTGGCAACAGGACGCGCAGCACCTGCGCACGGCCCTGAGCGGTGCCTTGCAACAGTCGCCCAACCCCGACCTCGACCCGGCCATGATTCGCCAGCACCTGAAACATCGCTCCCGCCGCCACCTGGCCAGCGCCGCGGTGTTGCTGCTGGCCGTCAGCGTGGGTGGCTTCGGTGGCTGGCAGGCTCGGCAAATGACCCTGCTCAGCGCCGCCGCCCCCATGGCCGATGCCCTGCAGGCGTACCGTTTGATTGCCCAGCAGGGCATCCTGCCAGCCGATTACCAGACGGGTGACGAGCAGAGCATGCAAGGCTGGCTCGACCGCTACTTCACCCAGGCCAACCGGCTGCCAGACCTGTCGGGCGCCGGCTTCAAGCCGGTCAGCGGACGCTTGCTCAGCACCGAACAAGGCGCGGCGGCGATGGTGGTCTATCAGGACCCGAGCGGTCAGAAAATCAGCTTCTACGTGCGCCCGCCTGGCCCGAAGAACTTCCTCCTGCCCCGGGGCAGTCGCCGCGAGGGCGAGTTGCAAGCCGAGTACTGGTCCGGGCCGGGCTACAACTATGCGATGGTCATTCCCAGTGATACGCCAACGGTGCAGCGGCTCAAGCAGACCCTGAACTTCTGAACCCCCTACCCACAGGGGATACAGGCTGCTCTTGAGAGTGTGTTCACCCCTGCCCAAACACCTGCGAAGGCCTGCGCAGCAACGGGTCGAACGGGTTGATCCGCGGTCCGATCAGGGCCGCCTCGCGCTTGAGCATGTCCACCACCGTCGGCAGGCGATCGGGCCCGAGGCGGTCGCTCACCGTTGCCACGCTCAAGGCGGCCACGGCGCGGCCGTCACGGTCCAGGATCGGCACGGCCACCCCGGCCATGCCTTGCAATACGCCTGTATTGCGCCCGGCGTAGCCCAGCGTACGGACGTTCTCCACTTCCGAACGCAGGAAGACTTCGTCGTACAAATGAAAATCCTTGAGCCGCGGCAGGTTGTATTGAATCACCGTGTCGCGCTCCTCCTCCGGCAGAAATGCCAGGATCGCCAGGCTACCCTGCCCCACACCCAACGCCACGCGACCACCGATGTCGCCAGTGAACGTGCGGATCGGAAACGGCCCCTCGCTGCGATCCAGGCAGACCGCATCGAAACCACTGCGCGCCAGCAAAAATAACGAGTCCCCCAAGGAGGCCGACAACCGCAGCATGGCCGGGCGCACCAGTTCGCGCAGGTTGCCGGTGTTGCCGGCGCGGGCAGCCAGGGCGAAGAACTCCAGGCTCAGGCGGTAGCGTTTGCTGCGTGCGTCCTGCTCGACCATGCCCTCGTCCATCAGGCTGCGCAACAAGCGATGCGTGGTGGGCTGGGACAGGCCGATACGCTGGGCCAATTGTGTCACCCGCTCCCCACCCTCGGCGGTGTCACCCAGGCTGCGCAACACGGCAAACAGCCGGGAGACCGCACCGACCCCGACTTCGCCTTTCTCATTATTCCGATCAGTGGAATCAGACATGCCATTTCTCATTATTAAATTTACTTACTGAATGAAACTGAAAATAGTCTTCGCTTCAGTGAAATAGTCCATTGAGCCCATCCTATTCTTCGTCCTACTCTTCGTCCAGACAGGGGCGATTCGAACAACAGCGGCAGCCGACTCAAGGTCGAGCGCCAACGCACCCCAGCAACACCCTTTCGTATCTGCCCATAAAAAAGCGCGCCCGCGGGCGACGCATAACAATCCCAGGTGGAGCGCAGCTATGGCTTTTGTGCAACTTGAAGGACTTGGCAAACGTTACGGCGATATCGACGCCGTGGTCGCCACCCATCTGTCGGTGGAAAAAGGCGAGTTCGTCTCGCTACTGGGACCTTCCGGCTGCGGCAAAACCACAACCCTGCAAATGATCGCCGGCTTCGTCGAAGTCAGCAGCGGGCGCATCCTGCTGGACGGTCGCGACATTACCCACGCCAAGCCCGCCAGCCGTGGCTTGGGTGTGGTGTTCCAGAGCTACGCGCTATTTCCCCACATGACCGTCCAGGACAACGTCGCCTTCGGCCTGCGCATGCGCAAAGTGGCCAGTACCGAACTGCAACAACGGGTAGACCGGGTGTTGAAACTGGTACGCCTGGACCGCCACGCCGACCGCTACCCGCGAGAGCTCTCGGGCGGCCAGCGCCAACGCGTGGCACTGGCCCGGGCGCTGGTGATCAAGCCGCCAGTGCTGTTGCTCGACGAGCCACTGTCCAACCTCGACGCCAATTTGCGCGAAGAGATGCAATACGAAATCCGCCGCATCCAGCGCGAAGTCGGGATCACCACGCTGATGGTGACCCACGACCAGTCCGAAGCCCTGTCGATCAGCGACCGGGTCGTGGTGATGCAGGCCGGGCGCATCACCCAGATCGACGCGCCGTATACCCTTTACGAGCACCCGCGCACCGAATTCATTTCCGGATTCGTCGGCAAAGCCAACCTGCTGCCCGGCATGCGGGACAGTGCGGGCGTCGTTCAAGCCTGCAGCCAGGGCAATGGCGATCTGACCCTGAGCCTGCGTCCGGAAAAAATCGACCTATGCGAGGCCGGTTCAGGGCGACTGCAAGGCACCCTCGTCAGCCGCTTCTTCCTTGGCAGCCAATGGCTGTACGGCGTCTCGACCAGCCTGGGGGAGCTCTGCGTGGTGCGCCGCAACGACGGCTCCGCGCCCTTGGTCGAAGGCACGGCGGTGGGCCTGGATTGGGACCCGGCGCTGCTGCGGGTGCTGAGCGCGGACGAGGTGCCGGCATGAAGCTGATCGATGCGATGCGCCGCGGTCGCCAAGGCTACCTGATGTCCGCGCCGGCCCTGGCCTTGTACCTGGGCTTGCTGGTCATTCCCTTGGGCTTGACCTTGGTCCTGTCGTTCAACGTCTTCGACTACAGCTCGGGCATCAACGGCGACGCCTATACCTTCGAGCACTACACCAGCCTGCTGGGCGATCCGTACTTCTACGAGATCTTTTTGCGCACGTTCTGGATCAGCGCCCTGACCACCCTCCTGTGCGTGCTGATCGGCGTGCCCGAGGCGTACATCCTCAGCCGCATGGGCGCACCGTGGCGCTCGATTTTCCTGATCCTGATTCTCACGCCACTGCTGATTTCAGTGGTGGTGCGCGCCTTTGGCTGGAGCCTCCTGCTTGGCGCCGACGGCTTGGTCAACCAGGCCCTGCAAGCCTTCGGCGGCTCGCCGATGAAGCTGCTCTATACACCGTTCGCCGTGGTCATCGCCCTGGTCCACGTGATGTTGCCGTTCATGATCATTCCGGTCTGGACCTCGCTGCAGAAACTCGACCCGGCCGCCGAGCAGGCCGCGCTGTCCCTGGGGGCCAGCCAGTTCACGGTGATCCGCAAAGTGGTGCTGCCGCAAATCATGCCCGGCGTGCTGTCCGGCACGCTGATTGTGTTCGGCCTCGCCGCCAGTTCCTTCGCGATTCCCGGCCTGCTCGGCGGACGGCGCTTGAAGATGGTCGCCACGTTGATCTACGACCAGTACCTGTCGGAACTGAACTGGCCAATGGGCGCGGCCATTGCCGTCGCGCTGCTGCTGCTCAACCTGCTGATCATGCTGTCGTGGAACCGGATGATCGAAGGCCGCTACAAGAAGTCATTGGGGTAATTCATGTCCAGAAACGGTCCTTTCGCGCTGCTGTTTCACGCCCTGGTAGTGGCCTTCATGCTCGCGCCGCTGGTGGTGGTCTGCCTCGTCGCCTTCACTCCGGAAAACACCTTGAGCCTGCCGACCACGACGTTTTCCCTGCGCTGGTTTCGCGCCGTGTTCGAACGCGCGGACTTTGTCGATGCGTTCTACAACAGCCTGGTCCTGGCTTTCAGCGCGGCCTCGCTGGCGACGTTGATCGCGGTGCCGGCGGCCCTGGCGATCACCCGGCTCGAGTTCCCCGGCCGGGACTTCTTCAACGGCCTGTTCCTGTCGCCAATCATCATTCCGCACCTGGTGCTGGGGGTCGCATTGCTGCGCCTGTTTGCGCTGATGGGCGTGAACGGCAGCTTTGCCTGGCTGATCTTCGCCCATGTGCTGGTGATCACGCCCTACGTGTTGCGCCTGGTGCTGGCCTCGGCCATCGGCCTGGACCGCAGCGCCGAACAGGCCGCGCAATCGCTGGGGGCCGGACGCTTCACGCTGTTCCGGCAAATCACCTTGCCGATGATCCTGCCAGGGGTGGCCGGGGGCTGGCTGCTGGCGTTCATCAACAGTTTCGATGAAGTCACGCTGTCGATCTTCGTCACCTCGCCGGCCACGCAAACCTTGCCGGTGCGCATGTACGTGTACGCCACCGAATCCATCGACCCGATGATGGCGGCGGTGTCGGCACTGGTCATCGCGCTCACCGCGCTGACCATGATTCTGCTCGACCGGGTCTATGGCCTGGATCGGGTCCTGGTAGGCAAACAATGAGGGCACCATGGCGCTGCTGAAACGACTGGCCGAAGGCGACCGCCCGGCCCTGGACTTTACCCTCGACGGCCAGCCTGCCACCGGCCTGCTGGGGGACACGCTGCTGACCGCCGTGCTGACCTGCAGCGAACACCTGCGCGGCAGCGACTTCAGCGCCGAGCCCCGGGCCGGCTTCTGCCTGATGGGCGCCTGCCAGGACTGCTGGGTGCGCCTGGGCGACGGCCGCCGCGTACGCGCCTGCTCGACACTGCTCGAAGCCGGCCAGCACATCAGCCGCGAACCGGGGCGCCAGGTATGAACACAGTCGACTGGCCTGGCCTCATCGCGAGCAGGCTCGCGATAACGGTTTCGAGCACAGCACAAATCCCCCGGCCCGGCCAATGAGGTGGCGATGAAACCGATAGCCATCATCGGCGCCGGCCCCGCCGGCATTCGTGCCGCGCAGACATTGGTCGCCCACGGTCTGTACCCGGTCCTGCTGGACGAAGCCGCCCGCGGTGGCGGGCAGATCTATCGGCGCCAACCGGCCAATTTCAAGCGCTCGCCAGGCAAGCTCTATGGCTTCGAAGCGCACAAGGCCAACGCCATCCACCAGACGCTAGACGCGTTGCGCGAACAACTCGATTACCGTCCCGACACCCTGGTGTGGAACGCCGAAGCCGGTCTGCTCGATACCCTGCATGAAGGCCGCGCCGACCGCCTCGAGTACGCCAGCGTAATCGTCGCAACCGGCGCCACCGACCGGATCCTGCCTGTACCCGGCTGGACCCTGCCAGGGGTCTACAGCCTGGGCGCGGCGCAGATCGCCCTGAAGTTCCAGGGGTGCGCCATCGGTGAACGGGTGGTGTTCGCCGGCAGCGGCCCCTTGCTGTATCTGGTGGCCTATCAATACGCCCGGGCCGGCGCCAACGTGGTCGCAGTGCTCGACAGTTCGCCCTTTGGCGCCCAGGTCCGCGCCCTGCCCGGCCTGCTCGCACAACCGGCCACCCTCGCCAAAGGCCTCTATTATCGCGCCTGGCTGACCGCCCACGGTATCGCGGTGCATCAAGGCGCGAGCCTGTCGCGCCTCGACGGCGAACGCCGGGTGCAGTCGCTGAAATGGCGCAACGCCAATGGCGAACACACCCTCGACTGCGACGCGGTGGCCTTCGCCCACGGCTTGCGCAGTGAAACCCAGCTGGCCGACCTGCTGGGTTGCGAGTTTTCCTGGAACGCCCTCAACCGCGCCTGGCTGCCACGACGCGACGGTGCTGGACGCAGCAGCGTGCCGGGGATCTACCTGGCCGGTGACGGCGCCGGCATCATGGGCGCCGACGCCGCTGAGATGGCCGGTGAACGGGCGGCCCTGGCCTTGCTCGAAGACATTGGTTATCTGATCGACCCGCAGCGTTGCACTCAGTTGGAACAATCCCTCGAACGTATCGGCCATTTCCGACAGGGCCTGGAACGTGCGTTTGCCTTTCCTGAAGCGTGGGCCGCCGATGCCGCCGATGACCTGATGATTTGCCGCTGCGAAGAAGTCAGCGCTGGCGACATTCGCCAGGTGGTGGGCGAAGGCCATTGGGAGATCAATCGGGTCAAGGCGCATTGCCGGGTCGGCATGGGCCGTTGCCAGGGGCGAATGTGCGGTGCCGCCGCGGCGGAAATCATTGCCCGTGAAAGTGGCCGCACCGTGTCCAGCATCGGCCGCTTGCGGGCCCAGGCGCCGATCAAGCCCGTGCCGTTCGGCCTGGAGGTCGAGCCATGATCGAAGTGGATGCAGTGATCATTGGCGGCGGCATCGTCGGCGCCTCGGCCGCGTTGTTCCTGAGCAAGGCCGGACGCCGGGTGGCGTTGCTGGAGCGCGACTTCTGCGGCTCGCATTCCAGCGGCGTGAACTACGGCGGTGTGCGCCGCCAGGGCCGGCCGCTGTCGCAATTGCCCTTGTCGCAACGGGCCCATGAGATCTGGAGCCAGTTGCCACAGTTGATCGGCATCGACGGTGAGTACCAGCGCAGCGGTCATCTGAAGCTGGCCCGCAGCGCTGAAGATCTGCAAGCGCTGCACGACTATGCCGTCGCCAGCCTGGGCTTTGGCCTGGATCTGCAACTGCTCGATCGCAAGGCCCTGCGCGCGCGGTTTCCGTGGGTCGGCACTGTTGCGGTCGGGGCGTCACTGTGCCCGGACGACGGCCATGCCAATCCGCGCCTGGTATCGCCAGCCTTTGCCCAGGCCGCTCGCCGGCATGGCGCGCAAGTCCACGAACAGTGCGCCGCCAGCAACGTTGTGCATGACGGCCAGCGCTTTGCCGTACACACCACAACGGGGCTGACGTTCCACGCGCCCTGGCTGCTGAACTGCGCCGGCGCCTGGGCGAGCCAGTTCGCCGCGCAGTTCGGCGAAGCGGTACCGATGCACGCCGGACACCCGGCGATGCTGGTCACCGAACCCTTGCCCTTGGTGATGGACGCCAGCACTGGCGTCGAGGGCGGCGGTATCTATGCCCGCCAAGTCTCGCGCGGCAATTGCGTGCTGGGGGGCGGCCAAGGTTTTGCCTTGGACGCTGCACGCGCCCGACCCGGCCAGAACGCGGTGCTGGAAATCCTGCGCCAGGCCGTCGAGCTCTACCCGTTCTTGGAAGGCGCCCAGGCGATTCGTACCTGGAGCGGCACCGAAGGTTACCTGCCCGATCGCCAGCCAGTGATCGGCCACAGCAGCACCCAGCCTGGTCTGTTGCACGCGTTCGGCTTTGCCGGCGCGGGCTTCCAGATCGGCCCGGCGGTGGGCCAGGCGCTCACCGAGATCATCTGCAGCGGGGCTTCGACCACGCCGCTGGATGCGTTTTCCATCACCCGGTTCCACTCCATCTCCGTTGCTTGATAGAGGAAGGTCGCGCCAATGAATAACGTCAAACGCAGTGCACTGTTCGGTTTCTGCTCGCTGGGTTCCGCTTGCCTGGGCGCCCTGCTCCCGGTCACCCAGGCGTTGGCCGAGCCGACACTTTACCTGGGCATGAACGGCGGAACCATGGAGCGGCTCTATGCCGACAAGGTCTTGCCGGCTTTCGAGAAAGCCAACAACGTCAAAGTGGTCATCGTGCCCGGTACCTCCGCCGACATCCTGGCCAAAGTCCAGGCCAGCAAGGGCAACCCGCAGATGCACGTGATGTTCCTCGATGACGGCATCATGTACCGCGCCATCGCCATGGGCTTGTGCGACAAGCTCGAAGACAGCCCGCCCCTGGCGCAGATCCCGGCCAAGGGGCGCATCAAGGATCAGGCCGTGGCCGTCAGCCTCGGGGTGACGGGGTTGGCCTACAACACCCGGCTGTTCAAGGAAAAGGGCTGGAATACGCCCACCTCATGGATGGACCTGGCCGATCCACGCTTCAAGGACAAAGTGGTGTTCCAGTCGATGGCCTCGTCCACGTTCGGCCTGCACGGCTTTTTGATGTTCAACCGGATCCAGGGCGGCAGCGAAACCGACGTCGAACCGGGCTTCAAGGCCTGGCCGAACACGGTGGGGCGCAACGTGCTGGAGTACATCCCGAGCTCGGCGAAGATATCCGAAATGCTGCAGACCGACGAAGCTGCGCTGTTCCCGCTGACGCCGACCCAGGTGACCGCATTGAAACTCAAGGGCATGCCGGTCGAGTATGCCCAGCCGAAGGAAGGCGCCGTGGTCCTCAACGTCGCCGAATGTGCCATCGCCCAGAATACCCAACCGGAACTGGCGCAAAAGCTCGCGGCTTTCCTGCTGACCCCGCAAGCCCAGGCCATCGCCCTGGAAGAGGGCGACCAGATCCCGTCCAATCCCAACACCCCGACCACCGACAAGACCCGCGGTCAGGTGGAGGCGATGAAGCAATACCTGGAAACGGCGATTGCCGTGGATTGGGACCAGGTCAACGAACAACGCCCGGCCTGGAACGCCCGCTGGAACCGCAGCATCGAGCGCTAGCGCGTACTTTGCAGTTATCATGCAGCCATCTTTCACAATGAATTGAGCGAATGGCCTGTGGCGGGGGAGCTTGCTCCCGCGGGGCTCTGTAGGAGCTGGCGAAGCCTGCGATCTTTTGATCTTGATCTTGATCTTTCGCTTGAGACTCAAGTGTCTGGGGAAAGATCGCAGCCTCGTTTCACTCGACAGCTCCTACATAGCTCCTACATAGCTCCTATGACGCCGCCGAGTGGGAGCAAGCTCCCTCGCCACAGTTTTTTCTGCGCGCTTTCTTCTTGATCAACAGCGACCCCCTCCATGCACACCCTCGCCCAACTACGCGCCGGCCAGCTCTCCGGCATTACCCGGCTGGACCTGGCCTGCGGCTTGACGGAATTTCCCCGGGAAATCTTCGACCTGGCCGATTCCCTCGAAATTCTCAACCTCAGCGGCAATCAGTTGGACACGCTGCCCGACGACCTGCATCGGCTGACTCGCCTGCGCGTGCTGTTCTGTTCGGACAACCGCTTCACAGAACTGCCCGAATGCCTGGGCCGTTGCGGCGCCTTGACCATGGTCGGTTTCAAGGCCAACCGCATCACGCACGTCACGGGCGCCGCATTGCCGCCACTGCTGCGCTGGCTGATCCTGACCGATAACTGCGTCAGCCAATTGCCGGATGAACTGGGCCAACGCCCCTATCTGCAAAAACTGATGCTGGCCGGCAACCGTTTGCAGCAGTTGCCGGCCAGCCTGGGCCAGTGTCATCGCCTCGAACTGCTACGCATCGCCGCCAACCAACTGAGCGAACTGCCGCAATGGCTGCTCACGTTGCCGAGCCTCAGTTGGCTGGCCTACGCCGGCAACCCGCTGGAAGCCCAGGCAGAAGCGGCGGCCCTGAATACCACGACGCCTATCGACTGGTCGCACCTGGAACTGCAGCAACAACTGGGCGAAGGTGCGTCGGGGGTGATTCATCAAGCGCTCTGGCAGGCGCCCGGCCAGGTGGCACGAAAGGTCGCCGTGAAGCTGTACAAAGGCCAGATGACCAGCGACGGCTCGCCCCTGCATGAGATGCATGCCTGCATCACGGCCGGTCGACACCCGAACCTGATTGAGGTGTTGGGCCAGGTTGCCGGGCACCCCGACCAACAGGCCGGGCTGGTGATGGCGCTGATCGAACCCAGCTACCGTAACCTCGCCGGGCTGCCGAGCCTGGCGTCGTGCAGCCGCGACGTCTATGCCGATGAACTGCGCCTGAGCGCTCCGGCGGCCCTGCGCATTGCCCACGGCATCGCCTCGGTGGCGGCGCACCTGCACCGCCAGGGCATCACCCACGGGGATCTCTACGGGCACAATATTCTGTGCGATGACCAGGGCGATTGCCTGTTGGGGGATTTTGGCGCGGCGTCGTTTCACGCCACCACGGACAACCTGCAAACCCGCGCGCTGCAACGCATCGAAGTGCGGGCCTTCGGGATTTTGCTGGGGGAATTGCTGGCGCGGATCGAACCGGGGCTCGGTGCGCAGGATCTTGCGTGGCTGCAGGCTTTGGAGGCGCGTTGCTGTCAGTCGGATGTACTGGCGCGGCCGGGGTTTGATGAGATTGAAGGTTTACTGCGCGACCATGGCGAGGGAGCTTGCTCCCGCTGGGCCCTGTAGGAGCTGGCGAAGCCTGCGATCTTTTGATCTTGATCTTTCGCTTGAGACTCAAGTGTCTGGGGAAAGATCGCAGCCTCGTTGCACTCGACAGCTCCTACACAGCTCCTATACAGCTCCTACACAGCTCCTACGCGCCGCCGAGCGGGAGCAAGCTCCCTCGCCACAGGGGGTAGTGCTTAACCCGCCAACCCGACAAACATGTCCTGCACGTCATCGTGGTTGTCGAGGCCTTCGAGGAAGGCTTCGACTTCAGCCATCTGCTCGTCGGTCAGGCCACTGACCGGGTTTTTCGGCTGGTAGCCCAGCTTGGCCGACAACACGGTGAAGCCCTGCTCCGGCAAGGCCTTCTGGACGGCATCGAGGTCGGCAGGATCGGTGAGGAACAAGGTCGCGCCCTCTTCGCCCGGTTCGAAATCCTGGGCGCCGGCCTCGATGGCGGCCATTTCCGGATCGGCGTCCGGGCTGTCCGGTGCGGCTTCGATCATGCCGACATGGTTGAAGTCCCACGCCACCGAACCCGAGGCGCCGAGTTGGCCCTTGCGGAACGCGACGCGAATTTCGGCAACGGTACGGTTGATGTTATCGGTCACGCATTCAACGATCAGCGGTACCTGGTGCGGCGCGAACCCTTCGTAGGTGACGCGGTGGTATTGCACGGTTTCACCGAGCTGGCCAGAACCTTTCTTGATCGCACGTTCCAGGGTCTCGCGGGGCATCGAGGCCTTTTTCGCCTGTTCGACCACCAGTCGCAAATGCGCGTTGGTAGCGGTATCAGCGCCGTTGCGCGCGGCAATGGTGATTTCCTTCACCAATTTGCCGAAGATCTTGCCCTTGGCGTTGGCAGCCGCTTCTTTGTGTTTAACCTTCCACTGTGCGCCCATTACTCACTCTCTTGTCTGACGCGCCGAGACATCTGCCGGCCGGCGCTGTGGCGCAAGTTTATACGGCCTAAACCGGCTGATCGACCAAAAAATTCACCCTGCCGGATCGACATTTTCACAGCGTGTTGTAGGGCATTTCTGAAATAGCGACTCACAAGCACCGTTTCCCCCCGCAGTTTCGTACCCTCTGCGCCTCTCTTCCCGCCAGTAGGAGCTGCGATGCGCAACGACACGGAAAGTCCCTTCAGCCTGACGCTCACGCAAAGCGACTTGCAACTGCAAGTCTTGCGGTTCAATGGCCGCGAAGCCCTCAACCAGCCATACCGCTTTGACCTCGAACTGATCGGCCTGGCCCCGCCGATAGATCCTGAGCTGATCTTGGGGCGTCCGGCTTTCCTGCGCCTTGACGGCGAATCGGGCGTCCATGGGATTGTCCACAGTGTGAGCCTGAGTACCCTGGCGCCGCGGCGCGTCGGCTATCGCCTGACGTTGGTCCCCCACCTCCAGCAACTGGAACAAGGCCCGCGGCGCCGGGTTTTCCATCGGCTCAGCGTGGTGCAGGTGCTGCAACGGCTGCTGGAAGAACACGCGCTACCCGTCGACAGTTACCGTTTCGAACTGCCTCATGGGCAGTATCCATGTCGCCCGTTTTGCATCCAGTACGACGAAAGCGACCTGACCCTCCTGCAAAGGCTGTGCGAGGAAGAAGGCATTCATTACCACTTCGAACACGCTCCCCAGGGTCATGCCCTGGTGTTTGCCGAAGACCCGAAGAGCTTTCCCGCGCGCCCCGTCGAACTGCCCCTGCGTCCGAACGACAGCCAGCTACCGGCCGCCAAACGCTTGTATTTGCGTCACCATCCGATGATGCCTGGCCTGCCCGTCGGGTTCAGTGACCGGGCCCCGCCCGAAGCCGAGGCCTCGGCGGCGAATCAACCTCTTGAGCGGATCGATCACAAAGCCATGCGCGACAACCCGGCCTTGGCTCACCGCTACCAGGTCGGTCGCCGTCACCTTGAACGGCTGCGCTGCCGGCAACGGGAAATCCATGGCCACAGTACCCAACCGGCCCTGCACGGTGGCAACATCGTGCAGATCTGCGAACACCCGGTTGCAACCTTCAACGATCAATGGCTGATCACCGAGGTCCAGCACCGCGGACGGCAGTTTTCGATCCTGGAACCGGACCTGCCCGTCGCACCGTCGTCCCGTGACTACCGCAACCGGTTCACTGCCATTCCCTGGTCCACCGCGTTCAGGCCGGCCCTCAAGCATCCCAAGCCTTGCATCCCCGGGTACCACCTGGCCCATGTACTCGGCCGCGCCGGCCAGTCGGCCAACCCCGATGAACGTGGCCAGGTGTGTGTCAGCCTATGGGCGCCGGACCAGGACGGTATCACGCTGCCCGTGTCTCGGCTGACGCGCGATGGCAGCCCCAACCTGATGGTCGGCAGCGAAGTGCTGGTGAGTTTTCTCGATGGCGACCCTGATCGACCAGTGCTGTGCCCGGGGGCTGTCGATACCGGCGCAGGCCATACCGCCATGCCCCCGAAACCGCCCCATGGCAATCATGATGCGGGGCTGCTGTTGGACTGGCTGCTGAATCCGCCGGACTTCACGCCCTGACTCAACTCTGTACTTTCATGCCGGCAAAACTGATCTGGCTCATGCCAATTCAACGAAACGGGCTTACAGTAAATAGACAACGCCGCTCTAGACGGCGCTATACCCTGATCGTTGGAGATACCTGCAATGCCCTGGAAAAGCTCAGAAAGCCGCTACAGTACCGTCACGGTAACCTTGCATTGGTTGATGCTGGTTCTGCTGGCCGTGGTTTATGCCTGCATCGAGTTCCGAGGGATTTTCCCCAAGGGCAGTGGCGGCCGGACCCTGATCAAGGAAGCGCACTTCATGCTCGGCCTGACAGTGTTCCTGCTGGTCTGGCTGCGCCTGTTCGCCCGCAGCATGGGTAAGACACCGGCGACTTTCCCGGCCTCGCCTGTGTGGCAAACCTTCCTCGCTCGCCTGATGCACTGGGCGCTGTACCTGTTCATGATCGCCATGCCGCTGCTGGGCTGGCTGATCACCAGCGCCGAGGGGCATCAGGTGATGTTCTACGGTTTCGATCTGCCCTTGCTCATCGATCAGGACAAGGAGTTTGCCAAGCAACTGGAAGGCTGGCATGTGCTGGGCGGCACTATCGGCTATTGGTTGATTGGCTTGCATGCCTTGGCGGGGCTGTACCACCACTATGTGGTACGGGACAACACGCTGTTGCGGATGATGCCCAAACGCGCCTGATCGCCGTTACTCGAACCCTCGGCGGCCTTGCAAACCGCCGGTGTGGACGAAAATCAAACGGGTGCCTGGGGCAAACCCTCCGACCTCGACCCGTGCTCTAAGCAACATCAAGGCTTTGCCGGTGTACAACGGCTCCAGTTCGATGGCCGCCGTGGTTTCGATGAACTCGGCGAGCTCGGCATCGACCCGGGCGAAACCGCCACGGCTGCCGTCAGACAATTCATAAAGCGCACGGCAAAGACCTGCCTCTGCCACGATGTTTTCGACTTGCTGCGCCACGCCATGGTCCTGGGGCACCGCCAGCACACCATAGACCGGGCGCTGTCCCGCTTCGGCCAGCACCAGCCCGGCCAACGACGTACCGGTGCCGCAGGCCAGCCACCAGCCGTGATAATCCGCCCATCCCAACGTCGCCAGTTGTTCACGGACATTGGCCACCCATACCTGGCAGCCTTGCGCGCCGGGTAATCCTGAACCGCCCTCGGGCACCGGATGCAAATATGGATAGCGGATCTGCCACGGCGCCCAGAAACCCGGCGCATGTCGCTCTCGGTACCCGCCATATCCCAACCAGTGCAGGTCCATGCCAAACGCTTTCAGGTCGCGCACCGTCGGCGTGTCCTGGGGATGACCACGCAACAGCCCCGCCGTGGGAAACCCGAAGCGCTTGCCCGCCGCCGCCAACGCATGCAAATGGTTGGAATAGGCCCCGCCCAGGCTCATGACCCCCTCGGCACCGGCCTCATGGGCGGCGCGCAAATGATGGACCAGCTTGAACCACTTGTTGCCGCTGATCAGTGGATCGATCCGGTCCAGGCGCAACACCGCCACTTCAACACCGGCACGGGCGAGCCAGTCCAGGTGAAGGGGTTCGAGTCGGGGTTGGGGATGCCAATCGAGGGCGGGAAGCAGCATGGCAGCAGGCCCGTGGGGAAATAGGCCGGCATCTTAACAGCTGGTCGCGGACTCCCTGACATCGAAAAAACTTGTAGGAGCGAGCCTGCTCGCGATAGGGGTGGGTCAGCCAGCATTTCTGAAACTGACTAACCGCCATCGCGAGCARGCTCGCTTGTATGTTTAGACTTGAAGGGGTGGGCGGGACTAAAAGCTCGATTCCGACTCTAGCCAGTACGGACCGTGGGAGACTTCTCGTCCCGCCCTTNGCTCGCTTGTATGTTTAGACTTGAAGGGGTGGGCGGGACTAAAAGCTCGATTCCGACTCTAGCCAGTACGGACCGTGGGAGACTTCTCGTCCCGCCCTTTCTACCCAAAGCGCCAATAAGGAATTCATCGGTAAACCGACGATAGAGACAAGCCAGCGCAAAGGTAGACCCCCGACAAGCACCTAAACCCTAGCTCCGAGGATTCGTCATGACAATCCTTACCTCGCAGACGGTTGTTGGTATCGATATAGCCAAGGCCGAAATTGTTGTTTATCGCTCTGATCTGCAAGCCATCGACACTATCAAGAATGATCGAACAGCCCTCAAGCGCTGGCTAAAAACGTTGCCCACCCAAAGCGCTCTTGCCGTTGAAGCCACCAATATCTATCACCTGGATACCGTCGAGCTGGCTCACGCGATGGGTCATCAGGTCTATGTCGTGGATGCTTACCGGGTGAGCAACTATCGTCGCGGCATCGGCCAAAGAGCTAAGAACGATCCTTGTGATGCCCGTCTTCTGGCGCGGTATTTGACCAATGAACAGCACGAGCTGCGGCTCTGGAACCCGCCACCGAAGGCTTACACGACATTAAAAAGCCTGCTTCATCGGCGCGCGACGCTGGTCAAGAATCACGCCGGTCTTATGTTGAGCTGGGCCGACGAACCCTTGTTAAAAAAAGCGCTGATTGCTCAGCAAAAAGCGTTCAAAGAGGCGATTCAGGCCATCCAGAAGTTGCTACAAAAAGTTAGCAAAGAGTCGGGAATTGAGGCGAATATCGACCGCTGCAAAGCCATCGAAGGCGTTGGTGAACTGGTCGCAACTGGGTTGGCGACGAGTTTTATGCGAGGTGATTTTGCGGACAGTGATGCATTTATCGCGTTTTTAGGGATGGACCTGCGGGTCGATGATTCTGGAAAAAAGAATGGTCCCCGATACCTGAGCAAAAAGGGGGATCCAGAAATACGCCGATTAGCTCATATCGCTGCAATGACGGCATGTCGCTCGCCTAGATGGAAACCGTTTTATGAGTCGTACCTGGTCAGAGGCTTCTCAAAAACCCAGGCATTGGTGGTGCTTGCTCGCAAGCTCTGCCGGGTGGCATTTGCCTTGATGAAAAATCAGAGCGAATACCAGCCGAAGCCTATGTTGCAGGGTTGCCCTGCAACATAGAATCTCCCACA